>JBCBUE010000006.1:0-84809 GCA_039818285.1 Planctomycetota bacterium | reverse complement strand
TCACGGGGCTGTTCTCACGGCTCGACTTCCTGGCGTACCCCGAGAACGTGCTGCCGCTGCTCGAACAGCTGACGGTGGTGGGTCTGATAACGCTGGTGGGTCTGGGGCTGCAGTGGACGCTGGGGCGACGCAAGGCCGATGACTGACGTTGCCGGCGCGTGGTCGCCGGCTTGTCGGTCGCGCGGTCCGTGCCGGGCCGCCTTGCACGGAGCGTTGTCATGACCGCGTTGCTCGCCCAGGGCTTTGCCAACTCGTTGCAGATCGATTCGCTGTTCGAGACGGTCACGGGGCTGTTCTCACGGCTCGACTTCCTGGCGTACCCCGAGAACGTGCTGCCGCTGCTCGAACAGCTGACGGTGACCTGGGCGGTGATCTTCATCATCGCCGGCTCGCTGTGCCTGGCCAACGGGTACCGGCTGTACAAGTGGGTGACGGTGGCGCTGGCGTTGTTGATCGGGCTGTTCAGCGGTTACGCGCTGGGCGGGACGATCGGCGTGCCGTACATCTTGGGCGGGTGCATCGGGCTGTTGCTGGCGGTGATCTGCATGCCGCTGATGAAGTACGCGGTGGCGCTGCTTGGTGGGCTGATCGGGGCGTTCATCGGGGCGAATCTGTGGACGGGGATCGCCGACGCCTTGGCGCGGGCCGAGGTGGTGAACCTGCCGCCGGACCTGTACTGGGTCGGGGCGTTGATCGGGCTGATCGTCGCCGGGATGCTGGCGTTCATCCTGTTCAAGCTGGCGGTGGTGATGATGGCGACGGTGTCGGGCTCGACGATGGTGGTGCTGGGAACGATCGCCCTGCTGCTGACGTTCGAGCCGGTGCGTGAGCCCGTGGTCGACGCGCTGACGGCCAACCAGGTCGTGATCCCGCTGCTGGTGTTCGTGCCGGCGGTGATCGCGGCGGTCTGGCAGGAGACGCAGAAGGACCAGCCGGCCGACCCGTCACCCAAGCCCGCGAAGGCGTAACGCTTCAGGCGGGGAGCTGAGGCAGCGTCAGCGCCGGGCCCAGCAACTCCGCCCGCCAACCGGTCGCCAGCGGCAGATCGTCGGTCGGCTTGCCGCGGCGCGTCAGCCACCAATACTTCGTCACCTCGGCCTTGTTGGTGATCGCCTGCGTGGCGACGCCCTCTTTGGCGCAATGCGCGTTGATGCCCCGCCACAACGCACCCAACTGGTCCTTTTCCGACTGCGACTTCGGCCGCATCGGCTTGCTCGGCTTGGGCATCGGCCCCGACAGCGCCTCGGCCACCTCCTCCACAAGCGCCTCGCCGTACACCCGCTGCACCGGCTGCGGCAGGCCCTTGACCGCCTTCAACGCCCCGGGATCGGTCGGCAACGCCTCGGCCAACGCGAGCACGACCCAGTCCGGCAGCAGCGTCCGCGGCGGCAGGTCCTCGACCTTCGCCGCCCCCTCGCGCCAGACCCGCAGCGCCCGCAGCGCCGCCGTCTGCCGGGCGTCCAGCCGGCTCAGCCCCTTGCCGTGGAACCGACGCGCCAAGGGATCGATCACGAACGCCTCGGCTGCGAACGCCTCGTCGCACGCCCAATCGGCCCGCGTCAGATTGCCCATGTCCAGCAGCCGTTCGACCAGCCGGTCGTGCAGCAACGGCAGGTACCGCACGTCGTTGGCCGCGTAGGCCAATTGCAACGGCGTCAACGGACGCCGGTTCCAGTTGCTGAACTTGAGCCCGTGGCCGAGGTCGGCGCCCGCCAGTTGGGCGACGAGCTTGTCCAGCGAGGCCGGGTAAGGCAGGCCCGCGAACCCCGCCGCCAGCTGCGTGTCAAACACCGCGCCAGGCGGATGATCGATCAGACGCGGGCACGGCTCGAGGTCCTGCATCCCCGCGTGGACGATCTTCACCACGGACGTGTCGGCGATGAGCCCCCAAAACCCGGTCAGGTCGATGTCGGCCAAGGGATCGATCAGCCAGACGCCCGCCGCCGTGGCGACCTGGATGACGCAGACCTCGGGGTGGTAGGTGTGCTCGCCGATGAACTCGCTGTCGTAGCCGAAGGTCCGGGCCGAGCGCAGCGTGTCGATCAGCTCGTCGAGGGCGGGCTGCGTCTCGATAAGCGTGGGCGAGCCGTCGTAGACGAGCTCGTGGTCGACGATGGGCGGGGGGAGCACGCCGTCGCCGTCGGCGTGGGAGTCGGCGTCCTGCTTCTGGCGTCGGCTCTTCTTGGCGTACCGCAGCGACCGGCCGACCGATCCGGGGGCGTCGTCGGGCGGACGGTCGCCCCGGGTGATTCCGCTGGACACGACTGCTTCGTCGCCGGGCATTCCGGGAATCGTACCCGCAACCGGTGGGCGGGCTGGCCGGCTAAGCGGCCGCGTCGCGCAGGGTCACAGGCCGTACTCCCTCCACCGCTGCGTGACGCGGTGCTTGATGTCGTCGGTCATCGCCAGGATCGGTGGGAACGGCCGGACCGAGTGCCCGCCGCAGCTCTCGTCCGGCAGCTTGCGCGTCGCGTCGAAACCGATCTTGTGCCCCGCCCCCAGCCGCGGAGCGGCGTGGTCGAGGATGTCCAGCGGGCCGTTGACCAGCTCGATATCGCGCCCGGGGTCGCAGTTGGCCGCGAGATGGAAGAGCACCGCCTCGTGGTCGTGCACGTCGACGTCCTTATCGACGACGACGATCGCCTTGGTCCACGCCATCTGCCCGGCCCCCCAGATCGCGTGCATCACCCGGCGGGCCTGCAGCGGGTACTGCTTGTCGATCTTCACGAACGCGCAGTTATGGAACGCGCCGAACATCGGCAGGTCGTAGTCCACGATGTCGTGGATCAGCGTCTGCAGCAGCGGCAGGAACACGCGCTCGGTCGCCTTGCCGAGGTAATAGTCCTCCTGCGGCGGCAGGCCGACGATGGTCGCGGGGTAGATCGGCTGCTTGCGATGCGTGATCGCGGTGACGGTGAACACCGGGTAGCGATCGGGCAACGAGTAGAAGCCGGTGTGATCGCCAAACGGGCCCTCGTACACGGCATCCCGGAAGAGCTCGTCGATCGTGCCCTTGCGCTGCGCTTGCGTCAGGTCGTCGGGGGTGACGCCGATGCCGTCGGCGTCGGTCGAGACATACCCCTCGATCACGATCTCGGCGTTGGCGGGGACGTCGAGGTCGATGGTCTGGCACTTGACCATGGGGATTGCGCCGCCGTTGAGGAAGCCGGCGAACAGCAGCTCGCTGATGCCCGGCGGCAGCGGGGCTGTCGCGGCGTAGGGCAGGACCGACTCGCCGCCGAGCACGATGGCCATCGGCATCCCACCCCCACCGTCTGGTCGCGTGCCGTGCGCCGAGCGGAAGGCGGGGTCGTCGGCGTTCCGCTTCTTCCACGCCCGCCAGTGACTCGCGCCGTCGTGATGCATGTGCCAGTGCATCGCGGTGTGGTGCTTGTCGATGAGTTGGGCGCGGTACATGCCGACGTTGCGCGACGGGCGGGGCTGGCCGTCGGGCTTGCCCGCGTCGTCGGGGTGGATCGTGTACATCCCGGCCAGCGTGATGTACCGCCCCTGCCCTGCGGCCGTGCCGGACTGCTCGGGGGTCAAGACGTGATCGACCGCCGTCGGGTCGCCGTCGTGCGGCCAGCACTTGATGATGGGCAGCTCGAACAGGTCAATCTCGTCGCCGCGCTTGATCACCTCCTGGCAGACGCCGCGGCTCACGCGCTTGGGCGGCAGCGACGCGAGCTTGGCCATCTCCAGGCCCTTCTTCACCTTCTCCATCAGACCCACCGGCGGCTCGGGCTTGGCGATCTCCGCCACCCGCTGAGCCAGCGCCCCGAACCCGCCGTCCTCGCACCCCAGCGCCATCTCCATCCGCCGGTAGCTGCCGAACAGGTTCATCCCCAGCGGCATCGCCGCGCCTTCGACCTGCTCGAACAACACCCCGTGCCCACCGAGCCCGCAGTGCAGCGGGTCGAACGCTTTGGCGTGCTCGCTCACCGACGCGGCCGGCGACTTGCTGACCCGATCAACAATCTCCGTCGCCTCGAGCACCGGCGACACCGCCGGCGACACGCGCTTGAGCTCCCCCGCTCGGTCCAAATCTTCAATGAATTTTTGCAGTGTGCTGATAGGCACCCGTTAAATTAACTCCTTCCAATTACATTAGGTCAAAGAACAGCAATGTGCAATAAAGACAAAAGTACCGCCAACAAAAAGACCCAATTGCAAAAGGCTTGGCTGACTGCTTCTGCAGTTGTTGTCGCTGCTTTAGCTGGGGCACTAGCAGGATCATGGGGTAATGGCTATTTTACGCAAATCCAGCAAAACAAACAATTTCAGCATGATTTTAGGCGGGCTCAAGTTATCAATCTTGTCAGTGAAGTCGAGAAGATTAACAATTGGGTCCTTGGCATTACCGAACATATCCGTGGTGAAAACGCTCCACGAACAATGGGGCCAATTAGCGTCATCAAGCAAGTCAGAGCTATTGAATCTTCACTACGAAATACAAATATGTGGCAAGACTCTCAAGTAAATAAATCTTTCCAGAATTTTGTATCCACTGCTTTTGTCGAGCGAGCCAAGACTGAAAAGCCTGAATTCATACGCCCGCATACTTCCTTAAGAATTCAAGCATCACCCGATCTGAATTTTGAGCCATTTTGGGACTCTGGCTACAGTTATTATGGGAAACCTGGTGAAGTTGAGGTAAGTCAAGACAAGGCAGAAGCCCGAGACAAATACGCAACGTACTACTCCGATCCAGGCGACACAGATTACCCAGAGAAAATCACAGATGCTGCAACCAAGTTCCTAGATGAAGTCAATAGACATCTGAATAATCGCAGATATTATTTTAGTCATTAGATTTAACTAACCCCAATTCAACAGATCGTGTTGCGGCCGCCTTGAGCGCGTTGACGATCACGTCATGCGAGGTGTTGCCGTCGAGGTGGTTGATCGCGGCCTCGGTGGTGCCGCCGGGGGAGGTGACGCGTCGTCGGAGTTCGGCGGGGGGGTGCTCGGAGTCGGCGAGGAGTTCGGCGGAGCCGAGGAGGGTCTGGGCGACGAGGGTGTCGGCGTGGTCGGCGAGGCCGAGGTCGTGGGCGGCGCGGGTCATGGCCTCGGCGAGGTAGAAGAGGTAGGCCGGGCCGGAGCCGGAGACGGCGGTGACGGCGTCGAGGTGGGGCTCGTCGACGCGGATGGCTTTGCTGTTGCCGGCGGAGAAGAGCCGCATGGCGAGGTCGTCGTCGCCGGGCCGGGCGCCGGGGCCGAGGGCGACGCCGGCCATGCCGCGGCCGACGAGCATCGGTGTGTTGGGCATGACGCGGACGATGGGCGTCGCGTCGGCGGGCCTCCCGAGGGCGTCGGCGAGCTTGGCGGTGGTGATGCCGGCCATGATGGTGATGACGATCTGGCCGTCGCGCAGGGCGTCGCCGAACTGGCGGGCGAGGGCGCCGCCGGCGGCGGTGATGGCCTGGGGCTTGGTCGCGAGGAGCACCTGCTCGGCCGAGGCGACGGCGGCGGCGTTGTCGTCGGTGGTGGCGACGCCGAGGTCGGCGAAGACGACGCGGCGTTCGGGGGTCGGGTCGGACGCGATGAGGCGGTCGGCGGGGAGGACGCCGTGATCGATGGCGGCCCGGGCGATGGCCTCGGCCATGTGGCCGGCGCCGATGAAGGCGAGGGTGTGGGGGAGGTCAGTCATGATTCAGCCAGGCGTCGCGGCGCGACTTGATCGCTTGCATGTGCTCCAGCAGGGCCGCGCGATTGCCGGCCTGCAGCATGACGCGGATGGCGTCGATCTCGTCGATGAACACGCTCAGGGCGCGGTCGAGCTCGTCGGCGTTGGCGGTCATGATGTCGGCCCGCATCGGCGGGTTGCTCGACGCGAGGCGGGTGGCGCCGGCAAAACCGGTGGAGGCGACCCGCCAGCCTTCGGGTCCGAGGCGGTCGGCGGCGGCGACAAGCGCGACGGCGGCGGCGTGGGGCAGGTGACTGGTCGAAGCGACAGCCGCGTCGTGGGCCTCGGGGGTCATGCGCAGCAGGCTCGAGCCCAGCGCCGACCACAGCGACTCGACGGTGGCGATCGCGTCGGGGTGGTCGCCGTCGGCCGCGCAGATGATGCAGGGCTTGCCGGCGAAGAGGTCGCCGTCCGCGGCCTCGGGGCCCGACTCGGCCTTGCCGGCCATGGGGTGCGAGCCGACGCAGCGGTGTGGGTCGGGCAGGTGCTCGCGGGCGGCGACGCCGACGCTACGCTTGGTGGAGCCGACGTCGGTGATGGTCAGGCCGGCGTGGTCGTGCTCGGCCATGGCGGCGAACACGGCGTCGAACGCTCCCAACGGCACGGCCACTACGGCCACGTCGCACTCGGCCAGCACGGCGTAGTCGCTCGTGCCCCGATCGATCGCCCCCACCCGCTCGGCCGCGGCCAAGGTCTGAGGCGTGCGGCCGATGCCGACCACCTCGCCCGCCCAGCCGCGTTCGCGCAGCCCCCGGCCGACGCTCGCCCCGAGCAGCCCGGTCCCCACGATCGCCACGCGGTGGCCGGCGCTCACGATTTGCTCACCCAGGCACGCATCCGGTTACGATACCGGGTCACCCGTCGCGTATTCGGCCGACCGCCGAACGCCGCGTGAACGTCCCGATCCACCAGCGACCCTCGCCCATGACCGCCGTGAACGCCTACACCGGCCTGTTCGAGCTCGACTTCGAGAAGCCCATCCTGCAGCTCGAGAAGCAGATCGCCGACCTCGAGGCCCAGGCCGACCCCGATCGCTCCGCGGCCGGGCTCGACCCGTCGATCGATTTCTCCGCCGAGCTGCGCAAGCTCCGCACCTCGCACACGGCGATGCTCCGCAAGACCTACAAGAGCCTGTCGGCCCACAACACCGTCAAGGTCGCCCGCCACCCCGGCCGGCCGCAGTCCGTCGATTACATCGACGCGATGGTCAAGGATTTCTGCGAATTGCACGGCGACCGGCGCTACGGCGACGACCGCGCGATCCTCGCCGGCTTCGGGCGCATCGGCCCGCACAAGTGCCTCGTGCTCGCCCACCACAAGGGCAAGGACACCAAGGACAAGATCGCCGCCAACTTCGGCTGCGCCCACCCCGAGGGGTATCGCAAGGCGTTGCGTTGCATGAAGCTCGCCGAGAAGTTCGGCCTGCCGGTGGTGTCGCTGATCGACACGCCCGGCGCGTACCCCGGCGTGCAGGCCGAAGAACGCGGCCAGGCCCAGGCGATCGCCGAGAACCTGATGGAGATGGCCCGGCTGAAGACGCCGATCGTCTGCGTCGTCATCGGCGAGGGCGGTTCGGGCGGGGCGCTGGGCATCGGCGTCGGCGATCGGCTGGCGATGATGCAGTACGCCTGGTGGTCGGTGATCTCCCCCGAGGGCTGCGCGGCGATCCTCTGGAAGCAGGCCAACCCCGACAACAACGCCGCCGCCGCCGAGGCGATGAAGCTCACCGCCAACAGCAACCTCAAGCTCGGCACCATCGACGCCATCATCGACGAGCCGCTCGGCGGGGCCCACCGCGACCCGCAGGCCGCCGTGCAGAACGTCGAGCGCTACATCACCCAGACCATCCGCGAGCTCAAGCGATTCAAGGTCGACAACCTCGTCGCCAAGAGGCACGACCGGCTGGCAGCGATCGGCGAGGTCGCCGAGGCGGGCTGAGGCTCGACTCGTCGACAACGTGGGGTACGCTCCGGGCATGAATCACCTCTTGCGCGTGGCGTTCGCGGCCCTCGCCCCGCTGGTCTTCGCGGGCTGCACGTCCAACCCCTCGGCCGACCTCGCGACCCTCTACAACCGCTCGGCCCAATACGACGCGCCGGACCGCAACCCCGTCGTCGTCATCCCCGGCATCCTCGGCTCGAGGCTCGTCGACCCCGACACCGGCCGAGTCGTGTGGGGCGCGTTCGACGGGTCCTCGATCAACCCGAAACGCCCCGCCGACGCCAGGACGCTCGCGCTGCCGATGCGGGAAGGCGTCCCGCTCAACCAACTCGCCGACGGCGTCGCCGTGGACGGTGCTCTCGACCGCGTCAACCTCAACCTGCTGTTCGTCCCCGTTCAGCTCGACGCCTATCGGCAGATCCTCTTCTCGCTCGGGGCCGGCGGGTACATCGACCAGCAGCTCGTCGAGTCGGGCGCGATGCCGGTCGACTACGGCGACGACCACTTCACCTGCTTCCAGTTCGCCTACGACTGGCGACGCGACAACGTCGAGAACGCGAAGCGCCTGCACGACTACCTGCTCGACCGCAAGGCCTACGTCATGGCCGAGTACGCCAAACGCTACGGCGGGTCGCCCGAGGACTACGCCGACGTCCGCTTCGACCTCGTCGCTCACTCGATGGGCGGGCTCATCGCGCGCTACCTGCTGCGCTACGGCGACGCCGACGTGCTCGCCGCCGACACGCCGCCGCAGCCGACGTGGGCCGGCGCCGAGCTGATCGATCGGCTCGTGGTCGTGTGCACGCCCAACGCCGGCTCGGCCCTGGCGTTCACGCAGCTCGCGTGGGGCTACAAGCCGGCGATGTTCCTGCCCGATTACCCGCCGGCCCTGATCGGCACGTTCCCTTCCGTCTACCAGCTGCTCCCCCGCGCCCGACACGACGCGCTCGTCAACGCCCACACCGGCTCCCCGATCGATCCGCTCGACCCCGACGCGTGGGTCACGAACCAATGGGGCTTGGCGAACCCCAACCAGGTCAACGCGCTCGCCGACCTGCTGCCCGACACGCCCGACGACGACGCCCGCCGCGCGATCGCGATCGATCACCTCAGCAAGTCGCTCACCCGCGCCCGACGCTTCCAGGCCGCCCTCGACCGCCCCGCCTCGCCCCCGCCGGGCACGACGATCCACGCCTTCATCGGCGACGCCGAGGCCACGCCCCGCAGCCTCGCCTTCGACCCCGCTACCGGCCAGATCACCTTCGCCCAGCACGCCCCCGGCGACGGCACCGTCGCCCGCTACTCGGTCCTCCTCGACGAACGCCAGTCCGTCGACACCCCCTGGCAACCCCGGCTGGTCTCGCCGATCGACTGGTCGACCGTCATCTTTCTGTTCGAGAACCACCTCGGGCTCACTCAGTCGGCCGAGTTCACCGACAACCTGCTTTACCTGCTGCTCGAATCGCCCCGCTGAGCCGATGGACGGTGCAGACCCGGTGGAAATCTCCAGCCCCGGGACAATCGGAAGAATGGGTGTTGGGCCGGGCGAGGCACGCCCGATACTCAAGACAGAACCCGCGACCTGTTTAGACCCTCACCCGAGCGTTGCTCATCCCTGGATAAACAAACAGCGCGTCGCGGGTTTTTTCGTGCGCCCGTCCGACGTGCATGAGTTTGGCGTGAGAGGGTTGACATACCCAAACAAATTACGATCATTAGGCGCGTGACCACACCCGTCGCCCCTCACCGGAGCCCGCTGATGTCCATGCCCGCCGAACCCTGTCTCGCCGTCGCCACGCGACTGGTCGACCTCTGCCGCCAGGGCCAGAACGTCGAAGCCATCCAGGCCCTATATGCCGACGATGTCGTCAGCGTTGAGGTCCACGGCGACGAGCAGATGCCCAAAGAGATGCACGGCCGCGAGGCGGTCCTGGGTAAGACGCAGTGGTGGTTCGACAACCACGAGATCCACGGCGGCGAGGCCTTCGGGCCGTTCCCGCACGGCGATCGCTTCATCGTGCATTTCAAGTTCGACATCACCCCGAAGATCGGGCCCAAGGCCGGGCAACGCATTACCGTCCAGGAGGCCGGGCTGTACACGGTCTCAGACGGCAAGGTCGTCCGCGAAGAGTTCTTCTACGACATGACCGACGGCGCGAGCTAAACGCTGGCGAAGAGCGTGAACGATCGCCGCACACGCCTTATCAAGCCGAGGCATGCCGACCTTGGCAGCCACCTGGCGGCCGAGATGTCGCCTAGAGATGAGTCGCGATCGGTTACCTTGCAGGGTCTATGACGCCGGACCCACAGGTCGTTCAGCTCGCCATCCGTCTCTCTCGCCGGGGCGGGTATGTGTATCTCAACAACCCCAAGTGTGCCTGTTGGGCCATCAAGACGACGCTCTGGCAAGGCGATCGATCGCGGTATCTGCCCCCCCTGAATCGGCCCCAAGAAGTGCATGGCCGACGTCAGTGGGACCTCGACTTCGAGGGCGCGGCCGAGGACCGATGGTTCCGTTTTACCGCGACGCGTAACCCATTCGCACGCATCCTCTCGGCCTATCTCGACAAGATCGAACGCCCCGGCGTGGTCCGAGACAAGTTCTGCCTGCGTTACGGGCTGGATCGATCGGTCTCGATCCGCTTCACGGACTTCCTGACCGTCATCCAAGACAGCCCGGCCGAAGACGACGACCCGCACTGGCGACCGCAGGCGGTGAACACGATGCACGGCGCCTTCCCGGTCGACATGATCGCCCGGCTCGAAGAACCCGAGACGCTCGATCGAGCCATGCAGCGGGCCGTCAGTCGACCGCTCGAAGCGACACGGCCCCACTCGACCAACGCCAACGCAGCGGTGGCCGAGTACTACGGCACTCGCGAAACCGAGCTGCTGCTCAACCGATACGCCATCGACTTCGAGGCGTTCGGCTACGGCCCGGACCCCATCGACTTGGCTCCCGTCGGGCCGGCCGAATCAACGCGCTCCGCCGATCCGGACGCGGTCGCTCTCATCGACGCCCTCGGGGCCGCCGACCCCCAGACGCGGATCGCGAGGCTGGACGCTATCTCGAGCAACGCGAGCAACGCGGCCCGACTGCTCGCGTTCGCCGCCGAGATCGCCAACGACATGGAAGACGCCTCGCAAGCAGTTGATCTCGCCAAGCGTGCCCTGGCCCTCGACGACCGGTCCGCCGGGGCTGGCTGGCAGTTGGCTCGCGCGGCGCTCGCCCTCGGCGATGAGGACGCCTCGCTCGACGCTTCGTTGCGGGCGGTCGAGCAACGGCCCGACCTCCGACAAGCTTGGATGAACATCGCGAAGTTGAGGCTGCGTCGCGGCCAGCACGACCTGGCTCGCCAGGCGGCCGGCAACGCGGCGCTGCTGTCCGCCAAGCGGGACGACAACGCCGCCACCCGGCTCTTGCAACGCATCCCCGACACCACGTCGGCCTAGCGCCACCTCCACGCCCCGCCTCTCACCAACATCTCACGAACCGTCGACCCACGCAGCCGATGGGGATGCAGTGGACAATTCCGCCGCGGCTAACGTAGAGGCGATGACCCCCCGCCACGCCGTCGTCGCCGCCTCGCTCTCGCTCGCCGCCGTTGCCGGCACGCTTCCGCAGCACGGCTGCGTTCACCCCACACCCGCCCAGTTGCACGGCAGCGAAGCGGCCTGGGTGGTGACATGGGCGCCGCGACTGTCCCTCGAACCCGTCGCGACGATCACCGTGCCGGGCGTCGGCGCGGGGCAGGGCGTGTTCATCCACAACGATTTTGTCTACCTCTTCGGCGACGCGGAGACGGGGGTGATCCGCGAGTTCACGTGGTCGCCCGAAGACCCGTACTGGCTCACGCCCACCGGCCGCGACATCCGCTGCACCCGCGACGGCGTCGACCTCGCCCCACACCCCACCGGCCTGACCCACCACCCCGACTTCGGCACCCTCCTCGGCGACACCGTCCGCCAGAAGGGCACCATCTTCCACATCGACTTCGACCGGGCATTGGCCGACGGCAACCTCGACCACGCCGTGCTCGCCACCATCGTCGACGATGCCGCGACCAACGGCACCCGCCCCGAGTTCGTCACCTTCCGCGGCAAGACCTACGTCGCCACCGCCGACTACGGCGACGCCGACAACCACGTCCGCCTCTACGACCCCGCCACCCTGCTCGCCGCCGAGCGCACGACCGACCCCGACGTCCTCGCCCACGCCTGGCCCTCGGGCGCGTTCGTCCAGTCCCTACGCTGGCTGCCGGCCCGCAACGCCACGCAGCAGAGCGACCGCGCGGCTCAAAGCCCCGACGGCACCCTCGTCCTCGTACAGAACATGACGGCCGGTGAGGGCTATCGCCTCACGCCCACCGTGCTCGGCACCACTAACGACCTCCGCGACTTCCCGCCCTACGACATGGCCGAGACGAAGCGCGAACTCGAAGGCTTCGTCCCTCTCCCCGGCCCCGACGCACCCGCGATCCTCTTCTCCGCTCACGCCAAATGCAACGTCATCTTCGCGCTAATCGATCTAATCGAATAGATCATGGGCCTGACAACTCTTGAGCAATGCGTTTCTCTTGTACCGCGTTGGCGGCTCGGGGAACCAAGCGGCGTCACCCGCTGAAGAAGCCCTTCGAACGACAAGGCGATGCATTACGAGGTGACGGAAGGCGAAACGCAACTCCGTTTCACTGGCATCCCAGACCTTGGGATCGAGTTGAGAAAAATCGAACCCGCTGGTGTATTTGGGCTTCGCCAACTCACGCATCAAGCGATAGGACAGAGGACGGTCCATCGAGACGGGGTATCGGAGTTCCATCGTGTGAACGTAACCGGGATCGCTCATTTTTGCTTCCTGATTAGGCTATTGAATGATGTGTACGAGTGGTGACAACTACTTGTCACACCTTTCCATCTTTCTCGGAATCGCCCTCAAACATTCGCCGGTCCAGATCATCCTTGTCGGCAAACACCTCGCCGCCTTGGCCGTTGTTCACGAACAACCGGATGGGGCCATCGGACGACACCGCAACGGCAAAGGCGCCGATCCCCGCGGCGATCGCCACCGCAGCCGAGGTCACCCGCTTGGTGCCACCGTAAGCTTTCAGTGAACCGTACATTTCCCTCGCGGATTCGCTGATCGGCTCTACATTGACCCGCAGACCGTACTGAACGATACGGCAGTTGGGGCCGGCCAAAAGGATCGCGCCATCGTGTTCGGCACAACGCAGCATCAACCTGGCGACCGGGGCATTGATGCTCAAGGCCGAGTCTCCGTCCAAGAGATCGAACCCGGTGACCCAGTTCATTTCCCTAGGGGACAACCGGGGCATCTCGCCACGATGAAGCATCTGCACGTTGACTCGCCAATCACTCCCGGCGTCGGTGTAGCCTTGTTCGGAAGAGACGATCTTTGCCGCGACTTCTTCATCGGGCACATAGACAACAAAACCGCCATGGGAACGCGGCTGAAGCCGCGGGGAGAGGTGCTGCACGACGTCGAGCACGCGGTCGATTCGATGCTGGACGCTGCTTTCATCGACGCGGGTCGACCAAGTGTCGCTCAGACGGGTGGCGGTTCGAGAGAGGGTCGGCTTCTCGACTTTCAGTTGTCGCTTAAACAACCAACCCCGACCGTCGCGGAAGGCGACGAGGTTGCCGTTCATAAACAGGCGGATCAACGAGCCCGGCCCCACCAGCGCAGCGATTGCTCCAGGAATCGTTTCGGTGAGTTGAGCATAGACACCGCTTGTCGACCCCCACATGGCTTGCATCGGAGAAGCGGAAACGGCGCGGTGGTAATCGAGCAAGGACAGCACGTATGCCGGGCAGCTATCCGCGTCGGGGGCGTTGTGTTGGTAGGAACCGCCGTAAGGAAAGACGATGCAGTTGTGACGTGGATTCTCGGTCGCCTCGATGTGCTCAAAGATCGCCGAAATCGACAGCGGGAAGAACCCATTGTCGACCGGGCTCTGAGGCCATTCGAAAGCGAATCCGCCGTCGTCCGGTACGAGTCGAGTGCACGGCACCGGCTTGGACCCGGGCCAATAGCGTACTGAGAAAGGATCGGCCAGGAGCAACCCATACTCCAGGTTCCTTCCCTCGTTCTTTAGCTCACAGCAGAGGGACGCTCTGACTAAGAACCGCTGAATGACGGATACGATTTTGTGTCCGCTTTGCGGACGGCTGCCGAGTATGATTGCTGCGATCTCGATCGCCGGATCGAGAGTTTCTTGGTAGTTATCAAGCTTGCGTGGGTAAGCATTGAGCAGATTGTTGAGCTTGGTCGTGCACGTCTTGACGTGGGCACGCGAAGTTGAAAAATTGGTAGCTCCCTCCTTCACCAAACCTTCGATCTTGAGTGAATGCTCCAGGAGGCATCTGTTCGCAAACGCGGACCAACTGACAATCGTCTCGGTTAGCCGTCGACGGTGATCGTCGGTCAGTTCTTCCTGGTGAAATGCGTGAACGCCAAGAGAGATCCCCAGCGCGTGAGGTCGACGCTGGAGCGTGAGAAATTGCTCACCGCTGCCGCCCTCGAACGCAATGTCACCCAGGGCAACGCTATCGAGGATGCCGCCGAGGATGGCGATGTGATTGAGGTGGGAGTTGTCGATCTCCGTGTCATGGCAGAGTTCGACGACGCTCGCGATTAAATGCGCCACAAGATGGGGGTAGGCGCTGACGAAATGATGGCGTGAATCCAGATCGGACAGCGTCTTCTGCGTCTTTGCGGCTTCCTCGAGAAATCTACGGCACTCGTCGAGGTTGTTGACGCGAAGTCGATAACCGTTGCTGTTGAGAAATTCAGATCGAGGATCCTCGTCATCGGCGAGTTCGATCATCATCCGAACCGGGGCTTCACCGGGTCGAGCTGGCTTTCGCGGAGCAAGATCAAGCACCTGAGCGAGTGGGTGCAGGCCGAGATGAAACTGCTCCGTGATCTTCCGGCCCAGACTGGCCTCACCATGATCGGGGCGGTCGGGCCAGAGATTCATCGCGTCGCTGGCAAGCGGACAGTTGAAGTAAACGACATGCCGGGCGTCCGAATCGATCCGATCGTCGTCTTGGATATCTTGGTGTATGCCTTCGGCGAGCTGCTTGAGCGTTCGGTTCTCGTTGGCATGGAACTGCCTGAAGATGTCCCAAGGCCCTAACTCCTCCAAGCAGGGGAAACTGTCGAAGTTCTCTTTAACATTCTCAGATTCAGTCAGCATGTGGCGTTCCTGGCTGCGTCGAGCTTTCGCCCGATGACGAAAGGCGAGCAGTCTTACCCGTTTTCGTCATCAAAGTGTGATCATCAGGTTCAGCGGCGTGTTCAGCACCGCGTCGATGTCATGAATTGACATTCCGGGCATGGTTTTTGCCACTGAGCAGGGATAACCCGTATCGCTTCTTTCCGACAATTGTTACCGCTTGGCGCTCGGGAAGCCCCACCAGCTCACCGTCGGGCGCAGCAGGATCGCCAGCAGCGCGGCGGCGGCGGACGTGTAGAGCAATTGCAGAAAGCGGGCGACGAGTTCGGCCGAGGTGTCCCAGCCGGGGACGGGGTCGGCGGGGCTGAGGGGGAAGGCGCGCAGGGCCAGCAGCGCGACGATGGCGAGGTGGCTGAAGATACCGGCGACGAAGGTCATGACGGCAAGGGTCAGGCCGGACTGGCGGAAGACCATGCCGCGCATCTGCAGGACGGCGTAGGCCCCGAGGAGGCAGCCCAGCGCGTGGGGGCCGATGAGCCCGCCGCGGCCGTCGTAGTAGGTGGTCAGGGCGTCGAGGATCAGGCCGGCGACGAGGGCGGCCCAGAGCGCGGCCAGGGCCGGGGCCTGCAGGGCGACCCAGACGACGAGGATCAACACGAACGCCGGGGCGACGCCGGTGGCGGCGTTGGGGATGGCCAGCAGCGGCTCGAGCCCGCGCCGCAGCGCGAGGGCGAGCCAGAGGGCGACGGCGAAGACGGCCCAGTTCATTCCTCGACCTCCATCACGACGGTGACGCGAGCGAGGTTGGCGAAGTCGAGCATGGGGCGGACGACGACGCGTTGGAGCTGGACGGGCTGGTCGGTGCGGTCGTCGAGGGTGGTGACAACGCCGACGACGCGGCCGGAGGCGGTGGCGGGCCAGGTGCCGAGCCGATCGACGAGGTGAGCGAGGTCGCCCTGCCGGACGGGGGCGCCGACGGGGACCTCGGCGGTGAAGGCGGTGCCGTCGTCGGTAACGCGGAGCTGTTCGACGAGCTCGCGCGGGGCGGCGGCGTCGGGCGGGGCGAGGCGGGCGAGCAGGGTTTCGCCCGGGGCGTTGATGAGCTTGACCTCCGCCGTACGGCCGGTGGTGGAGACAACAACGCCAACGAGCGACGCGCCCGAGACGACGGCCTGGCCGGCCTCCACGCCGGCGACAGCCCCACGGTCGAGCGTGAGGGTGCGGCGGGTCGGCGAGGCGGTGTGGGCGGTGACGCGGGCGTTGAGGTAGCGCAGCGGTCGGCCGGCGAGGCTGTCCTGCACGAGGTTGAGCTGGCGGATCTCGTCTTCGAGGGCTTCAACGCGGTTGCGGAGGCGCTGGTTCTCGACGCGCAGGTCGAGGTAGTTGTCGTAGGCGGCGTCGGCGGCGCGCTGGTCGGTGGCGGCCAGCTCGGCGAGATAGGCCTCGATGGACTGCGGCAGGGCCGGGCGACGCGACGTGCCGGGCCGAATGGCCAGCGCGAGCATGCGCAGCGTGCCCTCCCCAGGGATGAGCACGAAGCGGACGACCTCCCGGGGGACATAGGCCAGACGGCTCGACAGCCCCGACGGCAGCTGCGACGCGATCAGCAGCAGGAGGACGGCGATGACGAGCGGTCGGCGACCCGAGGTCCAGGAACGCACCATGGGGCAGTCTTACCAGAAGGCACGAGCGGGCAGGCCCCCCGAGACGATCACACGTCGTCCATGTCCGATTCCATGGTCTGCTTCCATTCCTCGAGGTGCTCGAGGTAAATGGCGGTGCCGCGCGCGACGCAAGTCAGGGGGTCGTCGGCGATGCGGCAGTCCAGGCCGGTAGCGTTGGTCATCACGATGTCGATCGCCCGGAGCAGCGCTCCGCCGCCGGCGAGGACGATGCCGTTGTCGACGAGGTCGGCCGCAAGCTCCGGCTCGCAGCGTTCGAGCGTGCGGGTGACGGTCTCGATGATCGCGGACAACGGTTCCTGCAGGGCCTCGCGGATCTCTTCACTCGTGATGACGGTCTTGCGGGGCAGGCCGGAGATCATGTCGCGGCCGCGAACCTCCATCGAGCGCTCGTCGCCGTCGGGCGCGGCCGAGCCGATCTCGATCTTGATGCGCTCGGCGGTCTGCTCGCCGATCATCAGGTTGTAGGCCTTCTTCATGTGGCTGATGATCGCCTCGTCCATGTCGTCGCCGGCGACGCGGACAGACTCGCACTGGGCGATGTCGGCCAGCGACATGATCGCCACCTCGGTCGTGCCGCCGCCGATGTCGACGATCATTGAAGCCGTCGCCTCGACGATCGGCAGGTTGGCCCCGATCCCCGCGGCCATCGGTTCCTCGACGAGGTAGACCCGCCGGGCGCCGGCCCGCTCGGCCGAGTCGAGCACGGCCCGCTTCTCGACGGCGGTGATGCCCGAGGGCACGGCGATGACCACCCGAGGGCCGACGAACTGCTGACGGCCGTTGACCTTGCGGATGAAGTACCCGAGCATCGCCTCGGTGATCTCGAAGTCGGAGATCACGCCGTCCTTGAGCGGGCGGATGGCGGTGATCGACCCGGGCGTTTTGCCGAGCATCTCCTTGGCGACCCAGCCGACGGCGTTGCCGTTCTGTAGGACCTGGTTCGTGCCCTTCTTGACGGCGACGACAGACGGCTCGTTGAGGACGATGCCCTCGCCGCGGACGCAGACCAGGGTGTTGCAGGTGCCCAGGTCGATGCCCATGTCGACGCTGAACCAACTGAGCACACGATCGATCATTCGGTGCCGCCAACCTCAAGGGGGGAGGGCCGCCCGGCGGCCTTGCCGGCACGGCTAGCGAGGCAGTGTAACTCAACCGTGCCACGACGGTTGGGTCGATCGCTCACGCTTTGGTGTCATCGGTCGACGCGGGCGGCGGGCCGCAAGATCGTCGCCGAAGGGGCTCCTGGCGGGCCGGGCCGCCGCGGGGGATTAGCCGAAGGAGAAGAGGTTGCCAATGCCGCCCAGGACGTCGTTGGCCCGGACGAGCAGGTAGACGATGCCAACGATCAGGACGACCGAGGCGATCAGCAGCATGAGGGTGAAGGTGTTGAACGAGTCGGACATCGGGTCGCTCCCGGCGGGGCCGAAGGGGTGGGCGGGGTCGAGACGGGCTCAGAGCTCGCCGGCGAAGACGCTGTCGCCCGGCTGGATGTCGCCGACGGCGATCACGGCCGTGCCGGCGGACTCGGCCGCGTCGACGATGCTGATGGTGACGGTGCCCTTGTAGGTCTCGCCGCTGTGGATCATGAAGTCCATGTTGGAAGCGACGCCGTCGTTGGTGCCGACGTCGAGCTGAACGAGCGTTTCGCCGCCCTCGGTGCTGACGGCGGTGACCATGCCGACGATGGGCACGCTGGGCACGGGCTTGGACTCGGTGCCGGAGACGATCACGTCCTTGACCGCTTCCTCGGGCAGGGAGGCGAGCGTGCCCTCCAGTTCGCCGATGCGCTGCGTCTGCGAGGCGAAGTCCTCGCGGAGCTGACGGATGCTGCGGGTCAGCGCGGCGACCTCGGCGGTCCGCTCTTGAAGGGCGTCGGTCAGCTCGATGTTCTCGCGGGACTGCTGAACCTCACGCTGACGCGAGGCGGTGAGCTGCTCGGTCATGCCCTTGAGCAGCTCGGTGGCGCCCTGGGACGTGGTGGTGGCCCCTTCGAGGGCGGCCTTGGCCGAGACGTGATCCTGTCGCGTGCGCTCGAGCTCCTGGCGAACGCTGCTGAGCTGGGCGTCCTTGGCGGTGAGGTCGCTGGTGAGCTGCTTGACCTTGGCCTGCATGCCCTGAACCTGGCTGGCCATGTCGGCCTGGATCGCGGCGATCTCGGACTGGGCGGAAGCGGCCTTGGCCTCGGCGGCGTCGGCCCGGGTCGACTGCGACCGGATCTGGCCGTTGAGGTCTTCCGTCTGAGCCACGAAGGGCACGACCAGGGCCACCAGGACCACGGCCAGGAACGTCACCAGAACCACAAATGCCTTGGAGAGTGCGCTCACCGTTGAACCTCGCGTGTGTGCCTCGTCAATCCACCGCGGTCCGGCCGCCGACCGGCGACCCGTGAACGATTCAAACCGCGGGACGCCGTCACTATCGACCCCCGCCCAACGGCTGTCAACCACGCCCCGTTTCTCGGCTTACCGTCGGGCGGTGGAAGAGTCGAGCACCGCCCCGGCCGCCGCGAGCCGGACGCTGGGGTCGGGGTCGTTGAGCAGGCGGGCCAGCGCCTCGGCCGACGCCGCGTCGCGGGCCAGCCCCAGGCCGTAGGCCGATTGCGCCCGGACGGCCGCGGCGGTCGCCGCGAGGCGGGGGGGATCGCTCAGCACGGCCTGGATCTCCCTGGCCAGCGCCGAGGCCGGGTCGAGCCGGGCCTGCGTCGCCCGCAGCTCGTCGGTCGCCTTGGTGACGGAGTAGCCGGCCGACGACCGCAGCAGTGGCAGGCCCGAGGGATCGCCCATCCGCAGCAGCGACGTCGCCGCGGCCAGCCGGACCTCAAGCGTGCCCTCGTCCAGCAGCCGGGACAGGGCCGGCCGCATCGAGCGGTCGCCGAGTCGGCCGAGCATGTCGATCGACATGACGCGAACCTCGATCGCCGGCTCGAACGTGGCGGCGCGGATCACGTCGCGAGCCGAGTCGTCGCCGAGACGGACCATCGCTTCGGCGAGCTTGACCTGGACCGCGCGCTCCTGCTCGCCGGCGGCCCGCGGCAGGCCGAGCCCGGCGGCGGACTCGATCATCGGCCGGGCCGAGCGGTCGCCCAAACGGGCCAGCACCTCGGCCGCGTTGATCCGCGCCGTCGCCAGGGGCCACATCAGCGACTCGGCCAGCGGGGACCGATCCACCGCCCGGCCGTTGCTCACGGCCGCGTAAACGGCCGACGCACGGACCGAGGGCGAAGGGTCGTTGAGATAATTGGCCGCCGAGGCGCCCAGGCCAGCCAGCTTCAGCTCGCCGACCGCCATCAGCGCCCGGTAGCGCACGCGCGGGTCGTTGTCGTCGAGGCCGAGCTGGATCAACGGCACCACCAGGTCGCGGTCGGGCGTGGCGGCCTCGATCGCCGAGGCGCGCAGCGAGCCGTCGCCGCTGCGCGACGCCTCGCGGATCACTTCGACGGCGCGCTGCGTGACCGAGTCGTGCCAGTCGTCGGTCGCGGCGACCGACGACTCGGGTTGAGCCGCGACGGGCCCGCCGATGACGAGTAAGGCCCCGAGCCAACCTGCCGCCACGATCGATCGCGTGATTGCGTTCATCCGCGCAGTCTACGAGCCGCCCGCGACCGTCGTTCGCCGGCCTCGCCAGATCAGCCACGCCGACCACGCCACCATCGCCCACATCAGCGCCCACCACGGCCAGCGCCCCCACCAGCCGTACCACGTCCGCGCGTCGCTCAGCCCGACATCGGCGACCAGCACGCCCTCTTGCCCCATCGGCAGCTCGGCCACGATCCGGCCGGTCGCGTCGATCACCGCCGAGACCCCCGTGTTGCACGCCATCACGACTGGTACGCGGTTCTCGATCGCCCGGAACGTCGCGATCTGCAGCATCTGCCGTCGCATCGAGTCGCCGAAATACCAGCCGTTGTTAGTGAGGTTGGTCAGCAGGTCGGCACGCTTGGCGTCGCTAAACACCGGCCCGTACACCATGTCCCGCACCACGCCCGGCGAGACGATCTCGTAGCAGATCGGCGTGGCGATCCGCACGATCCGATCCTCAAGGATCACCGTGTCGTTTTGATTTTTGTCGGTCAGAGGAAGCACGACCTCGAACACGACGCCGCTGTCGCCGGCGTCCAGCGTGTAGTCCCCGCCCCACGGGCTGATCGTCTCGGCGATGAGCTTCCGCCACCACGGGAACGTCTCGCCCAGCGGGATCGTCTCGCCGGCCACAACCAGGTGCTGCTTGTCGTACCGATCAACGACGACGCCCTCGCCGTTGAAGCCCTCGACCAGGCCTTCGACCGGATCGATGTGGTACGCCGAGTTGGTGCGCTTGGCGGGGAAGCGAGCCGTGCGTACCCCGCCCTGCCCGTCGGGCACCTCGCGCTCGACGACGCCCTCAACGCCGGGCCCGCAGGCGATGATCGGCAGCCCCGCCGCCTCGGCGACGAGCATCAGCTCGCGGAAGTAATGCCGGCTGCCCCAGTACCCCCACCACGCCTGCTCCTCCGGCACGTCGATCTCCCGCGCCGCCGCGTTCACCGCCCCCGGCAACGCCGACTCGGGCCAGACAATGAGGTCAGCCCGATCACCATCGACCTGTCGCACAAAAGGTTTAGGTTCGGATCGCTCGGTGTAGTTCCCCTTAGACGCAGCGACCGTCAGTGCGACAACGTCCGCCCATCGGCTCGCCTCTAATTCCGCGGACCACGCGCGTGAGTTGTCGTTCTCGTGATTCGGCTGGATTGCCGCGACAGTAATCCATGGCGTGCTGTTCACCCCGGGCAACTGAAACAGTTCTCGTGGCACCAGCCCGAAACCGCTCCACAGCATATTCAAGGTCGGCAGCAGAAGAATGGCGATCCACGTCGCCCTGCCGGGCCGAGTCCGACCCCGCGATTGAATCAGCCAAGCATGCTCGAATCCGTCCTTGTGGATCACACGAATCAGATCCAGAAAGAGCCCGCCGACAAACGCGATCAGGGCAGATACCGTTTGCTCACCTGCGAAAGATGCGTATTGCGCGGTGCTTGAGAAGCCTTCATCAACATCACCGCCCCACGTCCCCTGCGTGTGCCCCAGCACGAACCAGCCGAACCCGCCGAAGGGTTGCGTCACCCGGAGCAATTCGATCGACACCCAGCACGCCGGCAGCAGCACAGCCGCGGGCCAGCGGGTCTTGCGGCTCAGCCAGCCGAACCACGCGAACGCGGCGGCGAAGAACAGGCCCTCGATCGCGGCGATGACGAACCAGCCGGGGAACGACACGCCGCGGACCCAGGCGGTGCGCGAGAACCACCAGAGCGACCAGATCAGCCAGGGGGTGAGGAGCGGAAGGACGAAGGACGAACGACGAAGGACGAAGTGCACGCTCCGTCGCCACCATGCACCTCGATCGACATCCCCTCCTTCGTCCTTCGTCCTTTGTCCTTCGTCCTTATCGAGCGAGACGTAGCCCGCCGGGACGAGCGCGACCCACGCCAGCCACCACCAGCCGGGATGGGGGAACGCGAGGGCCAGCAGGATGGCGCTCAGCGCGTGTCCAATGGCCAGCCGGGTGAGGGGGGATCGCATCGGTCGTAGGGTACTCGCGCGTTTGTCGTAGTCGGCGACCCCATTAGCCCCCGGCTCTGCCGGGGGTGATAAATCACACGCCCTCGACTTGATTCATGCGTGAAGTAGTTCACCCCCGGCAGAGCCGGGGGCTAATGGTTGAGATCGACAACGCATGAAAAAACCCCGCGCGTCCTGCGCGGGGTCTTTGCGTATGCCCGGCGTCGTGCCAAGCCCTAGGAGAGTCGGGGGTTCAATCAGCTGGCCCGCGGGTGGGCGTCGTCGTAGGCCGAGCGCATCCGCATCGTCGACAGGTGCGTGTAGACCTGCGTCGTGGACAGCGACTGGTGGCCGAGGAGTTCCTGCACGCTGCGCAGGTCGGCGCCGTTGTCCAGCAGGTGGGTGGCGAAGGAGTGACGCAGGGTGTGCGGGCTGATCGACGGGTCGAGGCCGGCCCCCTGGAGGTACTTGTCGAGCTTGCGACGGACGGAGCGGGAGCTGAGCCGGCCGCCGTTTTTGTTGACGAAGAGCGGGGCGTTGCCGGTCTCGGCCATCTCGCGGCGGACGGCGTGGAAGCGGGTGTCGGGCTCGAGGAGCATGAGGTAGTGGCGGATGGCGGCCATGGCGTGGCTGCCGAGCGGGACGATGCGTTCCTTCTTGCCCTTGCCGCGGACGTGCATGGTCGCGCCGGCGAAGTCCATGTCCTTGCGGTCGAGGTCGACCAGCTCGGAGACGCGGACGCCGGTGGAGTAGAGCGTCTCGAGGATCGCGCGGTCGCGGGCGCCGAGCGTTTCGGAGTTGTCGGGGGCCGAGAGCAGGGCCTCGATCTGCTCGACGGTGATGGCCTTGGGCAGGCGCTTGGCCTGCTTGGGCGTGCGGATGAGCAGCATGGGGTTGGAGTCCGCCATGCCGTGCTTGAGCATCCACTTGTAGAACGAGCGGAGCGTGGCGATCTTGCGGGCGGTGGTGGCGGGCGAGTAGCCGAACTGGTCGAGGTGGGCCAGGAAGCCGCGGACGACCATGGCGTCGGCGCGCTGCATCTTGGCTTCGACGGCGTCGGCGAGATCGGCGAAGCCGTCGGTCGAGGTGGTCGACTCGAGGTACTCGACGTACTGGCGAAGGTCGGCGCCGTAGCAGCGGGCCGTGTAGGGGCTGAAGTGGCGCTCGTGCTTGAGGTAGTCGGCGAAACGGTCGATCAGCCGGCCCTGCGGCGCGGGCGCGGGGTCGGACGCGACGGGCGGCGCGTCGTCCTCGGTGCCGGCGAGGCGGAGGGCGGGGACGGGGTCGACCGGCGGGCGGTCGTCGTGCTGGAGTCGGGGGGCGGGTTCAGGCATGGGGTCGGCTCCTCACTTCGGCCCGCCCGCGCGACGGTGCGCGGACGACGGGTTGCTCGGGGTTTGTTGCTGAATCACGTCACGCATCGACAGCCCGACGCGGTGACAGAGCACGGCGGCGTCGAACCAGGTCAGCGGGGTGTCGGGGTCGGCGGCGTCCTCGGCCAGCCGGCGGATCAGGTCCGCCTCGTGGCCGGCGTCGCAGCGGTAGACCAGGCGCCGGCCGGCCTTATCGAGCGAGAGCTCGATCGGCTGGTCGGGGGCGGCTTGGGTCTTGACGGTGGACTTGACCATCGGAGCTCGGTCCTGGACGGACCGGCTCGTGGCGGGTCCGTCAGTGCTTGCCTTCTCTCGCGGCCTCGAGCTCGGCCAACCGGCCGGCCTCGGCGTGCAGCAGGCGCTGTCGCACCCGCGTGGCCGCGTACTCGGTGAAAAGGTCCATGCTGAGCATGTAGTTGCGCCAGGGGACGGCCGCGTCGTCGTGGCCGCCACGCTGGGTGGCGTAGCGCTGGATCGAGGCTCGGATGGCGGGCGAGGCGGCGTCGAAGTAGCCGCTGATCGCGGTGACGGGCTGGTCGTCATGCGTCTCGACGGCGACGGGCCGGCTCATCTGGTCGGTGGCCGCCCGGCTGAGGGCACGGACGGTCTCGGGCGAGGCAAACCAGGGGCGATCGTCGTTGCCGTAGAGCTCGACAGCCAGGCCGAGCTTGGGGGGCGTGTAGGGCTCCCAGGCGGTGACGGTGCCGATGACCAGGGCGTCGACGCCGAGCGTGCGTCGCAGTGCGATCGCGGCGTTCTTGTCGACGACCTCGGGCATGCCGAGCGCTTCCATCGCGGCGAGCGTGCGGTTGACGGGCAGGACGTCGATCCCCGGGGCCAACTCGAGCTGATGCGCGAGGTGGTCGGCGACGCGGGCGGTGTCGACGTGGGTCGATCCGCTCTCGTTGCGCGGGGGGGCGACGGCCCAGACCTGTCGGGCGGGGTAGAGGCCCGCCGCGGCGTCGGGGTCGCCGGGGGACTGACAGCCGATCGCGAGCAGCAGGCTCACGATCAGCAGCGTCGGGGGGCAGACCCGTAGCAGGACCTTTTCACTTGTCATGGCGTCCTGCCTTGGTTTCTGCCCGCGGACCTCCGCCGGGGCAACGTTGGTGATACGGGGCTCGGCCCCGCGTGGGTCAGTGGTCGACCGTGGCTACGGCGTGGTGGGCACCTCGGCCGTGGCGTTCTGCTGGGCCTCAACGCCCTCCATCAGGGCGTCGCCGAGGTTGCGCTTGGGCTCCTCGGCCGGGTCGGTCGCCAACGCGGGGTCGGCGGCGCCGCTCAGTTCGGCGGCGAGCTGCAAAGAACGGTGGGGCCGCATGGCCCAGACGTTCTCGAGGCCATTGGGCCCGCGGTTGGACACGAAATAGATCGCGCCGTCGGGCGACCAGATCGGCTGAAGGTTGGCGAATCGTCCGCCGGTGAGCCGGGTTCGCTGCGAGCCGTCGGCCTGCATGACCCAGACGTCACCCTGGCTGGGCCTTCCGGTTTCTTCGGCGTGCGGATCGATGACCGTGCAGAAAACGACGTGCCGGCCGTCGGCGGACCACTCGGGCGTGATGCAGGCGGCGTTGGCGGCCGATGCCAGCTCGGTGGGCGAGCCGGGGTCGCCGTCCGTCAGGTCGATGGACCAGATGCTGAACAGCCGGGTGCCGCGCTGGCGGGCTCGCTGGTAGAGGATGGTGTCGCCGGCGGGGTGCCAGACGGGGAAGAGGCCCTGGCCGATGATCTGCCGCGAGCCGGGCTTATCCAGCTCGGTGAGGACGAGCTCCCACTGCTGGCTCTGGGCGTTGTAGGCGGCGTAGACGAGTCGCTTGCCGTCGGGGCTAAAGGACGGGTGCAGGTCGGGGGTGGCGTCGGTGGTGATCTGCACGGGCCGGCCGCCACGGGCGTCCATGAGGTAGATGTTCCAGTCACCGTCGCGGTCGGAGGCGAAGGCGAGCTTGGAGCCGTCGGGGCTGAAGGCCGGCATCATGTCGTTGGCCGGGTCGTTGGTGAGTTGGGTGACGGCGGCGGAGCCGACGCGCTGGGCGTAGAGGTCGGACGTGGGACGATGGCGTGTGGAGGCGAAGGCGATGAGGCCGCCGGCGGGGTGCATGGCGGGGTCGAAGTCGGCGCCTTCGACGGTGGTGGTGACGCGGGCGATGTCCTCGAAGCCGTCGAGCGGGCTGCGGGGGACGCGTTGGGAGGCGTAGGGGACGGCGCCATAGAGGCCGAGGCGGCCAAGGGAGGCGTCGGCCATGGAGTGGTGGACGACGGGGGTGGCGACCGGGACGGGCGGGCCGGCGGGGGTGGGCGCGGTGGGGTCGCCGAAGTCGGCGCCGGCCTGGCGACGGGCGGCGAGGTCGGCCTGCTCGCGCTGGACGGCCTGGTCTTCCTTGAACTGGGCGTACTTGACGGCGGCCTCTTTGTCCTGCGGGTTGAGGCCGAACGCCCCGTTGTACTGCTGGCAGCCGAAGGCCCCGAGCAGGCCGATCGCGAGGATCAGCCGGGTCAGTCGCGTCCATGCTCGGGGGTGGGGGGTGGTCATGGGGGCCTCCTGCAGCGGGTCGGTCGGTCGCACCGCCGTTATCGGGAGGGGGAGCCGGCCACGGCGATCGACGGGCCGTCTCCGGCTTATCGGACACGGCGGCGGACCCCCTTGAACGCCCCGGGAGCGGGGCTGACTTGATATTCACGCCCGCCTGCTGAATAGTCTTGCCCTTTCGCGGGTTGCACCAGCCAACCAACCCACGCCCCGCCCCGAGTTGTCGTCTCACTTGACTCCGCTTGACGCCACAACCGACCCCGTCCTGGCTTTTCTGGCCGCCGATTCGGCCACGCCGTTGCTACGCGCCGTCGTCACGGCCGCGTACATCGCCCTGCTGGCCCTCATCTGCGTCTACGGCGTCCACCGGTACTGGATGATGCGGCTCTACCGGCGTCACCTGATGGACTCGGCCCGCCCGGCGGCCCGGTTCGCCGAGCCGCCCCGCGTCACGATCCAGCTGCCCATGTTCAACGAGGGCCCGGTCGGCGTCCGCATCATCGACGCCACCGTCGCCATCGACTACCCACGCGAGCAATTGCAGATCCAGGTTGTCGACGATTCGACCGACGGCTCGGCCGAGCTGGCCCGCCAGCGGGTTGAGCACTGGCAGAAGCAAGGCGTCGACATCAGCTATCACCACCGCACCGACCGCACGGGCTTCAAGGCCGGCGCCCTCGACGCGGCCCTGCCCGAGGCAACAGGCGAGTTCATCGCCATCTTCGACGCCGACTTCCTGCCCCCGCGCTCGTTCCTCAAGCGGACGATCCACCACTTCACCGACCCCAAGATCGGCATGGTGCAGACCCGCTGGGACCACCTCAACCGCGCCGACTCGCTGCTCACCCGCGCCCAGGCGATCTTCCTCGACGGCCACTTCCTCATCGAGCAGACCGCCCGCAACCGCGCCGGGATGTACATGGGCTTCAACGGCACCGCCGGGGTCTGGCGCCGCCAGGCCATCGCCGACGGCGGCGGCTGGGAGCACGACACGCTCACCGAGGACCTCGACCTGTCGTACCGCTCGCAGATGGCGGGCTGGCAGTTCCGCTTCCTGCCGCACGTCACCTGCCCGGCCGAGCTGCCGCCGGAGATCAACGCCTTCAAGTCCCAGCAGCACCGCTGGACCAAGGGGGCGATCCAGTGCGCAAAGAAGATCCTGCCTCGGCTGATGCGGGCCCGCGTGCCCCTGCTGGTCAAGGCCGAGGGCTTCTTCCACCTGACCTGCCCGATGGTCTACCTGTACATGACGCTGATGTGCCTGCTGTTCTACCCGGCGATCCACCTCAACGTGCAGCTGGCTCAGCGCGGTTCGTGGGTCGGCGTGATTATCGGCGTCGCGCTGTTCGGCATGGGCACGGTCTCGGCGGCGCTGTACTACCTGGTCGCGCAGAAGCGTCGGCGGCGACCGATGTGGAAGACCGCGCTGTATATCCCGCTGCTCATGGCCGTGGGCGTGGGCGTGGCGCTAAGCAACGCCGTGGCGTGCATCGAGGCCCTGCTGGGCTACCAGACGCCGTTCGTCCGCACGCCCAAGTACGGCCGGGCCGGCCCAGAGGACCAAGCCAGCTCGGCCGGCAAGGCACGCCCCGCCGGCATCGTGCCCATCCCCATCCCGTCGCTCCGCCTGTCGGTCGCCCTGCTCGAGCTGGTGATGGCCGGGTACATGATTTTCTGCTTGTGGCTGGCGTGGCAGCAGCCCGCGACGATGATCAGCGTGCCGTTCCTGCTGCTGTTCGCGATCGGCTACCTCTACGTCGGGCTGACTTCGACGTGGCTGCACCTGCTGGCCCGCCTGCCGCGGCGTGGGCCGGCCGTGCCCAGCCCCGCGTAAAAACCGGCCTTGATTTGCAGCGACGCCACGGCCGTCGCGGTTACCCTCGGGGCGTCCCCGCGAGGCAATCGCATGGCCGACGCTCAACTGCTCAACCCGCCCGACGGCTCGACGCTGACGATCGACGTCCGCTCCGACGGCCTGACCCTCCGCGTGCCCCGACAGCCCATCCGCAAGGCGTCCAAGGGCACGTTCGGCTTCGCCGTGCTCTGGCTCGGCTTCTGCGGGCTGATCACCGGGTTCTTCCTCCTGCACCCGCTGTTCGGCGTCGGGGAGTCCGACGTCGACTATTCGGACTGGAAGGAGGTGGCGATGCTGCTGGGGTTCGCGGCCGTCTTCTGGGGGGTCGGCATCGCCATCCTGCTCGCGGCCATCAACGCCGCCCGGCGCGAGGTCATCCTCGATGTCGTCGGCGACCACCTCATCGCCACCCGCTCCTCGCTCTTCGGCACCCGCCAGGACGAACGCACGGCCGACGACATCACGCTCATCCACCGCGGCTCGACCGGCACCGAGGTCAACGACGTCCCGATCCAGGCCCTGCAGATCGAGTCGCGCAACGCCAAGCGGCTGCAACTGCTGGCTCACCTGAGCGACGACGAGATCGACTTCGTCGTCGACCTGCTCCGCCGGGCGCTGCGCGTCACGGCCGTCTCGCCGATCGAGGGGGACGACGACGAGCCGGGCCCGCTCGACGACGAGCCCTGAAGGCTCAGCGAAACGCCGCGTCGATCCGCCCACGCAGCGCGGCGACGCCGTCGTCGGGCAGCACGGCCTGGCTTCCCTCGGTCGCCACGCCGTCGCCGTGATCGAGATCGACCCAGCTCTTGCAGCCCCAGTACCGGTCGTTCATCGCGATCGTCTTCGGCTCGGCCAGCCGATATGCCCGAAGCAGCACGAGGTACAGGGGCCGATCCGGCTTGTAGCCGAACCTCATGTCGACATACGGGGCGCGCCAGACGTTCAGGTCGTCGAGCGTGTCGAACGCCTTCCGTGACGGCACGGGCCACACGCCCGCCACCTCGGCGTAGCCGTCCATCGTTAGCGCCGCCGGCTCGGCGTCCGCCTCGTCGCAGCGCTCGGCCCAACCCGGCTTGATCCAGTCCGCCCGCTGGTGCTCCCATGCGGGGAACAGGGCAAACCGCTCGTGCGCCAGGCGGAACCGCCCCGGGCCGTCGTCCTCGTGCACCCCGCCCTTGCGCAGCAGGATCGCCTGGTCGCCGGCCAGCGCCGCCTGACAGATCACGCCCCATTCCTTCAACGCGACGTCGAGCATCGCGGCATTGTCGCGAGAACCCGACGGCTGGCCAGTCAGGCCCGGCGAGCTCGCCGAAGCAAGGTCAGACCGCCCATGATGAGCCCCATCGAAACGGCCGAGGGCGAGGGCACGACCGCGCCGGGCAGCGCGGTGACGCGGTAGATCGCGCCGTTGCCCGCCCCCCCGAAGAGCGAGTCGTTGTTGAGGTCGGTGATGTAGAGGTCGTCGCCGTCGATCAGCAGCCCGTCGGGGTGGCCGATGCCGGGCAGGTCGCTGCCGAGGAACTCGATGAATTCACCGCTGACGAGGTCGTAGAACCCGACCGGGTTGGTTTCGTTGTCGAGGCCGGTGCTGTTGAACGAGCCGTGGAAGCCGAGGAACAGGCCCTCGCCGAGGATGTCGGCGAACGGGTCGGAGGCGAAGGCGATGTCGACCGGGCTGATGGCCAGGTCGTCGTCGGCCGTGACGAGCGTCGAGAGCGGCTGGGCGATCGACGCGCCGCCGGGGTTGACGACCGTGCCGTCAAGCAGCGTGTAGTCATCGGCGAAGCCGAAGTCGGGGATAACGCTGCCGAGGTCGGCCGCGGGGACGGCGTTGAGCTCTTCGCGGGACTTGGGGTTGTTGATGGCGTTGTCGACGAGGTAGAGGTCGCCGGTGGCGGGGTCGAAGGCGAGGCCCGAGGCGTTGCGCAGGCCGTCGGCGATCTTGGTGACGTCAGAAATCGCGGCGGTCGGCGTGGGGCCGGCGGTGTCGAGCTCGACGGCCAGGCTGTAGACGGTGTCGGCGTCGAGGCTGGCGTTGAGCCCGTCGCCGTCGGTGAGGCCGACGGGGTCGGTGGAGTCGACGTTGTCGAAGGCCGACGCGACGTTGAAGAAGACCTCGACGACGCCGGGGCTGCCGGGCTTGTCGCGGGTGGCCAGCGCGTTGCTCGAGTGCAGCGTGCCGGCGGGGAAGTCGAAGGTGAGGGTCTTGACGGGCGTCAGCGAGTCGGCCGGGGTGGCGCCGGGGGTGAAGAGGTGGATCGCTTCCTGGCCGGGCTCGGAGGAGGTGACGAAGACGAGGTCGCCTCGCCGCTCAAGACCGGTGAGCCCGCCGGGGAGGTTGTCGGCGACGACCTGGCCGGGGCCGTCGGCCACGCCGTTGTTGTCGACGTCGGTAAACCGCAGAACCTGGCCGACGCCATCGACGGAGTAGAACTGGCCGGCCGGGGTGGTCTTGACGGTGGTGGCGACGAGGACCGAGCCGTCGCTGAGCGTGGTCATCCCCAGCGGGTAGTTCAGCCCGGTCGCGAACGTGGTGACTTCGAAGCGATCCGGCGCGACAAGCGGGTTGAACGGCTCGACCGCGGCGGCCGACGCGGCCACAAGCAGGCTCAGGCCGACGCACGCCGGCGGGACGATCGGGGACGGGTTGGGCACGGCTCTCCTCCGTAGCTGGCGGGCAAACGCTCCGCTAACGCGGCGATGATATCGGCCGATTGCCCTAACTGGAAGCAATAACCGCCGGATCAGCCCGAGCGTCAACCTGGGGGGATTAACCAAAAGGGGGTGATCACATCCGCTCGACGGTGCGGATGCCCAGCAGGCCCAGGCCGTGATGGAGGGTGCGAGCCACCAGGTCGCACAGCGCCAGCCGGGCGTCGCGTGTGTCGGGGGCGACGTCGTCCTTGAGCACCGGGCAGTGCTCGTAGAACTTGTGATACGCCGAGGCCAACTCGTAGAGGTGGTTGCACAGCCGATGCGGCTCGAGCGTGTCCGCGACCGACGCGACAACACGCGGGTACTCCAGCAGCAGCAGCAGCAGCGCCCGCTCCTGCGGCTTGTCGCACGCTGGCTCGGCGGCGATCGTCGCGGGGTCGATCTCGCCCTTGCGGAAGATCGAGCGGATGCGCACGTAAGCGTTGAGCAGGTACGGCGCGGTGTTGCCCTCGAGGGCGAGCATGCGGTCCCAGTCGAAGACGTAGTCCTTGATCCGATCGCTGGACAGGTCGGCGTACTTGATCGCGCCGATGCCCACGGCCTCGGCGACGTCGTCCGCCTCGGCGTCGCTCAGATCGGGGTTCTTCTCCGTGACCGCGGCGCGGGCGCGGGTGACGGCTTCGTCCATCACGTCGGCGAGGCGAACCGTCCCGCCGGATCGTGTCTTAAAGGGCTTGCGATCCTTGCCGAGCACCATGCCGAACCCAACGTACTCCAACCGGGCGTCGTCGCCGGCAAAGCCGGCCTCCCTCGCCTCGGCGAAGACCATCGCGAAGTGCTGAGCCTGGCGGGCGTCCACGACGTAGACCAAGCGGTCGGCGCGCAGCTCGTGCAACCGAAAGCGGATGGCCGCTAGGTCGGTCGTGGCGTAGAGGAACCCGCCGTCGGACTTGCGGACGATCATCGGCATCGGCTCGCCCTCGCGGTCGACAAACCCCGGCGGGTACACGACGCGGGCGCCCTGGCTCTGCCGCAGCCGGCCCTTGGCGTCGAGGGCGTCGACCGTGTCGGCCAGGCGATCGTTGTACGCCGACTCGCCGCGGACGTCGTCGCGCGTGAGACCGACGCCGAGGCGCTGATAGGCGGCGTCGAAGTGCTTGAGCGACTCGCCGACGAGCTCGTGCCACATGTCCATGGTGGCCTCGTCGCCGGACTGCAGGGCGACGACGCGCCGACGCGAGCGGTCGGCGAAGGCCTCGTCGTCGTCGAAGCGGCGCTTGGCCTCCTGGTAGAAGGCGTTGAGGTCGCCGATCGCGATGGGCTCGCCCTCGGGGGTGCGGGCGTGAGTCTCGGAGACCTCGGCGAGGTGCTCGATGAGCATGCCGAACTGCGTGCCCCAGTCGCCGAGGTGATTCTGGCGGACGACGCGCTGGCCGGTGGCTTCGAGGACGCGCGCGATGCAGTCGCCGATGACGGTCGAGCGCAAGTGGCCGACGTGCATCTCCTTGGCGACGTTGGGCGAGGAGTAGTCAACGACGACGGTCTGACGATCGGCGCCATCGGCCTCGGCGACCTCGAGGCGATTGTCGGCACGCATGGCCGCGGCGCGCTGTCGTAGGGCGGGCGTGCTGAGCGTGAGGTTGACGAAGCCCGGCCCGGCGACCTCGGCCGAGGCGATCAGGTCGCCCTCGTGCGCGGCCGTGGCGAGCTCGACGGCAATCGCCTCGCCGAGTTCGCGCGGCTTGCGGCCGAGCTTCTTGCCCAGCCCCATCGCGAGGTTGGCCTGGTAGTCGCCGAAGCGCGGGTCCTTGGCGGGGACGACCAGGGGATCGGCGTCACGCGCATCCTCGCCCAAGGCGGCCAGGGCCGCGGCCGTCACGGCCGATTCGATCTCGCTCCGAACGTCCATCGATGCGTCACTCCTGAGGAACGCGGCATCGTAGCGACGAAAAAGCCCCGCCCTCGTGCACGCCAGCCACCGCCCGGCTAGTCTCCGAGGCGGCCAGTGGGGGCCGGCCGACGTGGGCCTGCCGGGCTAGGGCCACAGTGACCTCTTTCTCCGGAGACTCCTTCACGATGATTCTCAACAGAACGCTCGCCGTGTTCGCCTCGTTCGCGATCTTGACCCTCCTGATCGCCGGTTGCTCGGAGTCCGCCAGCGACGGCCACGCGCACGACGATCACGACCATGATCACAGCCACGAACACGGACACGATCACGGCGAAGAAGTGGCGCTGCCCGCGGCGACCCTCGGCGACATGACCGTCGAGCTTGCCCAGGGGCACGGCCCGCTCAAGGCGGGCGCGGAAGGTCACCTCGTCGTCAAGCTGCCTTACTCGGACGACGGCGCGACCATCGTCCGTGCGTGGATCAGCGGCATTGACCACACCCTCTCGTCGGTCGGCCAGGGCGTGTACGCCCCGTCGCACGATGACTACGACGTCACGGCGATGGCTCCGGACCCGCTGCCCGAGGACGCGATGTGGTGGATTGAGATCGAGAAGCCCGACGGGACCAAGATGCTCGGGTCGACCAAGCCGATCACGAAGTAAGCGCCGGGGCTACGTCGAGAATCCACGCGAACCGACGCAAGGCGTCGCGGTCAGACCGCCTCGCTCTGCAGCTCCGTCGTCTTATGCTGCAGCTGGGCCTTGAGGCGGGCGAGGATCGAGGAGTGCATCTGGCTGACGCGCGACTCGGAGAGGTCGAGCGTGGTGCCGATCTCCTTCATCGTCATCTCCTCGTAATAGTAGAGGATGACGATCAGTCGCTCGGCCCGGCTGAGGCCCTTGGTGATCATGCCCTTGAGGTCGCGCTTTTGGACGTGGGTGAGGGGGTTGACCTGCTTGGGGTCGGAGAGGACGTCGATCTCGCGGACGTCTTTGGAGGAGTCCGTCTCGAACCACTTGCGGTTGAGCGAGACGGTCTGCTTGGCGCCGGCGTCGCGGCGGATCTTGGTGTACTCCTCCTGGTTGACGCCGAGCTTCTTGGCGACTTCGTCGTCGGTGGGCGTGCGGCCGTGCTGCATCTCGAGCTTGCGGCGGGCGGTATCGACCTGGCTGGTGCGGGAGCGGACCAGGCGGGGGACCCAGTCCATCGAGCGGAGCTCGTCGAGGATGGCGCCGCGGATGCGCTGGGCGCTGAAGGTCTCGAACTTGACGCCGCGATCGAGGTCGAAGGCGTCGATGGCGTCCATCAGGCCGAAGAGGCCGGCGGACATGAGGTCCTCGACGTCGACCTCGTCGGGCAGCTTGGCGTGGACGCGCTCGGCGTTGTACTTCACCAGCGGCAGGAAGTGCTCCATGAGCTTGTTGCGGAGGTCCTCGGTCGGCTCGACCCGGAAGGCCTCCCACCACTCGCGGACCTGATCGTCGGTCGCGTTCGACTTCTCGCTGCCCAATCGCCTGGCCTGTCCGACTCTTGCCATGGTCGTCTCCTTGACGTCTGTCTTGCTTCCCTGCGTGGCCCGACGCTTCCCTTGGCAAAGGGCGTGCCGAACCGTTCGTGCCGACTGAGGCCATCGGCCCCCATCACTTGTCAACCCGTCCGCGCACGCCGGGCGTTACGGCGCCGGCGCGTTCTCGTCGGGGATCGGGTTTTCCGCTTCGTGCCGCTCGATCAAGTCGAGCACCACGCGGTACATCACGGCGCCGGCCAATCGCCCGATCAGCCAGCAGATCAACATCACTAACGTGGAGCGCCAGAGCGTGGTCATCGCCGGGTTGCCCGAGGCCGTGTTCAACACACAGCTCGCGGCAAAGCCGACCAGACCGAAACACGCTGCGATCACTCGAGAGGGGATAGCGAGTACTCCTTCACTCGCACGCGATGCGCCATTCCGTTGACGCGATGTAGGGTTATACCACGGATTCCGCCGCCGCCAAGCGGCGGGTCGGAAGTTTGCAAAGCATCAACCAATTCTCCACAACGAAAGAGACAACGGAGTCGGTCAGCAAGCTCAACACTTTTATCGGACAGCGACGACGAATGTCGTCAATGCGTTAACCGTCTCGAAGATTCACCTACGCCCTGTCGCGAACGCATCAGCGACGAGCGCCGCCACCCACGCCGCACCAGCGAGCCAGTCGGCCGACCAAGCCGACGCGATTGGGCTGGGCCGGCATCATCATCGGGTCCAACCGCTCGGCCAGCTCGCGCAACCCCTTGACCATCACGCTCGAAGGCGACGCCAGCGTCACCGGCCGACGGGCGCGGACCGCGTCGATCACGCGCATGTCCCACGCCAGATGGCCGGCGTAGCGGACGGTGATCCCCAGGAACTCTTCGCTCACTCGGGTGAGCCGCTGAGCGACCGCCGCGGCCTCTTTCGTCTCGCGAACCTGGTTCACCACCAACCGGACGGTCGGCATGACCTCGCGGCGGGTCGAGACCCGGCGGGCGAGCGTCTTGATCAGCGCGTACGCGTCGGTCATCGCGGTCGGGTCGGGCGTGGTCACGACCAGCAGGTCGTCCGCCGAGGCCGCGAAGCTGAGCACCCCGGTCCCGATGCCCGCCCCGGTGTCGATGAGCACGACGTCGAACGCCGCCTCCAGCGCGGCCATCGCCCCGATCAACCGGTTCTGCTGCTCGTCATTTAAGGAAGCGACCGACGCCAGCCCGCTCGCCCCGGGGACCAGCCAGAACCCCCCCGGCGCCGGGACGCAGGCCTTGTCCATCGTCCGCCGCCCGGCGATCACGTCCGCCAGCGCATGGCTCGGCGGCAGGTCGCACAGCACGTCGGCGTTGGCCGTGCCCAGGTCGGCGTCGAGCAACACGACCCGCCGGCCGCGCTGCGCCAGGGACACCGCCAGGTTCACCGCCACCGTCGACTTGCCCACGCCCCCTTTGCCGCTGGAGACCGCGACCGTCCACGCCCGCTTGGGCGTCTCGATGGCCGGCTCGCCGTTGCCGTGCGAGGTCGCGACCTCCGCCAGGTCGCCCAGAGGCATGGGGGCGGCGGCGCGCTCCGACGCGTCCACCATCGCGCGCAGCGCCTCCGCCTGATCCGTCACCACCGTCACCGAAGCTCACCCCCCAACGCCAGCTCCGCCAGCCGCCGCGGCGTGGCGGGCTCGATCCGGTGGGGCACCTCCTGCCCGGTCGTGATGTAGCTCATCCCTCGGTTCACGCGTCTCATGGCATCGAACATCACGCCCACGGTGACGGCCTCATCGAGCTTGGTAAACAGCACACGGTCGTAGCTCAGCCGCTCGAAGCGATCCATGGCGTCGAGCATCGTGCGTTGAGCCGAAGCCGAGGATAATACCAGATGCGTCTCGTCGGCCCGCGCCGGCTCCAGCACTTCCCGCAGAGCCGCGAGTCGGTCGGCGTCCTTGGGGCAACGCCCGGCCGTGTCGATCAGCACCACGTCGCAATCGTGTAAGCGCTCCATCGCCGCCCGCATCTCGGCCGGCGTCTTCACCACCTCCAGCGGGACGTCGATGATCTCCGCGTAGGTCCGCAACTGCTCGACGGCCGCGATGCGGTACGTGTCGATCGTCACGAGCCCGACCCGCTTGCCGTCGTTGAGCTTGAACCCCGCCGCCAGCTTCGCGACGGTGGTGGTCTTGCCCACGCCCGTGGAGCCGACCAGCGCGATGGTCAGCGGCCGGCCGTCGGTCGGCCACTTTCGCTGGTCGGCCTGCTCGGGCAGGTAGCGTGACAGCGCGGCCGCCATCGCCTCGCGGCCACGTTCGGCGTCCTCGGCTCCCGACTCACCTAACTGATCCCGGACTTCGGCCAGCACCGCGTCGGCGATCTCTCTGCTCAGCTCGGCCTCCAGCATCGCCAGGTAGGGCTCGGCCAGCGCTTCGGGCAGCGTCGAGGCCTCGACCGGGTCGGCCGTGGCAACATCGCCGCCCGCCGGCCGGTGCATCAGCTCGCGCACCATCCGCTTGACGGCCGCCACCTCCTCGCAAAGCCGATCGTCGGCCGGGGGCGCGGGCACGATCGTCGCCGTCGCGGCCGGGGGCCCTGCCGCGTCGGTCGGCGGGGTGGCGACGACGCCTTGCGTGGCCAGCTCTTGCTTGGCCGCGGCGTAGGTCTTCTTGATCAGGTCGCCGGCCAGCGCCTCGCGCCGCTCCTCGGTCCGCGCAGCACGCCGCTCTTCCAGCTCGCGTGCCGCCTCGGCCCGGGGGGATCTTCGGGCCTGGGCGCGGTTGCGCTGCCCCAACTCACGCCCCGCCGACGCGGTCAGCTCGACCACCGTGCGCCCGCCGATGCCCAGCAGGCCGCCGCGCTTGTACGACCGCGTGTGCAGCACCACGCCGTCGGCGCCGAAGTGGTCGCGCACCTGGTCGAGCGCCGCGTCGTAACTGCCAGCCGTAAACGTCTTGATCTTCAACCCGCGTACTCCATTACGCGAACACGATCGGCCGTCTCGCCGCGGCCCGGCAACCCCGCCTTACGCCGCCTGGTTCCCCTCGTCCGCGAGGCTCGCCATGCCGAGCGACTCCACCTCGACGCCCTTGCTGACCTCGTTGTACCCGAGCACGGCGGCCGCGGGCAGATGGGGTTCGAGCAATATACGGACTTGCGCGCGAACCTGCGGGCTCGCCAGCACGACCGGGTGATGACCGACCTGCGTGAGCCGATCCAGCTCGCCGACGATCGCCGACGTGATGCGGTTCGCCACCGCCGGCGGCATCGACATGCTCGTCCCCTCGCCCGACCGCTCGACGAACCCCGCGATGCGATCCTCCAGCGCCGGGTCGAGGCTCACGCAGTACAGCTTCGGCAACGCCGGCGTGCCGTCGTCGTTGAACTCCTGCGTCGGCTCGACCGCGTATTGCGAACAGATCGTCCGACGCAGGGCGTTGCGGACGTACTCGGTGAGGACATCCAGGTCCTTGGTTCGCGCCGCCCAGTCGCCCAACGTCTCGACGATCGTCTCGAGGTCGCGGATCGAGACGCGCTCTTTGAGCAGGTTCTGCAGCACGCGTTGCAGCTCGCCGGGCTTGACCAGCGGGGCCTCGCCGCCGAGCACCTCTTCGACGAGCTTGGGCGCCGACTCTTTGAGCTGCTCGATGAGGTGGTTGGTCTCCTCGCGCGTGAGCAACTCGTGCGAGTGCGTCTTGACGACCTCGGTGATGTGCGTCGAGAGCACGCTTGTCGCGTCGACGACGGTGTAGCCCAGCGTCTCGGCCCGCTGCTTCTGTCCGGCCTCGACCCAGGTCGCCTCCAGCCCGAACGCCGGCTCGCGCGTCTTGGTGCCCGGCAGGGGCTCGCTCGCCAGCCCGCCGTCCATCGCGAGGAACTGGCCGGGGAAGACCTGCCCGCCCGCGACCGTGTTGCCCCGCACTTTCAACGCGTACCCGTGCGGCGGCAGCTGCATGTTGTCCCGGATCCGCACCGGCGGCATCACGATGCCCATGTCGCCCGCCAGCTGCCGGCGGATCGACGACACCCGCTCCAGCAGGTCGCCGCCCTGGGTCGTGTCGACCAGCCGCACGAGCTGGTAGCCGACCTCGAGCTCGAGCGTGTCGACCTTGAGCGCCTGCTCGACGGGCTTGGTCTCCGGGCCGGCCTCGGCCTTGGCCTGGGCGTCGGCCTGGGCCGTCGCCGCCGCTTTGCGCTTGTCGGATCGGCTCACCACCCACGCCGCGACCCCCAGCGCCGCCGACAGCATGAGCATGGGCACCATCGGCAGGCCCAGGAACCCCATCGCCGCCAGGAAGCCCGACGTGATCCCCAGCGCCGCGCCGCGGCTGGTGAGCTGCCTGGTCAGCTCCTGGCTGAGGTCGGTCTTCGTGCTCGACCGGGTGACGATCAGGCCGGCCGCGATCGAAATCACAAACGCCGGCAACTGCGACACCAAACCATCGCCCACGGTCAGCCGGGTGAACAACTCGACCGACTCGCCGACCGACCAGCCCTTGAGCGCGATCCCCACGGTGAGCCCGCCGATGATGTTGACGATCGTGATGATGATGCCGGCGATCGCGTCGCCGCGGACGAACTTGGCAGCACCGTCCATCGCCCCGTAGAAGTCGGCCTCCTGGCTGATCTCCTCGCGCCGCTTCTTGGCGGTCTGCTCATCGATCAGCCCGGCGTTGAGGTCGGCGTCGATCGCCATCTGCTTGCCGGGCATGCCGTCGAGGGTGAAGCGCGCGGCGACCTCGGAGATGCGCGTCGAGCCCTTCGTGATCACGACGAACTGCACGATGATGAGGATGATGAACAGGATCACGCCGACGACGACGGTCGTGAAGTCGTCGCCGCCGCCGACGACCAGGCTCGCGAACGTGGCGATGACCGAGCCCGCGACGTACTGCGCTTGCTCGGGCGTGGCCGCGTCGGCCGAGAGGATCATGCGCGTCGTCGCGATGTTCAGCACCAACCGGAACAGCGTCGTGCCCAGCAGCAACGACGGCAGCACCGAGAAGTCCAGCGGGCTGGTGACGTAGATCGTGGTGAGCAGGATGACCGCCGCGAGCGCGAGGTTGGCCGACAGCAGGATGTCCATCACCGCCGGCGGCATCGGCACGACGATCACCCCGAGCAGCGCGATGAACCCGACCGGCACAAGCAGCGTCCGCGCGGCGCGGAAGCGGCTTGAGAGGCTGCCCGTGGTCAGCGAGGGCAGAGCGGGTTGTGCGGCGCTGGCCATGTTAGTTCGTCGGGGTCAAACCATGCAATGTGTGGCCGCCAGGGGACGGCGTTGATTAGTTCGTTGGTCGCGTTAGGCAGCGCCAGCCTCGGCTCGGGCTTGCTCGCGGCGCTGGCGTGTCTGGCCGTTGAGGCGGTAGACGTAGGCCAGCACCTCGGCGACGGCGGTGTAGTGCTCGCCGGGGACCTCGTGGCCGATCTCGACGGCGGCGTACAGGGCCCGCGCGAGGGGCGGGCGCTCGACGATCGCGATGCCGTGCTGCGCCGCCAGCTGACGGATTCGCACGGCCAGCAGGTCGACGCCCTTGGCCACGACCTTCGGCGCCCCCATCTTTCCGCCGTCGTACTTGAGCGCGACGGCGTAGTGCGTGGGGTTGGTGACGACGACGTCGGCGGTCGGCACCGCGGCCGAGAGGCGTTGCATCGCCAGCTGTCTGGCCACCCGCGCCCGGCGCTGCCGGACCATCGGATCGCCCTCCATGCGCTTCATCTCGTCCTTGACGTCCTGCTTGGTCATCTTGAGGTCTTCCCAGCGTTGGTAGCGCTGATAGGCCAGGTCGAGGATCGCGAGGATCAGCAGCACGGCCGCGAGCTTGATCCCCAGCCAGAACAGCATCGACCCCGTCACCGCCAGCCCTTGCAACGCGGCGAGCTCGACGACGTGGATGATCTCCGGCAGGTCGAGGACGATGACGATCCCGGCAACGACGGCGATGATCGTGATCTTGCCGACGCTCATGACGAAGCGCATCGCGGCCCGCAGGTTGAATAGATTCGCGATCCCCTTAATCGGGTTCAGCCGGCCGGGCTTGGGGGTGATGGCCTTGGTCGACAGCAGGAAGCCGACCTGGCCGAGCATGACGATGACGGCGACGATGAAGACGATCAGCGCGAGCGGGCCGACGATGCGCACCATCATCAAGCCCGAGTAGGCGGCGAGCTCGCGGAGGTCTTCGACGCGGGTGGCGTTGCCGGCGAAGTCGTCGGCCAGCAGGGTGCGGGTCGCCTCGGCGATCTCGATGACGAGGCGTTCGCCGAGGAAGAACAAGGCCACCACGGCGGCCAGCAGGGTGGCGGCGGCGGCCATGTCGGTGCTCTTGGCGACGTTGCCGTCCTGCCGGGCATCCTGCAGCTTGCGTGTCGTGGGGTCTTCGGTCTTCTCGCCGGCGCTCGATTCGGGCATCAGCCGCCTCCCAGGTAGGTCGCGACGCCCGGCCCGCCCAGGGCGGCGGCCAGCTCGCGGAGCAGCCGGAGCGTCTCGTCGAAGTACACGGCGGCCATCACGGCGAAGGCCGGGACGAGCATCCCGATGGTGGTCAGGATGCGGATGGAAAAGCCGACCGACAGGATGTTGAACTGCGGGACGGTGCGGGCGATGAAGCCCATGCCCAGGGTGAGCAGAAGCAGCAGCGCGGTGACGGGCGCGGCGACGCGGACGGCGAGCTCGAACGTCGTGCCGAGCATGCCGACGACGAGGTCCTTGAGCGCGGCGGGGTCGATGATGCCGGCCGGCGGGACGCGCTCAAAGCTGCCGATGAGGGTCGCGAGCATGACGCGGTGCCCGTCGAGTAGCACGAACGCCATGGTGGCGAAGACGAACAGCACCTCGGCGATCACGCCGGACTGCTCGTCGAGTTCGGGGTTATAGACGCCGGCGATGCCCAGGCCCATCTGCTGATCGATCAGCCGCCCGCCGACCTGCATGGCGATGAGCGGGAGGCTGGCGAGGTAGCCGATGGCCAGGCCGATGAGCAGCTCCGAGGCCGCCAGCGCCGGCAGCCGCCACAGCTCGAACCCGGTGGCGTTGATAGACGCGAAGGCCGCGCCGGTCGCGCCTGGCGTCTCGGCGAGCGCGGGGTAGACGCAGAACGCCAGCGCCACCGCGAGGTACACCTTCACCTGCCGCGGGACGGTCTCGGAGCCGAAGACCGGGGCGAAGACGAAGATCCCCGTGATGCGAAACAGCACGACGACCCAGCCGGGCAGGTGGTGCAGGATGGGGCTCAGATCGACGACCACGGCGGCTCCACGTCGGGCTCAGGCGCCCAGCCCCGAGAACGCGACCTTCGCGAACTCGAGGATCTTCTTGACCATCCACGGCATGACCAGCGCCGCCACGACCCCCATGCCGAGGATCTTGGGCACGAACGTCAGCGTCTGCTCCTGGATCTGCGTGACGGCTTGGAACAGGCTGATCACCAGGCCGATGACCAGCGCCGCGGAGAGCACCGGCAGCGACAGCCACAGCGTCAGCAGCAGCGTTTCGCGGACGAAGTCGACGGTCTGGTCAAGCGGCACTTGGGTCTCGATCGAGCAGTGGAGTCATCACGTCAAATGGGAATCGTTGTGCCGGGCACGGCGAAGCCGTTGAGCAGGCTGCCGACCACGAGCCGCCAGCCGTCCACGAGCACGAACATCAGCAGCTTGAACGGCAGGCTGATGAGGATCGGCGGGAGCATCAGCATGCCCATCGAGATGAGCACGCTGGAGACGACCATGTCGATCACGAGGAACGGCAGGTACAGCCGGAAGCCCAGCAGGAACGCCACCTTCAGCTCGCTGAGGATGAACGCCGGGACCAGGGTGAGCATGTCGACGTCGGCCTCGGTGAGCGACGACGGGTCGGTGGTGTCGACGCCGCGGTAGCGGAGGATCATGTAGACGTCGTCCCAGTTCCCGGCGTGCTGGATCTGGTCGAACATGAACCGTCGGATCGGGGCCTTGGCGCGTTCCCAGGCCTCGACCTCGTCGATCGCCCCCATCTGCAGCGGGGTGATCGCCTCGCGGTTGACCTGCTCGAAGGTCGGGGCCATGACAAGCAGGGTGAGGAACAGCGACAGGCCGATGATGACCTGCGAGGGAGGGACGGACTGGGTGCCGATGGCCTGGCGGAGCAGCGCGAGGACGACGACGATCCTCGTGAAGCAGGTGCACATGATGAGGATCGCCGGCGCGAGTGACAGCACCGTCAGCAAGAAGAGGATCGACAGCGTCGCGGACAGGCCTCGATTGACCGGGCCCTGCTCGGTCGACTCGCCCGGGGCGGCGGAGCGGAAGCCGTCGGCGGCCTCGCCGGGCATCGACTCGCCGGCGGCGCGGAGGACGGACAGCGGGTTGCCGAGATCGACGACGCCGCGCGCCGCGTCGCCCGCGGGGTCGGACTGAGCGGAGGCGACGGTTGCGGTGAGCAGGCAGGCGATTGCAAGACCGAGGGGGATGAGTCGGCGGGTCATCGCGCCCCTCCCGCACCGCCGGCGATGGAGGTGGCGGCGCCGCGGACGCGGCTGAGCAGGCGGCGGACCTCGTCCTGCGAGCGGTCGCCGTACGCCTCGCGCGGGTCGGCGGCCGGGTCGCGGGCGTCGTCGCGGCGGTCGGCCCGCTCGGCGGGGCCGCCGGCCATCTGGCGATAGAGATCGCGGAAGCCCGACGCGGCGCTGTTGGAGCGGTTGGCCGACACGGACTGCAGGAGGTCGGCGACTTCCTGCTCGTCGTCGATCTCGGCGAGGGTGTTGAGGCTGCCGCCGGCGTCGCCGACGACGACGATGCGTCCGCCGATGCGCAGCAGCATGACGCGCTGGCGGTTGCCGATCGGCACGCGGCTGAGCACCTCGACGGCGGCGGTGCGGGCGACGGGCTCGCCGCCGTTCTGCATGCGGGTCAGGCACCAGCGCGCGACGAAGACCAGGCCGAGCACGACGCCCAGCGCCGAGAGCGTGCTGAGGACCCAGCCGGTGTTGCCGTCGACGGCGGAAGCGCGATCGATCGGCGAGCTCGAGTTGGAGGGCAAGCCGAGCGGGCGAGGCGCGTCGGCGTCGAGCTCGGGCGCGTCGACGATTGACTCGGCCCGGGCCGTGTTGGCGGTGTCGGGCGAGGCCGGCTCGGGGGCGCGACGCTCGGCGAGGGCGCGGGCGCGTTGGATGGCTTCAACGGCGGCGTCGGTCGAGGCGGGCTCGTTGGCCGAGGTCGCCTGCGCGAGAACGGGGCTGACGACGGCAAGGGCGAGGGCCGCGCAGATCGTGCGCAGGCAGGCACCGTGTGCGCGGCGACGGCGCAGGAGTTGCGCGTGGGGTCGATCGTGACAGCGGGATGCCTCTTTGAGGCGAGACATGTCGGCCCTCCCTGGCCTGATGGTTCCGTCGGCTCCGCCGGACGGGGTGGTGCGTTGCCTTCGGCCTCATGCCGAGGGCGTGGCCGCGGGCTGCGCTTGGACGGCGGCCGCGGCTTGCTCTTCGAGGTTTTCGACGATCTCGCTCACGCGGATGCAAAAGTTGTCGTTCAGCACGAGCACCTCGCCGCGCGCGACGAGTCGGCCGTTCACGAAGACGTCGACCGGGTCGCCGGCGAGCTTCTCGAGCTCGACGACGCTGCCCTCGCCGAGCTTGAGGACGTCCTCGACCAGCATCTCGGTTCGGCCGAGCTCGACGGTGACGTCCAGCTCCACATCGCTGAGCAGGTCGATGCCTTCGGCGCTGGGGTGAGGCGGGTCGGGTACGGCGGCGGGATCGGCGTCGACGGCCGAGGCGACGTCGGTGCGGATCTCGTCGATGGAGGCCTGCGCGTCCTGCAGGGCTTCCTGCACGGCGTCGTCGGCGGGTTGGCTTGGATTAGGTTCGTCGGCCATGGGTCACTCCTTTGACCTGGGCGCGGGCGGCGAGGCGGGGGGTTAAAGGTCGGCGCGGTACTGCTTGCAGCGAGGGATGACGACTTCCATCACGAGGGTCTCGCCATCGGCGTCGTAGCCGAGGCGTTCGGTGAGGGCGGCGCGGATCTGGCGGCGGAGGGTGGCGAGCTCGGGCTCGAGCAGGTGGCTGGGCTCTGCCTTGCGGAATATCTCGGCGATGTCGGTGCTGACGCGGGCGCGCATCAGGTCGATGCGTTCGACCACGTCGCCCAGGTGCTTGTTCTTGACGACGATGTAGACCTCGGTGTCGTAGAGGTAGGCCCGGCCGGTGCGGGTGTTCTGGAACTTGTCGGCGACGACCATGTGCTCGACGGGTCGCTCGCCCTCGGCGGCGGCGTCGACGGCGGCCTCGTCGGCGACGACGGCCTCGGGGCCCTGCGAGAGGATGAAGACGGCCGAGATCGCGATCGCTTCGATCAGCAGGACCGCGGCGACCGCCACGACCGTCTTGATCGGCAGGCCCTTCTTGGGTTCGTTGGCGGGGGCGTTGTCGTCGGGCATGGGTTCCTCGGGGCGTGGCCCGGGCGGTTCAGCCGCCGGCGTAGGCCTGCGGCTCGCGCATCTGCTGGATGATCGTCTCGGACTGGACGATCTCTACCCGTCTATTCGGCTGTTGGCCGGCGTCGTTGTAGACGCCGTAGGCCGCGGGCTCGCGATCGCCGACCGCGACGAGTCGGAATCGGTCTGACCGGACCTTGCCCTGGTCGATGAGGTAGTCGCGGACGGCCGAGGCGCGGGCGTAGCTGAGGCGGTCGAGGTCCCGATAACGGCCGGCCTGGTCGATCTCGGCGGGGGCGGCGTGGCCCTTGATCTCCAGGACGTTGTTGGTCCCTCGGACTTGGTCGGCGATGCCGTCGAGCGTGCCGCGGGCCTGGGGCGTGATCTCGGCCGAGCCGGGCTCGAAGACGATGCGCGACCCGACGATGAACTTCATTCCCTCGCGGACCTGGGTGACCCGGGGCTCGCGGCCCTCGACGCCGGGCTCCTCGGTGGTGGAGCGGTTGGGCTCCTTCTTTTTCTGGAATTGGATGGTCTCGAGTCGCTCGATGAGCGAGAGCTCGGGGTCCTCCTTAGTGGGGAGCTTGCCGCCGCCGCCCTTCATGCCGAAGGAGCGCTTGATCTCCTCGACGACGGCGTTGAACTCGTCTTCCTTCTTGATCTCGGAGAAGGCGACGATGAGCACGAAGAAACACAGCAGGAGAGTGACCATGTCGCCGTAGGTCACCATCCAGTCCGGCGCCCCGGGGGGCGGGCAGTTGCACTTTTTTTTCTTGGCCATGGTTGGCGGTCAGGCGGCCTCTTCTTCGGCGGCGGGTCGCAGGCTGGGCGGCAGGAAGGTGCGCAATTTTTGCTCGACGACGCGCGGGTTGTCGCCGGACTGGATGGCCATGACACCCTTGACGATGATCGTCTTGTAGAGGATCTCGTCGGCGGATCGTCGGGCGAGCCGATCGGCCAGGGGCAGGGCGAAGCCGTTGGCGATCAGGGCGCCGTAGAGCGTGGTGAGCAGCGCGACGGCCAGGCCGGCGCCGATCTTGGACGGGTCGGACAGGTCGGCGAGCATGGCGACCAGGCCGACGAGCGTGCCGATCATGCCGAAGGCCGGGGCGTACTTGCCCAGGGCGTCGAAGAGGGATTTGCCGGTGCCGTGGCGTTCGGTGACCTGCTCAAGGTCGTTCTCCATGATCTGTTCGATGAGCTCGGGGTCGGTGCCGTCGACGGCCATCTGGATGCCCTGGACGATGAAGGGGTCGTCGATGTCCTTGGTGGTGTTCTCGAGGCTGAGGATGCCGTCGCGGCGGGCGATCTCGGCGTAGGAGACCATGTCCTCGATGAGCTTCTCGGGGTCGTGCTTCTTGGGGAAGAGGGCTTTCTTGAGGACGGCGATCATGCCCTTGAGGCTGCCGGCCGGGAAGGTCAGGAACATGACGGTGCAGGAGGCGCCGATGACGAGGATGACCGAGGGGATGTCGACGTACCAGCCGGGCGCCCCGCCGGCGAGGATCGCCCAAAGCACCAGCACGTAGGTGCCGAGCAATCCGAAAAGCATGCCAAGGTCCATGGTCGCGCACTCCGTCCGTCGAGCCCACCCGACAATGGCTTATCGGCCTGTGAGCGGGCGGGGGTCCAATCGCCGACCGCCGAACCGGGTTCAGCTGGGCGGCAACAGGGTGCGGAGCGAGCGGCCATACTCCACGGCCAGCTCGACCACGCGCTGCATCGATTCCTTGACGATGATGGTGTCGCCGTTGATGAGCTTGATGGTCGTGTCGGGGTTGGACTCGACCGTGCGGATCAGCTCGGCGTTGACGACGAAGGGGTGGCCGTTGAGTCGGGTGACGGTGATCATGGATCGGGTCGGAGGAGGGATCTCGACCCGTGAGAGCGGGTCAGTGGCCGGCGGGAACCGAGGGCTCAAGTCGTATCGTGCCGTCGAGGGTCGGGAGTTGAACTTCGTGCGTTGTCGTCTCGCCATCGACCGTGACGGTGACACGGTAGTCGCCCTTGAACCCTCGGAAGGCGAATCGACCGGCGGCGTCGCTGCGGCCCGCGGCGCGGGTCTTCCACGCGTCGTGCACCAGGCCGGTAAACGCTCGGCCGACCGGCATGAGGTTCCAGTCGGCGTCGAACATCGCCGAGTTGGGTGACCACATCTGAGGCCGCCAGAAACCCCACGTTGTGAACCCGCTGACCGCCGGATGGCTGAACATGACGGTCATGAAGTCTCGTGCGTATTGCTCCTGGACCTCGGGGTCGGGGACGTCGACGTCGAACTCGGTGATCATGATCGGCAGGCCAAGCTCCTCGAAGCGGTTGAGGATCATCTCGAGTCGATAAGGCGGGGTCAGGCCGCCGCCCATGTGAGCCTGGAACCCGATCGCGTCGATCGGAGCGCCCTGCTCAAGCAGATAGGCGGCGGTGTCGTACATGAAGTCCTGCTTGGGCTTGTTGAGCCCGTTGCCGGCGAGGATCGAGAAGTCGTTGAGGAAGAGGTTGGCGTTGGGCGCGAGCTCTCGGGCGAGCTTGAACCAATCGACCATCGCGTCTTGGCCGAGCAGGTCGAGGAACTCGTGCTGGGTGTACGGCTCGTTCACGACGTCCCAGTCGTCGACGAGGCCGTGAGTGGCCGTGAGGATGTCGACCATGTGGTTGCGGACGCGGTCGCGAAGGATGTCGGGGTCGGACTGAGCGGCGGCCCAGACCTGCTTGGCGTCGGCGACGCGGAACTTCTCGAGGCCGGGCCAGACAAGCACGTGGCCGTGGGTTTTCAGGCCCGCGCCCTTGAGCCAGCGGAGGGTGGTCATCGCGATGTCGGGGTTCTGCTCCCAGCGTGCCCACTTGAGCTGGTTGGCCATGGCGACGCCGTTGAACAGCTCGATCATCTTCTCTCGGTACCGCGCACCGTCGGGGGTGTCCCAGTTGTCGTAGAGCCAGTCGGCGGCGAAGGCCGAGCCGAACCAAAAGTCGTGACGGACGAGCTCGGCCTCGACCTGGGCATCGCGGAGTGGCTGTCCGTCGGCATCCACGAGCTCGAGGGTCAGGTCGGCTCGGCGGAGACGATCGATCCTCGCCTCGGCGGCGATGCGCCAGGCGGCGTCGGGCTCAGCACCGGGGTACGAGATGGTCATCGTCGGCAGCGTGTCGGGGTCGGCGTCGGGGCCGAGGTTGCTGACGCGTAGGCCGGCGACGTCGAAGGCCTGGCGGGGATAGCCGGCGGAGAACACGGCGGCCAGTTCGCCCGCCGGGATGTCGGCGGGTGCACGGCCGGCGCGGTAGATCAGCTTCCACTCCGGGCCGGCGAGCGAGTCGCCGTAGAGCGTGCGCTCCCACGGGGGCTGCGTCCGCTGCACGCGAAACAGCGTCACGGCCTCGCCGGACTCGACGCGGGAGGCGTGAGCCCGCATCCACCACGCGGCGAAGAGCACGTCGCCTTTCTTCACGCTCGCCGAGGCGGGCACGCGGGCCTCGATGCTGTAGTGGTGCGCGGGCTGGTTGTTGGTGGTGACGCGAAACGCCGGTTGCGGCAGGCCGGTGAGGGGCTCGAGAGCGGCGTCCTCGCGGGCTTCGCCGCCGAGCGTCGCGACGGCGGACGGCGCGATCAGGCCGTCGCCTCGGTCGAGGGCGTCGGTCACGTAAGCGGGCATCTGACTCGGCGGCGCGGCTGGCGCGGCGGCCGAGTGAGCAGAGATCGCGATCGACGTCGCCGCGAGGACGGCAAGGGCGCGCAGCATGGTGGGCTCCGGGGCGTGGTCGGGATTGGCGAGCGTCGTCTAGCGCTGATTAAGGCGCCAGACGATGTCGGGGAAGTCGTTGAGCTGGCCGACAGAGCCCGCGGACGGGCCGCCGATGGTGGTGCCGTCGGCGGGGAGGACTTCGTCTTGAACGGCCTCGGCGTGGCTGTCGGCAAAGAGCATGTTGGTTGAGTTGCCCCCGCCGTGGCGGAGGCTGATGCGGGTCCACGCGCCACTGGTGACGTAGAGGCCGTCGTAAACCAGTGCGGTGTCGGAAGCTTGGAGGAAATCGTCGATGCGATGGAAGACGTTGTCCGGGTCGTTGTTGCCGAAGGTCACGTTCGTCATCGGGAACCAAGGGTTGTAGACATCGCTGGTGGAGCCGTTGACGCCGTACCAGGTGTTGACGACCTCGGAGAAGTCGGCCTTGGAGGCGGCGCGCCAGTAGCGGCGGTTGAGGGAGTCTTCCTTGGTCGCGGGGACGCCGCTGGTCCAGCGTTCGTCCTCGCCATTGGGGCAGCGGAAGAGCGACTCGGTCTGCGAGTCGACGGACGAGCTGGGATCGAAGGTCACGTTGCGAGCCGACCCATAATCGCCGGCGGCGAGGAGCGAGGCGTAGGAAGCCTCGGGGCCATTGACGGTCAGCAGAGCGCGACCGGGGACGACGGTATCGCCGTAGTCGGCCCCGTAAGCGGCGATCGCGATGCCCTGTTGGCGGAGATTACTGAGGCATTGAGCAGAGCGACCGGCCTCGCGGGCCGCGGAAAGGGCCGGCAACAGGATCGAGATCAGCAGCGCGATGATCGAGATGACGACGAGCAGTTCGATCAGGGTGAATGCGTTGCGGGGGGTCGTGGTGGTCATGTGAGTCCTCGATGCGATCGAAACACGAAACGCCGCCGCGGCCGTCGAGCCGGGGCGGCGGGCAACGTCAGGCGCGTCGGCGGGCCAAGCACGCGGCCAGCCCGAGCCCCAGCAACGCCATCGAGCCCGGCTCGGGGACGACGAGCTCGAGGTTGTCGAGGCTGAACTGGACGGCACCAGCGTCGGACGTGCGGCGCTGGATCGTGAACTGGCCGAAGTCGGTCGGGTTGTTGAGCAGGTCCAAACCCGACCCCTGGTCGACGCCATCGACCGTGAGGTCGTAGGTCCCGGCGTCGAAGTCGATGGCGCCCTCGACGGTGATGAAACGGTCGGTGCCGACGTCGTCGAGGTTGAGCGCGTTGCCGTTGACGTTGACGACGTTGGTGGCGCCGGTGGGCGTGAGGACCTGCAGCCGGCTGTTGCCGAAGAGTTGGAAGCCGATGATCGGAGCGGCGTCGCTGCCGCCGATGAGGATGCGGTGGTCGAGGCGGAAGTCGTCGACCGATCCGATCTGGTCGAAGCGGATGTCGAAGGAGAAGTCGACGGTCTTGCCGGCGGTGGTCGTGTCCGCCGACTCGAGGAAGGCGGCGTCGGGGGTGAAGCGGTTGTTGGAGAAGGCGGCTTCGGCGGTGACGGCGCTCTGGGCGGCGCCGTTGCCGCCGCCGAGGCTGGTGATGAACGTCAGCGTGCCGGCTCCGGCCCAGTCTGGATTGACGACGAGCGAGGAGCCCAGCGGGTAGTCGGGCGGGTTGAATTCGATGACGCCGGACTGGGCAGCGGCGCCGAGGAACGACGCGAGGCAGGCGGCGGGGACGGCACGGATCAAGGGCGAGAACTTCATGAATTAACCTCCTTTAAGGCATGAAACGGGCAAAGAAACAGGACGGGCATCAACAGGACTTAGATGGCGGGCGCGCCGTAGAGCGTGATTCGACGTATTTGGCCGGCAGCGCGATCGCGGGGCGAGTGTCTGCGGGGCGGTCGATCTTGGCGACGAGTTCTTCGACGGCCGCGGCGCCGATCCGGTCCTGCGGCAGGACCACCGTGCTGATCGGCACGGGCACGAGCACCGAGACCGGTTCGTCGGCGACGGCGATCAGCGAGACGTCTTGCGGCGTGGAGAGCCCGAGTCGGCCGAGCGCCGCGACCACGGCCAGGGCTTCGCCGAGCGAGTACGCGAAGATCGCGGTGGGCCGGTCGGGGGTGTCGAGCCGGGCGACGAGTTGATCCACGCGATCGTCGTGCGTCGCGTCCTGGCGGTAAGGCACGCCCAAGCCGCCGGGCACTTCGATGCGACGCGGCGTAAGCCCGGCCGCCTCGGCGGTGATGCGGAATCCGTCCCAGCGGTCGATGCGGCTGTAGTGCTCGCCGCCGGTGACCTCGAACATCGCCAGCCTGCGGTGTCCCAGCTCGAGGAATCGCTCGGCGGCGAGGCGCCCGATCTGCAGGTCGTCAGGATGAACGGCGTCGTGCTCGCGCTTGTTGTTCACCCAGACGGCGGGGATCGCGTATCGGGTGAGCAGCTCGAGCAGCGGCTCGGGCACGAGGTGGGTGTAGTTGATCAATACGCCGTCGGCGGCGTGCTCGCGGAGGATCGTCGGGAGCCGGTTCGGGTCGCTGAGCTGCCGGTCGTGCAGGAAGCTGAGCAAGACCTGCATGCCGGCCGACTCCGCGGCGAACTGCATGCTCTGCAACAGATTGGGCGGGGTGCGGCTGACGCCGGTCTTGAGCCCCAACCAGAGATCGATCAGTTGGGTGCGGCCGCTGACCATGCCTCGGGCCGAGCGCGACGGGCGATAGCCGCCTCGGCGTGCGGCGTCGAGCACGCGTTGACGTGTCCGGGCGCCGACGCCCGGTTTGCCGAGCAAGGCGTGCGACACGGCGACCTGGGACAGGCCGAGTTCGCGGGCGAGTTGGGCTTGCGTAACGCTCAAAGTCGGGCTCGGTCGGGTTTCAAGAAGCATCGCCGCGGAGCGGCCGGAAGAGACGAGGCGAGTCACTTATTCGCATAATCAGTTATACGAAAAAGTACCCCGCCTCACGGCGTTCGTCAAGCGTTTTTGGCGAATTCTGGGGAGGCCGCTCTACCGGATGGTCGCCAGGAGTTCCTGGATGAGCTGGTCGCTGGTGGACAGCACGCGGCTGGAGGCGGAGAAGCCGGTGCTGGCGGAGATGAGGTTGATGAATTCCTCGGCGAGGTCGACGTTGGAAAGCTCGACGGTCTGACCGATCAGCCGGCCGGAGCCGCCGGTGGTGGGGGTGACGATGACGGGGATGCCGGAGTTGGGGGTGGGCCGGAAGAGGTTGTTGCCCTGCTCCTCGAGGCCGGCGTTGTTGGAGAACATGGCGACGGGGATGAGGCCGAGGCTGCGGAGCAGGCCGTTGGAGAAGACGCCGGTGATGGTGCCGTCGGCGGAGACGGAGAAGTCCTCGAGGGTGCCGATGGGCGAGCCGTCCTGGAAGGTGGCGGAGATCTGGGAGTTGACTTCGGTCAGCGCGGTGACGGCGCCGGTCTGGCCGTCGTTCTCGAAGTTGATGTCGAACTGGAGGGGGTTGATCGAGCCGACGTTCTGTCGGTTGACGGTGACCTGGGCGTCGGTGCCGGCGATGAACTGGCCGTTGTTGTCGAACTGGAGGGTGCCGGTGCCGAGATAGGTGGAGATGTCGGTGTCGTCGTCGGAGTGGTTGTAGAAGCGCCAGTTGGTGCCGGAAGAGTCCTTGGTCTCGAGGACGACGGTCATGTCGACGGTGACGGGGTTGCCCAGGGAGTCGAAGGCGACGTAGGTGGTGCGGACGGACTCGCCGTCGGCGTCCTGGGTCTTGGTGAGGTCGAAGGGGACCGAGGGGTTGGATCCCTCGTTGAGGATGAGGTCGCCGTCATCGATGACGAGGTCGTTGGCGGTGCCGGTGTTGCCCGTCACGGTGATGACGCCCGCGGCCAGGGAGACGGACGCTCCGTTGGCGGTGTCCAGGCCGAGGACGTCCTGGAGGAAGTCCATGAAGTCCTGGACGGTGGTGCCGGAGTCGGTGGGGTCGGTGGTGGTGGAGCCGATCTCGAAGGTCTTGTCCTCGATGGTGGCCCCACCACGGGTGGCGCCGGTGAGGGTGATGACGTCGCCGGCGGCGAAGACGGCGGTGCCGGTGTCGTCGAGGATGGCGGTGAGGTCGGTGGTGGTGGTGGCGGCGGTGGTCTGCGCGGCGTCGGTGTAGAGGGCGGCGAAGTCGATGATGGAGCCCTGGGTGGCGACCTCGCCGCCGGCGTTGAGGTTGCCGGAGAACTGGACGTTCTGGGTTTCCTCGGCGATGGAGAGGGTGCCGATGGGGATGTTGATGTTGCCCAGGACGCCGTTGACGATGTTGAACTCGCCGTCGACGCCGTAGCCCTGGACGAGGCCGCCGGTGCCGGGCATGACGAGGTTGTTGTCCTGGTCGAGGGTGAAGCCGCCGTCGCGTGTGAAGAACTGGGAGCCGTTGACGTCGACGATGAAGAAGCCGTTGCCCTCGATGGCGACGTCGGTGTTGGAGCCGGTGGGCTGGAGGGGGCCGTTCTCGAAGTTGCGGGTGATGGCGCCGATCTGCACGCCGAGGCCGACCTGGGCGGGGTTGGTGCCGCCGAGGTTCTGCGTCGGGGCCGAGCCGTTGCGCAGGTTGCGAGAGATGGCGGTCTGGAAGGAGATCCGCGACTTCTTGAAGGCGGTGGTGTTGACGTTGGCGATGTTGTTACCGGAGACGTTCAGCAGGTCGGAGCTGGTGTCCAGGCCGGTGAGGCTGGTGTACATCGCGGTGGTGAGGGCCATGGGAAACTCCTGGTTCTTGCTTTATGAAAGGTCGGGTGTCGCGGGCGGGTTGGCGGCCGATCGCTCGGCGAGCAGGCGGGCGAGGGAGGGGTTCTCGACGTGGCCGAGGTTGATCGGCGCGGCGGTTCGGTCGGGGGCGGCCGTGTCGGTTGGATCGGCGACGGCGTCCGTCGAAGGTTGAACGGCGGGCTCGGGGCCGCGCTGGGCGGCGTCGGCGAGGAGCTGGTCGAAGGACTTGCCCTCGAAGTTGTCAGGCGTCTTGGGCTGACCGGGCGTGCCGCCGCCAACCGGCCGAACGGCGGGCTCGAGCAGTCGCAGCAGTTCCGATCCGTCGGGCATGGGGCGCGTCTTTGCGAGCGGGGGAGCGGGGTGGGGTTAGCCGTCCTTGGGCTTGCCGTAGCCGGTGACGTTCTCGATAGGGACGAGTCGGCCGTTGTCGAGCTCGAGGCCGATGCCGCCGTCGTTCTCGAAGACGACCTCGCTGACCAGGCCTTCGGTGCCGACGCCGCCCACGTCCGTGCCGCGGACGTACTGGCCGACGAGCATGCTCGAATCGAGCAGCGCGAGGTTGGAGAGCAGTTGCTGGATGACCAGCGCGTCGGTGGACTCGGCGTAGTCCATGCCGGTCACGCGGTCGAAGGGCAGCTCGGCGCCGGAGTCGAGGACGAGGATGGGCTCGCCGTCGACGAGCTTGACGGAGGTGACCTTGCCGGCGGCTTCGTTGTTGCCGGTGGTCAGGCCGGAGACCTGCTGACCGAGGAGCGAGGTGGCTTGGACGACGGAGTTCTGATCGACGAGTGTGGTGAGGCTCTGCTCGAGCTTGGCCTGAGACTCGATGGAACTGATCGAGTAGATCTGGTCGAGGATAGCGGCCGAGTCGTTGGGCTCGAGGGGGTCCTGGCTGGTGAGCTCCTCGACCATGATGCTGATGAACTCTTCGCTGCTGAGCTCGGCGAAGGCGTTGGCGTCGTTAGTGTTGTTGGAGACTGGGTTGTTCAGGCCGCTGATCGCGCTGGACATGGCTTAGGCTCCGGCGGCGGTGGCCGCGAGGGGGTTGGCGGAGTGGAGGGCGTCGTCGAAGGTGTCGGCGGGGCCGGCGTCGTCGGTCGTGTCGTCTGGCGAGGACTGGGAGGAGCGGCCGTACTCGCCGCGGCTTCGTCCGTCGGTGGAGGACTGCCGGCCGTCGGGCGTGTCCTGCTGGGACTGGTTGAAGGAGGTGTTGTTCTGGGCGGCGTTGCCGTTGCCGGTCGAGGCGGCGGGCTGGACGCCGAGGCGATCGACGGTCAGGCCCTGGGACTCGAGGGAGGAGCGAAGCTGGGCGAGCTGGCCCTGGAGCAGTTGCTGGCCGGCTTGAGTGGTCGGCTGGAAGTCGGCGGCGACGCGGCCGGCGGTGATGTCGAGGCTGATGCGGAGGGTGCCCATCTCGGCGGGGGTGAGGCGGAGGGTGACGCCGCCGCCGCGCTGGTTGAGGGCGGACTGCAGGCCGCGGGCGAGGCGAGCGGCGTTGGCGGTGTCGGGGTCGGCGTTGGTGGCCGCGAGCGTCGTGGTCGACGGCACGGGGGTTGGCGGGGGGGATGCGTTCGCGCTGGTGCGGGTCGCGAGGCCGGGGTCCGGGGTATCGGGCGTGAGCGACGCGGCCGCGGAACTCGCCGACGCGGTGGCGAGGTTGGCGGCCTGGGCGTTGGCGGGAGCGGCGTGTTGGGCCAGGCCGCCCTGCTGGCCGGGCTGCTTGTGGGTGTCGCCGCCGGCGTTGTCGCCATCGGCGGTGGCATGGGTCGCGACCTGGTTCGGGGCCTGGGCGTTGACGGGCTTGAGCGACGTGCCTTCGGCCGTGGGGGCTTGGCCCGTGGGCCGATCGACGACCGCCACGGAGCTCGCGGGCGTGGGCTTGGCGGCTGCGTCCGATGGCGTGGGGTTGGTGGTTGCGGAACCGGCCTGGGCGTGGGTGGGTTGATCCACGGCGGGAGACTTGGCGGGCGCGGAAGCATCGGCGAGCGGCGCGGCGAGCGCGGTCGCGACATCGGCGATCACCGACGCGACGGCATCGACGGGCTGCTCCAGTACTTCTTGCTCGGCATCACCACGCGATGATTGACCGTCCTCGGCCGCGGGACCATCGGACGCCTCAACGACGCCTTCGCCGTCCTGCGGGGACGATGTGTCGTCCGAGTAACCCTCGTCGGTTGGATCGCGGACATCGGAGCCGGCGGCGTCATTGGGTTGCTCGATCGGTTCGGCGTCGCGGGTTGGCTCGGAGGCGGACGCTTCGTCGCGTGCCGGGCGATCGGCCCACCGGTCCGCGGCCGACGGGGGTTGTTGGCCGGGCTCGGTTCGGCCGGGCTTGCGATCGGCGGGTTGGGCGAGCAGCGCGTCGAACGGCTCGGACGCGCCGGTGGCGTGGCTCGACGCTGGCGGCAGCGCTTGGGCGTCGTAAGTCGGCGGTTGATTCAGCAGGTTGGCGATCACCCGTTGCCTCCGTTGTTGCTCGGCGCTCCGCCGCGGGCCAGCGGATCAATCCCGCGTTCGCGGAGACGGCTGAGCAGTTGCGTCGCGATCGCCACCTCCTCGGGAGCCTTGAACTCTCGGATGACGGCACCGGCCTTGCGCAGCTGCATCGCGCTGAGATAGTCGATGACTTGGTCCTCCTGCCCCATCGCGATGAGTTGCTCGAAGGAGGTCTTGGCCTGCTTGGGCTGCATCTGCTCGTAGAACGCGACGGCCTGCTTGAAGTCCTCGTCGAGCTGCTGGGCCCGCTGGTTGTCGACGAACTCGGCGAACCGCTCGCGTTCGGCCTCCAGCTCGTCGCGGAGCTTGGTGATGATCTGTTCGGAGGTGGTGAGCCGGCGCTCGATCGCCTCGCGTTCGACGCGCATCCGAGCCGACGCCTCGGCCAGCAGGTCTTCCGAGACGCTGCGGGTGCGCAGGCGTTGGTCGAGCGTGGTCAGCCCCGTCGCGGCGGAGGCGAGGCGGGCCTCTTCCTGGGCCGCGGCGGCCTCGACCTCGGCGGCGGCGGCGGCCTGCTCAGCGGCCTGCTCTTCTTGCGTGATTGTCGGCGTGAAAATCGCTTGCGCCCTCGACAAACGTTCCATGCTTAGCCGATCCGTCGCGCCCATCCACCCGACGAACGCGAGCGCGGCCACCACCTCGAGGATGACGACGATCACCGTGCCGACCGCGAATGCCTTGATCCAGTTGTTCACGCCACGGCCTCCTCATTCGCACGGGTCCGCGCGAAACGCTGGGCCGTCAGCTCGTCCATCTCGGTCTGCTCGAGCTTGCGTTGCCGCTTGCGCCAAGCGGCACGGTCGCGCTCTTCGAGCAACTCGATGGCTCGGCGGCGAGCGATCGTCTGCCGCAACACCTCGCGCGCCTCGTTGACCTGTCCCTCGGCGGCGGCGAGCTCGAGCACCAGGCGTTGGCCGCGGATGGCCGAAAGCTGGGCGTGCGTGGCGAAGCGGCCGACGTCGGAGGCCTGGACGCGGCCGGTGAGCGCGCCGCGGAGGTCGGCCTTGCCCCGGCGGACGGTGTCCTGCATGGCGGCGATGCGGTTACGCAGCCGAGTTGAGACGGCGATGCGCTCGCCGAGGGCGCGCTTGGCCGCGTCTTCTTCGCGCCGTCGCTGATCGAGCACGGTTTGCAGGCGGAAGACGAATCGTGCCATCAGCGACCTCCCTCACGCCGGGTGACGCCGCGGCGTGGCGAGCCGGCGGGCTTGGCTTGCGCCGCCGGGTTGGCCCGTCCTTGGGCGGCGGCGAGCTCGCGCTCGGCGGCGGCGATGCGTTCGACCAGGGCGCCGAGCATCGCACGGCTCTGTCGGCCGGGTTCGCCGTCGAGCGTCTCGGATCGGCCCTGCTGGACGAGTTGATCGATCGCCGGCTTGCACGCGATGGCCAGGTCGTAGTCGGGGTTGCTGCCCGGGGCGTAGGCGCCAACGTTGAGCAGGTCCTCGACCTCCTCGTAGGCGGCGATCAGCTTGCCGACCTGGCGACGGGCGCGCTGGTGGTCGAGGTCGGTCACGTCGTCGGCGACGCGGCTGATGGACTTGGGCACGTCGATGGCGGGGAAGTGGCCGGCCTCGGCGAGGCGGCGCGAGAGCACGACGTGGCCGTCGAGGATGCCGCGGCAGGCGTCGGCAACGGGGTCGTCCATGTCGTCGCCCTCGACGAGCACGGAGTAGAAGCCGGTGATGCTGCCGCGCTCGGTCCGTCCGGTGCGTTCGAGCAGTCGTGGCAGCGCGGCGAAGACGCTGGGCGGGTAGCCGCGCGTCGCCGGGGGCTCGCCGCCGGCCAGGCCGGCCTGCCGCTTGGCCTGGGCGAAGCGCGTGACGCTGTCCATGATCAGCAGCACGTCCAGCCCGGCGTCGCGGAAGTGCTCGGCGATCGTCGTGGCCGACAACGCGCAACGCACGCGACGCAGCGGTGACTCGTCGCCCGTCGCCACCACCACCACGCTGCGCGCCAGCCCCTCGGGACCGAGGGTGCGTTCGACGAACTCGCGCACCTCGCGACCACGCTCGCCGACCATCGCGATCACCGACACGTCGGCCGACGTCTGCCGAGCCATCGTCCCCAACAGGGTCGACTTGCCCACGCCCGGCCCGCTGAACACGCCGAGCCTTTGACCACGCCCCACCGGCAGCAGCGCGTCGATCGCTCGCACCCCCGTGCCCAGCGCCGTGTCCAGCGGCGGCCGCTGCATCGGGCCCACCGGCGCCGGGTCCAGCCGACGCGGCGACAGCTCGACGATCGGCCCGAGCCCATCGACCGGCCGACCCATCGGGTCGATCACGCGACCGATCAGCCCATTGCCCACGCACACGCACGGCGCCGGCTGCTCGGCCACGACGCGATCCCCCGCGCGGATCCCCGCCGTCTCGTCGAACGGCATCACCACGGCCCGGCTGCCCGAGAACCCCACGACCTCGCCCGGCACGCTCGGCACCTCGGCCCCGCCCGACGCAATGACGCCCGACGTCGGCTCGATCCGCACCGTCGTCCCCACCGCGGCCGGCAGCCCCGCCACCCGCAGCGCAAGACCCGACACCTCCACCACCGAACCGCGCAATTCCAGCGTGGTCGCCTCTTCGAGCAGCACGATCTGCGCCTCTAGCACCGCCATACCCGTGCACTCCGCACAACCCATGCCAACCCAAGCGGCGCCGTCACGGCCCCGCCACGACTTCCCCGTGACCGATCCACTTCACGCCCCGCCGTCGCTCGACGCCGCCGCCTCGTCAGCGGCCGGCGTGCGCGTCTGGCTCGGCAGGATCACGTCGAGCACGCGCCGCAGCTGCGTGTCGATCGTTGCGTCGACCTCGCCCTGCCCGTAGCTCACCACGCACCCGCCCCGCCCCACGTCGCCGTCGTCAACGAGCTTGACGTGCTGGAACTGCGCGAACTCGGCCAGCAGTTCGGGCATCGCCTCCTCGAGCGTCGCCCGGTCGGCCGGGTTGATGAGCACCTTGACGTCCGACGGCTCCAGCACCGTCGACAGCGCGGCGGCCAGCTGATCCACGACGATCGATCGGTCGACGTCGACCAGCCGGTGCACCAGCCGTTCGCCGAGCTTAAGCGCGAAATCCAGCACGGTCTCGCGGGCCTCGCGTTCCAGGTCGCGGCGGTACCCGTCCCACTGCCCGCCGACGTCGGACCACGCGGCCACGAGCTGCGCGAGCTCGTCGGCCTTGGCGGTGAGCGCCTCCTGTCGGCCTTGCTCGCGGCCCTCGGCCAGCCCCTGTTCGTGGCCCTCGGCCTTGCCCTGGTCAAACCCCTGGCCGTGCGCGGCATCGACGAGTGCCTTGGCCTTCGCCTCGGCGTCGCCGACGATCTGCGCCGCCCGCGCCTCGGCCTGCATGCGCAACCGAGCCGCCTGGGCCCCGAGGTCGCCGAGGTCGAGCACGACCGCGTCGCGGACGAGCGACTTGCCGCCGGTCTTCATCACCGCCATGGCGTCTGGCCTCCGATGTGTCGTCGCGTCGGGTTAGACAACCACGTCCCCCTCGCCGCCGCGGCCGGTGATGATGATCTCGCCCGCGTCCTCGAGGCGGCGGACGATATCGACGATGCGTTGCTGGGCCGACTCGACGTCCGCCACGCGCACCGGGCCCATGTACTCCATGTCCTCGGCGATGAGGCTGGCCGCCCGCTCGGACATGTTGCCGAAGATCTTCTGCCGCAGCTCCTCGCTGGCCGTCTTGAGCGACAGCGACAGCTCGTCGTTGTCGACCTCCTTGAGCACGGCCTGCACGCCCTTGTCGTCGACGAGGAGGATGTCCTCGAAGACGAACATCAGGCGTCGGATCTCCTCGACCAGGTCGGGGTCCTCGGCCTCGAGTCCCTCCATGATGGACTTCTCGGTGGTGCGGTCGACGAGGTTGAGCATCTCGGCGACAGTGCCGACGCCGCCGATGGTCTCGAAGCTCTGCGTGAGCATGTTGGCCAGCCGACCCTCGAGGCCCTTCTCGACCTCCTGCACGACGGTGGGGTTGGTCTGCTCCATATTGGCCACGCGCTTGACGACCTCGACCTGCTTGGGGGTCGGCAGGCCCGAGAGGATCTCCGAGGCCTTGTGGAACGGCAGGTGCGAGACGATCAGCGCGATCGTCTGCGGGTGCTCGTCTTGGATGAAGGTCAGCAGATTGGTCGCCTCGGCCTTCTGCAGGAAGGCGAAGGGGGCCTTGCGAACCTGCTGGCCGATCTGCTGGATGATGCGCTCGGCCTCCTTGGGGTCGAGCGTCTTCATCAGCAGCGCCCGGGCATAGTCCAGCCCGCCCTCGCGTGCCCAGCCCGAGGCGGCGGCGAGCTCGTAGAACTGGTTGAGCACGCCGTTGCGCAGGTCCTCGGAGAGGTTGCGCAGGCCGGCGATCTCGCGGGTGATCTCTTCCACGCCCTTGGGGTCGAGCTGGCCGAGCAGGATCGACGCGGCGTCCTCGTCGAGCGCGAGCATCAGCACGGCCGCTTTCTGCGAGCCGGTGAGGTCGTCGACGGAACTGGGCGGCGCTAGGGGCAAGGGGGTTGGGGCTCCTGGTCAATACTCGTCGTCGGTGACCCAGCGTTTCATGATCCGGCCGGCCTCGTCGGGGTTGGCCTTGATCATCTCGCCGATCTGCTCGGCGATGCGACGGCTGCGCAGCTCGTCCTCGTCCAGCTCCATCGCCTCGAGCGAGCTCTCCTGCTCGTCGACCTCGCCGACCAGGTCGTCGTCGTCGTCCGGCAGCGTGGGCGGCACGCCGGCGAGCTCCTCGACGCTGGGCAGGGACTCGGGGCGGGTGGCCTTGCGCACCATGCCGAGCATCAGCGCCAGGCTCAGCAGGGCCATCAGCGCCACGCTGCCCGGCGCGACCCAGCCGCTGTCGAGGATCTGCTCGATCGAGGTGACCGGCGCGAGCCCGGCCGCGACGGGCATCACCGTCTCGTCGGGCACCATGTGGGCAACGATCATCCCCTGCGACGCGGCGGCGATCAGCGGGGTGACCTGGTCCTCGATCTTTTGCAGCTCGCGCACGCGGATCGGTTCGAGGTCGGCGTCGGTCGGGTTGGTCGGGGCGTCGTCGCCCTCGGCCGGGGGGTTCTCGGCCCGCCACAGGCTCACGAAGTAGCCGCGCGGGACGTTGACCGTGACGTTGATCGCCTGCGTGGCCATGCCCTGCCGGGTGGTGTGCTTGCGGTTGACCAATTCGCGTTCGCGGAAGGTCGACTCGCGCTCCGTCCGGGTCGACTCGGTCCCGGCCTGCGAGCCGCCCGCGATGTCGAGGCCGGTGTTGGACCGCACGCCGGGCTCGCCGGCGTCCTGGTTGGTGCGGTTGATCTCCTCGAGCTGGCGCTCCGACTCCAGCGGCTCCGACTCGCTATAGGCAAACGCCTCCTCGACCTGCGACTTGATGGTGTCGGTCAGGATGTTGACGGCGACAATCGCGCGCGGGCGGATGTACCCCAGCGCGACCTCGATCTCTTCGCGTTTGCGCCGCTGCAGGGCCTGGACCAGCTCGAGCTGCTCGGTGGGGAGCATGTCCTCGTCGCTGCCGATGCGCAGCTTGCGGCCGGTGCTGGCGTCGATGACGGCGACGTCCTGCGGGCGCATCTCGGCGACCGCGCCGGCGACCAGGTTCGCCACGGCGTCGGCGATCGCCCGGCCGGACGACGAGCTCTCCGGGGTGATCGTCACCGACGCCGTCGGCGGCGTGTAGCCCGCGCCGAACCCACGGTCCTTGGGCATCGCGAGGATCACCTCGGCCGACCGCACGCCACGCATCTTGCTGATCATCCGCCCCAGCACCGACTGCTTGGCGATCAGCATCGCCCGCTGGTTCTGCTCCTCGGTCGCCCAAGGCGAGCCATTGACGATCTCGTCGAACGCGGTCAGCGAGTCCTCGGTGAACATGTCACGCATGGCCAGCGTCTGGAACACGCCCTCCCACTGCCCGCGCGGCACCTTGACCAGCCCGCCCTCGATCGTCGGGTCGTACCCCGCCGCCCGCAGGGTGTTGGCCACCTCGGTGGCTTGCGTGCCGTAGTGCCCGATCGAGACGCGCTCGGGCCGGGCCGCCCAGTAGACGATGCCGGCGACCGACGCCAGCGCGATGATCAGCACGCAGACGATCAGCCATCGCTCGGCGCGCGTGAGGCCCTCCATCCACTGGCGGATCTGCAACCAAGATCGCTGGAGCACTTCCATCGCACGGCCTCCATGCCGTCTGTTGACTCAACGGTCGATCCGCTCAGGCGTGTCGCCGGCCTCCTGCCGCGCGACGCCGCACGATCACACGCGGATCTGCTTCACTTCCTCGTACGCGTCCATCATCTTGTTCCGCACCTGCAGCAGCGTCTGGAAGGCGATGTCGGCCTTCTGCTTGGCGGTGAAGACGGCGTCGGCGTCGTCGCGCCGGCCGGTCATCAGGTCCTCGATCGCGCCCTCGGCCTGGCGCTGCAGCTGGTTGACCTGCTCGATGTTGTCCAGCAGGACGTCCTTGAAGCGCGTGCTCGGCTGGCCGCCGGGCGCGGACGGCGGGGTGGGCGCGAGGGGTCGCGCGCCGCCGGTGCCGATCAGTCCAAGGGGGTCTGCCATGGTCGTGTCCTATCGGGGGCCGATCCGTCGATCGGCGTTACGCCAGCAGGCGCAGGCTGTTTCGCATCATCGACTTGGTCGCCTCGGCGGCGGTGATGTTGGCTTCGTAGGCCCGGCTGGCCTCGAGGGCGTTGATCTGCTCGACCGTCGAATCGATGTCCGGGACCCAGACGTAGCCACGCTCGTCGGCGAAGCGGTTGCTGGGGTCATAGCGCGCCTTGAAGGCCGGCTCCTGGAGGATCTCTCGAACGTGCACGCCTTCGCCGCCCTGACCGTCGCCCTGCGCGAAGACGGCCACGCGCCGCTTGAAGGGGGCGTAGTTGCCCTTCTCGTCGGTGATCGCGTGCTGACCGGCGATGTTCGCCGAGATGGCGTTCATCCGGGTTCGCTGGGCGACCAGGGCGGAGGTCGAGATGTCGAGCGAGCCGAACATGGGCGTGGTGGCCTCTTAAATCGTTAGGGCTTAGATCCGCTCGCGGATGGCGAGCTTGAGCATGTCGAACTGGTTCTTGAGCAGGTCGACGGCGGCGTTGTGGGTCATGGTGTTCTCGGCCAGCCGCTGCATGATGCGCTCGAGGTCGCGGTTGTTGCGGTCGTGGAAGAGGATGTTGCTGTTCATCGCTTCGGGCTTGACCTCGAGCCGGTCGGGCTTGAAGTCGAGGTCGCGGGTGTCGTTGAGGTCCAGCCGGCCACGCGTGGGGTTGGGCTGTCGGCGGCGCTTGTCGACGGCCTCGCCGAGGGCGGCCTGGAAGCCGGCGACGTCGAGGTCGGTCGGCTTGAAGTACGGGGTGGAGAGGTTCGCGATGTCGGCGGTCAGCCGGCCGTGCCGCGCACCGGTAAACTGAACGACGCGCTCCAGCGTCGGCATCGCGCCCGAGTCAAGCAGCCCGGCGATCATGGCTTGGCCTCTGTCACGGGGAACGGGTAGCAAACCGCCTGCCCGCGGGTGAGCAGCGCCGAGCGGGCGGCGGTCGACAGGGCCGCGGTCGGGCCGCGCAGCTTTCGCCGACTCAACGCGCAGCGATTGCGCGACGACCCGGCGAGGCTTGCGCCCAGGCGGCGGCTAGAGCGTCTGGGGGACAATCTCAGCCTCCTTCCATTTCTTGAGCTTCAGGCCGAGCGTGCGGACGCCGATGCCTAGCGCCTTGGCCGAGCGCTGGCGATTGCCGTTGAACCGGCCGAGCGTGCGGATGATCTGCTCGCGCTCGATCTCCTCGAGGGGCTTGACCTGGAACTCGTCGGGCGAGGCGAGCGGCGGCGCGGACGGCTCGGGCTCGGCGGTGTCGGTGAGGAAGGTCGTGGCCTTGGCGACCGAGCCGGCGGCGGCGGCGGCGAAGACCTCGTCGGGCTCGACGAGCCAGGGGCGGATGAGGCTGGCCTTGATTACCGACCCGCGGCAGAGGACCGAGGCCCGCTCGCAGATGTTCTGCAACTCGCGGACGTTGCCCGGCCAGGGGTACGCCGCCAACAGCTCGAGCGCGTCGGCCTCGAGGGTGCGCGGCTCCTTGCCCTCGCGCTCGGCGACGCGACGCAGGAAGTGCTCGGCCAGCGGCTGGATGTCTTCGAGGCGTTCACGCAGGGGCGGCAGCTCGATCGGCAGGACATTGAGGCGGAAGTAGAGGTCTTGGCGGAAGTCGCCGGCGGCGACCGAGCGCGTGAGGTTGCGATTGGTGGTGGCGATGACGCGGGCGTCGATGTCCATGGTGGCCGACGAGCCGACGCGCTCGAACTGGCCTTCCTGCAGGACGCGGAGGAGCTTGGCCTGGAGTTGCGGGCCGATCTCGGAGATCTCGTCGAGCAGGAGCGTGCCGCCGTCGGCCAGCTCGAACCGGCCCTTGCGGAGCTGGTCGGCGCCTGTGAAGGCGCCGCGTTCGTGGCCGAAGAGCTCGGACTCGAGCAGCGAGGCGGAGAGCGCGGCGCAGTTGACCGAGAGCATGACCTTGTCGCGGCGTTGCGAGTAGGCGTGGATCGCGCGGGCGACGACCTCCTTGCCGGTGCCGGACTCGCCGCAGACGAGGACGGTCGATTGCGAGACGGCGACCTGGCTGATGAGGCGGGCGACGCGTCGCATCTGGGGCGAGTGGCCGATGAAGGCGGGAGCGTCGGCGTTGGTGGCGGCGCCGGCGGCGGCGCGGAGGGCGGCGTTCTCGGCCTTGAGCCGGCGGTGTTCGACGGCCTTGGTGATGACCAGCGCGAGCTGCTCGGGGTCGAACGGCTTGGTGACGAAGTCGTGGGCGCCGTGCTTCATGGCGGCGACGGCGTCGGAGACGGTGCCGTAGGCGGTCATGAGGACGACGGGGAGGTCGCTGTCGGTCTTGCGGATGTTCTCGAGGAGCTCGAGGCCGGTCATCTCCGGCATCTTGAGGTCGGTGATGACGGCGGCGGGCCGGTGCTTGGCGACCTGTTTGAGCGCGGCGGCGCCGTCGCCGGCGGCGACAACGGTGAAGCCGGCGCGGGTCAGCGTGGAGCCGACGGAGTCGCGCATCATGGGTTTGTCGTCGACGACGAGGACCTTGCTCATGCGGCGAGCACCTCCGGGGCGGTGGGTACAGATGGAGCGATCGCGTCGGCGACGGCCGGGAAGGTGAGCGTGAAGACGGCGCCGCCGGTGGCGGGGTCGTTGTGGACGGCGATGCCGCCGCGGTGGGCGTCGAGGATGCGGTGGACGATCGCGAGGCCCAGGCCCGTGCCGGTGTGGCGGGTGGTGAAGAAGGGGTTGAAGATGCGATCGACGGCGTCGTCGTCGATGCCGGGGCCGGTGTCGGCGACCGTGACCTGAGCGACCCCGTCGGCGACGGCGACGGCGAGCGTGAGTCGGCGGACGGGGCGGTCGGCCATGGCGTCGACGGCGTTGCGGATGAGGTTGAGCAGGGCCTGGCCGAGCAGGTGGGCGTCGGCGTCGGCGAGCGTGTCGTCGAGCGCAGGCTCGGGGAAGTCGATCGTGACGGCGGCGCGTTCGAGCTCGGGGCGATGGCGTTCGACGGACTGCGCGAGCAGGTCGAGCAGGTCGGTCGGGGCGAAGCGGGGCTCGATGCCGCGACTGAAAGTCAGCACGTCGTTGACGATGCCGTCGAGGCCGCGGACGGCATCGACGATCTGATGGGCGTGCTGTTGGGGTGTGTCGGTGTGGCCGGCGGCGAGGTCGTCGCCGATCATGCGGGCGTAGAGCTGGATGGCGGCGAGTGGGTTGCGAACCTCGTGGGCGATGCCGGCGGCCATTTCACCCAAGGCCGAAAGTCGCTTGGCGCGGTGGAGCTGGGCGTTGGTGGAGGCGAGCTCGCGGCGGAGGCGGACGACCTCGTCGGAGAGGCGGTCGTAGGAGCGTTGGAGGCGGTCGGTGAGCCGGTTGTAGGCGTCGATGACGTCGCCGAGGCCGGTGGTGTCGAGCTCGGCGGCGCCGAGCGCTTCGAGCGGGGCGGCGTCGAGATGTTCGGCGTGGGTGGTCACGTCAGCCTTGCTGGTCGGCGAAGCGGGGGTGAGTGGGTTGGGCTTTGGGGTTGTGGCCGTAGGCGGAGCGTGCCTGGCCGACGCGGTTGACCTGGGCGAGGTGGTCGCCGACGGATTTCTGCGCGTCGGTGAGGGCCTGCTTGGATTGCTCGTCGAACTGCAGCACGGCGGCGAGCAGGCGATCGACGTCGTCGACGAGCGCTCGGACCTGCGTGCGATCCGACTCCTCGAGGCCCGCGGAGAAGCGTTGCCAGTCCGCCCGGAAGGGTTCGAGCTCGGCGTTGAGCCGGCCGAGCGCGTCGACGAACACCTGTCGTTGCGAGAGCACGGCGAGCATGGCCTCGGCGCCCTGGTCGTGAAGGGTGGCTTGTTGGGACTCGGCCAGGGCGTGCAGCCGACGGTAGAGGTCGCGCTGCCGGGTGAGCAGCTCGAGGAAGCGCGGCAGGTCGGCCTGGGTGTCGAGGGTGGCGGTGGTCATCCTGACCGGTTCCGTGGGTGTCGGGGCGCGGCATTCCTTGCCGGGCGATGGGGTTATCGGGCGGCGACGGCGGTCTGCTTGAACGCGCCGGCGGGGTGAACGGCGTTGCGATCTGCGGGGCGTGAACGCGCGATCAGTTGGCCCTGACCTCGGCCTGCCGATCGGCGGCGTCGGCGAAGGCGTCGAGCTCGGACGACCAGCGCAGCCAGTTCTCCCAATGCTCGCGGGTCATGGGCAGGCTGGGGTCGTCGAAGGCCTCGTCGGGGATGCGGTTAAGGTGCCAGAGCGCGTTCTCGTTGGCGACGCGGGCCTGCTGGAACTGGCCCATCTCGCAGTAGGCGTTGACCTTCTGCACGAGCGCGACCAGCGAGGCGGGGTGCTGCTCGAAGCGGCGGGCGGCGAGGTCGTACAGCTTGACGGCCTGGTCGAACCGCTGATTCTCGAACGCGCAGTCGGCCTGGTAGAAGTACGCGTTGCGGAGGTAGAGCTCGTCGAGGGGCGACAGGGCCTGAGGATCGAGCGTCTCGTACTGATTGATCGCCTCGTTGAAGTAGACCTGCGCCCGCTCGAGGCGTCGGCGACGTTCCTGGAGCACCTCGGCCTGGCTGGCGTTGCCAAGGGTCTGTGCGAGCTGGCCGTCGAGGTTGTCGACGGACTTGCGGTAGCTGTCGGCGAGCAAGAAACGCAGCGAGGGGCCTTCGTAGCCGTCGCCGTAGCGTTCGACGGCCTCGGTGAGGCGTTCGATGGCGGGCTCGGCGTAGTTGGGGTCGGCGTCCATCATGCGATGGAAGAGCTTGCCCAGCTCGATGAGAGCGAGGCGATAGGGCTCGGACTCTGGGGTGATGGCGTCGTGGTCGGTGACGACGGTGCGGAGGGCGCGGAGGGCCTCGTCCTGGCGATCATTGCGGGCATAGGCGCGAGCGAGCGGGACGAGCGAGTCGTAGGCCTCCGGAGTGTGGGGGTGGTCGCGGATGAGGTGGAGCAGCAGCTCCATGGCGGGCTGGTCCTGGCCGTCGGCCATGTAGGCCTTGGCGAGGTTGTGCACGGCGCGGAGGCGAAGAGGATCGTTTTGGCGGGTCTTGACGAAGAGGGAGTAGACCTCGATGGCCTTGGGCCAGTCGGCGGCGTTGCCGTAGGTCTGAGCGGCCTTCCACAGCGACAGGCCGTGGGCCTCGTCGTCGGCGATGGTCATCGAGTTGGCGTGCTGGTAGAAGCGGTCGGCGGCGGAGGCGAAGTGGATGGCGGCGTCGCGCCGGGCGAGCTCGGCGGCGCGGGGCGAGGCGTCGCCGTCGGCGGGGGCGTCGGTGGCGGCGCGGGATCGGGGGTCGATCGACCGGGCGTAGGCGGCCTTGCTCTGGGCGATGGACTCGTGGATGACGGCGAGCTTGATCAGGGTGTTGGGCGGGGGGTCGCCGGCGAAGAGGGGCAGCCCGGTGCGGAGGTAGTCGAGGGCGAGCTCGTGCTCGCCGCGGTCCTGGGCGATGGAGGCGTGGGCGGCGGCGACGTCGGCGGCGCGGGCGACGAGTGCGTGGAGGGGGGCGGGCTGTTCGTTGAGGCGCTCGACGGCCAGGGCGAGGTCGGCTCGGGCCTCGCGGTGAGCGCCGAGTCGGGCCTGTGCGTCGGCGCGTCCGATGAGGGCGTCGATCGCGGGGCGGGTCTCGGAGACGAAGTCGCGGATGACCTGGGTGAAGAGCGTGTTGGCCTCGGGGATGCTGCTTCGGCTGGGCTGGGCCAGGGCGATGTTGCCCAGGCCGACGAGGGCGCGGGCGTTGGCGGTGTCGGTCGGGTCGAGCTGGTCGCGGGCGAAGCGGTAGTTGCGTTCGGCGGCGTCGAGGTCGCCCTCGGCGTGATAGGCCTCGGCGAGTCGGAGGCGGAGGCGGGCGAGCGCGTCGTCGAGGTCGGCGTCGCGGGCGGCGGACTGCAGGACGGGGATCTTCTTGATCAGCACGTCGACGGCGCCCGAGGCGTCGCCGGCGTCGAGCTTGAGGGTGGCCTCGGTGTCGACGGCCCACGCCTGCTGGGCGAGGCGGGCGGCGGGGTCGGTCTCGCCGGCGAGTTCCTGCTCGAATCGGTCGAGCAGGTCGAGCATCTCGGACGGGTTGCCGCTGGACGCCGCGGCGCGGCGCTCGATGAGGTCGCGGACGATCGCGTATCGCCGGGCGGCGGGGGCGTCGGTCATGGCGTCGACGAGGTCGAGCGCTTGCTGTTGACGGCCGACGGCGACGAGCGCGGCGGCGAAGCGGCGCATGGACGCGGGGTCGAGCGGTCGGCCGTAGCCGCGGGATTGCTCGTACAGGGCGATGGCGCTGAGGTAGTTGTCTTCGACGACGGAGGTGAGGGCGGGTCCGTTGTCGAGGTTCTCGGCGTAGATGAGGTCGCCGTTGTACTGACGGAAGCGGGCCTTGCTGTCGCTGTCGAGCCGCGTGAAATGCTCGACGATGCGGTCGAGGCCGTCGCGGGCGTCGTCGAGGTTGTCGGCCTTGAGGTAGAGGGCGACGTCGTCGAGCGCGCCCGGGAAGTCGTGGTCGACTTCCTGTCGGTCAAACGCGAGGTACAGGCCGGCGAAGAACATGATCACGCCCAGGCCCAGGACGGGCAGATGCCAGACCTGCGACCAGGGCAGGTCGCGGGTCGAGGTGTCGTCGGCGGTGGGCGAGGCGTCGGGCACGGTCGGCGGGGCCAGGCGGGTTTAGGGGATCAGGCGGCGGGGGTGGGGCTGAGTTCGCGGTCGAGGATGGCGCGGATCTCGGGGACGGTGCGGTCGCGGCGGAGCTGGAGGATGCGACGGAGGCGACGGAAGACCGACGCGGGGTAGAGGCGGTGGCCGCCGGCGGTCCAGCCGGCCTCGTGGATGAGGCTCCAGCGGGTGTAGTTGTGGATGGTCTGACGGGTCAGGCCGGTGTAGGCGGCGAGCTCGCCGACCTTGTAGAGCTTGGGCGGGGGCGCGGCGAGGAAGCGATCGCGGGCTTCATCGAGCGTGTATCGGCTGGGGTCGGGGCCGACCAGTCGCAGTGCCGGGGCGGGGTCGAGGTCGGTGAGGTCGGCGGGCGCGAGGGCTTGACGATCCATCGTCGGCGGTCTCCTGAACGGCTTTGACGGATGGACGTATCGTCAAGCGGCCGGGGCGCGCTTGAACTTATCGGCCGTGATGACAGTGACTTACGTCGCGCCAACAGATCGCAGCGGGCCACAACATATAGCGAGCGACGGCCGCCAAGCCCTACATATAGGTCGCGACAGGCCTGCGTCGCGCAGTGTTTGCGCGACGGATGCGGGCGTGGGGAACGTCGATCAGCCCGGGTCGGCGGCCTGGCGGGCCTTAGCGCGGCGTTGCAGTTCGGCGTCGATGAACCCCTGGAGGTCGCCGTCGATGACTTGCTGGGGGTTACCGATCTCGAAGCCGGTGCGGTGGTCTTTCACGCGGTTGTCGTAGAAGACGTAGCTGCGGATCTGCGTGCCCCAGCCCATGTCGAGCGCGCCGCCGGTGGCCGCGTCCATCTCGGACTGGCGCTTCTGCTCGTCGATCAGCTCGAGCTTGCCGCGGAGGATGGACATGGCCTGCTTCTTGTTCTGCTCGAGCTTGCGCTCGACGGAGCAGACGACCATGATGGGCTCGGGCAGGTCGGGGTGGGAATAGACCAGGCGGATCGCGGTGGCGAGCTTGTTGACGTTCTGCCCGCCGGGGCCCGAGGAGCGGGCGAAGGGCTGGACGTCGAGGTACTGCTCGTCGATCTCGGGGCCGCCGGTGTCGGGGAACTCGGGGATGACGTCGACCGCGCAGAAGGAGGTCTGGCGTTTGCCCTGGGCGTTGAAGGGCGAGACGCGCGCCAGCCGGTGGGTGCCGCGTTCGCAGGAGAGGTAGCCGAAGGCCATCGGACCCTTCACGAAGAGGGTGACGTCCTTGAGGCCGGCCTCGTTGCCGTGGTTGAGCGCGACCTCTTTCACGTCGTAGCCGGTGCGCTCGAAGTAGCGCAGGTACATACGCATGAGCATCTCGCACCAGTCGTCGGCCTCGGTGCCGCCCTCGCGGGAGTAGATCGACAGGTAGCAGTTGCGGTCGTCGTACTTGCCGGCAAGGAGGGAGAGCTTCTCGACTGAGGCGATGGCCTCGCGGATCTTGCCGATCATCTCGTCGACCTCGGCGCGCGAGTCGGCGTCGTTGGCCTCCTCGGCCATGTCCCAGAGCAATCGGGCTTCCTCGGCTTGCTCGAGGAGCTTGGCGACGGGCTCGGTGATGGCCTTGGCTTTTTTCAGCTCGGCGACGGTCTCGTTGGCTCGATCGGGGTCGTCCCAGAAGTCGGGGGCGCCCATTTTCTCTTCGAGTTCCTTGAGCTTGCCGCGGCGTTCGTCGAAGCGGAGCGAGTCGCGCAGCGCGGCGACGCGCTGGTCGATGTCGTCGAGCTGGTCGGGGATATTTTCGTGGGTGACCTGGGACATGGCGGGGTGGGTCGCGGCCGCGTGGCGGGTTCAGGCGGTGCCGACGGCGTCGGCGATGGCGTCGCAGACGGCGTCGAGCTTGTCGGGGGTGATGCCGGCGACGTTGATGCGGCCGGAGTCGACGGCGTAGACGGCGTGGTGCTGGCGGATGGCGTGGACTTGGTCCTTGGTCAGGCCGGTGAGGGTGAACATGCCGCGCTGGCGGCCGATGAAGCCGTTGCCGTCGGCCGAGAGGCGGACGCCGCGTTGGTCGAGGCCGGCGGTGAGGGCGGACCGGGTGGTGTTGATGCGGGAGCGCATGGCGTCGAGCTCGCCGAGCCATTGGGTCCGCAGGGCGGGGGTGCTGAGGATGGTGCGGACGACCTCGGCGCCGTGGCCGGGGGGGTTGGAGTAGTTGCGGCGGACGGTCTGCTTGATGCGGGAGAGGACGTCGGTGGCGACGGTGTCGGACTCGGCGACGTGGACGATGGCGCCGACGCGCTCGCGATAGAGCGAGAAGTTCTTGGAGAAGGACATGACCACGACGGCTTCGGGGCAGGCGTCGAGGATGGCGTAGACGCCGGCGGCGTCGGCTTCGAGGCCGGTGCCGAAGCCGAGATAGGCCAGGTCGATCAGGGGGAGGATGGGTCGGTTGGCCAGGACGTCAGCGAGGGCGAGCCATTGGTCGGTCGAGGGGTCGACGCCGGTGGGGTTGTGGCAGCAGCCGTGGAGGAGGACGGTGTCGCCGTCGGGGACCTGCTTGAGGTCGTCGAGCATGGCGTCGAAGTCGAGGCCGTTGCGCTTGGGGTCGAAGTAGCGGTAGGTCTGGGTGGGCAGGTTGGCGGCGGCGAAGATGGCGGGGTGGTTGGGCCAAGTGGGGGTGGGGACCCAGAGCCGGGTGTCGGGGAAGGCGAAGTGGATCATCTCGGCGACGATGCGCAGGCCGCCTGAGCCGCCGGGCGAGGCGCAGACGCGGGCGCGGCCGGCGAGGGCGGCGTCGCGTTCGGCGCCGAAGAGCAGGTCGCGGACGGCGCGGTGGTAGCCGGGCTCGCCGTCGATGGGCAGGTAATCCTTGGTGGTCTGGGTGTCGACGATGACGCGTTCGGCCTGTCGGACGGCGTCCAGGACGGGGGTGCGGCCGTGGTCGTCGCGATAGATGCCGACGCCGAGGTTGAGCTTGCCGGGCCGGGTGTCGGCGCGATAGGCCTCGGTGAGGCCGAGGATCGGGTCGGGGGGCGCGGGTTGAACGTCGGCGAGCATGGGCGGAAACCGTGGGCGTGGGCGGCCGGGGTACGGGTGGGGCAGATCAAACAACGTACCACCTCGGCCTCCCGCGGGCCAAGGCCACGGACCCGGTAGAATGCGGGCTAAGGAGATATCCAGATGGAACAGGTGCGACTGGGACTGATCGGCTGCGGTTCGATGGGCAGCCACCACGCCAAGTACTTCTCGGAGGTCGACGGGCTGACGTTCGCGGCGGTCTGCGACCACAAGCCCGCGGCCGCGGACGAGGCCGCCCGTGGCTACGACGACTGCCGGCGGTTCGACACGGCGGAGGCATTGATCAGTTCCGGTGAGGTCGACGCGGTCCTGATCGCCACCCCGCACTACGACCACCCCGCCTACGCCCGGCTGGCGTTCGAGCACGGGGTGCACGTGCTGGTTGAGAAGCCCGTGGCCGTCACCGCCAAGATCGCCGCTGAGACCAACACGGCATACGAAACGGCGCTCAAGAAGCACCCCAAGCTGGTTTACGCCGCGATGTTCAATCAGCGGACGCGACCGCAGTGGCAGCAGATCAAGAAGATGATGGACAACGGCACGGTCGGCGAGCTGATCCGCGTCGAGTGGGTCATCACCAACTGGTTCCGCAGCCAGACGTACTACAACTCGGGCGGCTGGCGGGCGACGTGGCGGGGCGAGGGCGGCGGCGTGCTGCTGAACCAGTGCCCGCACAACCTGGACCTGTTCCAGTGGTTCGTCGGCATGCCCAGCCGGCTGTGGACGATCGCCGGCGTCGGCAAGTTCCACGACATCGAGGTCGAGGACGACATCACCACGATGATGACCTTCGCCAACGGCGCGACCGGGACGTTTATCACCTCGACCGGCCAGACGCCCGGCATCAACCGCCTGACGATCGTCGGCAGCAACGGCACGCTCGAAGCGCCCGACACCGGCGACATCGTCTTCCGCGAGGCCAGCCAGGACATCCGAGAGTTCACGATGAGCTCGCCCGATCGGTTCGGCGACGTCGCGGTCACCGAGCACCGCATCAAGGCCCCCGACCAGAGGGTCCCCCAGCACCAGTCGATCACGGTCAACTTCGTCAACTACCTCCTGGGCAAGGACGACACGCTCATGGCTCCGGCCGTCGAGGGCATCAACGGCCTCGAGCTGGGCAACGCCATGCTGTACAGCGGGCTGAACGACTCGGCCCCGGTCGACCTGCCGATGGACCGCGAGGCGTTCGCCGCCAAGCTCGACGAGCTGATCGCCAACTCCACCTTTCAAAAGAAGGTCGACGCCTCGGCCGGCGCCGCCGCGATGGGCGGCAGTTTCTGAATCCACCGCCGACCGCGGCTACCATCCGCGACGCATGCATTTCACCAAGCTCCACGGCCTGGGCAACGACTACCTGTTCGTCAACGGCTTCGACCACGTCCCGCACGACCCCGCGGGCGTGGCTCGGGAGGCGAGCGATCGCCATCGCGGCGTCGGCTCCGACGGGCTGATCCTCGTCATGCCGCCCAGCGAGGGCGTCGACGCCTCGGCGCGGATGTGGATGTTCAACGCCGATGGCTCCGAAGGCGAGATGTGCGGCAACGGCATCCGCTGCGTGTGCAAGTTCGTCCACGACCACGGCATCGGCCCCAACCCGCACGCGTCGCCGATGAAGATCGAGACGGCCTGCGGCGTGCTCAGCCTCAACTACCAATCCAACGGCGACGGTAAGATCGACCGCGTGACCGTCGACATGGGCGAGCCCAAGCTGGGGCCCGAGGCGGTCGGCGTGACGCGCCGGCTGCTCAAGCTCGACGAGACCAGCTACGAGATCCCGTTGCGTTCGACGTCGGACTACGCGCCCTCGGCGGTGATGCGGGGCGTGTTCGTGTCGATGGGCAACCCGCACGTCGTGGTCTTCCGCGACACGCTCGGCGACGACGACCACCTGGTCTACGGCCCGCCGCTGGAGAACGCGGCGTACTTCGAGAACCGGATCAACAGCCACTTCGTGGAGGTGCTCGACACGACGCACGTGAAAGTCACCCACTGGGAGCGCGGGTCGGGGGCGACGCTGGCGTGCGGGACGGGGGCGTGCGCGGTGTGCGTGGCGGGGGTGGTGACGGGCAAGATGGAGCGGAAGATCACGGCCGAGCTGCCGGGCGGGCCGCTGGAGCTTGAGTGGCGGGGGACGGATCATCACGTGTACATGACCGGGCCGGCGGTGGAGGTGTTCTCGGGGGACTGGCCGGGGTGAGGTTGACGGCGGGGCAGGGGGGCGGGCCGGTCTCCTAGTACGCTGCGCGGGTGGATCGCAAGGTCGCCCGAGCCGTGATGAGCGTCGCCCTGCCCGCGCTGGCGGTGGGGACCGACTTCATCGGCGCCGTGATGCTCGTCACGGCGATCGAGAACGAGTTCAACGTCGACATCACGACCACGCAGTGGGTGTTCAACATTTACGCGTTGGCTTTCGCGATGACGCTGGTCGCCAGCGGACGGCTGGCGGACATGTTCGGGCGCAAGCGAATGCTGCTGGGCGGGCTGCTGCTGTTCATCGCGTCCTCGGCGGCGTGCGCGCTGGCGCCGTCGATCACGCTGCTGATCGTCTCGCGGGCCGTCCAGGGAATCGCGGCCTCGATGATGTGGCCTTGCGTGATCGCCATCCCGCAGACCTCGGTCGCGCCCGAGAAGCGCGGCGCCACGATGGGCCTGGTGATGGGGTGCGTGACGCTGGGCAACATCATCGGCCCGATGATCGCCGGGTCGCTCGCGGCGTTCGGGGACTGGCGGTGGTTCTTCGGGTTTAACGTGATCCTGTCGGGGATCGCGGTGTTCGTGGCGCTCGCGCTGGTCGAGCGATCGCCGGACCGGCAAGGCGAGCGGATCGACTACGGCGGGATGATCGCCCTGACGCTCGCGGCCTTTGCGCTGATGTACGCGATGGACGTCGGGGCCGACTGGGGCTGGGCGTCGTGGCCGACGATCGGCCTGCTGATCCTGGCGGCCGCGCTGGCGGCGGTGTTCCCGCTGATCGAGCGGGTCGTGCCGCAGCCGATGATGCCGCCGCGGATGCTGGCCAACCGACACTTCATGATCGCCCTGCTGGCCAACGGGCTGATGGTGCCGTCGTTCTTCGTGATATTCATGTACGGCCCGCAGTACCTCAACAAGGTCGAGGGCTGGTCGGAGCTGGCGTCGACGTTCGGGATGCTGCCGATGATGTTCGTGCTGGCGATCACGGCGGTGCTGGGCGGGTCGGTCTACGACCGGTTCGGCGCGAAGCGGCCGCTGGTGATCGGCTTTGCCGTCACCGTGCTGGGGTGCCTGTGCGTGTGGGCGCTGTCGCGAGAGACGGGTTACCCGATGCTGGTGGTGATGATGGTCGTGATCGCGGCGGGGGGAGGCATCTGCGTGCCGCTGGCGAGCACGGCGGCGGTGGGGGCGGTGAGCGAGAAGAACGCCGGGCTGGCGGGCGGGCTGTCGTTCATGTCGCACCTGGGGTTCGGGGCGATCGGCGTGGCGTTCGCGACGGCGATCCTGTCGGCGACCAGCGCGGTGCACCTCCGCGCGTCGCTGAGCACGCTGGGCATCCAGGTCTCATCGGCCGACCTGGCGGCGCTCAACGGCGGGTCGCCTCAGTCGGAAGCCAGCAAGGCGATCCTCGGCAAGTTCTCGTCCGAGCAGGGCGAGCAGATCGTCAAGGCGATGGAGCAGGCGTTCACGCACGGCTTCCACCTGGCGTATCTCGCGCCGATCGCGTTTGCTGTCATTGGATTGGCCCTGGTGTTGTGCCTGACCAGCAAGAAGCTGGAAGGCGCAGATCGGTAGCTCGGATCGAGTGTGCATGACCGCCCATGCCATCGGCGGCCTTACCCCGCGAGCAGCCGCTCGACGAAGTTGATGTCGACGTCGTTTCGGCGGAAGTGGCCGTTCTTCATCAGGCGCTGGTGCAGGGGGATCGTCGTCTTGGTGGGGGCGACGTGGAACTCGCGCAGCGCTTCATGGAGTGTGTCGATGGCCTGCTCGCGATCGGGGCGGTGGACGATGAGCTTGGCGATCATCGAGTCGTAGTTGGGCGGCACGCGATAGCCGGAGTGGCAGTGCGTGTCGAGGCGGACGCCGAACCCGCCGGGCGGGAAGAACTCTTCGACGACGCCGGCGCAGGGGGCGAAGTCGCGCTCGGGGTCCTCGGCGTTGATGCGGGCCTCGATGGCGTGGCCGTTGATCTTGACGTCTTTCTGGGAGAAGGGCAGCTTCTCGCCGGCGGCGACGCGGATCTGGTTCTTGACGATGTCGATGCCCGTGATGGCCTCGGTGACGGGGTGCTCGACCTGGACGCGGGTGTTCACCTCCATGAGGTAGAACTGCTTGTCCTTGTCCATGAGGAACTCGACGGTCCCGGCCGAGTAATAGCCGGCGGCCTTGCAGAGACGGACGGCGGCCTGGCAGACCTTCTTGCGCTGGTCGTTGGTGATCTTGGGGCAGGGGGCTTCTTCGATGAGCTTCTGCTTGCGGCGTTGCATCGTGCAGTCGCGCTCGAAGAGGTGGACGATGTTGCCGTGGGTGTCGCCGAGGATCTGGACCTCGACGTGCTGGGCCTTGTCGATGAACTTCTCGATGTAGACGGTGCCGTCGCCGAAGGCGGCCTCGGCCTCGGCGCGGGCGGCGTTGAGCCCGGAGCGCAGGGACATGTCGTTGTTGGCGACGCGCATGCCTCGGCCACCGCCGCCCGCCGCCGCCTTGATCATGACGGGGTAGCCGATGTCCTTGGCGAGCTTGACGGCGTCGGCCTCCTCGGTGACGCCCTCCTTCGAGCCGGCGGCCGTGGGCACCTTGTGCTTGATCGCCAGCTGCTTGCAGGCGACCTTGTCGCCGAGGGTGCGCATCGACTCGACGGACGGGCCGATGAACTCGATGTTGCACGAGCGGCAGACCTCGGCGAAGTGCGCGTTCTCGGCGAGGAAGCCGTAGCCGGGGTGGATCGCGTCGACGTTGGCGACCTCGGCGGCGGAGATGATCCGCGGGATGTTGAGGTACGACTCGGTAGCCACGGGCGGGCCAATGCAGATGGCGCGGTCGGCGATGCGGACGTGCTTGGACTCGGCGTCGGCGGTGGAGTAGACGGCGACGGACTCGACGCCGAGCTCGCGGGCGGCGCGGATGATGCGGACGGCGATCTCGCCGCGGTTGGCGATGAGGATGCGTTTGAACATGGGCGGTCGCCTCGACGCTTAGTCCGGGCGGACGAGGAAGATCGGCTGGTCGAACTCGACGGCCTGGCCGTTGTCGACGAGGACCTTCTCGATCGTGCCGGACATCTCGGCCTTGATCTCGTTGAAGACCTTCATCGCCTCGATCAGGCAGACAACGGTGTCGGCCGACACGCGGTCGCCAACGTTCACAAACTTGTCGGCCTCGGGGCTGGGCGCGAGGTAGCAGGTGCCGACCATGGGGGACTTGAGCGGGTCGAGCCCCTCGTCGGCGTCGGCCTCGGTGGCGGCGGGCGCGGCGCCATCGTTGGCGGCGGGCGGCGCGGCCGGGGCGACACCGGCGGGCGGGGCCACGGCCATCGGCGTCGCCGTGATCACCGGCGAGCCGTCACGCCGCTTGAGGCGGATCTTCTCGCCGCCCTCCTCGAGGTCCAGCTCGGTCAACTCGTTGTCGACCATGAGCTTGATCAGTTGCCGGAGCGTCTTGAGGTCGGTCATGCAGGCCTGAATCGTGAGTGGGGAGGCGGATCGCGGGGCCCGGGGTCGGGCGGCTCCGCGGGCCGGAGCGAACCTTAGATGATGGCGGATTCGAGGGACTTGGGCAACTCGCTGAGCACGCGGTGGCCGCGGTCGGTGACGAGCACGTCGTCCTCGATCCGCACGCCGCCGACGCCCGGCAGGTAGATGCCCGGCTCGACGGTGACGACCATGCCCGGCTCGAGCACGCCCTTGGCCGAGGCCGCCAGGCGGGGCTCTTCGTGGACGTCCAGCCCCAGGCCGTGGCCGAGCGAGTGGCCGAAGCGGTCGCCGTAGCCGGCGTCGGCGATGATTTTTCGAGCGACGTCGTCGACCTCGCTGAACGCCTTGCCCGGGGCGATGGCGTCGATCGCGGCGAGCTGGGCGTCGAGGGTGATCTGATAGACCTCGCGCATCTTGCGGCTCATCCCGCCGACGCCAACGACGCGCGTCAGGTCCGAGCAGTAGCCGCGATAGCGAGCGCCCCAGTCGATCAGCACGATCCCGTTCTTCTTAATCTTGGCCGGGCCGGGGATGGCGTGGGGCAGCGCGGCGTTGGCGTCGGCGGCGACGATAGACGGGAAGCTGACCCCGTCGGCGCCGAGCGCACGCATGCGGTACTCGAGGAACGCGGCGACCTCGGCCTCGCGTTGGCCGGGCTTGATCGTGGCGAGGGTTTCGAGATAGCCCGCCTGCTGGATCTTTAGCGCGTCGCGGATGAGCCTGACCTCGTCGTCGGTCTTGACCTGGCGGGCGGCGAGGGTGGCTTCGTTGAGCGCTTTGAGCTTGACGAGGCCACGCATGGGCTTGTTGAGGGCGCGGGCCTGAGCGACGGTGAGGTGGTCGGCCTGGTAGGCGAGGGTAGCGATGGCCTTGCGTTTGGCGAGGACGCCGCGGAGCGCTTCGGTCATGCGGCCGGCGCGGATGACGGCGGTGGCGTCGGGGGCCTCGCGTTCGATCTGCTCCTCGAAGCGGAAGTCGGAGAGGATGACCGGCTTGCCGCGCGGGGGCAGGACGAGCCAGGAGTCATCGCCGACGAAGCCGGTGAGATAGCGGATGTCGGGGGGGTTGACGACGAGCAGCGCGTCCGCGTTGGCGTCGCGGACCGCCGAGCGGACGCGGGCTTGTCGGGCGCGGAGGATGGAGGTGGCGGAGCGGGTGGGCATGGGGGCAATGTAAGGGTCGCGTGCGCTGCGATCTATTCTCAACTTAACGCCGTGATCGTCCGTTCGTTTCGAGCGTCAACACGACTCCATCACCGCGCCCACACACGTCGGCCGCGTCTCTATACTCGCCGCCATGTCCGACGACGCCCCCAAGCTGCATATCGACTCGGACTGGAAGGCCGAGGCCCAGGCCGAGAAGCAGAAGCTCGCCGAGAAGGAGCAGGAAGCCAAGGCCGCGGGCGACGACCCGGCCGGCGGCGCCCCCGGCGCGGGCCAGCTCCCGCCCGCCAGCTTCGACACGCTGGTCAGCTCGCTGGCCGCCCAGGCCATCTACGCCCTCGGCGGGATGCAAGACCCCCAGACCGGCCAGCGGATGGTCGACCTGCAGCTGGCCCGCCACGCGATCGACCTGCTCGGCGTGCTCGAGGACAAGACGCAGAACAACCTCAGCGAGCAGGAGGCCGACGTGCTCTCGCAGACGCTGTACGAGCTGCGCAACCACTACGTGCAGATCGGCAACGCCGCCCGTGCCCAGGCCGCCCAGCAGGCCCCCCCGCCCCCGCAGTAACCCGCCGCCCGCTCCCTCCCTCCCCCGCCCGTCCGGACCCTCCCTCCCCCGATCCGCCCCACGGCACCCACCATGAGCACCGCCGCCGCCCCGCACTCGGCCCCGTCCGCTCCCCCCAAGCCGGGCCTGCTCGAGCAGCACCACTTCCTGCTCCGACGCTTGCACTCGCTCACCGGCGTCGTGCCCATCGGTGTGTTCGTGATCTTCCACCTGTTCACCAACGCCCAGATGCTCTGGCCGGACAAGTTCCAGCACGAGGTCGAGTTCATCCACAACATGCCCGCCCTGCTGTGGATCGAGGTCTTCGTGCTCTGGCTGCCCATCGCGTTCCACGCCGGCCTGGGCATCGCCTACACCGCCACCGGCAAGGGCAACGTCCCGCGCTACTCGTACCTCGACAACGTCCGCTACATGTTGCAGCGCGTCACCGGCATCGCCGCGCTGATCTTCATCTTCGTGCACATCGCCACGCTGCGCTGGGGCTGGAACATCCTGGGCTGGTACACGCCCTTCTACGTCAGCGCCGTGAACGACGCCGGCCAGACGCTGGTCGCCAACACGGCGGGCGAGCCGATCGGGCTGACGGCGATGAGCGTCGCGGCCGCGTTCCAGGGCGGGATCGACGGCGGGTCGGCGTTCGGGTCGTTCCTCATCGTGGTCTTCTACCTCGTCGGCGCCCTGTCGATCGTCTATCACTGGTCGAACGGGCTGTGGACGGCGGCGATCTCGTGGGGCGTGACGATCAGCAAGGCCGCGCAGCGACGCTTCGGCGTGTTCTGCGTGGGGCTGGGCGCGGCGCTGACGGTGTTCACGATCACGGCGGTGTGGGCGTCGGTGACCTATCAACCCAAGCCGGCCGAGGCGTTGGCTTACAAGATGCTCGCGCAGACGCGGGGCGAGGTGACGCTCGCCGCGTTCCAGGAAGAGGCGAAGAAGGAGGGCGTCGACCTCTCCGAGCCGATCGCGGCGGGGCATTGATCGCGTGAGCGTGCGGGACACCGCGTTCGACGGCGACAAACTGCCGCCGGCACCCGCGGGGATCGACCCTATGTTTTGACAGGTTTCGGCGACGGCCCGCCGATGCAGTGAACGAGGAAGCACTATGCCCAGAGTCATCGTGGTTGGCGGCGGATTGGCGGGATTGGCGGCGAGCGTCCGCGCGGCCGAGGCCGGCGTGCCCGTCTCCCTGTTCTCCATGGTCCCCGTCAAGCGCTCCCACTCCGTCTGCGCCCAGGGCGGCATCAACGCCTGCAACGACGTCGCCGCCCAGCAGGGCTACTCCGAGTGGCAGCACATGGACGAGACGCTCTACGGCGGCGACTTCCTCAACCACCAGCCGCCCGTCTACGAGATGACCCACTGGGCGCCCAAGATCATCAACCTCCTGGACCGGATGGGCGTCCCGTTCAACCGCACGCAGGAGGGATTCCGCGACCTGCGCCTCTTCGGCGGCAGCCTGTTCAAGCGTACGCACTTCGCCGGGGCCTCCACCGGCCAGCAATTGCTCTACGCCCTGGACGAGCAAACGCGTCGCCAGGAGGCCGAGGGTAAGGTCACCAAGCACGAGTTCTGGGAGTTCCTCTGGCCGATCGTCGAGGACGGCGTGTGCAAGGGGATCGTCGCGCAGGACATGCGGACGATGGAGATCAAGCCGTTCCTCGCCGACGCCGTCGTGATCGCCTCGGGCGGCAACGGCATCCTCTTCGGCAAGTCAACGATGTCGGTGATCTGCACGGGCGGGGCCGCCTCGCGCTGCTACCAGGCCGGCGCGTACCTCGGCAACCCCGAGATGATCCAGGTGCACCCCACCGCCATCCCCGGCGAGGACAAGTGCCGGCTGATGTCCGAGTCGGCCCGCGGCGAGGGCGGCCGCGTCTGGGTCCCCCGCCAGAAGGGCGACTCCCGCCACGCCAACGACATCCCCGAGGACGAGCGCTGGTACTTCCTCGAGGAGAAGTACCCCGCCTACGGCAACCTCGTGCCACGCGACATCGCCACCCGCGAGATCTTCTTCGTCTGCCAGGACGGCTACGGCATCGACGGCCAGAACATGGTCTATCTCGACATCACCCACCTGCCGATGGAGACCAAGAACAAGCTCGCCGCCATCCTCGAGATCTACGAGAAGTTCACCGGCGACGACCCGCGATTCGTCCCGATGAAGATCTTCCCGGCGGTCCACTACACCATGGGCGGCATGTACACGACCTACGCCCCCTACGACCCGCAAACCGACCATCGCAAGCAGGACCGCCCCGCCAACCACGGCATGGCCGAGGGCGACCCGCAGAACATGATGACCAATATCCAGGGGCTTTACTCCTTCGGCGAGTCGAACTACGCCTATCACGGCGCGACCCGCCTGGGCGCCAACGCCCTGCTGTCCTGCATCTTCGACGGCCTGTTCTGCGGCCTGTCCGTCGCCAACTACGCCCGCAATCACGGCTACGACCCGGCGGCGGACTCGCTGGTCAACTCGTTCGTCGATCAAGAGACCATGAAGATGGACCGCCTGATCGCCAACGATGGCCAGAACAACCCGTACGAGATCTGGAAGCAGATGGGCGAAGAGATGACCGCCGCCTGCACGGTGGTCAAGAACGAGCCGAGACTCAACCAGGCCCGCGCCAAGATCGCCGACCTGCGTGCTCAATACGAGTCGATCAAGCTCTCCGACTCGGGCATGTGGACCAATCAGAACCTCTCGTTCTCCCGCGCTGTCGGCGACATGCTGATCTACTCCGAAGCGATCGTCGAGGCCTCGGCCGCCCGCAAGGAGTCCCGCGGCAGCCACTACCGCGACGACTACCCCACCCGCGACGACAGCCAGTTCCACAAGACCTGCAAGGTCCGCTGGGACGGCGACGCGAAGAAGGGCGTGATCGAGTGGGAAGAAGTCCCCTCGCCGATCATCCCGCCCCGCGAACGCAACTACGGCAAGGTCGACGCGACAAACGAAAAGAAAGAAGAGAAGAAAGAGCCGCAGACCGCGAGCGCCAGTTGATCGTGTTGATCCACAGATTGCGCAGATGATACAGATTGAGCGATGAACCACGCAGTCGACCATTTCAACTTCACGCGCGGGGTGATGCGCCTCGTGGGTGTTGGCCTGCTGGTCGTGCTGGGGTGGCTGATCTGGCTAAGTGTGGTTGCCGGCGTTGATGCCTACCAGAACGACCCGACCTTCTGGCTCATCCCGCTTGTCATCGCGATCACCGTGCTGCTGGCGTGCCTATTCACCCTCGCACTTACGATGACGCGAGCGCCTCGTCGCGCTCACCTAGCCATCTGCACCGTTGCTGGCCTGCTCTATGGGCAGGTCACTCTCACTCTGCTTTTGCAGCAACCGATCGAAGCCATGGTTCAACCGGCCCACCAAGAACAAGCGGCTTGGGTTGTTGGCTGGATTACCTTCCTGGCTTTGGCCACGATGGCTCTTGTCGTTGAGTGGAAGACATCGAAAGCCGCAGGCTTTGTGGATGCCGACGAACGCTGGTGGCAAGAGGGCAATATCCGAGGGCTGTGCGGCTGGAGCGCCCTGATGTTGTTTTTCGCGCTTGGGCCATCGCTTCCTGTTTACAAAGAAGAAGCCACTTGGCTTTTCAAGCCCGACTACGCCGAAACCGTCGGCAGCCTCGGCTTTCTCGGGTTGCTTGCGTATTGCTTTTTCCACGGGATGGTTCTGCCCATCACCTTGATGCAGCTCACCGGCGTGGAGATCAAACCCCGCCCGCCCAAGGAAAAACGCCGAGGCTTCCGCTTCTGGTGACAGCCCCCAATCTGTGCCATCTGCGCAATCTGTGGACAGCTAACCCCGAGACCGCCCCCATGATCGCTCCCAACAAGTCCCTCCCCGAGACGTTCCGCCTGAAGGTCAAGCGATCCGAAGGCGAGGGCAAGGCCGCGTACTTCCAGACCTTCGAGGTGCCGCTGCGCAAGAGCATGAACATCATCTCGGCCCTGCAGTACGTCGCGGCCAACCCGACGACGGTCGAGGGCAAGCGCGTCGAGCCGGTGGTCTGGGACTCGGGCTGCCTCGAGGAGGTCTGCGGGGCGTGCACGATGGTCATCAACGGCCGCGTCCGTCAGTCCTGCTCTTGCCTGGCCGAGGAGGTGCTCGACGCGCACGACACGATCACGCTCGAGCCGATGAGCAAGTTTCCGGTCGTCCGTGACCTGTGGGTCGACCGCCAGCGGATGTTCGACAACCTCAAGAAGGTCCACGCCTGGGTCCCCGTCGACGGCACGCACGACCTCGGCCCCGGCCCCCGCGAGACCCAGGAAGAGCAGGAAGAACGCTACGCCCTGTCGCGCTGCATGACCTGCGGCTGCTGCCTGGAGGCCTGCCCGCAGTTCACCAAGGAGAACGACTTTGCCGGCGCCCAGGTCTTCGGCCAGGTCGTGTACTTCAACGCCCACGAGACCGGCGGCCAGCTCCGCGACGAACGCCTGGACGAGATGATGAAGCCCGGCGGCATCACCGACTGCGGCAACAGCCAGAACTGCGTGAAGGTCTGCCCCAAGGAGCTGCCGCTGGTCGATGCCATCGCCAAGCTCGGCCGGCAGACGACGTTCCACGCGTTCAAGCGATTCTTTGTGTCGAAGAAGTGAGACTCGGCGAGCGGTCCGCGGCCCGGTACAGTGAAGCCCGATTCGGGCTTTGCCGGGCGGCTCACGATGATCCCGCTGATCGCTGATTTTTACACCGTTGATCGTGTCCGGGGTCGGGTCGCAGACCTGTGTTATCACTGCTTCGAGCCGCGTGCGATGAAGGTGTTGTGGCGCCGCCGGGTCCCGCATCTGTACTTCGTCCCGATCCCGCTTGGTGCCGGCAAGGGGACCGAGTTGTTGCAGTGCGAGGCGTGTCGGTCTGAGTTTGGCATCGACCCCGAGGCGTACGACTGCTATCTCATGAACGAGACGGCCTCGCTCGAGGAGCTGTGCGACACAACCAATCCGACGCTGGTGGAGCGGGTCGCGGCGTACCTCGATCTGATCGACGACATTCGAGACGGCGGGGGTGGAGACGAGCGTGCGGACGTGTTTGCGGCTCTCGTTTCGCCGGTGGCGTGGCGAGATCAGGCGCGGCGCGAGCGAGGTGTTCCCAACGACGGGTGGTCTTGGCTGGCCATGCTGATTTCCGTAGGGGTGGTGGCGATCGGGGTGTGGCTGGAGTTCGCGACTGGCGGGGTGAGCCGCGGGGCGGTCCCGATGTACTTCGTGACTTCGTTGGTGATGGCCGTGGGGATGTGTGTGTGGGTGGTTGGGGCCGAGCCGGCGCGGCGGGCAAGGCGATTGGCGCGGCGTGAGCTCGCGCCGAGGCTGGCGCCGCTGAATCCGACCGACGACGATCTGACCACGCTGCTTGCTTATGCGCGAAGCGAGGGTTGGGCGCTGACGCGCGGGATGACGGTCGCCAGGTTGCGCGGGGCGATCGACGAAGAGCATAGAGAGGATCGCTCGCAATGAATTCACCTTGACGCGCGATCCGTCCGATATCACTCTGTTGGCACTTCGGCCTGTTCTGGGTTTGGGTGCAGTTAGCCCGGCCCGACAAACGACTCTGCGTGCCGCGTCGTACGACTCATAGCGACGCGAAGGCATGCTGCCCCTTGGGAATGGTCCCGCGGGGCGAGAGGGCTGAACACATGGTGATGAACGCGGCGACGATGAGGCTGGCGGGGATGCGGGCGCTGGTCCGCTATGTGGACGCCGACCAGGCGGTGATCGATGCGCACTTCCGGGCGATGCACGTCATCCCCGAGGCCGCCCGCGGGTTCGAGTCCGAGGAGGTTGACGTCTACGTCGAGATCGACGGGTCGGATGGGTTCCACGACGAGGGGCAGACGCACCTGATCCTGCGGGACGGGGGCGGGAGCGTGCGGTTCGACGTGGTGCAGCCGAGTCGGTGGTGGCCGGCGGGGATGGGCGAGCAGCCGATGTACCGCGTGGGGATGAAGCTGATCGTGCACGACGAGGCCGCCGACGAGCGCGAGGTGGCCGTGGGGCTGACGAGCGTGCGGACGTGTTTGCGGCTCTCGTTTCGCCGGTGGCGTGGCGAGATCAGGCGCGGCGCGAGCGAGGTGT
>JBCBUE010000005.1:0-89356 GCA_039818285.1 Planctomycetota bacterium | reverse complement strand
GAAATCGCCGTAGGTCTGCTCGGTCAGCAGGAACGTATTGCCGCCGCTGTGGGGGACCGCGGTGCCCACGATCACGCCGTCCTCGACCGCAAACTCGCTCTTGCCGCCGCGAACAACCCATCCGTCGAGCGTCTCACCATCGAACAGCTCGACCATCGGACCGGCGTCCGTCTCGCCGTGATCGAGCGGCGCAACCCATACGTTCCGATACCGCACGGGCTCGGCCGCGTCGCTGCCGTGCCCTTGCAGGCGCAGCGGCCCGGTCAACACCGATCGCATCGTCGCCCGGTCGTGGAGCGTCTCACCGGCGAGCTTGGCCATCCCCGTCGGCTCGACGAGCTCCACGTCGTCGTGCACCAGCACGCCGTTCCAATACACCGTCACCCGGGCGTTCTCGACCTTCTCGCCGGCGTCATCGAACCGCGCGGCGCGGAACCAGACGTCGTAGCTCTGCCAGCGGTCCGGCCCGGCCGACACGTTCACGTCGGGTGTCTTCACGCGATACAGCGAGGCCGCCTCCCAAGGCTCGTACGCAACCAGTTCGCGATCGGCCGGCGTCGCCAGCACCTGCAGCTCGTACCGACCTTGGAGGTAAACCCCGCTGTTGCCGGTCTGCTCGGTGTAGCCGCCGTCATCGCGACCCGGCGCAAGCCACTCGACGTGCAGCCGGTGATCGCCGAACTCGGCGGCGGTGCGCAGATCCCCCGTCACGCTCGACACCTCGACCCCGGCCTCGGGATCGAGCGCGAGCAGGTCGTCCTGCGTGCGACTCCCGTTGTTGGTCATCCGCTTCGGCTCGACCTTCGTGCGAAACATCATGCCGTCGTAAGACCGGCCGATCAGCGACACCGCGTCCTCCGTCGGTAACGCGCCCAACCCGACGGCCACCTCCGGATCGCCCGCCTCGATCAACGGCTCACCGTTCAGCGTGCTCGCGGCGATCGGCTCGGCCGTCGGAATCGCGTTAAGCGTGTAAAATGCCTCGGTCGACCAGAGATCGTCTCCGTCGAGGGACTTCGGATTCGTGCGAAGGTAGACGCAGCGGTCGGTCTTGAGCCCAGGGATCGTCAGGCGTACGCCCATGCCGTCGTCGTCCGGCACGGCTTGCGTCGCGGTAAGGCTCTCGCGATTCGTCTTCTGCCCGCCGTACCGCGCGGTCGGCCGGTAGCCCCACTGCTCGATGAAGTAGTTCTCCGGGTCGGCGAGATCGCCCTTGTCAACGGGCTTGGTGAACCGCACATGGAACCCCGCGGGCGTCGCGCTGACCGAGAAGATCTCGAACACCGGCGTGCCGTTGTAGCTCATGCGCTGCAGGCCAAAGCGCGTTCCGTTCCACGCCCAGTTGCCGCCGCCGCCGATGCCGCCGATGTAGAGGTCGCCGTCGGGGCCCCACGCCAGACGGTTGACGCCGCACTCCAGGCCCTGCGTGAAGCGAAACGCCGCCCCCTGCCACTGCCCGTTGACCTTCTCAAGGAAGACCCGTCGGATCCCGCCGTAGGTGATCTCGCCGAGCAGCATCTGACCGGCGAACGGGCCCTCTTCGATCAGCAGCGGCTTGCTCGGCGAGTTCAGGAACTCGTTGTGCGGCAAGTAAAGCGCCGGCCGGCTGCGGAGCTGATCGCCGAGCACACTGGGGTGCCCGCCGATCGGGAATCGCTCGGCCAGCTTGGGCACCACGTTAGTGCGGTTGTAATGGCCGTAGAACCGGCCGGGCTGGACGTGCGACAGCACGCTCGTGGGGAACCACGTGCCCTGGTTGTCGGCATAGAACAAGTCGTCGCCCGGCCCGAGCCCCACGGTATTGGGCGTGCGCAACCCACCCGCGATCACGCGCGTCGATTCCGTAGCGAGATCCACCTCCACCATGCCGCCGCGCATCGGCCCGTTGACCGACGCGTTCGTGCCTTGCCCTTCCCACCTGGGCGGCGCCATCGCCGTGGACAGAGCGGCGTAGAGCTTGCCGTCACGGTGCACGAGACCGAAGACAAACTGATGGTAGTTCCATCCCTCCCAGCCGGCGCCCACGTCGTGGTGCGTCTCGAAGTAGCCGTCGCCATCGCTGTCCGTCAGGCGGGTGATCGCCTTGCGGTGCGCAACATAGAGGTCGTCGCCGATCGCGCAAAGACCGCTGGGCTCGAGGAAACCCGTGGCGATGGGCACGAGCTCGTACTTCGCCGGGTCGTCCTGGTCCGCCCCGCGCACCTCGTACAGCGAGTCCGGCGGCTTGCTGTCGATATCGGGCAACGCAACATTGCTTCGCTGGATCGGCCGAAATGTGCCGACGATCAGTCGGCCGTCGGGCAAAAAGGCCATCGCCCCGACGCTGGGCTTGCTCTCGGGCGGCCGAATGGTGGTGATGTCGTACGACGGATGAAGCCCCGCGACCGGGTTGCCATCGCCGGGGGCGCGGCTGTTGGCCAGGCGCTTGGGGCCCGGCGACGTGACGCGCGTCGGATCGGCAACGGTCCGGAAGCTACCGGGCGCGAACGCGCTCCACGTCTCGGCGCCTCTTGGTCGCCACTCCAGAAGAAGGCCCGCGTCGTTGTTGTCCACGACGAGCTGATCGATCCACATCTCCACAGGACCTCGCCCGTTGACGTTCACCGACGTCTTGATCAACCCCGGCTCCTCGACCGTCGTGTCTCCACGAACCGAGCCCCACACCCGCAACCGGATCGCCCCGCCACCGGTAAGGCGCAGGTCGTACCTGCCCTCCTCCTCGAAGTAAACCCGGAAGGGCAGATGCACCAGCTTTGTCCCCGAGACCTCGGCCAACCAAGGCGCGTCACCGGCAAAGTCGATCGTCGGGAACACCCGATCGAAGTTGGGCGTCTGGTTCCCCGCGAGACGAGGCACGCGATCCAGCTCGCCCTCCAGCTGATAGACCTGCACCGCGACGCCCGGCTCGTACTCGGTGTCGTCCGCGACAGCGACGCCCGTCGATAAGAACACCAGCGCCCCCGTCAGAGCGACGCCAAAGACGCGACCGAACCAATTCGTCTGCCCGGTAATTGAAATCATGAATACGGTCTCCAATCAGAGTCACGCCGCGAAGCCGGCGTCGTCACAGTTCGCGAGCGACACGTAGGCATAATAAGCACCACGCTCGGCTCCGTCTTCGTCCACGAGACGGGTCAGCACCCGATGCAGACCGGTCGGGAGGTCAACGAGAAACGTCACGCACTCGATCGCGTCGTCGACCGGCGAGCTCGCTTCAAACCGCAAAGCATTGCTCGCGTCGTCGACAACTGCCAAGGATGCTTGGCGATCGTCAGCGCCACTCCCTCGGGTCGATCGGTGACGTGCGGCACACCGGTCCGCGCTGGGAGCCCCGACGTGATCCCAGCACCCACCTCGCGCGGCCAGCGCCGCAACTCGAAGCGATACCGGCCGGCGACCAACACCTCCACCAGCCAGTGGCCGTTCTGCGCCACGCCACGACGGCAATGATTCTGGTCGTAGATCCCGGTCGGCCGGGTCGTGCCGTGCCATGCGTGGGCCGTCATCGTGACCTCGTCGCCGGCACCGAGATAGAAAGGCCAGACCTGCGCAAACTCGGCGTCCAACCCACGCCACCATGCTTCGTAGACACGCATCAGCCGGTCGACGACGTCGGGGTGCTCACGCGAGAGGTCGGTCCGCTGCCCGGGGTCGTTGGCGACCGACGTCAGCTCGCGCCGCTCCGGGCCCCACTCCGTGGTCTGCACCAGCCGCCAATCGCCGGCCAGCACCTCGAAGTCCTTGTACTTCTCGGGGTTGTCGCGCTGCTGGTTGTGAACGACGATCGAGCGTGAACCCAACGCCGGATCGTGCCCGCCACGAAGCACGGGACCAAGGTCCAGGCCGTCGACATCACCGATCGCCAGCCCGCAAGCGCCAGCCAGGGTCGGCAACAGGTCGAAGTGAGCCGTCAACTCACCGACATCCCGCCCGGCACGCCAGCCGCCGCCAGGCCAGCGAACCAGGCAGAGATTGCGATGCCCCCCATCGGTCGCCCAGCACTTCTTGCCGCGCATGCCGGCGTTGTAACCGTCAACGACATGCCCGGCCGCATCGACCCGCGCACCGCACGCCGTGCCGTTGTCCCCCATGTAGATCAACACCGTGTCCTCCGCGATCCCGCAACGATCGAGCGTCTCGCAAAGACGGCCGATGTTCTCGTCGAGGTTGGCGATCATCCCGAAGAATCGAGCTCGTTCTTCCGGCAGGCCCTGCTCGATGTACGGCCGCGCATCACGCTCGTCCACGTCGTAAGGGCAGTGCGGCGCGTTCGTCGCGAGGTAGCAGAAGAACGACTCGCCTTGTTGTGTACACCGCTCAACAAAATCGCCGGCTTCGCGAAACCAGACGTCCGTGCAATAGGTATTCAGAAAAGGCTCAGGCACGCCATTCCGATTGAAGGTCGCGTTGAAGTAATCGTTGTCCCAGTGGTCGGGCATCTCCCCGATGACGCCGCCGCCGTGATACAGCGCCTCTTCGAAACCGCGATCGTGCGGTCGGTAACGGGTTCCGTCGCCCAGGTGCCACTTACCGAACATCCCGGTGCGGTAGCCGGCGTCCAGGAAAGCCGTCGCCATCGTTGCTTTATCGAGACTGAGGAAGTAGCGCCCCGTCAGCGTGCTCCAGACACCGGCTCGGGCCGAGTAACAGCCCGTAATCAACGCCGCCCGGCTGGGTGCGCACATCGGATCGACGTGAAACCGCCGGAGCCGAACCGCCTCGTCGTGCAGGGCGTCGAGCGACGGGGTCTTCAGCCAGGGGTTGCCCGTGCAGCCGAAGTCGCCGTATCCCTGATCGTCGGTCACGATGAGCACGACATTCGGGCACGACCCCTGCCCCGATGGCGTTGCGGGTGTGGTCATCGCTTGTTCGCGACTACGTCAGGGGAGCTCGGGTTTGATGGGCTGCCCACGCTCGAACGCGCGCAGGTAGCTGGTGATCTTCGTCGGGCTTCTATAGCCCCGCCCGGCCTCGGGGTACTCGCCGGCGAAGTCCTGCGCGGTCGTGTCGTTGACCCAGGCCCGCACATAGTCCACCGAGAACGTCGAGGGGAGGTTGCCGATCTCCGGCATGCCCAGCCAGTTGCCCATGGTCTCCGAGTCGAACAGCATCCGCATCGGCGCGTGCCAGCCCGTGTTGGGCATCCGCCGCACCAGCACGCCGTCGACGTAGTACTCGATCGTTTCCGGGCCCCACATCAAGCCGAAGACATGGAAGTCGTCAGCCCAGCGATACGGCGAGCGCCACTTGCCGCCGTGGGAGGTGTGCCTCTTGCCGTCCGTCGGCGTCTCGAAGACGTGGGCGTTCATGTTGTAGTTCGTCTCGTGCCCGATGGCCTTGCCGCCGAGCTCGAAGACATCGATCTCGGTCCGCCACACGCCGCCGTCGGCGTCCTCGACCTTCGACGCGAACCACCAAGCGCTCGACCCGGCCGAGTCCATCGCGCGGGCGCGGATCTCGTAATACCCGTTGCGGCAGAACACCTTGGAGACCACGGAAGCCGACGAAAACGTCTCGTACGTCTGGCCGTTGGGGTAGTACTGCACCGGCTTGAGGTCGGGCTCGTACCGCATGGTGAGGTGCAGCCGGCCGTCGGTCACCGCGACGTTGCGCGGAAGGAATCGCGCCGGGGCCCGACCGTACCAGTGCGGGTTGTGGTCCCACCACTTGTGATCGTCGAGCCGGCCGCCGTCGAACTCGTCCCAGAGCGCGTCGAACGGCCGCCAGTTGCCGGCGTTCGCCTGGTCCGACAGCGGGAGCAGGTCGGACGTGCGGGTCGGCTGCGTCGGCAGCGGGCCAACCAGCGTCCAGTCGCCGTTGCCAAACTCGGAGATGTCCCACTTCTCACGCAGATACGCACGGACGGCCTCGACCTGCTCGAAGACCAGGAACGGCGTGTTGTAGATCAGGACCTCGCCGATGTCGCCTTCGAGGTACTCCTTGGCCCCGTCGCGATCGTTCTTGCCGATCGACACACGGCCACGCTCGGCGTTGCTCACCATGGCCGACCGAATGCTCGGCTCGACCGCTTCGCCGCTCTTGCCGGTGTCGATGAAAAAGCTCGGGGGCTGGGTGTCGTTCTTGGACGAGCCGTCCCAGCTCGAGACGAGCCGCTGCCACCTGACGTCGCCGGCCTGCTCGGGCGCTCGCTGAAAAACGACGAACGCGGCGACCGGGCCGCGAGCGTCGGCGAGTCGAGGCCACTGAAAGAACGAGTCCCCGCTCAACCGAACGGCATCTCGCCCGTTGATCGCGCCGCGGACAAGACGCGCCGGCTGGGCACCGGCCCCGAGGTCGGCGCGACCGACGCCTCGGCGGTCCGACCACGACAGCACCCGATGCCCATCGGTTTCAACTGAAGCCGTGTGCGTCGCGTCGAGCCAAACCGCCAGGCCGTCGAGCGGCGGGCCGCTCTCCGACGCCCAGGTCGACATCGCCAACCCTCCCGTTATCACGCAGGTCGCCACCGTGCGAAGGGCGGCGGGTGCTGTCGTTCTCATGGTTCACCCGTTGACTTAGAAGCGAGAAGCAGGACGCAAGAGCCCGAGTCGGACACCAATCAGAGCCAAGCGGGGCCCGGCGGAGGTCCAAACAGCTCCGCCGAGAGCGTCCCCACCGGCCGCTCTGATGCGCGACGCGGCAAGGGAGATCAAAATTGCATTCTGTACATTGTTGACATTATGATACACTCTGGGTCGCGGGCGGCAAGATCGCTAAGCTTCATTGTGTCTTAAATCGCCGAGAATCTCAATGCTCAAATACTTAATCATTCCATTCGCGCCGGTCGCCCTTGGTCTGGCGTGGCTGACCTGCACATCGGCCAGTGCGGCAGAACCAGGCGGCAGTCAACGCCCCAACATCGTCTTCATCATGGCCGACGACGCCGGCGTCGGGGACATCGCGGCGTATCCGACGCCCATCGACTTCAACTCGCCGGTCCCCACGCCCCACCTCGATGGCCTTGTCAAGGACGGCATGGTCTTCACCGACGCTCACTCGCCTACGGCGTTGTGCTCGCCGACGCGATGGGCCGTGATGACCGGCAAGCTCAACTACCGCAGCCACGCGCCCTGGGGCATCTGGCAGTCCTTCCGCGACGGCGGCTTCAGGCCGGGCGACGTCACACTCGGGCGCGTCATGCAGGACGCAGGCTACCGCACCGGGTTCATCGGCAAGTGGCACCTCGGCGGCGACTTCGCGAAGCTCGACGGCAGCGGGGTCTACCGCGGCGTCGATCGCAACGCCGACATCCTCGCCCAGGTCGACCTGACACGCTGGGTCGGCGGCGGCCCGCTGGACCTCGGCTTCGATGAATCGCTGGCGATGCCTTGCGGCATCCAGGGCCCGCTCTACACGACCTACGAAGGCCGAGACTGGCTGCCGCTCACCGAGGACTCCGAGCTGGTGAGGCTGACCGAGCAGACGGTTGCCGACCCTCGCGTCCTGTCGAGCAAGGGCCCCGGGCCGGGCGACTCGCACTGGGACACGCGCACCGTCGGCGAACTGCTGGGCAAACGCGCGGCGACGTTCATCCACGACCACGCCGACGACGGGCCATTCTTCCTGTGCTATTGGTCGCCCGAAGTCCACAAACCGCACCTGCCCCCCGACACGATGGACGGCAAGTCGATCGCCTCCACGACCCCGACGCCGCACACCGACATGGTGCGCGTGCTGGACCAGGAGGTCGGCATGATTGTTCAGGCCTTGAAGGAAGCGGGCGTCTACGACAACACGCTCATCGTCTTCAGCTCCGACAACGGCGGGCTGATCAATCACCAGGCCAAGCAGCATGGCCACGACGCGTCGTCCGGGTGGCGCGGCTACAAGAACCAACCGTACGAAGGCGGCCACCGGGTCCCCTTGATCGCCGTCTGGCCCGACGCCATCGAGCCCGGCTCGAGCAGCGACACCATGGTCAATCTGACCGACCTGCTCGCCACGTTCGCCGCGGTGGCTGAGCGGCCGCTGCCCGCGGAGGATCGGCCGGACTCGCTCGACCTCTCGCCCGTGCTGCACGGCGACCCGTCCTTCACGCCGCGCGAGATCCTCGTCCTGCAGGCCGGCGCCAACCACGAACTCATCTACCGCGAAGGACCGTGGAAGCTCATCATCCAGAGCGACCACCCGCTCACCAAGTTCGAGCCGCGTGACCTCTTCAACCTCGACGAGACCCCGCTTGAGCCGGCCGAAGCCAACCTGATCGACGACCCCGCCCATCAGGAGCGCATCCAGGGAATGCTGGAGCGCTACCTCGAGCTGCGCGAATCGGGCGCACCGACCGTCAACCCCGGAGAATCCACGTGACCGCTCGCCCCTCCCGCCGTCGGCCGCTTCACCTCGCCCTGCTCTTCGCCGCCTGCACGCTGGCCTTGGGCTTCGCGCACGCCGCCGATACAGCCGATCAGCCCAACATCCTCTGGATCATCACCGACGACCAGCGGCTCGACTCGATCGAGGCCTTCAACCGGATCCTCACCGGCCAACCCGACAGCGCGCTCGGCCCGGTCGAGTCGCCCAACGTCGACCGCCTCGTCGCCCAGGGCACCACCTTCATCAATACACACACGCAGAGCTCCGCCTGCGCCCCCAGCCGCGCGGCGATGCACTCGGGCCGATACCCCCACCGACGCGGGGTCTACGGCTTCGAGCTGCACCACAACAACAACCCCGAGATCTATCGCCCCACCGTCCAGGACGTCCTCGGCGCCAAGGGCTACCAGACCGCCCTTGCCGGCAAGCTCGGCGAGCGCACCATCGGCCGCGACAGCAACGGCTGGCACTGGGACCAGAACCGCTACCACGTCCACCTCGGCCCGTCGCGCGAGATGGGCCTCAAGGGCTACACCGACTGGGTCAAAAAGCCCATCTGGGACAGCTCGATCAACGGCGTCTCCGGCCACGAAGCGCACTTCTTCTTCGACAACGGCGAGAGCGTCACCTATCTCGAGCCCACCCGCACCGAGTGGGCCCCCGAGGACAAGCAACGCTACGACGAGATGTCCGAACGGCTCGACCTCTTCCCCCACGCCACGCCGACCAAAGGACCCGGCATGTTCATCGGCGGCGTCAGCAGCCGCTCGGCCGGCCACACGCGCGACGGCTACTACGTCAAGGCGTTGCAGGACTACCTCGCGAACCCCGACCGCCCGTACGAGACGCCCTGGGGCCAGGCGGTCCAGGGACCTCGCTCAGACCAGCCGATCTTCTTTAATCTCGGCTTCGACTTTCCCCACACCCCCGTGCTGCCGCCCAAGTCGTACCGCGATCGATTCCAGACGTACGACTACACGATCCCCCAGCCCGCGCCGGGCGAGGTCGACGCCTTCCCGCCGCAGATCAAGGCGCTCTACAAGCAGAAGCGCAGCGATCATTTCACGCCCGAGCAGCAGCTCAGCATGATCCGCGACTACTACGCCTTCTGCGCCTACGGCGACGAGCTGGTCGGCCAGGCGTTCGACGCCTTCGTCGAGTACAGCGAGGCCCAGGGCCGGCCGTGGATGGTCGTCTACGTCTGCGGCGACCACGGCTGGCGGCTCAACGAGCACGGCATGATCGCTAAGTTCGGCCCCTACGCGCTCGACACGCACAACCCGATGGCCGTCGTCTCTTCCGACAAACAGGCCTTCCCAGCGGGCAAGGTCGTGCACGACTTCACCGAGTTCATCGACATGGCGCCGACGTTCTACGCCGCCGCCGGGCTCGATGTCGACGCCCCCGAGTTCGACCACCTCGACGGCTACGACCTCGCGAAGGTCGTCTCGGGCGAAGCCGAGCCACGCGACTACGTCCTCAACGAGGGCTGGTGGGTCACCGGCCCCCGCGCGACGATCCGCACCAAGGACTACCTGTTCACGATGAAGGTCAACCCCACCCGCCAGGCCGGCGACGACATGGCCTGGCCGCTCGACAAGCCCCTCGACGCCATCGAGCCGATGCTGTTTGACCTCCAGGCCGACCCCGGCGAGGTCAACAACGTCGCCTTCGACCCCGCCTACGCCGAGGTCGTCGCCGCGATGCGCAACAAGCTCGAGGACATCGTCATCCGCGACGGTCGGCTCGAGGTCGACTGGCGCAAGGGGCTGACCGGCGAGGTCTTCCGGCTCGAGGGGATCGCCCCGCTCCACGGCGGCGACGACAAGAAGCTCAGCGTCCCGTCCGTACGGAAGGCAGAGCGAGGCGCCGCGGGCTCCCGGTGACCTCCCGGCCTCACGCCCCGACCACGAAGCGATCGGCCGAAGCGCCGCCGCCAATCTGTCCGTGGTGAGCATCGACCGATGAGAGAGACCCACCCGTTCGACCGACAGTGGCGATTCCATCGCGGCGTGGCGCCCGTCGACGCCTTGCGTTGGAACAATCACAACCTGATCGCCGACGAGACCCGCGTCTGGCAGAAGGCGGGCAACCACAGCATCTCGCGAGCCGGCAATCCGTTCGTCGAGGGATGGCGGCTCGTCGACCTGCCGCACGACTTCGTCATCGAGGGCGAGTTCACTCCCGACGCCCCGCTGGGCAACGGCTCGCTGGCCGGCGACCGGGCGTGGTACGTCAAGGCCTTCGACCTGCCCGAGTCGGACCAGGGCAAGCGCCTCCGCGTCGAGTTCGACGGCGTGTATCGCAACTGCCAGGTCTTCTGCAACGGCCACTTCGTCGGCCGACACCTCAGCGGGTACACGTCGTTCGGTCTGGACATCACCGAGGTCTGCCGGTTCGGCGGCGAGAACGCGATCGCGGTGGAGGTCGATGCGCGAGAGAACGAGCTGTGGAGCTACGAGGGCGGCGGCATCTACCGCGGCGTGCGCCTCGTCACGACCGACGCCGTGCACGTCCCGCAATGGGGCCTGGCCGTCACCACCGGCGACGCGTCGGCGCCCGGCGAAACGCGCGTGCAGGTCGACGTCGTCAATGCCGGCTATCGCGATGTCGACGCCACGGTCCGACTCGAGGTGCTCGGCCCGACCGGCGAACCGCTCGTCGGCGATATGTTCGACACGCCCGTCGCGGCCATCGACAGGGCAAGCATTGTCCGCACGCTCTCGATCGACAACCCCCGGCTGTGGAGCGTCGACCAGCCGACCCTGCACACGCTCGCGTGCACGATTTCGGTGAACGGCCAACCGGTCGATCGGATCGATCAGCCGTTCGGCTATCGCTACTTCCGCTTCGACCCCGCCCAGGGGTTCTTCCTCAACGGCGAGGCGATGAAGCTCAAGGGCACTTGCTGCCACCAGGACCACGGATGCGTCGGCGTGGCCGTCCCGCCGGACCTCCAGGCCTGGCGCATCCGACAGCTCAAGGCGATCGGCTGCAACGCCATCCGCACCAGTCACAACCCGCCCGACCCCGCCCTGCTCGACGCCTGCGACCGCCTCGGCATGCTCGTCATGGACGAGCTCCGCGTCCCCGGCATCTCGCCCGAACACCTCGAAGAAGCCACCTCGCTCGTCAAGCGCGACCGCCACCACCCGTCGGTCATCCTCTGGAGCCTCGGCAACGAGGAGATGCAGATCCAGGACGACGCCATCGGCTTCGCGATCCTTCGTCGGCTGCACGAGGTCGTGAAGCGGCTCGATCCCTCACGCCTCACGACCTACGCCTGCAACTGCGACTGGATCAACATCTGCGACCACCAGCGCGAGGCCGGGCTGATGGTCGACGTCTTCGGCACGAACTACCGCAGCCAGCAGCGCAGCGCCAACTACGACGACTTCCACCGCAAGCACCCCGACTGGCCGATGCTCGGCAGCGAGACCTGGGGCGGCGCCTCGACGCGCGGGCTCTACGCCTTGGACGGCTGCGCGCTCGCGCCGCGGTGGGCCAACGACGGCTGGATGGACGACCGCCGGTTCGTCTCGGCCGACGGCAACTGGGCGACGCCCTGGGGCTACACGATCGAGGAGATGTGGCGCGACTGCGCGTCCCGGCCGTTCATGGCCGGCACCTTCGTCTGGACCGGGTTCGACTACCGCGGCGAGACCTCCCCCTACGACTGGCCGGCGGTCATCACCCGCTACGGCCTGCTCGACCTCTGCGGCTACCCCAAGGAGGTCTCGCACTACCTCCGCGCCTGGTGGCGGCCCGACACGCCGCACGTCTTCCTGCTGCCGCACTGGAACTGGGCCGGGCAGGAAGGCCAGCCGATCCGCGTCCGCTGCTACGCCAACGCCGCCGAGGTCGAGCTCCGGCTCAACGGCGCCTCGCTCGGTCGCCAACCCATGCCCGCGCTCGACCGGATCGACTGGCAGGTGCCTTACGAGCCGGGCGTGCTCGAAGCCATCGGGTACGACGACCGAGGCAACGAGGTCGATCGATACACCGTGTGGACGGCCGCAGCGCCGGCCGGTGTCGAGGTCACGACCGAATGGGAGGGCGAGATCGTGATCGCGCACGCACGGGTCGTCGACGCCGAGGGAGTGGTCTGCCCCGAGTCGCACGACACGGTCGAGTTCGACGTCCCCGCCGGCCTGGAACTGCTGGGCGTCGGCAACGGCAACCCCATCAGCCACGAGCCCGACCGCGGCGTCCGCACGCGACGCGCCTATCACGGCCTGTGCCAGGCGATCTTCAAGGCAACCCCCGACAGTCAACGGGCGACCGACATCAACGCCCGCCTCGTCACGCCGGCCTGAAGGACCGACCCCCGCACCCGCATCACCGGGCCCCACATGCACACCGCCATCGCCCACGACACCTCCACCACTTATCGCCCCGCGTGGAACTCACTCCGTCGCCACCACACGCCGCAGTGGCTGATCGACGCCAAGTTCGGCATCTACAGCCACTGGGGGATCCGCACGATCCAACACCTCCCCGGCGGCGAGTCGCTGACCGACGCGCAAGCGCTCGCCCGCTTCACGGCCCCGAAGTTCGACCCCGCGGCGTGGGCCTCGCTCTTCCGGCAAGCCGGCGCCCGCTTCGCAGGCCCCATCGCCTGGCACGGCAGCCCGCTGCTGCACTGGGACAGCCAGCTCGACGAATACAACACGATGACCCGCCCGCCGCACCGCGATATCGTCGGCGAGGTCACCGCCGCCGTCCGCGACGCCGGCCTCAAGACCCTCGTGTCGTTCCACACCATCAACGACCGCTGGCTGCCGCTCGCACAGGAAGTGGTCGATCGCTACGCGCCCGACATCGTCTGGGTCGACGCCAGCTTCGGCGGCACCAAGCAGTGCCACCACCTCGGCCTCGTCGAAGGCTCCCGGTACACCGGCACCCTGAAGCGCGAACTCAACCATCAGAACCCCGGGCACCACCCCGCCGACGACATCCAACAGCTCGACGACCGCGACCAGCGTCGCTTCATCAGCCACCACTTCAACTCGGGCGTCGCACGCGGTTGCGAGGTGGAGTTCGTCTACAAATCGCACGACGTCCCCCCCGGCGTCGGCATGCGCGACCTCGAGAACGGCCTGCTCCCCGAGGCCGGCTACGACACCTGGATGACCGACATCGACCTGCACGTGCAGCCCGATTGGAATCAGGAGGGATGGTTCCACACGCCGGGCATGCCGCTGCGATCGACCGCCGACGTCATCCGCCGCCTGGTCGACGTCGTCAGCAAGAACGGCGTGATGCTGCTCAACGCCCCGCCCGCCGCCGACGGAGCGTTCGACGACGCCGTCACGAACACCCTGCGCGCGATCGGCGCGTGGCTACAAACCTTCGGCGAAGCGGTGTACGACGCGTCGCCCTGGTACCTCTACGGCGAAGGGCCCACTCAGATCGGCGACTGGAACAAGACCCACCACCACAACGATCACTTCAACCAGAACAAGTTCACGGCCGAGGACATCCGCTTCACCATGCGCGACGATCAGCTCTACGCGACGACGCTGGGCCGGCCGGTTGGGCGCGTGCTTGTCAGGGCGCTCGGCACCGGCTATCGCTTCCGCGAGGGACGGGTGCGATCGGTGCGTCTGCTAGGCCAGGCCGAGGCGCTGCCGTGGTCGCACGAACCGGACGGCCTGGCGATCGACCTGCCGGCGGGGCTGCCGCTCAGCGACGCGGCCAATGTCTTCGAGATCACACTCACGGCCTGATCGACAGTCGACGAGTTTCCAAACGAACATCCACACCGCCCGAAACGCGACACATCTCCGGAAAAATCAAGTATTTAAGTATCGACGGCATCCCGAAAAAGTCGATTATCAAGCAAAAATTACGCATTTTCCACCGTTGCGCTTGTTTTACATGAGCGCAATGCTAAAGTACTTAATCAGTCGCCGGTCGCGAGCCGTCCGTAATCGGCGCGTTTCTGCATCTCAGCTTCAATTGGAGGTCCACCCGTGTTCATCAAGACAAGTGCCCTGCTCCTGACAACCGCGATCGTGGCGCCGGCCTCGGCCGTCGTGGTCTACGAGACCGACTACACCACCCGCTCCGACAACGGCAACCCTTTTGTTGATGGCGGCGAACTCCGTTTCCAAGACGGTTGGCTGGGCCAGACCGGCTACATCGTCGATTCGGATGCGCCAGGCACCGTCACGTCCAGCGGCGCCTTCCTCCGCACCCTCAATGGCAATGGTGCCACCGGTGGCACCGCCGGCGGCGACGGTAGCGGCGAGGTGGGCACCGGCTTCAGCGATGGCGACGTCATCAAGATCGCGATCGAACTGCAATACACGCTGACGACCGCTCCTAATCAGGAGTTGAGCGTCATCGGCGTCCGTGAAAACTTCGTGAACGGCGGCTTTGACGCAGCGCCGACTAATGGATTCGAGACGGCCTACAGCTCGTTCGGCGACGGCAGCATCAAGGTCTACACCAACTTCGCCCGCCAAGGTTTCGTTGGTGCAGACAACGCGTTCGCGCTGTTTATCTCGGGTCCCGACGGTGGGTTTAACTCGGGCGGAAACGGACAGCCCGAGGACTTGGTCACCGACACCTTGCTTTTCGAATACGAGGCGACCTTCAACAGCGGTTTCTGGGACGCGACCGGCCTCGTAGTCACCAACGTCGACACCGGTCTCGTCGTCGCCGATGCCGTGGATAAGCCGGCCGTTCTCGAAAGCACCGCCTATGCGGGTTCCGAAGCCTTCTTCGGCCAACGGTTCATTGCCGGCGCCGGCCCTTCTGTGACCTCGGATAGCGTTCGATTCGAGTACATCGCCGTGCCCGAGCCCGGCTCCGCGGCGCTCGCCGCAACCGGCCTGATGGTCGCGATGTTCCGCCGTCGCCAGGATCGGAAGCCCGAGGCCTGATCGCGAATGGTGTAAACCGGAATCCGAATACGCAGCTTGTCCTTGCCGTCGGCTTGAGCAACGATCACCAGTTCGATCGTTGCTCAAGCCGGCATTTTCGTTTTCACCTCTTGCTTCAATGACAGTCTCTTCATCCGAGGTACGAATCATGACCGGCAGATTTCGAAGACTCGCCGTGCTCGGCTCGATGATCGTGTGTGGTGCCACGGGCGCGGCGAGCAGCGCCACGGAAGTCACGACCATCACGGTCGACCCCACTACCTTCCGCCAGATCGACGGCATCGGTGAACTCGATCGCAACACCGTCTTCGGCCTCTGCGATCCCGGCAAGGCGTTCGATCAGCGCGTCGACTCGACGCAGCGCATGGAGTTCCTGCTCGGCGACCTCGGCGTCACGTTTGGCCGACAGCTCGGACCGGTCAACGCCGTGACCAACTGGGGGCCGGGCGTGGTCGAGGACGCCCAGAGACCCGGCTTCGTCGATCGCGCGGCCCTGGCCCAACACCTCAAGGCCACTTCGCACGGCGAAACCTTCGTCGGACTCACCCGAGGCCGCCTCGATGTCGCGGCTCACGGGTCGCACAACGCCTATCCCGACTTCATGGGCGCCGTCACCACCCCGGAATCGACGTCCGGCCACAAGCCGCAGCGCCTCCCCGCCAACATCGATGCCGCCGCCGAACTCGCCGCCCTCGTCATGGCCGGCAACTACAGCGACTTCGATCGGCCGCGCTTCTACGAACCCGTCAACGAGCCGCACTGGTCCTTCTATAACAAGCAGGAGCTCGCCGACTGGCACCTGCGAACCAAGCAGGCCGTGCAGAAACTAAGCCCGGATGTCCTCGTCGGCGGGCCCTGCTCATCCGTCGCTTATTTCTACAAACGAAACTTCGGCGGCTTCAACGGCTTCAAGACCTTTATGGACAACACGGGCGGCCAGCTCGACTTCTACTCGTTCCACCCGTATGACTACATGCACTGGGACGGCGAGAAGATCCACGGCCGTGTCACGACGGGCCAACCGCTCGAGGGCGTCATCGATCTCGTGCAAGCCTACGCCGTCTCCGAGTTCGGAGGCGAGGTCGACCTCGTCGTCTCCGAGCACGGCGGGTATTTCAACCAGGGCAATCGCCCCGGCCCGCATCCCGTGGAAGCGATCAGTGCGAAGTATCTCGAATCTGGCTCCGGGTTCGAGCACGAGATGAAGAAGCGCTCGATCGCGAATCACGTCCTGGTGAGCTCGGCGCTCGCCAACACGCTCGTATTCATGGATCACCCGCACGTCGTCAAGAAGGCCGTGCCGTTCATCCTGCTTCACGCAATGAACTGGGACCCGTACTACTACTCGACGGCGTACGTCGCGTACGACTTTGAGGACAAGAGCCGCTGGGTCGAGTCGTCGAATCTTGACTTCTACCGCTTCTTCCGAGACTTGTCCGGCCATCGAATTGCGATCGAGAACAGCGACCCCGACCTTCAGGTTCGGGCGTTCGCCGCGGGCGAGCAGCTGCGCGTCGTGATCAACAACCTGAGCCGAGAGCCCGAGGCGGTAAACCTGAAGCTGCCCGAGGCGGACCGCTTGGCGATCCGCCGGTACACCCGGCTGGACGATTTCACGCCGTTGCTCACCGAGGAACGGATCGACTCCACCGCCGGCCTGGAGCTGGCGGGTCGCGAGGCCGTCATGGTGATCGCCGAGTACCCGAGAACGATCAAGCCCCAGCGAACAACCAACGAGGTGCCGTTCTACGCGGAGACGTACGCCGTCGAGATCCCATCGGGCGAGGTAGGGCGCTTCGTCGTGCCCATCCGCGAGCCTCGGCGTGTCGTCGGAGCGACGCTTCGATTCGGTGTTTCGCGCCCCGGCGACGCCGGCTCGGCGGTCGCTCTCCGTGTCAACGGCCGGCGGATCGACCTGCCCGCCGAAGACCACGCCGATCGGCTGACGACCGAGGAAGAATACGCCTCGACCCGACTCGTGGACGTGCCCGCGTCCATCCTCAAGGAACGCAACCTCGTCGAGATCGTCTTCCCCGGCGACGGAGGCGGCGCGGTCGGCACGGTCGTCATTCGCGCGGCGTACGACGTGCCGTGACCCACACACACTCAGGGATCGCGGCACGCGGCACGGCCAGGATTGACGCAATCGTTGGATAAACAGACAAGAATGACTCGAACATTCAATACCATCGAACCAGCCGGTGGTTACCCCAGCTGGCCTCTCGCTAAAGGAATGACACGATGACCCCTTTACTGTTTCGACGGACCTGGCCTCTGCTACGGCGCACCGGGCTCGTTCTCCTCCTCATCGCGCTCACGACCGTTCTCGCCGTGCCCGTGACGGCCGAGGACCGACCACCAAACATCGTGTTCATCATCACGGACGACCAGACGAACGATCAGCTCGGGTACCTCGAAGGCGAAGCGCTCACGCCGAATCTGGACCGCATGGCGAGCGGAGGCGTGGTATTCAATCGCAGCTACGTCGCGTCGAGCGTGTGTTCGCCGAGCCGGTACACGGTGCTGTCCGGCCAGTACGCCAGCCGTGTCGCGCTTCCTTTCTTCAAGCAATCGACCACCGAGGAGGGCGTGTGCCGCGTGCTGTGGAACGTCGGCTTCTCCCCGGGCCAACCGACGTTGCAGAGCGTGCTGCAGGAGAACGGGTACACGACCGGGATGATCGGCAAATGGCACATTAACGGTGTCGGCACGCGGCCGGCCATCCCGCCCAAGGGCAGCGACCCCGCCGACCCCGAGATGGCGGCGATGCTGCAGGCCAACCACGACGCCATCTGCGAGGGCATCAAGCGGCACGGCTTCGACTGGGTCGACCACGCCTACGCAGGCAACCTGCACGACGACAAGCGGCTGATGAACACCGGGTTAGCCGAGCACAACATGGAGTGGCTGACCGACGCGGCGCTGCGATTCATCGAAGAAAGCAAAGACGAGCCGTTCTTCCTCTACTTTGCCACGACGCTGAACCATGTGCCCGACCCGAACAAGTCGTTGCGCGAAGCCGACCCACGCGTGTCCGGGGAGGGACTGCTGCCCGAGCCGATCACGGGGATCATGCCGCCGCGCGAGACGATCTACGAGCGGCTCGCCGAGGCCGGCGTCGACGAGAAGCACGCCATGGCGCTCTGGCTCGACGACGGTATCGGCGCGGTGTTGAACAAACTGGAAACGCTTGGCATCGCCGACAACACGCTCGTGATCTTCTTCAACGACCACGGCATGGCCGACAAAAGCAAGGGCACGCTCTACGAAGGCGGACTGATCACGCCGACACTGGCGTACTGGCCCGGGCGGATCGAGCCGCAGGTCGTCGACGCGATGACTCAGAACACCGACTTTGCACCCACCATCCTCGACGCCGCCGGCATCGAGCCGCCCACCGACATGGTGCTCGACGGGCACAGCTGGCTGCCGCTGGTCGACGGCGAGGTCGATGCGATCCGCGATTCGGTCTACACCGAGATCGGGCTGGTGCGTGCGGTGTCGACGCCCGAGTGGAAGTACATCGCCTTCCGCGTCCCGCCGAGCCTTCAACGCACGCTGGACGAGCGTATGGCCGACCACGTCGCTGATCTGGAGCGTACGCACGAGCAGTGGCCTTGGACCAAGAACAACCCGAACTACCAGATCGACCCCAACGCCCGCTACCACCAGATGGGCATGGCGGCCGGCGGCAGCAGGTTCGAGCGCGGACAGCGCAACCCGGATGCCGCGTGGTTCGAGAATTACTTCGACGCCGACCAGCTCTACCATCTTTCCGTCGACCCGCTCGAGGGCAACAACCTGGCGAACGACCCGGCGCACGCGGCCACGCTCGCCGAGATGCAGACCGAGCTGCGTCGCTATCTGGAACGGCTTCCCGACACGTTCGAGGACTACCTCGACGCCAACTGACCACGCCGCGCCCCACCGGACCGACCGAGTGATGGCCGAACAAGACGCCGCCAGACGCCCGAACGTACTCGTGTTCGTGGCGGACGATCAGACGTATCGGTCGCTGCATGCGCTCAACAACCCCGAGGTGCACACGCCTCATCTCGATCGCCTTGCCGCGCGCGGCACCACGTTCACGCACGCTCACCACCAAGGCTCGTGGACCGGCGCGGTGTGCATCGCCAGCCGCGCCATGCTGCTGACGGGCCGGATGCTCTATCGATGCGGGGGGGACAGCTGCGGGGACTACCCGCTGATCGGTCAGGCATTCGGCGGCGCCGGCTACGACACCTATTGCGTCGGCAAGTGGCATAACTTCGGCGACTCACGCGAGCGATGCTTCGCCGAGCACGGGCCGGAGGGTCCGGGGATGTGGGGTTCGACGCCGTTCGACTTCGAGAAAAGTATGCCCGAGGGCGACCCCGCGCAGTCGGCGTACCTGCGCCCATCACCGGGCAACGTATGGACCGCCGACGACCGCACCCGCAAGGGGCACTGGTTCGCGTGCGACCGATCGATCGATCCGACGGGCTACGAGCACAGCTCGACCCGCTGGATCAACGGGTTAATCGAGTATCTGGACAGGCGTGCGAACACGCCGGGCCGTCCCTTCTTTGCCTATTGCGCGATGCACGCGCCTCACGATCCAAGGCAGGCCCCAACCGAGCACCTCGAGGCGTACCCGCTCGACAAGATCGAGTTACCGCCGAATTACCTGCCGGAGCACCCGTTCGATCAGGGCGACTACGACCTACGCGACGAACAGCTCGCGCCCTGGCCTCGCACCGAGACGGCCGTGCGCGTCCATCGCCGCGAGTACTACGCGATCCTCTCGCACATGGACGCCGAGATCGGCCGAGCGCTCGATCGACTCGACGCGCTCGGGCTCGCCGACAGCACCATCGTCGTGCTGACCGCCGACCACGGCCTGGCCGTCGGCGAACACGGGTTAATGGGCAAGCAGAACATGTACGACCACTCCGTTCGGGTTCCTCTGATCTTCGCCGGGCCGGGCGTGCCCGTGGGCGTCCGACGCGATCAGCTGGCCTATCAGCACAGCGTCTACCCGACGCTCTGCCAACTCGCCGGCGTCGACACCCCCGACACCGTCGATTTCCCCTCGCTGGTGCCGGCGATGAACAACACCGACGCCCGCCCCCACGGGACGGTGTTCGCCGCTTATCGACAGTTCCAGCGGATGTGCCGCGACGGCACGCACAAGCTGATCGTCTACCCACATCTCGGCCGATGGCAGCTGTTCAACACCACGGACGACCCTTACGAGACGCGCGACCTCGCGCTCGATGAACACGCAACGGCCCGCTACCGATCGACCGTCGAACCGCTGATCGAGTCGATGAACGCTTGGCAACAACGGGTCGAAGACCCGATGCGGCTCGATCTCGGCGACTTCGGCCTCGGCTGACCCGGCCGCGTGGAGCGACACGATCGATCAGTCATCGGCCGAGTCGATGTCGGCCGTGTGCGACCCGGCGGCATCGGCGGTTCGCTTCGGCCGTTCGGCCGGGATCGTGTCGATCTTCAGCACGACCGCGTGCTCCGCGCTGAGATCGGCCGGCAGTTCCACGTGACAGCCCTCGGGCTTGCGTCGCCAGTTCAATGACGCCTTGCCGCCGAGCACCGACACGTCCTTGATCTCTCCCAGCAGCAGCCGGACGTGGCTGCCGAGTGCCCGCAACAGGACGTCGCGACCGCCGGGAACGCCGAGCAGCGTGGCGTAGATCCTGTTGCCTCGCGCGGTGTACCGGACGTCATCGGGGGTAAAGCCGACGTTGGCCTTCTCCTGGAACGTGCCGGCCTTCACGCGGGTCGGGCCCTCGCCAAACACACGCCAAGGCTTGGTCCCGTAAATCGCGTCGCCGTTGACCGACAGCCACCGGCCGATGTCGCGCAGCACCCGCGTCTGCTCGTCGGTGATCCGGCCGTCCGGCGTCGGGCCTATGTTCAGCAGCAAGCAACCGTTCTTGCTGACGATGTCCACGAGGTCGTGGATCAGCGAGCCGGCGCTCTTGTTGTCCGGGTCGGTGTTGTACGCCCAGCCGTTGCGCGAGATCGACGTGTCCGTCTGCCAGAATTGCGGGCGGATCTCGTCGAGCTGGCCACGCTCGATGTCCCACACGCCCGTGCCGGGCGCGAAGTCCTCTTCCTTGTAGTTCACGACGACTTCCTTGCCCCAGCGATCGGCCGCGTTGTAGTAATGCGCGGCGAACCGCCGCCGGTACGGCTCGAACTCCGGCCAGCCGATGCACCAATCGAACCACACCAGGTCCGGCTCGTACCCGTCGACGAGTTCGACGCACCGCTGCAGCCAGTCCCGAAGGAACGGCTCGTCGGCCGGCTCTTCGGGATCGTGCGGGCGCGCGTAGAGATCGCTGTACTCGGGCAGCGTCGTGTCGAACGCGTCGTCGTACGTAAAGAAACGCCAGTTGTAGGCCCGGTGCGAGGAGACGCCGAACTTCATCGGCGTGCGACGGACGGCGCGGGCGAGGTCGCCGATCAGGTCGCGCTCGGGCCCGACGTCCAGCGACGTCCAGCGTGACCCGCTGTATCGATAGAGCGCGATCCCGTCGTGGTGCTCCGCGACGGGGACGACGTACCGCGCGCCGGACGCTTGAAAGACGTCGGCCCAGGCGTCCGGGTCCCAGTTCTCCATCCGGAACTGCGGGATGAAATCCTTGTAGCCGAACGTCTTGTGGTCGCCGTACGTGCGGACGTGATGATCGAAGAACTCGCCTCCCCGCTTGTACATGTGCTTGGGGTACCACTCGGACTTGTAGGCGGGCACCGAGGCGACGCCCCAGTGGATGAAGATGCCGAACTTGGCCTCGTGATACCAGCGGGGCACTTCCCACTGCTTGAGCGACTCCCACGTCGGCGCAAAGCGATCGATGGCCCCGTCATCCACGAGTTGCGGGGGGGCCGCCTCGGCCTTGCGGACATGGGCGCGGCGGGTGGTCGTCAGGTGGCTGGGCACGAAGAACCTCTCAAGTAGCTGGATGGCGGCTCGAACAAAGAACGCCCGGGTCGCGTCGAAAAGGCTCGTCACGGGGCCACCGACCGGGTGGACGGCTCACGAACCACCAACGCGAAGAATGAATGCTAAAGTAGTTAACCACTTAGGTTTTGCGGTGTCAAGCTTTATCCAGCGGCCTCACCGATCGCGCGTGGGCCCCCACCCGGTTGTGAGGGCAGAGGCCCTCACGCTCAGAAATCGGGTCAGCCAGCGACCGCCGGCGCGGCCTCGACCGATCCACGCTCGATCAGCTCGGGCTCGACCAGGATGCGCTTGCGAGGCCCGTGCACCGCTCCCTCGCCGATCCGTTCCAGCAGCAGCCGTGCGGCCCGCCCACCGATCTCCAAGGGACGCTGACGCATCGTCGATAGCGCCGGCTCGAGCACGGTCGCGATCGGGTTGTCGGCGAACCCGATGACCGACAGGTCCTCGGGGATGCGCAGCCCCGCCTCGCGAGCCGCGCGGTAGACCCCGCTCGCGATCGCGTCCATGGTTACGAACACCGCCGTCGGCCGCGGCCGAAGCGCCAACACCTTCTTCGCCGCCTCGTACCCCGTGATCTTCCGCGACCACGGCACGCTGACGCTCACGCAACGCGCGTCCGCCGACTCGTTGACCCTGGCCTCGAAACCTTCGCGGCGGAAGTACATCGTGTCTGGAAACCCGCCGGTCGTGACGATCGCCAGGCTCCGATGGCCTGCATTTAACAGGCGTTCCGCCGCCAGGCGAGCGCCCCCGATGTCGTCGGTCCCAACGAAGTCAACGTGCGGGGTCTCGGCCTGGGGCTCGAGGTCGATCGCGACCACCGGGACATCGCGATCGATCGCTTCGTCGATGTGACGCTCCCAGATCGCCTCCTGCGTCGGCCGAAGGACGAGCCCATCGACACGCCGGTCGATCAGCATGTGGATCTGATCGAGCACCGACACCGACGCCACCGGCATCAGCACGATCGGCACGCACCCTGCGTCGGCGAGCGCGTTGTGCACCCCGGTGAACAGCCCGGCGTCGAACGCATCCCCCGACAGCTGCATCAGCACGCCGATCGTGCGCGTCCGCCCTTTCTGGATCCCGTGCACCAGCAGGTTCGGCCGGTAGCCCATCTCCTCGGCGATCCGCAGGATTCGGCTGCGCGTCTCGTCGGAAATCCGCCCCGCGCTGCCCATCGCAATCGACACGGTCGCCTGGCTGACCCGGGCTCGCTCGGCGATGTCTTTCAGCGTGATGGGCACCGCGGGTCTCCCGTACCGATCCCGGCTGGGGCGTCGATCGCCCGGCCGCCGACGGCAATGGCCGCGATTCTAATGAGTTACGGCGAGCCGCCGTGCATGGGCACCCAAGCCCCCGGAACGCAGAACATCGACCTGCGTATCCTCAGGGAAGACCCAAAGCCGACGCCGTCGTGTGCGGCGAATCGTCCTCCAACCGGCGATATCAGCCCGAGAATCAACGGAGCCTAACAAATGGGTTGACACGGCTAAATCTGTCCGACATACTGATTAAGTACTTTATCAGCCGCTTCGGCGGCTTGCCTCACGCGTTCTGAATCATCTCGGAGATCGACATGAACCGCTCCCCCCGCCTCTCACGTCTCACAGGGTTCACCCTCATCGAATTGCTGGTCGTCATCAGCATCATCGGCCTGCTCATCAGCATCCTGCTGCCCGCCCTCGGTGCCGCCCGGCACACGGCCCGGCTCAGCCAAGACCTCAGCCAACTTCGGCAGATCGCGACGGCTAACGCCGCCTATTACATCGACTTCGACGGGGCTTTGCCGGCGCCCTCCTATGACAACTCGGTGGGTACCGCCGACGTCACCATCGACGAACTGCTCATCCCTTACCTCCAGGGCGTGTCTTACGGATTCCAGGAAGCGATGGACCGGCAGTTCATCTACGAGAACCTCATCAACATGGAGATCTGGCAATCGCCCGTCGATAGCGAAGACCCGCCGTTTGACGGTCAGAAGCGAAGCTACGCGATGAACCGATCGATGACCGGCGCCAACGCCGAGAACGCGACCACGACCAACGCGTGGGATGCCAGGCACAACCGCGGTGTGGCGAGAGACTATGTGTTCTCCGACTCCACCTATTCGAGCTACCAGAACGACAACGGCTTCAACTTCCGCAGTGAAGATATTGGTGAGCCTTCGAATGTCATCTCCTATGCACCTCAGTTCCGGGATGTCCAGTTCTGCGGATGGGGTGGCAGCACGACGAGCTTGTGGGAAATCGCTCGATCCGATCGTGGCTTTTATGGCTTTGGCTGGGGCGCGGGCGACCTGAATTCGCTGTACGGCTACAAACTGAACGGTGGGTCGGGCGAAGACCCCATGGACTACACCGCAAACTTTGCGTTTGGCGACGGTCACGCAAAGGGTGTGGAACTGGAAGACACGCAGGACCCTAACGCTCCCGGCTTTGAGGTCATCGGCCGCTCGATGTGGAACGCCTGGAAGTAAACCCTGGCGGCCAACCTACGAAGGGCAGTCAGACTCCTGGACTCTCAGTTAATTTTGAGCAAGACCCCGCGTTTCTCGCGGATAGCCATTACGAAAGCAGGCTCGCATGTCGGCTTGGTCAAAGATTACAGAAGGATCGTGGCTCTCTTACGCCTTGATCGGCATCGCGACAGTCGCCGTGGCCTATCTGGTTTACACCCAAGCGGCCAGCGGCGGCCCTAGGTTCAAGCAGGTTTATTACTACAACCTGGAGACACAGTCGCTGGTCTCGCTGCCAGCCGATTCGATTCCTCCCGTGGTAATGGGCGATGGCACGACCGCCGTACGAGCTTACGTCTATGACTGCTCGAACTGCGGCGACGAGAACGGCGTTTTTGTCGCTTTCTTAGAGCGTTACACGGACGATGCCCGCGCGGTGAGGTCGAAGTATCCGCTCGGTACGACCATTCCGACCGACGAAGCGGGCCCCTTGATGCGGGGCAATTACATGCTCGTGGCAACTCCAGAGATGGCCTTGGCGGGCGAATGGGTGAGTCGCGAGAGCCAACGGGGAGGGCAGATCACCGCCTTGGGGCTCTCTTGCCCCATCACCGATGAATCGCTCGTCCCCATCAATCCATAATCCAAGAACAAAGGCAGAGCCGCGGTCTTCTTCTGGGAGCGACGACCCGATGTAACTCGCGCTTCCATTCCGGCAATCCACCACGAATAGCTTAGTCAAGAAGGGGTCATACCCGACAGCCGGCCTGCGGCGAACCGACCCGATTCCGTCCATTCAGATACAGCGAGCCATCACTCGGAGTAATAGATGTTCGCATTCGATCGCCATGAGCATCGATTGACGCCTGCCTTGGCCGCCATTTGCAGTGCGGTGTTAGCCACAGTCTCGTCTGCCGAGAGCGTCGTTGTCGAGATCGACCTCTCCACCCAACGCTTCCTCGGCGACGAGAGTTCGCTCGATCGCGGCAAGTTCATCAACGTCCACAGCGACTACTCCGGGACCGAGGCGTTCATGCCCGAAGACGTGGCGCTGCTGGTCGATGAGTACGGCGTCGGCTTCGGCCGATTCTTCAACAGCCCGTTCAACTACTACCGCGGCGGGCCGCCCTACCCCTCGACCCAGACGCTCGAAGCCCTCGCCCCGGACCGCCGGTGGTCCAAGCTCAGCAACACCAACGCCAAGTACCACACGAACGAGCGTGTCGTCACCGAGCACCCGCGTCACGCCTTCACGCCCGGCGGCGACCACGAAGACGCCGCTCGCTTCGCCGCCGACTACTTCGAGCTCATGTACACCGACGTCAACCGTCCGCTGTACTACGAGCCGATGAACGAGCCCTTCGTCCACGCCGGCGACTTCGGCGACGACCAGGAGGCCGTCCGGCGAGAGATGAGCGAGTTCATCGCCGCCATCGGTCGCGAGTTCGACCGCCGCGGCATCGAGACCCAGGTCCTCGGCTACTCGAGCGCTTGGCCTTCCATGGAGTTGTGGGACTTCGGGCACTGGAACAGCCGGATGAAGATGTTCATGGACGTCGCCGGCGAGCACGTCGACGGCATCTCGGTCCACCCCTACGACGGCACGAACGTCACCGGCCAGGACAACCGTCGTTCCGGCAGCAACGTCGAGGCGATCCTCGACCTCATCGAGACCTACGGTTTCATCAAGTGGGGCGAGCCCAAGCCGCTGGCCATCACCGAGTTCGGCGACATCCCCAAGGGGTTCGACAAGGGGTACAGCCCCGCCTCCGCCTCGGCGCACCTCAACAGCCTCAACCACCTCACCTTCGGCCTGATGGACCGCCAGGACCGCATCCTCATCGCGGTCCCCTTCATCACCACCAAGAGCCCGTGGTTCTACAAGAACCCCGACAACGACTTCGAGCCCTACGGCGTCGACCTCTGGCGCCCCGACAAAGCGGCCATCAAGAACGGCCAGGTCACGTCGTTCCTGCCGACCGAGAAGTTCCGTTTCTACGACCTCTGGAAGGACGTCCGCGGCGATCGTGCCGTCGTGAACGCGAGCGACCCCGACCTGCTGGCCCACGTCTTCGTGGACGATGAACGGGTCTTTGTGTGCCTGAACAACCTCGAGAGCGAGCCGCGTGACGTCGAGTTGATCCACGCCACCGATCTCTCGCCAGGGATCACGACGAACGTTCGTCGCCTGTCTGTCCCGGTCGGAAAGGCGGCGATCTACACCGACGAGGATGTCGACGGCGCCGTCACCGAGCTGACGCTCGCGCCGCACGAGGCGGTCGTCCTGCGCTACGACCTGCACGCCCCGATCGAACGCACCACGAGGGCCGTGTCGACGCCGAACTACAGCCGGACCTATCTCCAGGAGATCAAGGCCGGCGAGCCGATCGCGTTTGAGTTCGACCGGGTGCCGACCGGCGAAGGCCGGGCCACGCTGCGGATGAGCCTCGGCCGCAAGCCCGGCATGTCGAAGAAGCCGACGTTGACGGTGAACGGCCGACCGTTCACCGTCCCCGACGACTGGCCCGGCTACGACCAGGCGAATCGCTCCGACTTCTTCGGCACCATCACGGTCCCGCTGCCCGCCGAGGTGCTCGAGCCCGCCACGACTGTCTCGGTGACCTTCCCGGACGATGGCGGACGCGTGAGCAGCATGGTGCTGATCACCGAGATCGAGAGCCCGATGTGAGCGGCCGGTGCCGGCTCGACCAGAGGTTTCCCCGGGTTGCCTCATGAAGTACATCTTCCTCGCGTCGTTCTTGCTGCTGCTTGGGGCGGGCGTGGTCACGACGTTGACGGAGCCGGACCTGCGCAGCGACGTGCCTGTGCTGTACTGGGTCACGGATCGCAACCCGGCTCGGATCGCCCAGGTCGCCGGGTTCCACGACTGGCTGATCGAACAGGGGCACGTCACCGACGACGGCCGACCGATGCTGGAGCTTCGGCTCGACACGGCCAGCCGCGACCCCAGCAAGCAGATCGTTCAAAGCATCGCCGGGGTCGCCGGCGACATCATGGACTGCGACATCGGGCAGATGCACGCGCTGGGCGTGCTCGAAGACGTGACCGACGACGCGGCCCGGCTGGGTTTCGGCGTCAACCAGACCTATCCCGCCCTCGAGCCCGCCCTCACCCGCGAGGGGCGGCAGTACGGCTTTCCCTGCAACGTCGGCATCATCTCGCTGTGGTCGAACCCTGCCACCTTCGCCGCCGTCGGCCTCGAGCCGCCGGCACGAGAGTGGAGCGTCGATGACTTCGAGCGACTGGGCCGCGCCTACGTCACCCGTGCGAACGAGCCGGGCGAGCGACAGACGCGGTTCTTTATCAACAGCGCGCTGAGCTGGTCCGGGCGGCAGTTCGTGATCACGATGCACCGCGCCGAAGGCCTCTCGATCTTCAACGAGACGTTGACGGCCGCGACGACGGATGACCCGCGCTACGCGTGGGTGCTGTCGAAGCTGCGCCAGTGGACGCACGAAGACAACATCATGCCCACGGCCGCCGAGGCGTCGTCGCTCGCGGTGGAGTCGGGGTACGGCGGGGCGGAGTTCCCGCTGTTCGTCGATGGGCGGTACGCCATGATCAGCACCGGGCGGTGGGCGCTGATCCGCATGCGCGAGTACGCCGATCCACCGGACATCAGGCTGAGCTATTTCCCGCTGCCCGACGGCGGTTACGGCAACGACCTGATCGGGACGCGGGCGGCGGCCGTGTATCGCGGCGGACGGAACAAGAACCTGGCCGTGCTGTTCCTCGCGTACCTCGCCAGCGAGTCGTACAACCAGCAGATCGTCGCCGACGCCGACGCGCTGCCGCCAAACCCCGCGTACGCGGAGTCGGAGGCGTTCTACCGCCCGGATGATTGGCCCAACGAGTGGGACGTGCACGGGCCGACACACCGAGCGGCGCAAGAACGCGCCATCGCCGAGTCGATCAGCCCGTTCATCGCGCAGGCAACGGTCAGTCGTCTCGCCAACGACGCGCTGCAGGAGGTCATGTCCGACCCACAGCTCTCGACGCCCGAAGAGGCGGCCGCGACGCTCCAAGAAGAGATCAACCGTCAGATCGCCATGACGGTTCGCGAGAGCGACGCCCTTCAGCGGCGTTTTGACGAGGCGGTGGCTGTGCAAGAAAAGATCGACGCCTATCGCGAGCAGGGCAGGCCGATCCCCGTCGAATGGATCGCGAACCCCTTCCATCGCCGCTACTACCTCGACAAGGGCTGGGCGACGCGGGGCGAGGCCTCGCGGAATTCATCACTCGACGAGGAGGGAACGTCTTGAGCACCCACGTGAGTCGCAAGCCGTGGGCCGACCTCGCGCGTGGCCTGGCATTTCTTGGGCCGAACATCCTCGGATTCCTGACGTTCACGCTCCTGCCCCTGGTGTTCGCGCTGGTGCTGGCGTTCACGAACTGGGACCTCCGGCTGCACAACCAGTTCAAGGACGAGCCGCTGCGGTTCGTGGAGATCGAGAACTTCGTCCGCCTGCTGACCGAGCCTGACTTCTGGCGGTTCTTCGGTAACACGCTGTTCTTCATGATGGGCATCCCGTTCGGCATCGCCGGCTCGCTGGTCGCGGCGATGCTGCTCAGCCAGGACCTGCGCGGCGGCGGGAGGCGCAACGCCGCGTGGATCATCGGCGGGGCCGGGCTGATCGCCGGCACGGGCCTGCTGGTGATGCTTGGCGCCGGGGCGTCGGCCATGACGCTACTCATCGGTGGGCTCGCGGGGATGATCCTCATCACCGGCGCCGTCGGCGGGCTGACGGTGTACCGCACGCTGTTCTACCTGCCTCACTTCACCGCCGGCGTCGCCACGTTCGTCCTCTGGAAAAACCTGTACAACCCCTACACCGGGCCGATCAACGGGGCGCTCGAGCCGGTACTGGTTGCCATGACCTCGGGTGTAAACGCGGCACCGCTCGCCGTTCAGGCCATCGGCTTGTTGATGTTCGTCCTGATGCTCGGCCTGCTTGCGATCGGCGTGCGGCGGCTGCTGATCTGGTGGTTCGACGGCGAGCTCGGCGTGGCCTCGCTGGCAATCGCGGGCGGGCTACTGTGGTTGCCTTGCCTGCTGGGCGGGCTTCCGATGACCGCGTGGCTGCCGCACGGAGTGTTGCAGATTGCCGCGATCGTCGCGGCCGGAGCCGCGATCGTCTGCCTCGTGAGCCTGCCGCTGATCAGCCCGAGAGTGTTTCGCGCCGCAACGAGCGGGCAAGGCATCGGCGGGGCCCTGCTGATCACCGCCGTGCTGATGGTCGGCCAGTTCATCCTGCTCGGCTTCTCGATCGTGTTCGCCGGCCTGCCCGCCGCCGCGGCCGACCCGACCGGCCTCGAACCGCCGCAGTGGCTGACCAACATCTACTGGGCCAAGCCCGCGCTGATGACGATGGGCTTCTGGGCCGCGATCGGCAGCAACAACATGCTGCTCTACCTCGCGGGCCTGGCGGGCGTGCCGCAGGAGCTCTACGAGGCGGCCGAGATCGACGGCGCCGGACCGGTCGCCAAGTTCTGGAACGTGACATGGCCTCAACTCGCGCCCGTGACGTTCTTCATCGTCGTCATGGCCGTCATCCACGGACTGCAGGGCGGCTTCGAGATGGCCCGCACCATGACGCAGGGCGGGCCCGCCGGCGCGACCACCACCCTGTCCTACTTCGTCTACATCGAGGGCTTCGAGACCGGCCGTCTCGGCTACGCCTCGGCGATCACATGGACGCTGTTCGGCCTGGTCTTCGTCGTGACGCTCTTCAACTGGAAGTTCGGGAATCGGTATGTCAACGACTAAGCCCGAAGCCAGACAACGCCGCCGCGCCTCCGCCGAGACCCAGCGACTGATCGCGTCGTCAGCGCTGCACATCCTGCTCGCCGCCGTCGCGCTGACGATGGTGCTGCCGTTCGTCTGGATGGTGCTGACGAGCCTCAAGCCGCTCGAAGAGGTCGGCCTTGAGTCGTGGCTGCCGTCGGCTTTCCAGTGGAAGAACTACGCCATCCTCTTCGGTCTGGGCGACGACGCCGACCGGATCCAGTTCCAGGGCATCCATTACGCGCGGTGGTACTGGAACTCGCTGTTCGTCGCCGCAAGCGTGACGTTCCTACAGGTGTTCACCTCGGCGCTCGCGGCCTTCAGCTTCGCCCGGCTCAAGTGGCCCGGACGCGACAAGGTCTTCCTGCTCTATCTCTCGACGATGATGCTGCCCGGCCTGGTGATGATGATCCCCAACTATCAGATCATGATCACCCTCGGCCTTGTCGACACATACGCGGGGCTGATCATCCCCGCCGCGTTCTCCGCCTTCGGCACGTTCCTGCTCCGCCAGTTCATGCTCACGATCCCCGCGTCGCTCGACGAGGCCGCCGAGATCGACGGGGCCTCCAAGTGGCGACTGTTCACCGACGTCATCCTCCCGCTGGCCCGCCCGGGCCTGATCACGCTGGCGATCTTCACCTTCATCGGCAACTACCAGTCGTTCTTCTGGCCGCTGGTGATGCTCAAGTCGACCCACCGCTACACGCTGCCGGTCGGCCTGCTGTTCTTCGACTCCTCGCAGGGCCAGCAGACCAACATCCTCATGGCCGCGATCACCCTCTCCATCCTCCCGATGATCGTCGTCTTCATGATCCTGCAGGGTTACCTCGTCAAGGGCATCCAGCTCGGGGCCGTCAAGGGCTAAAAGGCCATTGCGTCGCGTCGTAGAAATCGCGAAGGGGTCGTTTACAGACCAAGCTTAAGTATTTAATTTATGGAAAATCAGCCACTTTAATCAGGCCCGTCTGCGCTCCAATTCGCTCTTGAACCCCAATGGTCCGCCATGCTTCGACAAGCCCTGAAATCGATCGCCCCGTCGCTCCGTTGCCTAGGCCTTCTGCCCGCGGTGGCCGCCACGCTGTTCGCGCCCGTGACGTCGGCCCAGTCGCCGAATCTCGCGGCGCAACTCGCTGAGGCTCGCGACAACCATCGCCTGCTGCTGGCGCTCGCCGATCGCCACGAAGCCAAGTACGCCGAGAACACCAACCTCGCTGACCCGGTCCTCAGTCAGATCGTGATCCCGCTCGAGCCCACCCCCCAGGGCGACGATCCGCGCGTGCCGCTGCCCGAGAACTTCGATCGCCTCTGGAGCTACTTCGTATCGCTGTGGATCATCGGCGACGCGATGGACCAGACCAAATCGATCGTGCTGGTGCAGGACGGCGAGACATCGCCCGTGAAGTGGATCCGCTACGGCAACGGCATCCTGATCCGACCCCAGACACTCGCCCTCAGGCATGGCACGCCCGCCATCCTTGCGCTCACGGGGCCAGCCCAGCCAGAACTCATCCGTCTCGAGTCACGCCGAGTTTCGACGCGATTCGACCCGTCACCCTACATCGGCGTCGGCGAAGATCGTCCCCGTCGGCCCGTCACGCTCGCCGTGTCGACCCACCAATGGCGCAGCATCGGCGGCATCTCCGAACTCGACCGCACCAAGTACTTCCGCATCTACTCACAGCCGGGTAACGAGCGCTACCCCTACCATCAGGAAGAACTCGACGCACTCGGCTTTCAGCAAGGTCGACAGATGTTCAAGTTCGGCCCGGCGCTGGAGAAGCGATACGGCCAGGACATCCAGCCCAAGCTGAGCGAAGACCCGAGCCGTCCGGGCCATCACGACTCGTCGTTCTTCGACGAGTTCGACAACGACAGCTACGCTGGCGTCGATCCCGACCTGCGATTCGCGATGTGCTTCGACAACTGGCCCAGCTTCATGGCCGCCGAGATCCCCGGCCAGCAGAACACCCGCGGCGCCCCCAGGAACTTCGACGCCGCCGCCGACCTGGTCGTCGACTACCTCAACGATCAGATCGCCGACTCCGGCCGGACCGCCACCTGGTGGGAGGTCAAAAACGAGTCGGACATCACCTACGAGTGGCCGTTCCATAGCGACCCCAACTCCGACGGTTGGGGCTTGCTGATCGACTTTCACAACACGATCGCCGATGCCGTGCACGAGCGCGTCGACCCCAACATCAAGATCGGCGGCCCGACCGCGGCCTGGCCGGTGTTCGAGGCGAACGACTTCGGACGATGGCGCGACTTCCAACGCTTCCACGACGGCACCGCCGACCACCTCGACTTCTTCTCATATCACGCCTATGACCCGGCGATCTACGGCCCGGGCGATCCGCACGGCTACCTCGACGCCCGGCTCGACATGATCCAGAGCCACATGCAGACGACCGATCGCGTGCGCCCCCTGGTGTTCTCCGAGTTCGGCGTCTACGGCGAACCGGCCAAGTCCACGCCCGACGGGCGCGAGTGGGTTATCGCCAAGGGCATCAGCCCCTACTGGCTGCGCTTCCTCGATCGGCCCGAGCAGCTCGACCTCGTCGTTCCGTTCATGCTCGGGTTCGTTCATTGGAACCCGACCGCGACTCGCGGTGTCTGGGCACACGACGAACACGGCGAGTTCTATCGCACCGCGTCGTACGACGTCATGCAGCTGTGGAGCGAGTTCCAAGGCCGTCGGCTCCCGGTCTCCTGCGACGACCCCGGCTTTCTGCAGCACGCCCTGCTCGACGGCGACACGCTGTACCTCGCGATGTACAACGGCACCGACGATCGCGCCGCGGTCGACATCCGACTCGACAGCGATGCGCCGATCGAGACGATCCGCCAGAAACGCATGTACTACTCCAAGGGCGAGCTGACGTACTCGGACGAAGCGATAAACGGACTGCGCGGCCTGCCGGTCAACGTGGCCGAGACGTCGATGGTGATCGTACGCTTCCGCCGCCCGCCAAACACCATCGGCACGCTCGCCGAGAACAGCCATTACGGCGCCGACACGGCGATCTCGAACACGGGCGAGCCGATCGAGTTCACGATCGCCACGCCCGACATCGCGGAAGCGTCGGTCGAGGCGGTCGAGTTGCGTCTGTCGATGCACCGCACCGGCGGCGAAGCGCTCGGAGAATCGGTCGAGATCGACTTCAATGGACAGCCCGTCTCCCACGACCTCTCCCGTTTCGGGGCCGAGGGATACTTCGGTTACACGCGGATCCCGCTGCCGACCGAGTCGCTCGCGGACAACAACCAGTTCGCCGTGAGGTTCGCCAAGCCCGGCGGCACGCTGGGGTCGGCACGGCTTGTGATCACGACACGCGAAGACTGATCGGCTTCGTGCCCGACAGTCGACTTGCCCCCTGCAAAGCGCGATGCGTCGCGGAACGTGCTATCGCTGGGTCGTTGAAACGGGCTCTGAGCTCGACATTGCCATCAGCATCGCTTCACCCGTGGCCGGCAAGCACAGCCGCGGCGTCAAGGATCGGCCGTGCACGTAACGCAGCGCGTCCTTCGCCGCGAGCCAGGCGCTCAAGCCGAGAAGCAGCGGGGGCTCACCAACCGCCTTGCTGCGGTGCAGGCTGATCGTGTGGTTCGGGTTGTGCAGGAAGCGGACATTGAACGCCTCGGGCACGTCCGTGATCGCCGGGATCTTGTACGTCGTCGGCGAGTACGAGAGCAGCCGGCCGTCGTCGGCGTAGACCAGCTCTTCGGTCGTGCACCAGCCCATGCCCTGCACGAAGCCCCCGATGATCTGACCTCGATCGATGCCGGGGTTGATCGATCGGCCGAGGTCCATGATGAGATCGACGCGGGTAACGGCCATCTCGCCGGTGAAGCGATCGACGGTTACCTCGCAGCAGGCCGCGCCGGTGGTGAAGTAGCGGAACGGCGTGCCCTTGCCGGTCTCGCGATTGAACTCGACGCCCGGCGTGGCGTAGAACCCACGCTCGCCGAGGCTAACCCGCCGCTCGTAGGCCTGCGCGACGAGATCGAGAAACGGGATCCGCACGTCCGGGCGGCGGCGGTCGTGCACGACGCCCTCGGCGATCTCGATCATCTCTGGCTCGGGCGCCAGGCCGGCCTCCGAGTCCCCGAGGATCTCGGCGGCGACGCGGTCCAGGGTCTCGCGCAGCTTTGTGCACGCCACGAGCGCGGCCGAGCCGTTCAGATCGGTCCCGCAACTCGCGGCCGTCGGCGAGGTGTTGTTGTTCTTGTCGGTGGCCGTTGCGCCAACCAGCACGGCCTCATACGACACACCGAGCGCGTCGGCGACGATCTGCCGGATGCGTGTGTTGACGCCCTGGCCCATCTCGGTCGCGCCCGTGCTTACCACCACCGAACCGTCAAGATAGATGTTGACCAGCGCGTTGGCCTGATTCATCGCACGGCGGGTGAACGAGATACCGAACTTCACGCCCGACACCGCAAGCCCGCGCAGCTGCATGGCGGAGGCGGCGTTGAAGCGATCGATCTCGGCACGCCGGCCGTCGTAGTCGCACTCAGCACGCAGCGAGTCGAACAGCTCGGGCAGGGTGTTGTCGCGCACGATCTGGCCGTAGTGCGTGACGTTGCGGTCGTCGGTGCCGTAGCAGTTGATCCGGCGGACGTCGAGCGGGTCTTGCCCCGTGGCGACGGCGACCTCGTGAAGCACGTGCTCGGTACTCGCGACGCCCTGCGGCCCGCCAAACCCGCGGAAGGCGGTGTTGCTCGGCAAGTGTGTCCTGCAGATCCGCCCGGTGACGCGGACGTTGGGCAGATACGACGTGTTGTCGGTGTGGAGCATCGCCCGCTCCAGCACGGCGGGGCTGAGGTCGGTGCTGCAGCCGCCGTTCGAGAACAAACGCACGTCGAGCGCGGTGAGCCGGCCGTCGTTCGTGTACCCGGCCTTGTAGAAGCTCTTGAAGGCGTGGCGCTTGCCGGTGAAGCGCATGTCGTCGTCCTTGCCATAGGCGAATCGGACGGGCCGGCCGGTGCGTTGTGCGATCAGCGAGGCCATCATCGCCGGCTGCGCGGCCTGCGTCTCCTTGCCGCCAAACGCGCCGCCCATGCGCTTGCAGGTGCAGACGACGTGATTGAAGGGCACGCCCAACGCCTCGGCCACCATCGCCTGCACCTCGCTGGGGTGCTGCGTCGAGGACAGCACCTCCATCTGGCCCGACTCGCCCGGGATCGCCAGCGCGATCTGCGACTCGAGGTAGAACTGCTCCTGCCCCGCGATGTCGAGCTCGCCCTCGACGACGCCGTCCGCCTCGGCGAACCCGGCCCGGACGTCGCCCCGCTCGATCAGCCGCGTCTCGATCAGATAAGCGTCGGCCCGGATGGCCGCGTCGATGTCCAGCACCGCCGGCAGCGGTTCCATCTCGACCGTCACCGCCGCGATGCCACGCCGCAGCGAGTCCTCGTCCTCGGCGCCGATCACCGCCAACGGTTGGCCGAGAAAGACCGCTTTGTCTTCGATCAGCAGCGCCTCGTTGGCGATCACCGGGCCGAAGTGGTTGTGCCCCGGCACGTCATCGGCCGTGAGCGCGGCGTGCACGCCCGGTACCCGCAACGCCGCGGCGACATCGATCCGGATCAGACGGCCGTGGGCGTGCGGGCTGGGGACGATGCCGGCGACCAGCTCGCCGGGCAACGGCGCGCGGTCGTCGATGAACACCGACGCGCCGGACACATGCAGTCGACCCGAATCGTGCGCGATGTTCTGTCCGACAGCCGGCATGATCAGGCGGTCCCTCCGTCGCGGCCATTGGTCTCGCCGGTCACGGCCAGTTCGAGCGACCCGTTCGGGGGCGCATCCGGTGAGTCGACGCGGCCGTTGCCGTTGAATCGGCCGCCGTCGATCTCGTGGCCGAGCTTAAGCAGGAGATTGCGACAGAGCGTGCGGCGGTAATTGGCACTGCCTCGGACATCGGTCCGTGGCGTGATCGACTCGGCGGCCAGGGTGGCCGCGGCCGCGAAGCGATCGAGCGTGGGCGGCTGCCCCTCGAGGACCGCCTCGACCTCGCTCATCCGCGACACCGTCGCCGCAACCCCGCCGTAGGCCACGCGCACCCGATCCATCACGCCGTCGCGATGCCGAAACGCGAACGCCCCGCTGACCGACGAGATGTCGAGGTCCTTGCGGCGGGACACCTTGTACAGCCGGAGGCGCTCATGCGGACCGAGCAAGGGCACGCGAACGGCGATGACCATCTCGTCGACCTCAAGCACGGTCGCGCGATAGCCGGTGAGAAAGTCGGCGATCGGGATCGTCCGCCGCCCGCGCGCCGACGCAACCTCGACTTCGGCGTCGAGCACCTGCATCAACGGCAGCGTGTCGCCGATCGGCGAAGCCGTGCAGAGATTGCCCGCCACCGTTCCCGCGTGGCGGATCGGCGGCGAGCCGAACCACTCCAGGAATTCGGCGACCTCGGGCAGCCGCTCGGCCAGCGCCGACTGAAACGCCTCGAGCGTCGCCGCCCCGCCAACCACGAGCACGCCGCGGTCGCCGGATGCTTCCTCTCTAACGCCGCGCAGCTCGTCCAGCCCGCCGATGAAGATCGCCGACGCCGGCATCTCTTCACCCTTGTTATGCACCACGCCGAGGTCGGTGCCGCCGCCGAGAATCATCGGCGGCTTCCCCTCGTCACGCACCGCTGCCGCCAAGAAACTCAGCGCTTCATCGAGCGTGGCCGGCTTGAAGAACACCTGCCCGCCTGATCGCACGGTGACCGACTCGCTCGCCGCCGAGTTCAGGACTTCAACGATCGGCTCGGGCGGGTACAGCTCATCAAGCCGCCGATGCGAGGCCAGGTCCGTTGCCACCGCGGCCCGCACGATGGCGTCGTACCCCGTGCAACGGCAGAGGTTACCCGTCAGGCCGCGGCGGACGGCGGTTGCGTCCAGCGGATCGCCGCTCTCCATCAAGCCCTGCACGGCCGACACGATGCCGGGCGTGCAGAACCCGCACTGCGCGCCGTGTTCACGCACCATCGCTTCCTGGAACGCGTTGAGCCGATCGCCATCCAGCAAACCCTCGACCGTCACGACGTGCGTGGCGTCCAGCTGAGCGACGCGCTGGATGCACGACAGCATCGACCGATACACCAGCCGGCCGTCTTCCACTCGACCGACGAGGGCCGTGCACGAGCCGCAATCCCCCTCGGCGCAGACGACCTTTGTGCCGGGCAGCGAACGCCTCCGCCGCAGGAACGTCGATAGCATCAGCCACGCGTCGTCGCCCGTCACCCGAAGGGGCCGGCCATTAAGGTAGAGGTGCAGCGCGTCACGCATCGTCGGTGGCCCGCAGGGATACGGTCTCGCCTTGGAGCGTTACCCGGCGGACGTTGGTCTCGGGCCGGTCGGGGTCATCGGGCAGCAAGGATCGCACGGCGTGCTCCGCGGTCGCTCCCGCGGCAGGCCGCAGCGGTTCGACCTCGATAAACGACATGGGGCGGCCCGGACTCAACTCGCCCAGTCGGGGCTTCAAGTCTAGCAGCGCCGCGGGCGCCACGGTAGACCGAACCAGCGCCTCGCAGGCCGTCGCTGACGACGAAAACCCCTCGTGGACCTGCAGAAAACGCCGCATCTCGGCGAGCATCGACACCGTCGGCGACGCCCCCACGTCGGTCGCCAACGCGTATGGCAGGCCGCGACGCTTCACCTCGTCCAGGTCCATCCGCCCCGATCCCAGCAGCGCGTTGGACGTTGGGCAGTGCGCAATAACGCTGCCCGTCTCGGCGAGCAGTTGCCACTCGTGACCGTGCATGTAGATGCAGTGGGCGACGATGCACCGGTGGTCGAGCAGACCGTCCTGATGATAGACGTGCGTGTAGCTGTCGTGATCGGGGTAGAGCTCTTCCTCGATGAAACGCTTCTCGTGCGGCTGCTCGTTGAGGTGCGTCTGAGTCCGCAGCCCCAGCCGGGCGGCCAGGGTGGATTGACGCCGACGCAGCGCGCTGTCGACGGCGACCGCGAAACGATCGGTCACGATTACCCGCGAACCAAACCGGTCGGCGAGCTCGATCAGCGCGTCGTCCACCCTCTCGTCGTCGGTGTGGATCTCCGGCGGACAGTTCTGATTCATCAGCACGAGCCCGACGCTCCAGGCATCGGGCATCCGCTCCAGCGCTACACGCGCCGCAAGCGGAGAGGTCGTCATGTACGACGCACCGCCCACGACGCCGTGCGCCAAAGTGTCGGCGACGAATGCATCGACTACGTCGATCGCGTACGACTCATCGATGCACCGCAGCTCGGCGGGGAAGACGTTGCGGTGCAGGCCGGCCAACAGCTTGCCCTGCGGCGCGTCGTCCGGCACGCCCTCGATAAACCGGCCCCGAATCGGGTGCTGCGGCACGTGCGTGTGGATGTCCAGCAACGGCGGCAACATCACCCCGGCCGCCTGGCGGGGCGACGGGCTGTCCGGCGACCAGTCGAATCCCTCGGCGGGACCGGCGTAGAGAAGCACGCCGTCGTGATCGCCGACCAGCAGACCCTCTTTGTGGTATTCGACCACCCCGTCGTCGCGCGGGATCATCAACGGGCCACGCACCGCCGTCGCGACCCTCATCGATCACCCCCAGGCTTGATCAGCCGACCCATCGGCGGCGCCATCAGGCGCCCGTCCTGCCAGACAGTCCGGCCGCGCAACAGCGTCCGCCGAACCTCGCCGCGAAACGTCCGCCCGACGTACGGGTTCAAGCGATGCCGATCCAGCAGCATGTCGGGGCCTAACTCGTACCGCATACTCAGATCGACCAGGATGAGGTCTGCGTCATATCCCGCAGCGACCTTTCCCTTGCCGACTAAGCCGTACCGATGCGCGACCCGGCCGGCCGTCAACTCGGCGACGGTGGACAGGTCGAGCCCGCGCTCGGTGTCGAGCATCACGCTCAGCGTCGACTGCACGCCGGCGATCCCGCCCCACACCGCAAACGCGTCATCGCCCTGCTTCATCGCCGGCAGGCACGGCGAATGATCCGACGCGACGAATGACAACACGCCATCGCGTAAAGCGTCCCAGAGACCATCGACCGCGTCGGCGTCACGCAACGGCGGGGCACACTTCGCTCGCCCGCCCAGTCGCTCGAGATCGGCGCCGGTCAGCGCGAGGTAGTGCGGGCACGTCTCGGCGGTGACATCCACGCCGTCCCGCTCTCGGGCCAAACGAACCCGCTCCACCACGCGCGGGTGGCTCGCGTGCACCACGTGCGATCGACAGCCCGTCTCGCCTGCGATCGCAATCGCCCGATCGACCGCCTCAAGCTCCGCCTCGACCGGCCGACTATCGAGGTAATCGCGCCAGCCACAGCGCCCGGCCGCCCGGTGCTCGGACGTCAGACGGGCCGTGATCGCTTCGCTCTCAGCGTGCACGCCCACCAGCACGCCGCGCGCGGCCGCGATGCGCATCCCGCGGCGCAGCGTGTCGTCGTCCGCACGCGCGAACTCATCGATCCCGCTGTACGACATGAACACCTTGAACCCGACCACCCCGCGATCGGCCAGCTCGTCCAGCCGATCCACGTTCGTCGGCGTCAGCCCGCCCCACAGCCCGAAGTCCGCCCGGCTGCTCGCCTCGCCGGCCGCGCGCTTGGCGTCGAATGTCTCGCCATCGAGCACCGGCGGATCGCTGTTGAGCGGCATGTCAAAGAAGCACGTCCCGCCGCCGGCGACCAGCGCCGCCGAGCCCGTGTCGATCCCTTCCCATTCCGTCCGCCCCGGCTCATTGAAATGCACGTGCGAGTCGATCACGCCGGGCATCACGTGCCAACCCGTCGCGTCGATTGTCTCGGACGCCAACTCCGACGAGCCTTCGCCGACCGCCACGACCCGGCCACCATCGACAACGACATCCGCCTCGATCACCCCGCCCGGCGTCACCACCCGCCCGCCTCGGATGACCAGGTCGATCGCCACCGTCAACTCCCCCGGTACGTGCTGTACGACCACGGCGTCACGAGCAGCGGAACGTGGTAGCGCTCGCCCGGCCGATCAATCGTGAAGACGATCGGGACCGCGCCCAGGAAGCGCCCCGCCGCGTCGTGGCCGATCGATGCAAAGTACGCCGCGACGTGGAACACCAGCTCGTACTCGCCCGCGACGAGCGACGCCCCGGCCAGCAACGTGTCGTCGACACGGCCATCGGCGTTGGTCCGCACGTCTGCAATGGCTTCACGATCCCCTGAATCAGCAACACGATTCAGCACGATGCGCATGCCCACCGCCGGTCGACCGCTCGCGGTGTCGAGGACGTGCGTCGTCAGTCGACCGCTCACGTGACCCGCTCCACGGCGCCCGAGATCAGGCCGAACGGTTCGTCGGTCGGCACAAAGATCGTGGCCGGGTTGTCCAGCCCGAACGGCTCTAAGTTAAACGGCACGCGGTGCTGATTCGGTAGGGTCAACTCGACGCGGTCGATCGCGGGCGCCGCCACCAGGGCCGCCTCGCCCATCTCGAGCAGGGTCTGCTGCACCGCCAGGCTGTGCCGGATCGCGAAGCAAGCCAGGAACGCCGCGCGAACCTCGTCGTAGGTGATCGTGCCCTCCGGGTCCACCGAGGGGTCCGGGTACCGCCACGTCGCGTCGATCGAGGTGGCGAAGATCCGCTCGGTCGTGTCGGGCAGCGTGCGGTAGCGATCATCCACGAAATCCACAAACTGCGAGCCCCCGCTCTTGAGAACGACCAGATCGGTCACGCCGCCGGACCGCTGCATCGTTCCGCCCCGGTCAAGTCGAAACCGGCACGTCCGCCGATCGCCCCGGCCGCCGGTGAACGCGTGCGCGTGCGGCCGGCCGTCGACCGCGATCCGGTCGAACATCGTCTGCTCGATCGCCGCCTCCGCGGCCGTCACCTGGCCGTACGTGTCTACGAAATGTCTCACCAGCAACGCCGCGAACGCGTCAATCGAGGCGAACTGATTCTCTCGCGCGAGCACATACACCGTATTCTTCATCGAGTCCGTCGCGACGACCCGCGTATTGTCGCCGTCGGTGTACGACGCGGCGAAGTCGCCGTGCAGGCGGATGTCCACCGACATCTCCAGCACTTGGTGGCGGTCGCCGTCGCGGACGACCTTGGTCAGCCGGACGCGCGACTTGCCGTAGGCGTTGTCCGCGAGCACTGCCGCGGCGGATAGGTCACTCATCGATCAGGTCTCCCATAGTCGGTCGGCGAGGCGCAGGCGGCCGATCTTGGCGATCTCGTCGAGGGCCGCGGCCATCTCGGTGGCGGGATCGTTCTGCAGACGAACGGGCATGGTCCGCAGGATGGCATCTTTGCGATGCTCGCGGGCGCAGATCACGAACGGGAAGCCGAATTTTTCGCGATACGCCGCGTTGTACGCCTCGAACTGAGACGCCTCTTCGGGCGTGACGTCGTCGAGCCCCGCGGCGGCCTGCTCGGCCGTCGAGTCGGCGGTGAGCCCACCGGACCGCGCCAGCCGACCGACCAGGTCGGGGTGAGCCCGGATCAAGCCGAGCCGTTCCGCTTCGGTCGCGTCCTCGAGCACCCGTCGGCACGCCACCATCAAGCCGTCGAGATCGGCGAACGGGCGATGATCCCACGCACGCTCGAAGACCCAGAGCGAATGCTCGAACGCGCAACCGCCAACCGCCAAGAACGCCTCGCGACCCATCGCGCTCAGCCGATCCAGCGTCGGCCGACGAACCAGTCGCTCGACCACCGCCGCCGCGGAGGCCACATCCTCGACCCGGCTGAACTCGGCGGGGTTATGGCTGACACCGTCGCGACTGGGGATGAACAGCATGGCCGTCGGCACGTAAGGCGCAACCACCGCAGCATCGTGCAACGCGCCACTGACCACGACGGGCACCTCGTCATAAGAACCGAGCGCGACGCCGCGCAACGCCCCGGCCAGCCGGTCGTCCATCGGCCGCGCGGGGATCGACTCGGTGCGATCGATGGCCACGGTCAGCCCACGCCGCTCGGCGATCCCGTTCAGCCGACGTCCGATCAAGTCGTCGCCGTCCTCGAGCAGCGAGTCCTCCGGCGCACGCAGGTCGATCGTGAACGAAACCCGCCCGGCGATCACGTTCACCGCGTTGGGCTCGGGGTTGAGTCGACCCACGGTCACGACCGTCTCGGGCGACAACTCGGCGGCCATCGACTCCAGCGCGACAACCATCTCCGCCGCGGCCGCGAGCGCATCGCGCCGATCGGCCATCGCGGTCGCACCGGCATGATTGGGTTCGCCGGTCACGGTCAATTGATACTGCCCTCGGCCGGCGATCGTCCGCACAACCCCCAGCCGGTGATCACGCCGCCAGAGCCCCGGGCCCTGCTCGGCGTGCAGCTCGATCATGCCGAGGTACCTCGAAGGGTCGAGGCGCTCGCTCGTCAGATCGCCTGACCGAACGCCGTGCGGCGCCCCCGCTTCCAGGTAACTCAGTCCGTCGGCGTTGCGCAAGACAGCTAACGCCTCGGCGTCCAGCTCGCCGACCCAGGTCCGGCTGCCCAGCATGCCCAGGCCGAACGTCGGCCCCTCCTCTTCGGCAAAGTCGATCACCTCCACCGGCAGTGCGTCGAGCCCGTCCTCCCGGGCCGAACGCAACAGCTCAAGCCCGAGCACCACGCCGATCACGCCGTCGTAGTCCCCCCCGTTCAGCACGCTGTCCAGGTGCGAGCCGACCAGCCACGCCGGCGCCTCCCACCCCAATTCCGCCGGACACGCATGCAGGTTGCCCGCCGCATCGATGCGTACCTTCGCCCCCGCCGCGGTGGCTTGCTCGATCGCGTAGGCCCGTGCCTCGGCCCACGCTTCGCTGAACGTCGGTCGCGTCGCGCCCTCCCCGGGCGTGGCCGTGCACCGCGCGATCGCCTCGACGTCCGCTCTAATGCGCCGAAGCGAGATCGCCATGCGTCACTTCCCGAACTCGTCGCGCCACCGCTTGCCCGTGCGCTCCATCGCGCTCTGAGCGCTCGTCCGGCGCAAACGATGCAGCTGCGGCATCCCCAACGCCCACTCCTGCATCCAGTCCCGCGCGAACACCCCCGCCTCTGTTTCGTCGAAGATCTTCTCGATGGCTTCCTCGTCGATCACCCGAGGCCCACGCGTCCGCACGGCAAACTCGCAGGTCCGGCTGCACCCGCCGCTGAGATAAGCCTCGATCCCGATCTCGTCCATCACGTCGATCACGCTGCGCAGCGAGCGGATCGCCTTGGCGTACGCGAAACTCGGCGAGTACCCGCCCTTGACCATCGTGTTGAAGCAGGCCTTCATCAGCGCGATCGTGCCGCCGTAGAGGATCTGCTCTTCGAAGTTGTCGCCCTCGGTCTCGTGCTGGAACGTCATCGCGACGACGCCGGCCCGCGTGCTGCCGACGGCCTTGCTGACGGCCAGCACGATCGCCATCGCGTCGCCCGTCGCGTCGTGATCGACCGCCACGCAGCCGTAGATCCCCTCGCCCTTCAGGTATTTCTCGCGCACGAAAGCACCCGGCGCGTTGGGCACGAAGAGCGTGACGTTCACGTCGCCCGGCGGGGTGATCTGACCGTAGAGCACGCTGAACCCGTGGCAGAACACCAGCGTCTGGCCGGCCCGCAGATTGGGCCCGATCTCCGCGGCATAAACAGCCGGCTGCACGGGGTCGGCCAGCTCGATGAGGACGACGTCCGCCTTGGCCGTCGCCGCACCAACGCTCATCGCGTCAAAGCCATCCGCGATCGCATCGTCCCGGCTGGAGCTGCCGTCTTCCTTGCCCCGACAACCGACGATGACGGTGCATCCGCTGTCGCGCGCGTTCGCTGCTTGCGCTTTGCCTTGGATGCCGTAGCCCAACACGGCCAGCGTCTTGCCGTTTAGCACGGACTGGTCGACGTCGTCGTCGCGATAGATCTTCTCGTCGGATGGTGGCGGCGCGGCGTCGGTCACAGCGGGATCTCTCGGTTGACGTTCTTGTAATAAAGGTACCGACTGGGCGTCGGCCCGGCGGCGACGAAGCTCTGCGGGCAGTACGAGCCCATCCAGATGAAGTCATCCCGCTCGACCTCCAGCCACTCGCCGTCGAGGTAATAGAGGCCGCGCCCTTCGAGGAAGAGCAGGCCGTGCTCCATGACGTGCGTCTCGACGACCGGCAGACCGCAACCGGGCTGAAAGGTGAAGACGTTCATCGCGAGATCGAACGCGGGGTCGTCGGGGATCAGCGTCTGCAACAACGAGTCGGGGTTGTCCGCCCAGACCTCGGCAGGGATGTCGTCGACATGCCCGGCATGGGCGATCGCCGATCCGTGCTCCGGCGCAGGCTCGTACCGCTTGTGCAAGACGAGCAGCCGCATCGGGCCCTGTTCGGCCGTGAAGCCGGGCGCAGGCTCGCGTGGCGGGACGAGCCCGAAGCTGCCGGGCTTGATCGGCGTCGAGCCCGTAGTCAGACGGCCTGTGCCGGCGAGGGCGTAGTAGAACGTCTCCACACCGGCGTCGCGGTTGGCTTGGCCGCTCGACCCGGCCGGCAGGTCGACGAGGTACTGCACGAACCCCGCGCCCAACGCAGGCGACGCCAGCACGAACACGTCCGCGTCGCCCCATCCCGGCAGCCGCGACGGCGGGAACCCCTCTAATGGCATCAGCGCGTACCGCCGGCTCACGCGGGCCCGGCTTTGCACGAGTTGATCGGGGCGGCGCATGTCGGCTTCCTCAGGCGGCGTCCACAAACAGCGGCACGGGCTCGAACCGCTCCACGTCCACGAGCCCGCGGTCGGTCAGCTTGAGCTTGGGGATCACCTCGAGCCCCATGAAGCTCATCGCCATAAACGGGTCGGCAAGCGCAGAGCCTAACCCGCGAGCGGCGTCGACGAGCCGGCGATACCCCTCAGCCACCTCGGCGATCGGCCGGTCGCTCATCAGCCCGCCGACCGGCATCGCCAGCCGGGCGAGCACTTCCTCACCCGCCGTGCAAGCCAAACCCCCGTGCATCGCCACCACTTCGGCGATGGCCGCGCGGATCGACGCGTCGTCCGCGCCGATGGCGATCAGGTTGTGATGATCGTGCGCAACGGTGCCCGCGATGGCGCCACGATTCAGCCCGAACCCCTGGATAAACCCCAACCCGACATGGCCCGTCCCGCGATGACGCTCGGCCACGACGATCTTCAGGAGGTCGCGGGAAGGGTCCGCCACCGCGCAGCCTTCGACGACCTTAGCGGGCAACTCGAGGTGCTCGGTGGTCAGCTGATCGGCCACGCCGCCGATGACACGCACGACATGTCCGGTCGCCGGGATCGCCAGATCGATCGCGTCGGCATCGACCGCGCACCGCCCGGCGGGCGGCACCACATCGAGAGTCGCGGACGACGCCGTCAACCGGCCGTCGACCGCGACCTCACGCCCCCGGTGATAGACCCGTCGAGCGACGGGCGAGGATAAGTCGTCGAAAACGATGAGGTTGGCCAGTCGGCCGGGCGCGACCGCGCCGAGATCGCCTAGCCCCAGCCACTCGCTGGGGTTCAACGTGGCCATGCGGATCGCGTCGATCGGCTCAACGCCGCGTTCGATCGACCGGCGGACCATGTGGTCGATCGAGCCTTCTTCGATCAGGTCGACGGGCGTGCGGTCGTCGGTGCAGAAGCACACGCGTCGGTTGTTGGCCGGCGTGACCACGCCGAGCAAGGCGTCGAGGTTGCGGGCGTTGGTCGCCTCACGGATCAGCAGGAACAGCCCGCGGGCCAGCTTCTCGCGGGCCTCGTCGGGGGTGACGCTCTCGTGATCGCTGCCGATGCCGGCGGCGACGTAGGCGTTGAGCGCGGGGCCGGTGACGCCCGGGCAGTGGCCGTCGGCGGGTCGGCCGGGCAGCGCGTCGAGCTTGGCGCGGGTCGCCGACGAATTGCCGATGACGCCCGGAAAGTCCATCACCTCGGCCAGGCCGTGCACGACCCCTTGGTCGAACAGTTCACGCACGTCGTCGGCCGTGATCGCCCCCCCGGCCGTCGCCATGGGCGTGGCCGGCACGCAGCTGGGCGCCATCACGACGGCGTCCATCGGGAGCCCCCGCGACGCCTCGGCCATGTATCGCACGCCCAGCGAGCCGACCACGTTGGCCAACTCGTGCGGATCGATCACCGCCGTCGTCACGCCACGCGGCACGACCGCCGAGGCAAACTCGCTCGGCAGGCAGAGGCTCGATTCGATGTGCACGTGCGCATCGATCAGCCCGGGCGCGACGTACGACCCGCCCAGATCAATCGTGCGTTCTGCCGAGTACCCGGCGCCGACCCCCGCGATCCGCTCCCCGCAGATCGCGATATCGACCGGCTCCAACTCGCCGGTGAACACGTTGATCAACCGCCCCCCGGTGAGCAGCAGGTCGGCCGGGGCATCGGCACGCGCCACCGCCAGCAGTCGGTCCCAGTCGGTCATAGACGTCGTCCGGCCCCCCTAACTGCGTCGCAGGCCATTCCCGAGCATACACTTTTCAGGGATTAAAAGGGGTTTCACCAGGAATACGCTTGTCGCAGATCATCGACGCCATCGTGAACCGAGCCGATCGTGGCCAGCCTTTGGCGGTCTGCGTGCTCGCCAAGACACGCGGCAGCACGCCGCAGAAGGCCGGCGCGATCATGCTCGTCACCGCCGACGGGCAGACGCTGGGCACGATCGGCGGCGGGTGCACCGAGGCCGAGGCCCGCACCGAGGCGCTGCGAGCGCTCACCCGGCCGAGCGATCGACCGGCCGAGACGACCGACGACGGCGCGATCCTGGCCGACCGGCTCTTGCGGTTCGAGCTCAACCACGACTATGGCTGGGACGACGGGCTGGTGTGTGGCGGCGTGATGCACGTGGTCGTTCAGGTCATCGATCGGCTCGAGGCCGCGGACGCGTGGCGGCACGCGCAACACGAGCTCGCCGTCGGCCGGCCTGCGAGAACACGCCTGCGCGTCACGAACGAGCACGGTGAGTTAGTCGAGTTGACGCATGAGGCCGAGCCCCGCCCGAGCCTGATCATCGCCGGTGGCGGGCACGTCGGCCAAGCCCTCGCCGCCATCGCCGACCCGGCCGGGTTCGACGTCACCGTCGTCGACGACCGAGCCGACACCGTCTCCGCCGCTCGCTTCCCCGACGCCCGCCGCGTCGTCGGTGAGATCGAGGCCGAGCTGCGCAAGCTGACGCTGCACGATCACAGCTACGTCGTCATCGTCACCCGAGGCCACAAGCACGACGGCCAGGCGCTCGAGGCCGTGATCCGGTCGGACGCGCGGTACATCGGGCTGATCGGCTCGCGGCGCAAGGTGCTGGCGATCTACGAAACACTGCTGGCGCAGGGCGTCTCGCCCGATCAACTCCGCCGCGTGCACGCGCCGATCGGGCTACGCATCGGCGCCGTCAGCCCCGAGGAGATCGCCGTCAGCATCGCGGCCGAGCTCATCGCCGTCCGCCACGACCAACCGCTCAACACAACCCACGCGATGCGCCTCGACGGCCAGCTGCTCGATCAACTCATCGACCGGCAGGTCGGCGTCAACGCCGCAGCAACCGACCCCGCCCGACCGTCCCCGTAAACGCGCCGTCCTCGGCGACGACCTCGCCGCGGACCGTGACGACCGACGGCCGCCCGGCGATCTCGAAGCCCTCAAACCCGCTGTAGTCCGTCGCCATGTGGTGGCCGGCGGCGGTGATCGTGCCGTGGTAGCCGTCGTCCCACACCACCAGGTCGGCGTCCGCACCGAGCTGCACGACGCCCTTGCGCGGGAACAGGCCGAAACGCTTGGCGGCGTGGGTGCTGGCAGCGTCGACGAAGCGGTGCACATCGATTCGGCCGGTCGCGACGCCGTGGGTGTAGAGCAGGGTGACGCGGTGCTCGACGGACGGGATGCCGTTGGGGATCTGCGTGAAGTCGCCAGCGGGCGGCTTGCCCATCTCTTTCTGCCCCGCGAAGTCGAACGGGGCGTGATCCGTCCCCACGGTCGCGATGTGACCGGCCCGCAGCGCCGCCCAGAGATACGCCCCGTGGTCGGACGAACGGATCGGCGGGCTCATCACGTACTTGGCCCCCTCGAAATCTGGTCGCTGAGCCCACGTGTCGTCGAGCACGAGATACGGGATCACCGTCTCCAGGTCGACATCGACGCCTCGGGCCCGAAACGGCATCGCCGCCTCGACCGCGTCTCTGCACGACGTGTGAACGATGTAACCGCTCGCCCCGGTCAGCTCCAAGAACGTGCAAAAGTGGTGCACCCCCTCGGCCTCGACGCGCACCGGCCGCGACGGCTCGTGCCACTCGGGGCCCACTTTACCCTCGGCCAGCAGCCGCGCCTGCAGCGCAGCCACCAGCTCGGCGTTCTCGCAGTGGGCCGTGACCACCGCGCCGACCTCTTTGGCCAGCATCAGCGCCGCGTACAGCTCGTCGTCCGTCACACCGAACGCGCCCTTGTACGCCAGAAACAGCTTGATCGACTTGATCCCCGCGTCCACGATGTCGATCAACTGCTGCTCGGCCTCCGCGTCGTAGCGCGTGACGCCCATGTGGAACGAGTAGTCGCACGCCGACAGCCCCTCGGCCTTGCTGGCCCAAAGGTCGAAGGCCTCGCGCGGCTGCTCCTGCCGGCTCGGGCAGACCATCTCGATCAGCGTCGTCGTCCCGCCGACCACCGCCGCCTTGGACGCCGACTCGTACGTGTCCTTCGCGAACGTCCCCATGAACGGCAGGTACACGTGGACGTGCGGGTCGATAAACCCGGGGAAGACCCGCTTGCCGGTGGCGTCGATCACGCGGTCGGCGTTGACCTCGGCCGGGTCGATCGACGGCTCGATGCGCGAGATCGTCTCGTCGTCGCAGTAGATATCGGCGGCGTAGGTCGAGTCGGCGTTGACGATCGTGCCGCCGCGGATGAGCAGGGACATGGCGAGCTCCGGTTAGTCGTCGACCAGGGCGTCGGACTGCTTCACGAAGGTGTCGCCGTCCCACTTGTCGTCGGTCGTGATGCCGGTCGCGGCCTCGGGCTCGGCGACGGCGGTCGCGCCCTCCGCGGCGGACTTCTTCGCGAGGCGAGCCCGCTGCTCGGCGGCCTTCCGCTCGGCCTGCAGTTCGACGAGGTGGGCGTGCGTCGTGAAGTACGGCAGCGCCTTGCCCTTGAAGTCGTCGAGCGTCTCGAACCCGTGCTTGTCCATGAACGCCAGCAGTTCGTCGGCCATCTTCTTGACCAGCTTGTAGCTGTGCTTCATCACGCCGGTGCAGACCTGCACGGTGTCGGCCCCGAGGAGGATGAACTCGGCCGCGTCGCCGCCGGTCTCGATCCCACCGATGCCCGACAGCGTGGCGTCGGGGAACTCGTCGCGGATCATCGTCGCCAGCTCCATGTTCATCCGCAGCGCGATCGGCTTGACCGCCTTGCAGGAGTAGCCGCCGGGGGTCGTGTAGCCCTCGACGGTCGGCATCGGACGCAGCGTGTCGAGGTCGACCCCGATGACGCTGCGGATCGTGTTGATCGCCGCGATACCGTGCAGCCCGGCCGCGAGGCTGGCTCGGGCCGGGTCCTCGATGTGCGTGACGTTGGGCGTCATCTTCGCCCAGACCGGCTTGGTGGCCGCTTCGGCGACCCAGGCGCAGACCTCGGCGAGGATGTCGGGGTCCTGACCCATGGCCGCCCCCATCTTCCGCTCGGGCAGGCCGTGCGGGCAAGAGAAGTTGCACTCGAACAGGTCGACGCCCGTCTCCTCGCACCGCTGGACGATCTCGAACCAGGCGTCCTTGTTGTACTCCTCCATGATGGAGGCGATCAGCACCTTGTCGGGGTGCTTGTCCTTGATCTCGCGGAAGTCGTCGAGCCACTGATCGAAGGATAGAGTGGAGATGAGTTCGATGTTCTCCCAGCCGTACGGGTCGCCATCGGCCGAACGCAGCCGACCGTAGCGCGGCGCCACGTTGATGACCTTGGACGCGTCGAGACTGACCGTCTTGGCCGAGCACGCACCCCAGCCCTCGTCGAAGGCCTTGCAGATGACCTTCGCGTTGGTCCCTGGCGGGCCGGAGCCGATCACGAAGGGGTTGGGGAATTTGACGCCGTTGACGGTGGTTTCGAGGGTGGGCATGGTTTCTCCGGTAGGGAGTCAGCCCCGGGTCAGCGACCCGAGGCTAAGTAAGTCATTGGCCGGGGGCTGCATGGGTCAGGCATTCGTCCAGCACGTCGACGATGAAGTCGGCATCGTCTTTCGTGATACACATCGGTGGCTTGAGGCGGATCGTGTTGCCGTGCAGGCCGCCCTTGCCGAGAAGCAGGCCCATCTGCTTGGCCCGCTCGACCACGGCGGCGCACTCGGCCTTGGCGGGGGCCTTCGACAGGCGATCGGTCACGAGCTCGACGCCGAGCATCAGCCCCATCCCGCGGACGTCGCCGATCATTGGTTGGCGCTGCTGGAGGTCGAGCAAAGCCTCTTTGAGGTACGCGCCCACCACCGCGGCGTTCTCCCGGACCCCCTCGGCGTCGATGACCTCGAGCGTCGCGAGGCCCTGCGTCACCGAGATCGGGTTGCCGCCGTAGGTATTGAAATGGATGCGATGCGCCATCGCTTGAGACACGGGCTCGGTGGTGGTCATCGCGGCCAGCGGAGCGCCATTGCCGATGCCTTTAGCCATGGTGACGATGTCGGGTTGAACGCCCCAGTTCTGGTGGGCCCAGTAGCGCGAGCCGGTCCGGCCGAACCCGCCCTGCACCTCGTCGGCGATGCAGAGCCCGCCGTGCTCGCGGACGATCTTGTAGACGATGTCGAAGAACTCGGGCGGCGGCACGACCGCCCCGCCGACGCCCTGGATCGGCTCGCCGATGAACGCGGCGATCTCGCCGCAGGTTTCGTACTCGATGACGTGCTTGAGGTCGTGAGCGCACTTCACGTCGCACGACGGGTACGTCAGGCCGTAAGGGCAGCGGTAGCAGTAACCGGGGTGGGTGTGATGGATGGCGGGAGCCTGGTTGGACTTGAACCGCCATGTGCCGTGGGCGGTGAGGCCCATGGTGTTAGCCGTGCCGCCGTGGTACCCGTTTCGCAGAGCGATGACGTCGTGGTGCCCGGTGTGCTCGCGGGCCGAGAGGATGGCCAGCTCGTTGGCCTCCGAGCCGGAGTTGGTGAAGTACGTCTTGTCGAGGGGATGGCCGTCGGGGCTGGTCGGCATCTTCTCGGCGAGCTTCTCGGCGAAGCGGGCGATCGTCGGGTGCAGGTAGATCGTCGTGGTGTGCTGAAGGGTCTTGTTCTGAGCCTCAACTTTCTCGATCACGCTCGGGTGACAGTGCCCGACGGAGACGGTGACGATCCCGGCGAAGGCGTCCAGGTACCGCTTGCCCGTTTCGTCGAAGACGTACTGCATCTTGCCTTCGACGATCATGAGCGGCTCGGCGTAGTACGTCAGCAACCCCGGCGAGAGGTACTGCCGACGCAGGGCGATCACTTCGTCGCGCGAGGGGCCGGTGTAGGGCGCGGGCTGATGGTCGAACTGCGGGAGCGTGATCGTCTTGGGCGGTGTCTTCGTGGAGGCGGTCGTCATGGGGTTTGTCCTTCGAGGACGGTGTCGACGTCGTCGGCTTCCTGGATGAGGATCGAGGGGGTGTGGACCAAGCCACGCTCCTCGGGCGTGCCGGGGACGAGGTTGTCGAGCGTGAGGCCGAGGATCGCGGCGACGGCCATGCCGGTGGTGCCGATGGCGATGGCGATGCCGGCCAGGCTGGCGGGGAGGGCGGCGCTGACCGCGTCGCTGCCGCCATTCTGGAAGTAGAACGGCACGCTGAGCCCCATGAACAGGGCGAACCCGCCGATGAACAGGTTGCGATCGCTGGTCAGGTCGGCCCGGGCGAACTGGCGGACGCCGACGGCCGCGATGAGCCCGAACATCGTGCAGTACAGCCCGCCGACGACCGGCTGCGGGATCGCCGCGGCGAGCGCGCCGAACTTGCCGAAAAGCCCGAGCAGGATGAGCATGACCGCGCCGATGAGCACGACGTAGCGCGAGGCGACCCGGGTGAGCCCGACGAGGCCGATGTTTTCGGAGTAGCTGGTCGAGCTGAACCCGCCGAGCACGCCGGTGATCGCACAGGCAACGCCCTCGAAACCGATGCCGCGGGAAATCTCGGCTGGGGTGGGGTCGCCGGCGCCCGCGATCTGCTTGCAGGCGTGGTAGTCGCCGAAGGACTCGATCATCGACGCCAGGTAGCCGGCGAGCACGGCGACGATCGCGGCCCCGGTGAACTCCGGCAGGCCCCAGGGGAACAGCAGCGTCGTCAACCGCAGCGTGTCGGCTCGGCCAACCGCGGATAGATCGACAAAGGCGGGATTGTCGTCGGTGACCAGGCCCGCCCCGCCGAGCGCGGCGCAGACGGCGACCGCGCCGAGGATCGCCAGCAGCATCGGGAACAGCTTGAACAGCCGAACCCGCCGCGACAAGACCAGCGCGAAGACGACGATCATCGCCATCGTGAGGATCGAGATCGGCCAGTTCGACGCGGCGAACGGAGCGCCAAACTGATACAGCGCCAGGCCGATGAGCATGATGACCGGCCCGATGACGACGGGCGAGAGGATGCGGCGGACCTGGCCCATCAGGCCCGTGAACCCCACAATCGCCTCGACGATCCCGCCGAAAATGATCGCCCCGGCGATGACACGCAGGGCGCGTGCGCCGCTGTCCTGCCATTGAGTGACGGCGGTCTCTAGCGCTTCGGGTGTCGCGACAGCGGCGGCCCAGTCGATCGGGGCTTGACCGAGCGTGGCGGCGACGATGCCGAAGAACGCCGCGAGGAACGAGAACGACACGCCCTGAATGATCGGCAGCCGCGAGCCGAGCGTGACCTGCAGCAGCGTCGCCACGCCCGAGCAGAGCATGACGCTGGAGATCAGCAGCGCCGCGTTGGTGAGTTGGATGGTCTCGAGTCGCTCGGCCAACTCTTTCGGCAACGCGTCGGGGATCGGCCACAGCGCCGGGGCGAACAGCAGAGGCACGGCGACGGTCGAGCCGAACATCGTGAGCACGTGCTGGAACCCGAGCCCGGCCGCGCGGCCGAACGCCGGCTTGTCATCCAGGCCGTAGAGGATCTTGGCGTCGTCGGGGGTTGAAGCCATGGGCATCCGACCGTCGGGAGACGGGGTGGTCATCGGGTCAAGCAGGCCGACGGGATGCGGGCGATGGGGTCACAAGGCCGTGATCGCCCCGTACGTCTCGGGCCGGCGGTCGCGGAAGAACTGCCAGGTGTTGCGGACCTCGCGGATCAGGTCGAGGTCCATGTCGGCCACGACGATGTCGTCCTCGGTGCGCTTCTCGCTCTGAGCGATGAACTGGCCGCGCGGATCGCAAAAATACGACTGCCCGTAGAACTCGCCGATGCGCCAGGGCTCCTCGTAGCCGGGCCGATTGATCGCGCCGACGTAGTACTGATTGGCGACGGCGTGGGCGGGCTGCTCGAGCTTCCAGAGGTATTCGCTCAGCCCGGCGACGGTGGCCGAGGGGTTGAAGACGATCTCGGCGCCATTAAGCCCGAGGCAGCGGGCGCCGTCGGGGAAATGGCGGTCGTAGCAGATGTAAACGCCGACCTTGCCGACCATCGTGTCGAACACGGGGTAGCCGAGGTTGCCCGGGCGGAAGTAGAACTTCTCCCAGAAGCCGGGGTTGCAGTGCGGGATGTGGATCTTGCGGAACTTGCCGAGGTACGTGCCGTCGGCGTCGATCACGGCGGCGGTGTTGTAGTACACGCCGGTGAGCTCTTCCTCGTAGATCGGCGCGACGATCACCATGCGGTGCTTCTTGGCGAGCTCCTGCATGAGCTTGGTCGTCGGGCCGTCGGGGATCGGCTCGGTCAGGTCGTACCACTTGGTGTCCTGCTCGGCGCAGAAGTACGGGCCGTAAAACAGCTCCTGCAGGCAGATCACCTGCACACCCTGGTCGGCGGCCTGAGCGATGAGATCGACGTGCTTATCGATCATCGCCTGCTTGACCTTCTGCACCGGCGAGGTGGTCGGCTCGCAGAGCGAGGCCTGGATCAGGCCGCCGCGGACGATTCGGGACATCTAGATTCTCTCGCTGATTACACGCAGGCGGAACCACATACGATACCAATCCGCGCTGCCGCTGCCCAACCCTTAACACGACGCTCAAATCCAACCCACGGAACCCGTTATGACCACGACCTTCGCCGCGTCCAGCAGCCCCACGACCGCCACGCCAACGGTCCCCGTACTCATCGGCGGCGAATGGCGTCACCCCGAGGCGGATCGTCACACGCCGGTGCACAACCCCTCGCTCGGGCGGCCGATCGCGATGACGCCGCTGTGCGGCGCCTCGATCGCCGACGACGCGGTGGCCGCGGCGGATGACGCATTGGCAGGCTGGGCCCAGACGCCGCCGGTCGAACGGGCGCGGGTGATGTTCGCCTTTCGCCAGCTCATCGAGACGCACTTCGACGAGCTGACCGCGCTGGTGACCCGAGAGCACGGCAAGACGCTGGCCGAGGCGCGGGCCGAGGTGCAGCGCGGGCTGGAGATGGTCGAGTTCGCGGCCTCGGCGCCGACGATGCTCGCGGGCCAGACCTTCCCGCAGATCGCCCGTGGCGTCGACGGCGAGACGAACCGTCACCCCGTCGGCGTCTGCGTCGGGATCACGCCCTACAACTTCCCCAACATGGTGCCGCTGTGGATGTTCCCGGTGGCGATCGCGTGCGGGAACGCGTTCGTCCTCAAGCCCAGCGAGAAGGTGTCGCTCTCGGCCGTGCGGCTGGGCGAGCTGCTCATCCAGGCGGGCGTACCGGCCGGCGTGTTCAACATCGTCCATGGCGACAAGGCGATGGTCGACGCTTTGATCACCCACCCCGGCGTCGCGGCCGTGTCGTTCGTCGGCTCAACCGCCATCGCCAAGCACGTCTACGCCACCGCGACGTCGCACGGCAAGCGCGTGCAGGCGGCCGGCGGGGCCAAGAATCACCTGATCATCATGCCCGACGCCGACCTCGATCAATCGGTCAAGGCGTTGGCCGCGTCGGCGTACGGCTGCGCGGGGCAGCGGTGCATGGCCGGGTCGGTCGCGCTGGCCGTCGGCCGCGTCGGCGATGAGCTCGTCGAGCGATTGGTCGATCACGCGGGCTCGCTGAACGTGGCGCCGTCGGACGGCGACGAATCGGCCGACATGGGCCCGGTCATCTCGGCCGAGCACCGCGACCGCGTCGCCTCGTCGCTCGACACCGCGGCGCAGGAGGGCGCCGACCTGGCGCTCGACGGCCGATCGGTCGACCCGGGTGAAGCCTTCCTGCTCGGACCGTCGGTCATCGATCGTGTGACGACCGAAATGTCCGCCTGGAAGCAGGAAATCTTCGGGCCCGTGCTGTCGGTCGTTCGGGCCGCGACCCTCGACGAGGCGATCGACGTCGGCCGGCAATGCCCCTACGGCAACGGCGCCTCGATCTTCACCCGCGACGGCCACGCCGCCCGCACCTTCAAGCGCGAGTTCAACGCCGGGATGATCGGCGTCAACGTCGGCGTGCCCGCGCCGATGGCCTGGCTACCATTTACCGGCTGGAACCAGTCCTTCTTCGGGGACCTGCACATCCAGGGCACGGAGGGCGTGCACTTCTACACCCGCCAGAAGATGACGCTCACGCGTTGGTTTGAGTCGGCCGACGAGTCGCACGCCGACCCGGTGTGGAAGCAAGACCAGCGCTGATCTCGCTCACGCCGACGCCTCCGCGTCGCCCGGCGTGCACGAGCCGCTCAACCACCTGAGCATCGCCCAACCCAGCACCGCCACGCCGAAGCCCCACAGTGTGCCGAACGCCACCACGCACCCGGCCGACACCGCCACGACCCACCCGCCGTACCCACCCCACGCCACGCGCGACGCCAGCGCCAGTCGGCCCCCAGCGATCACGATCAGCGGCGCCAAGCACGCCATCGGGTACGCCGACACGATCGGCCCCACCCACGGCCACATCGCCAGCGCCACCGCGATCTTCAACGCCCCCAGCATCACGACCGACCCGCCGGTCCGCGCGCCGAAATGATGCTGCGCCGCGAGCCCGCCCGCGCCGTGGCACATCGGGACCCCGCCCAGCGGACAAGCGATGAGGTTCATCACCCCCACACTCGCCGCCATCCGTCGCGGCGACACGCCGCGCTTGGGGTAGTACAAAGCGCTCAACGCGCACACGGCGATCACCGAATTCAACACCGTCAACGGCAGTTGCGGCAACGCCAGTTGCGTTACCCCGACCCACGCCGCCTCCATCGACCACACACCCGCCCACCAACGGTCGATCTCACCGTCGATCGGCGGCGCCGCGCCGAGCCCTCCGCTCCACACCAACCCACCCACCCCCGCTGCCAGAACCGCCAGCACCATCCACGGCTGGCGATGACCCCACAAAACCAATAATAACAGCGCCGCCCCCGCCACCCACACCCCGTTCACCGCGTCCATCGGCAGCCCCGCGATCCACACCAACCCCAGCCCCATCAGCTTCAGCCCCACGCCCGCCTGGATCGCCGCCACCCAGACCCTCGGCACCCGCGCGATCCACCGATCGACGCCCGGCACGCACGCCATCGCCACCAGCAGAACCCCCATCGCCACCCCCGCCCACATCACCGACGCCCCGCTCAGCCCCGTCGCCACCGCGATCGCCGCGATCGCCTTCATCGGCTGCACCGGGATCGGCTGGCCGAACGCCAGCCCGGTCGCGATGTTCATCAGCCCCGCCAACAGGAACACCACCGCCAGGTCGAACCCGCACCCGATGGCTAACGCAAGCGACAACGGCAGAAACGTCCCGAGATCGCCCATCCCCCCGGCAAACTCCCGCAGCGTGAATCGCAGCCGCGGCGACATCGCGCTCGGCGGCACCCCCGCTCCCGCCGCGTTCGACGCCTCCGCCGAGGTCATCCCACGCCCTGACGCGCCGCGTCGCCCAGCGTCCCCAGCGCGTGCGGCAGCACCGGCGCCATCGCGTCCAGCCACTCGACCGCCCCGCTCGGCGAGCCCGGCAGACAGACGATCAACGACGCCTTCCGCACGCCGCTGATCCCTCGCGACAGATACGCCTTGGGATTCGCAGCCCCCGTGACGTTCCTGGCCAACTCCGCCAGCCCCGGGTGCGGGCGATCGATCAGCCCCGCCACCGCCTCGGGCGTGACGTCACGCGGGCCGATCCCCGTGCCGCCGGTCGTCAAGATCAGGTCGATCGGCGGGTCCAGCTCGTCCGTCCAGGCGACGATCGCTCGCTCGATCGCGGGCGCCTCATCCGCGACCACCGCCCGCTCGGCCGCCGGCCGGCCGATGTGCTTCTCGCACCACGCCGCGATCGCCGGCCCGCCCCGATCGTCGTACGCCCCGGCCGTCGCCCGATCGCTCACCGTCAGCACACCGACCCGCAGGCTCGGCCACGGCTCGTCCCGCACGCGATACCCGCAGGCATCCCCGGCCGTCGCTCGCTCGACCTCCAACGGCGGGTCATCAACCAGGTAGTCCCCGCCGCGCCCGCCGCGCTTCTCCAGCAACCGCACACGCTCGACACTCAGCCCGCGCTGAACAGACTTGCCCATATCGATCACGGTCAACGCCGCGATCGTCGCCGCGTGCAACGCCTCCATCTCCACGCCCGTCCGCCAGGCCGTCCGCACCGTCGCGCGGATGACCACCCGCTCGCCATCGAGTTCGACCGCCACATCCACGCCGTCGACCGGCAGCGGATGGCACAGCGGGATCACGTCGGCCGTGCGCTTGACCGCCTGGATCCCGGCCAGCTGCGCCACGCCAAGCACGTCGCCCTTGCGCCCCGTGCCGTGGCGGATCACCTCGGCCAACGCCCCCCCCACCGGCACGACCGCCTCGGCCACGGCGCTACGCTCCGTGATCGGCTTCTCGCCCACGTCCACCATCCGCGAGCCATGCGGCCCGACGTGGCTGAGCCCGTCGGCTTGCCCGGCCTTCGCGGCCTTCGCGTCGCTCATCGCTCTGCCTCCACGGCCGTCAGCCACACCGGCACCTTCCACAACGCCACCTCCGCCTTCATCCGATCGATAAACACGTCCATCGCCGCCAACCCCGCCTTGCGGTGCGCCGACCACACGGTCAGCCGGAACGACACCTCCCCCGGGCGAACCCGACCCACGCTGTGCTCGACCCGCAACGCCATCAACCCGTGCCCCACCACCATCGCCTCGCCCAAAGCCCCGAGCTGCCGAGTCGTCATCGGCTCGTAGGCCTCGTAGTCCAACGCCTCGAGCGGCCGGCCGTCTTCCGTCGGCCGAACCACCCCCTCAAACCGCAGCACCGCCCCCGCGCCCTCGACTTCCACCAACTCGGCCTTGCCCAAAGCCCCCTCCTGAATCATGACCTCGACCCGCCCCATCACCCGCCCCCGATCAGACCGATCAACGCGAGTTCCTCGTCCCCGGTCAACACACGATCGCCCGAAGCCACCGCGTGATCGACCGCCAGCACGCTCGCCGACATCGAGCCGGCCAACGCAGGCGCCGCGTCGCGCAGCCACGCCAACACCTCGTCGCAGGTCGTCGAGCCGCCGGTCACCTCCACCGCGACCGACCGCCGACCCGCACGCTGCGCCTGGGGGCCAAAGAGCTTCACCTCGATCCGTGTCACGGTCACGCTCGAACTCCCTGCACGCCACCGCCGCGGGGGACAACCGCGTCGGCGTGACTTTCAGTCTACGGCACGCTTGGCTCGATCCCCCGATCCGACGCCGGCCCGTGATGTCGCGTTACGCTCCGCCGATGCCCGAGCACCGCCTCTACCACGATCTGGCGCCCCTCTGGCCGCGGCTGTCGCCGCCGTCGGACTACCTCGACGAGGCCGAGCACGTCCTCGACCGCCTCGACGCCTGGTTCGGTCCCGACGCAGGCCCGCTGCGCCTGCTCGACCTCGGCGCCGGCGGCGGGCACCTCGCCTGCCACCTCGCCGACGCCGGTCACCACGTCACGGCCGTCGACCTCTCCACCGACATGCTCGCCCAGTGCCAAGCCCTGATCCCCGACGCGACGGTCATCGAGGGCGACATGCGCACCCTCGACCTCGCCGCCTCGCCCCACGGCCTGCCCCCGTTCGACGCCGTGTTGCTCACCGACGCCGTCGATTACATGGCCACCCCCGACGACGCGGCCGCCGCCGTGGCCACCGTCGCCCGACACCTCCGCCCCGGCGGGCTCGCGATGATCGCCCCCACCTACACCCGCGAGACCTTCACCTCCGGCGCAGCCGAGTCGGACGGCGAACACGACGCCAACGACCCCACCGCCCCGCACCTCTTCAGCTACGTCTACGACCTCGACCCCCACCACCCCGACAGCCACCGCTGCGAGATGCTGCTGCTCATCCTCGTCCGAGACGCCGACACCGGCCGCGTGAAGGTCATCGAAGACCGCCACACCTGCGGCCTGTTCAGCGACGCCGCGTGGCGCGGCTGGATCAAGACCGTGGGCCTCGAGCTCATCACCGCCGACGACGCGCGCTCCCTCGGCGACGCGCTCCTCGGCGACGACGAGCCCTGGTCGCTCTTCGTCGCCACCCGCCCGGCGTGACACCGACGCGCCGATCGCCCACCATGACGACCGCATGATCACCAACGTCCCTCGCCACCAACGCGCCGCCCTGGCCCCGCTCTTCGCCGACTTCCCCGGCGTGCACGGCATGCTGGCGTCGGTGCTCTCGGGCGCGATGGGGGTCGCCTGGGCCGACGACGCCGACGACCCGCGCGTCGCCCACCTGTCGATCTACTTCCACCTCCTCGCCGGCGACGCCGACCACCCCGCCGCCCGCGCCATGGTCTCGCGCCTGCCCCAGCCCGCCACCGTCGTCGCCCCGCAGACGCAAGCATGGTTCGAGCTACTCAAGTCCGTCTGGCATCGCGCCCTCGAGCCCGTCGACCGCACGCTCATGGCCCCGCCGCTCGAGTGGGACACGCAACGCCTCACCCGCAAGGTCGAGGCCGTGCCCGACCGGTTCGCCCTGCACCGCCCCGCCCACAGCGACCTGTCCGACCTCCTCGCCTTCGACGACCTGCTGGCCGTCGCCTACGCCGACCCGTCGGACCTCATCGACCGCGGCGTCTGCCGATTCGCCCAGCGGCAGGGCAGCCGAGACGTCGCCGCCGCCTGCTCGACCGCCACCGTCAGCTCGACCCTGCCGCCAGGCGCCAGCGCGTACCTCGCCGGCCCCGAGGACCACGTCCTGGCCGAGATCGAGGTCAGCACCGCGGCCATCTTCCGCCGCCGAGGCCTCGGCTCGGCCTGCGCCGCCGCCGTCATCCTCGACTGCCTCGACCGCGGCGTGACGCCCTGCTGGGACGCCTTCAACCCCGAGTCCCAGGCCCTCGCCGCCTCCCTCGGCTACGTCGATCCCCAGCCCTACACCGCCTTCTTCCTCTGCCGCACCGCTTGACCGATCGCGACAGCGACCCGTCAGCATCCGCTCGCCGCGTGGCCGCCCCGGCCGATAGCCTGATCGCATGCCCGCCGCCCCGCCGCTTATTCTCGGCGTCACCGCCGTCATGCTCCCCGAGCTCGACTTCGACGAGCAGATCGCGCTCTGCGTCGACTGCGGCGTCACCGCCTACGTCTTCCGCCCACGCGTCATCCCCGACCGCGCCCGCGATCAGCCTTACAGCAACTGGGGCAACCACCGTTTCGACCTCACCCCGCAGCGCCTCGCCGACGAAGGACAACAGCTCGCCGCCCGCCTGCTCGACGCGGGCATCACACCCCTCGGTACCGTGCCCGCCGGCGCCAACGGCGACGACGAAGACGCCTTCCGCCTCGACCTGGCCGGCGCCGCCGCCGGCCGCTGCCGCCACATGCGCATCCAACTGCCGGCCATGCCCGACGGCCTGTTCGACTGGCCCGACTACCTCGCCAAGACCCGCGACCGACTCGCCCGCCTCATCGAGCTCGCCACGCCCTACGGCGTCAAGCTCGTCATCGAGATGCACGCCGGCTCCGCCGCCGTGGACGCCGTCGCCGCCCGCGACCTCTGCGACGGCTTCTGCCCCGACAAGCTCGGCCTCATCTTCGACCTGCCCAACCTCTCCCGCGAAGGCATCCGCCACCCCGAGCTCACCCTCTCCGCCATCCAGCCCTACGTCGACCACGCCCACGTCGGCGGCTTCACGCACATGACGCACGCACCGCACAACCGCCCGCGCGACGACACCGGCTTCGCCGAGCCTGCCGGCACCATGTCGCCCCTCGCCGACACCGACCTGCACGTCCCCACCTGGCTCACCCTGCTCCGCCAGGCCGCCCCGCACACCGAGCTCGTCATCGAGGACTACACCCCCGACAAGCCCGCCGCCGACCGCCTCCGCGACACCGCCGACGCCGTGCGACACGCGCTGGCCTAGCGTCACCCACCCGACGGCTCGCCCGGGGCCGGGTCACGGCGCGTCGGCTTGCTCGACCCCGCCGGCCGCTCAACCTTGCCCAGCACGTCGGGCAGGTCGATCCCCGCCTGCTCGGCCAGCTTGTGCACCGGGGGCAACGCGCCGATCAGCCCGCGCAGGAAGCCCGCCGTCGAGCCCTGCCCCTCGACCCCGCCCGAACCGCCGTCCCACACCGTGATCTTGTCGATCTGCAGGTTCTGGATCGCCTTGACCTGCTCGGCCACCAACGACGGCAGTTGCTCGATCACCAGCAGGCTCGGCGCCAGGTCCGGCCGCTGGGCGCACGCGGCCATCAACCGCTCGTAGCCGTCGGCCTTGGCGTCCAGCACCTTCTTGATGCCCTCGGCCTCGGCCGTGTACCGCGCCAGCTCGGCGTCGGCCTTGCCCTTCGCGACCCGACGCTCGCGCTCCGCGTCCGCCTCGGCGCTGATCTCCACCTGCTGACGCTCGATCGTCTCCTTGGCGATCACCTCCTTCTGCATCCGCGCGAGCTCCTGCTCCTTCTCGGCCATCAGCACGTCCCGAGCCGCCTCCGCCGCCGCCACCTCGCCCCGGCGACGCGCCTCCGCCTGACGCTCCGACAGTGTCGCCTCCGACTTCGCAATCTCCGCCCGGCTCGTGTTCTCGCCGTCCACCGCCTCGGCCTCGAACCCCGCCACCTTCACACGCTGCTCGGACTCCGCCTGCTTCTTGCCCTCGGCCGCCCGGGCGCCCTGCGTCGCCACCGCGATCTCCTGCTGACGCCGCGCGTCGGCCTCGCCGGCGATGCCCTCGGCCTCCAACGCCGCCACCTTGATCCGCTGGTTCCGCTCCGCCTCCTTGCGGCCGATGTCCGCCAGCGCCGTCTCCTCGGCCACTTTGACCGTCCGCTCGCGGTCCGCCGCCGCCGTGCCGATCGCGCCCTCCCGCTCCGCCTGGGCTGTGTCGATCTTCGCCTGGTTGATCGCCTCGGCCGCCGCCTTCTGACCCAACGCGTCGATGTACCCCGACTCATCCGTGATGTCGCGGATGTTCACGTTGATCATGTACAGGCCGATCTTGTTAAGCTCGAAGTTCACGTTCTTGTTCACCAGGTCCAGGAACTTCTCACGGTCCTGGTTGATCTCCTCGATCGTCAAGGTCGCGATCACCAGACGCATCTGACCGAGGATGATGTCCCGCGCCTGCGTCGCGATCTCCCGGTCGTTCAGCCCCAGCAAGCGCTCGGCCGCGTTGTTCATGATCGTCGGCTCGGTCGAGATGCCGATCGTGAACGTCGACGGCACCGCCACGCGGATGTTCTTCTTCGACAACGCAGACGTCAGCTCGATCTCGATCGTGATCGGCTCCAGCGACATGTACGCGAAGTCCTGGATCAACGGCACGATGAACGCCAGCCCGCCGTGCACGCACTTGGCCGCCTGCTGACCCCGCGTCCGGCCGTACACCACCAGCACCTTGTTCGAAGGGCACCGCCGGAATCGCGAAAACGCCCAGACCACAAGCGAAAAAACGATCAGCAGGCCGAGGATGGCCAGCACGACCCAGATGAACCCGAAGTCAAACAGCCCTTGCGCCAGCGTTGCCATATCGGTCTCCCAGAAAGAGCGCGCACCATCGCGCGCCAGTGATTAGCTCTAGTCCAGCCGCTCGACGATCACCACGCCGTCGTCGCGGACATCGGTCACCCTCACGTCCGTGAAGGCGTCCAGCTTCTCGCCCGCCGTGCGGGCCGGCACGATCATGCTCCGCCCCGAGACTTCGACGCGCACCTGGCCGCTGCCGCCCTCGGGGATCGCCATGTACACCTGCCCCGTCCGGCCCACGGCCGTGGCCATGTCGTACGCCTTCTCCGACGCCATCCGCCGCAGACCCAGCATCGCCATGCCCGTCGCCACCATCACCGCGGCGCCGACGCCGATCGAGACCGCCGCCGAGGGCAGCACCGTCCACTCCAGGTCTAGCCGCAGCCCCAGCCCCAGCCAGCCGGTCGACGTCATGAACGCCGTGATCGACAGGAACGACAGGATCCCCAGCCCGCCCACGCCATCGGCGTCCACGTCGACGTCCGCGTCGAGGTCGAGGAACGCCATCATCGCCAACCGGACCAGGAACAGCGCCGTCCCCACGATCGCCATCGCCGAGTAGAGCACGCAATCGAAACCGACCGCAGAAAGCTCGCCCCAGCTGAAGATGAATCGGATCGCATCGAACACGGGCACGCTCCATGCCCCAACGGGTCGGCACGCGCCGATCGCCCGCGGGAAACCTCTGATTCGAGGAGAGCGTACCCCAAGACGGTGTCCCAGCCGCGAGAAACCCACGCCGCCACGCCCCGGGCCCGGCATCCCCGCTCGGGCCTATCGCGTCTTGATCCCGCGATAGTCCATCAGCACCTGTGCCCGCACCTCGATGTCGTTCTTCATCGCGCTCAGCTCGTCCGGCGCGTACAGACGATCCAACCCGAGCTCAGCCGCCTCGCGATCCAGCCGCTGCATCTCCATCACACCCTTGCGGGCCTCGCGCAACGCCGAAATCGACAGGTCTGTCTTCTGCCGCCAGACCGACCGCGAGGTCCTGGTGATCACATTCGTGTCCTTGACATCGCTGCTGCGGCGAAAGTACCCCGAACCCGTTCGGCCTCGGCTCTGGTAAGTGCGGATGTCTTCCTGCGACGGCTGCCACTTCTCGGCACGAGCGAGGTTGCGCTGGATGCTCCGTTGCACCAGCTCGCGTCGCTGGATCAACGCCTTGATCCGGTCCTCGTGGCCGCGCTCCTTCGACGCCGCACGCTGGGCGACCGCCTGACGCTCCTGACGCATCGACACCGCGCCCTGGTCGCCCACCGACGTCCAACCCTCAACCCCAATCACCTCGCCCAGCGACCCGATCGAGCCCGTGAACGGCCGGGCGACCCCCCACGCGTCGAGCTCTTCGGCCGACAGCACCAGCAGCGTCTCGTCGTCCACATCGAACAACACCGCCTCCTCATCGACATCCTCGGGCAGCACGCTGGCGACCTGGAGTTGGCCCGATGCGTCCTGCCACGCCACCACCACTTCGTCGGGGTCCACCATGGCTCGCACGATCAGGTCGCTGCGCCCGTGCGCCGCCGCCGTCTCGCCCAGGATCGCCGCCACCTCGCCGACCGCGAGCGCTTCGCCCTCGCCGGTCGAGTCGATGAACACCCCTTCAGCCCCGACACGCCCGCCGTCGCGCAGGTGCACCGTGTCCGCGAAGACCGGGAACACCAACGCCTCGGCCAGCGCCCGATTCATCACGGCGTGGTAGGCGATCTGGCTGTCGTACCGCGCCAGCGTCCTGTGGATCTCCGCCGCCGCCTCAGGCGAGCCGCCGGCCGAATCGATCTCGAACACCACGTGCCCGATCCCCCGGCCGGCCGCCAGCGAAAGCGCCCGCGCCACGCCCGACGACACCACGTCGGTGCCGAGCTCGCCCTTGATCGGGACCAGCAGGTACGACGACGCGTTCTCGTTGCCCGTCGCCGTCGCGGGCGCAACCACCGGCTCGAAGAAGTCGTCCAGAACGGCCTCTTTCGTCACCGACGCGATGTCGCCCTTCGCCAGCGCCATTTCGGCGCGGATCCCCGCGATCATCGCGTCGATCCGCACGGACGTGTCGTCCTCTTTGACGATCCGACCCTCAAAGACGCGCCCGTCTTTCATCTCAACCACGTCGGCGGCGACCCCAACGGCCGGCACGACCGCCCACACCGCGACCGATACCAGAGACAACAAACGCGTGATGATGCTGGTCATGACTGACCTCCGATGACTTGAATTCGTGTAACCACTCATACGGTCCAACCTCAACCCGGGATCGCGGCCTTGGCCCGATCCTTCGCCGAACGATCCTTCCGCCGTCGGTCGGCTTCCTTGAGATATCGCTTGCGCAGCCGGATCGACTCGGGGGTCAGCTCCACCAGCTCGTCCGCCTCGATGTACTCCAGGCAGGCCTCGAGCGACATCTCCCGAGCCGGCTTCACCCGCGTCGCGTCGTCCGAGCCCGACGCTCGCACGTTGGTCAGCTTCTTGTTAATAATCAGATTGACCGTAATGTCGTTGTCGCGGTTGTGTTCGCCGACGACCTGCCCCTCGTACACCTTGTCGCCGGGCTTCACGAAGAACACCCCGCGATCGAACAGCCGGTCCAGCGAATAGGCGGTCACGGCCCCGGTCTCGGCGGCGATCATCACGCCGTTGGGTCGCTTGGGCGCCTCGCCCTTCATCGGCTCGTACCGCAGCAGGTTGTGGTGCATGATCGCACGGCCCTGCGTGGCGGTGAGCATCTTCGTCCGCAGGCCCATCAGCGATCGCGCCGGGATCCTGAACTCCATGTGCACGTAGTCGCCGGCCCCCGCCTTGGGGTCCATCTTCTCGATGTCCGCCCGGCGGTTCATCACGAGGCTCATCACGCCGTTCTGCGCGTCGGCCGGGCAATCGATCACCAAGAGCTCGATCGGCTCGTGCTTCTTGCCACCGATCTCCTTGACGATCACCTCCGGCTTGCCGACCTGCACCTCGTACCCCTCGCGCCGCATCGTCTCCAACAGCACGCCCAGGTGCATCAGCCCGCGCCCGCTTACCAGAAACGATTCGCCCGAGTCGCCCTGCTCGACCCGCAGCGCGACGTTGCTCTGCAACTCGCGCTGCAACCGATCGGCGATCTGCCGGCTGGTGACAAATTCACCTTCCTGTCCAGCAAACGGCGAATCGTTGATGCGGAACGTCATCGACAGCGTCGGCTCGTCGATCTCGACCGAGGGTAGCGCAGTCGGCTCGTCCGGGCACGCGATCGTGTCGCCGATGTCAATCGGGTCCAGCCCGACCACGGCGCAGATATCGCCGGCCGAGACCTCGTTGGCCTCTTTCTGCGCCAACCCGTCGAAGACGTTGAGCTTCAGCACCTTCTGCTGCGTCGCCTCGCCGGCCCGGTCGATGACGGTGACGCGCTGCCCCCCGTCGATCCGACCGGCCACGACCCGCCCGATCGCGACGCGCCCGACGTACTCGCTGTACTGCAGGCTGGTCACCATCATCTGCAAGGGCGCAGCCAACGCCTCGGTCGGCGTCGCAAACCCCGCGGCCGCCGCGCGGCTCGATCCTTCGGCGTACGGGTGAGGGACGTGATCGAGGATCGCCGAGAACAGCTCGGCGATCGTCTCGGGGTGGCTGCCTTCCCCGATCCGCTCGGCGTCGGTCGTCGCCCAACCCTGCTTGGCCGAGGCATACACGACGGGGAAGTCCAGCGCGTCGTCCGGCGCGTCGAGCTCGGCCAAGAGATCGAACACTTCGTTGATCACGTCGTCCGGCCGGGCGTTGGGCTTGTCGATCTTGTTGATCACCACCACCGGCTTCAAGCCGATCGCCAGCGCCTTGCCGAGCACGAACCGCGTCTGCGGCATCGGCCCCTCGAACGCGTCGACCACCAGCAGGCAGCCGTCGGCCATGTTGAGCACCCGCTCGACCTCCCCGCCGAAGTCCGCGTGGCCGGGCGTGTCGATCAGGTTGATCTTGTAGTCAGCGCCATCGGAGTGGCGGTAGTTCACCGCGCAGTTCTTGGCCGTGATGGTGATCCCGCGCTCGCGTTCGAGGTCGCCGGTGTCCATCACCAGCCCATGCTGGCCGCCGGCGAGCTTGTCGAGGTCCTCGGTGCGGAACATGCCCGACTGGTAAAGCAACTGGTCGGTGAGGGTGGTCTTGCCGTGATCGACGTGGGCGATGACGGCGACGTTGCGGAGACGGGCGACGGACATCGTGAAATCGCGGCCAGGCCGCGCCTTGGGGGGTTACTTCGCGCGATCGAGCCAGCGACGACCGCGGCCCGCCGGCATCGTAGCCGAGCCGGTATCGTGGGCCCGCGCCGTCATGCGAGCACCGCCGAATCGCCCGTTCGCCCTCGTGACTCTCTCATGGATCCCGACACCCGCAACCCTCCGAGCCTCGTCACCCGTTATCGCGGCTATCTCGCGCAGCTCGGCCCCGGGTTCCTGCAGAGCGCATGCACGATCGGCGGCGGGACGCTCGGGGCGTGCCTGTTCCTGGGCTCCTTCGCTGGGGTCTCGGCGCTATGGGTCCAGCCGGTGGCGATGCTGCTGGGGCTGGTCGTGCTGTTCATGATCAGCGCCGTCGCGCTAAGCACCACCGAAAACCCATTCCGCCTGATCAACCGCCACGTCAGCCCGGTGCTGGGCTGGGGCTGGCTGGTCGCGACGGTCGCGGCGAACATGGTCTGGGGGCTGCCGCAGTACAACCTCGGGACCGATGCGTTAACGCGGATGGTCGCGCCCGGGCTGCTGGGCGACGGCACGACCGGCCGGGTCATCGCCACGGCGATCATGGCGGGCTGTGCCGTGGCTATCACGCTCACGCAACTTCGAGGTAAACGCGGCGGCCGACTCTTCGACCGACTCATCCAGCTCGTCGTTGCGGGGATCGTGCTGTGCTTCGGGCTGGTCTTCTGCCGGCTGCTGATCGACGGCTCGCTGTCGATCGGTACGGCCCTGCGTGGCCTCGTGCCCTCGCCTCGCCTGCTGTTCGAGCCAGTCGCGGGCTACGCGTCCATGCTCGCGCAGAGCGTCGACCCAGAGTTCTGGTCACAGCGGATCACGGCGACGCAGCGACAGACGGCGCTGGCGGCGATCGGCGCCGCCGTCGGGATCAACATGACCTTCCTCATGCCGTACGCGCTGCGCGCCCGCGGCTGGGGACGCGATCAGCGTGAACTGGCGCGGTTCGACCTCGTGACCGGGCTGTTCCTGCCGTTCGTGCTCGTCAGCGGGTTCATCGTCTCGGCCGCGGGTGCGACGCTGTACGGTGAGAAGCACGTCGACCCGGCCCTCGTCGCGTGGCGTTTCATTCAACCCACCGATCCCCCGCCCCCCGGCCTGAACAGCTACCGCGGCAACCTCGAGGCCTACGCCCAAGCCGACGTCCCGACCTGGGCGTCGGCCAATAACGCCGAACGAGCCGCCCTGCTCGACGCGATCCCCCGGTCGGAACGCACGCTGGCGGCGGCGACGGTCAAACACAACACGTCCGCGTTCGCCGCCACGCTCGAGCCGCTCTTCCCCGGCGACGTCGGCACCGTGATCTTCGGCATCGGCGTGTTCTTCATCGCGCTGTCGACCGTGCTGGTCCACATGCTCATCAACGGCTACGCGCTGCAGGCCGGCTTCGGCATCCCGCGCGCGGTCGGCAGCCTGCTGCCCCTCGTCGCTGTCGTCGGGCCTTTCTTCTGGGGCGAACTCAGCGCGTATCTCGTGATCCCGACCAGCGTGATCGGACTGATGCTGTTGCCCGTCGCGCTGTGGGGTTTCTTGCTGCTGGGCCGACAGAAGCTGATGGGAGCCGACCGGTTCGGCCCGCGAATGCTGATCGTCGGCGGGGGCGTGACAGTGATCTACACGCTGCTTTCCGCCTGGGCCGCCTATGGCAAAGTGGGTGCTTGGGGGGTCTGGCTGATCGCGGGAGTCGGCATCGCGGCGTTGATCACCAGCCCGGCCGTCATCAAGCGTCGGCAATCGACTTAGGCGGATTCGACGATTCGGTCACGAGCGGTCGAGAGAGCGCGCGGCGCCTCCGACCTGAACACACACCGACCTCGCGATGTAACAAGATGTTTCATCACCCACGATGAAACACAGCGGTTAATCTCATCTGGGGTGACCTCAAGCATCTCTCGCCCGTTGCATTTCGCAAGGATTTTGGTTCATGACTCAGACTCAGACGCCGCAGACCACAAGGCTCAAGCCAACATCAACCGCGCCCGATACACCGCTCGCGCCTGAGCTCAGCGAAGGCTTTGTCGAGCTGTTCGGCCGAACGATGTATCGCATCCCGGAGTATGACCGGATGCCGCCCTTCCTCGTCAGCGTGGTCAGCGAAGCCGACCTGTGGGCGTTCGTCTCGAGCTACGGCGGGCTCACCGCCGGTCGTACCGAGCCGGCCCGCTGCCTGTTCCCTTACACCACTGACGACCAGCTCCACGTCTGTCACCCATACACCGGCCCGCAGACCGAGCTGATCGTGACCCGCGGCAACACCCCGGCCGTCACCTGGCGCCCGTTCCAACTCGACGGCTCGGCACCGACCCGACGCTGCCTCTACAAGTCCATCGAGGGCACGCAGCTCGTCTTCGAAGAAACCCGCGACGACTTACAGCTCCGGTTCCGTTATCGATGGGCACCAACGGACGCCTTCGGGCTGGTTCGTACCGTCTGGCTCGACAACCTGAGCGACGACCAATCGGTCGGCGTGCGGGTCTGCGATGCGCTGCTGAACCTGCTCCCCGCCGGCGTGCCCCTGCTGACGCTGCAACGGGCGAGCTGCCTGGTCGATGCCTACACGCTCTCGGAGATCGACGAGCTGACGGGGCTGGCCACCATTGCGCTGACGACCCAGATCACCGACTCGGCCGAGCCGTACGAAGCGACCAAGGCGAACGTCGCCTGGACCCACGGCCTCGATGACGTCGCCGTCGCGCTCGACGACCAAGAGCTCGATTCCTGGCGGAGCGGCGAACCGATCGAGCCGAAGCGCCGGATGGTCAACGCACGGACGACCTTCCGCTTCTACGGCGGGCTCCGCGTCGAGCCCGGCGCCTCGGCTCGCTGGCATCTCGTCGCCGACGCCGACCAAACGCAGGCCCAGGTCGTCCGCCTGCGTCGCCGGCTGATCGATCGGGGCGGGCTGGACGACGCGATCGACGACGCCGTGGACGACGCGGCCGAGGGCATCGCCGCCATCGTCGCCGCCGCCGACGGCCTCCAGCAGACCGCCGGCCGCACCACCGCGGCCAACCACTTCTCCAACGTCATGTTCAACAGCATGCGCGGCGGCGCCGTCGCCAACGGCTACCGCATCGACACCGCCGACGTGCTCGACTTCGCCCGCACCCGCAACCGGCCCGCCGCCCGACGCCTCGCCCCGTTGCTCGACGCCCTGCCCGAGTCCATTGAGCTCGCCGAGCTCACGCGTGCCCTCGACGAGACCGACGACCCCGACCTCATCCGCCTCGGCATGGAGTACCTGCCGCTGACCTTCGGCCGGCGTCACGGCGACCCCTCCCGACCGTGGAACATGTTCGCCATCCGCATCCGCAACGACGACGGCAGTCGCCGGCTCGACTACCAAGGCAACTGGCGCGACATCTTCCAGAACTGGGAAGCCCTCGCCCTCAGCTACCCCGGCTATCTCGAATCGATCATCGCCAAGTTCGTCAACGCATCGACCCGCGACGGCCACAACCCCTATCGCATCGGCCGCGACGGCATCGACTGGGAGAAGCCCGACCCCGACGACCCCTGGGCCAACGTCGGCTACTGGGGCGATCACCAGATCGTCTACCTCATGCGGCTGCTCGAGCTCAGCGAGCGCTACCACCCCGGCCGTCTCGCGGGGCAGCTCGATCGGGCCGCCTTCAGCTACGCCAACGTGCCTTACCGACTCAAGCCATACGCCGAGCTGATCGCCGACCCCAAGCAGTCGATCGACTTCGACCAAGACCTCGACAAGCGCATCACCGCCGCCGAAGACTCGATGGGCAGCGACGCCCGCCTCGAACGCGACGCGCACGGCAACGTCCGGCACGTCAACCTCGCCGAGAAGCTGATCGTGCCCGTCCTGGCCAAGCTGTCGAACCTCGTGATCGGTGGCGGGACCTGGATGAACACCCAGCGACCGGAGTGGAACGACGCCAACAACGCGCTGGCCGGCTGGGGGCTCTCGCTGGTGACCACCTGCTATCTCAGGCGGCAGGCGGCGCTCATCCGGCGGCTGATCGACGACTCGGGGCTGGGGTCCTTGGCCATGTCGCGTTGCGTCTCCACCTGGCTGGGGCGGGTGAGCGAGGTGCTCGGCGACACCGAAGCGATCGATCGCGCGATCGACGACCCCGCCGAACGACGCCGCCTGCTCGACGCCCTCGGCGCGACGTACCAAACCTACAACCGCGCGGCCTACGCGGGCGATGAGCTCGACACCGCCCCGGTGAGCGCCGAAGCGATCCGCAAGCTCTGCGACCGCGCCGTCAACGCCTGCGACGCGACCATCCGCAGCAGCCGACGCGACGACGGGCTCTATCACGGCTACAACCTGCTCAAGCTTGACGACGGCGTCACCGAGATCAAACGCCTGCCGGTGATGCTCGAAGGGCAGGTCGCCGTGCTCTCCTCCGGCCTGCTCAAGCCTCAGGAGGCGGCCGACCTGCTGGACGCGATGTTCGAGAGCTCGCTCTATCGCCCAGACGTGCGGTCATTCACGCTCTACCCCGTGACCAGCGTCGACGGCTTCCTGAACCGCAACCGCGTCGACACCGACGGCGTGCGGAACAACCCGCTGCTGACCGAGCTGTTGGCGCAAGGCGACACCAGACTGATCGCCCAGGACGATGACGGCGTCTATCGCTTCGCCGCCCCGATCGGCAGCGCCGAAGACCTCAACAGCGTGTTGAAAGAACTGACAGACGACACCGTGCTGCAGCCCCTGGTCGAGGCACATCGCGCCGCGATCGAAGACCTCTTCGAGCAGACCTTCCACCACCACGGCCACACCGGCCGATCCGGGAAGATGCACGGCTACGAGGGCATCGGCTGCGTCTACTGGCACATGGTCGCCAAGCTGCTGCTGGCCGTGCAGGAAACCCACCGCGACGCCGAGGACGGCAGCGCCGACCCGGCCGTCGTCCAACGCCTCGGCGCGTTGTACCGCCGCGTGCGGGCCGGCCTGGGGTTCACGAAGACAGCCGGCGACTACGGCGCCTTCCCCACCGACGCCTACTCGCACACGCCCGGCAACCGCGGTGCCCAGCAACCCGGCATGACCGGCCAGGTCAAGGAGCAGGTGCTCACCCGCGCCGGCGAACTGGGCGTGAGCGTCGATCACGGCCGACTCACCTTCGACCCGCACCGCGTCCACGCCGATGAGTGGCTCGATCGCCCCGCCGGGTTCGACTACCTCGACGTCGACGGCGAGACCCAACGGATCGACCTGCCCGACGGCAGCCTTGCGCTGACCGTCTGTCAGACCCCGATCGTCTACCGGCAAGACGCCAAAGCGCCGTCCACCGGCGTCCTTGAGGTGCTCCACGCCGACGGCACGACGCGAACGATCGCGGCCTGCACGCTCGACGAGTCGCTGTCACGAGACGTCTTCGAGCGTACCGGTGGCATCCGGCGAGTGACCCTGGCGGCCCCTCCAGCCTGACCGCGTGGGGCCGTTCGCGGCCGTCGAAAGCCCACATTGCCCAAAGGCAGGCGCGGTGACTAAGCTAGCCCGCCTGACGCGAGAGTAGCTCAGTTGGTAGAGCGTCAGCTTCCCAACGGCTTCCCGAGAATCTCGCGTCGCCTTGCTTTTCCAAAGAATCCGCCATCAACGCCTTTCATGACAAGGCGTTGGATGACGCTTTTCTCAACTCTGAGGGCAGGTGCGGGCCACCTCCGGTGGCACCTCACGGAGCGAGTTTGGTTGGAAAACCGGTTGGGCCCTTCCCAAGACACGGCTGACCAGGATCCCCCGTGTGGCCCCCGGCGCCCCGGGGCGCCCGAGTGCCCTGCCGGGCTGCCGAATGGCCCCACGGGACGACCAGGGAGGCCATGGGCTACCCGTCCTTCTGCCTCGGTGGCTCAAGCTCCCGTGAAAGGGCACAGCCGCGCAAGGATCAACGACCGACTCGGTCCAGAGCCAAGTCTTCCACCGGCTCGCCGCTCATCAGCCGGTTGACGGCCTCGGCGTGAGGCACGCTGAACAGCTGCTGCCGATAGACCGAGTCCGCATCCCCAATGGCCCACCCCGTCAGCTCCTGCGCCCAGCTCGGCGCGTACTCGCCGTCGGACAGGCGCACCTCTCTGCCGCGGATGCGGTTGCCCTCGCCGTGCCAGGCAAGCGTGCGCTTGAACTCGTCCAGCGACGGCGGATCGATCGACGCGACCACCAAGGCTTCCATAGATTGGATCACGCAATCGGACACCCAGGCCGTCAACCGACCACGCACGGGGTTAAGCTCGAGAGCGGCTACGTTGGCGAGCACGGTCGAGCCCTGCCATCTGATCTCCGCGTCGCCTTCCAGCGCCGTGAGAAGACCGACGTTGCCCACGATCACGCAGTTGCCTAGCAGCAGCCCGTCGTTGTCGATTGCGTGCCACGAGATCGCGGTTCCCTCGGGCGCGAACACCTGCGTGTCTCGCAGCACCGCCTCGTTGCCGGGATCGAGCTTGACACCCGCACCGATGGTACGGGTCTCGAATCGGCACCGCTCCACAAACAAGTCGGCGTCGATCAGGCTCAGCAGGGCAAACTGCTCGGCCGCCTTGCGATTGCTACCGACACGGGGCAAGTGCTCGCTCGGCCGCCAGTCGTCTTGGAGGCGCAAGCCCGACAGATTCAGCGTCCCGTAGTACAGCCGCAGGAGGTACTCCGGGGCCGGCCCCTCGTCGGTGACTTCGAGCTGGATCGTCGGTCGACGCCCATCGGCCGCCGCGATCGTGACGGACTTCCACGCGATGTACAGCGGCGGGACAACCAGCGTCGCGTCCGTGTCGAGCACGATCCACCCGTCGTCCTGCACCGACGCCACGGCATCCAGCAACTCATCCGCGGTGGTCACGACGATCGCCGTCGGCGGCCCGACACCGGACGGGGCGGGCGAACGTAGTACGGCATAGAGAACAACCGCCAGCACGACCGTCACGAGCAACAGCCCGCCGACCCAGGCCCCAGGCTGACGCCACGCCGATCGACCGACCTGCGCATTCTCGAGCAGCAGCGCTCGCGCCACGCTCGCCGACGCCGGCCGATCTTCGGGCCGTTTGGCCATCAGCGAAGCAATGGCCTTTTCCAGATGAGCCGGGATCGCGGGGTTCTCGACACGCAAAGGCGCCGGGTTGTCGGTGGCGATACGGTGAAGCGTGATCAACGGCGTGTCGCCGCCGAACGGCTCACGCCCCGAGGCCATCGTGTAGAGCAGGCAGCCGAGGCTGAACAGGTCGCTCCGCTCGTCGGGCGCCGCGCCGATGCTCAGCCGCTCGGGCGCCACGTAGTCGGGCGTGCCCGAGAGGAAGCCGTGGTGCGTCAGCGTGGGCGTGCTCGCGACGGCGGCGAGGCCAAAGTCACTGACCCTAATCGCCTCGTCGCCGTCACCGGTCTCGCCGAGAAGAACGTTGCTCGGCTTGATGTCGCGATGCACGACGCCATGCTCGTGGCACGCGGTCAGCGCCGCGGCGACGGCGGCGCCGATCCGCACGATCTCCGCCGCCACCATCGGCTCGCCGTCGCGCATGCGGTCCTGCAGCGAGCCGCCGCCGACGTACTCCATGACCAGATACGGAAGGCCGTCCACCTCGCTGACGTCGTACAGCGCCACCACGTTGGGGTGCCGCACCGTGGCTATCGCCCTCGCCTCGCGTAAGAAACGATCCCTCGCCCGGTCGTCCCGCGCCAACTCCGGCAGCATCACCTTGAGCGCCACCACCCGATCCGCCGTTCGGTCCTGCGCGCGAAACACCACGCCCATGCCGCCGCGACCGATGCACTCGAGCAATTCGTAACCGCCCAGCGTCGATCGACCGTTGTCGTCGGGCGACTCGATCCATGGCTCCAGATCGTCGTACCTCGGCGTCGCGCCCCCGCCCGAAGCCATCGCTCGGCTCGACAACCGAGCGATCGTGTCGATCAGTTGCGACGAACTCGGAGCCTCCACCGCGAGCGCCTCGCGCAGCGTCTCAACCGTCAGCGAGTCGCCCGCCAAACGCTCCAAGCGCCGCCGGCAATCCTCGCACCCTTCGATGTGCTCCAACACCTCCGCATCGACCGCCGTCGATTCGTCAGACGCGAGCACGCGGCGTAACGCTTCATCGGAAGGACACGGAGTCACGGTCATAACAGATGCAAGTCCACGGCCTGCGCCGCTCGCTCTCGGAGTCGGCTCAACACACGGCTCTTAGCAATGTACACCGCACCCACCGAAATCTCGCAAGCCTCCGCCGCCTCCCGCGCCGCCACGCCCTCCACCGCCGTCAGCCAGAACGCCCGCCACGTCGACTCTGCAAACTCACCCCGCACCCGCTCCGCCGCCCAGCGAAACACATGCGCCCGAAACTCCCGGTCCCACCGCTCTTCCTCCTCGTCTACCGAGAGGTTCGACAGCCCCACCAGGTGCGCCGTGCCGCCCGTCCCGGGCACCTGCGTCTTGCTCTTCTCGAAGAACCGCGCCAGCACCCGCCGCGTGATCACGCCCAGCCAACCTCGGAACTTGCCCATCGCCGGGTCCGGCTCGAACCGCGACACCGACCGAGACACCTCCCGCATCACGTCTTGCACCAGGTCGCACGCATCCGCGTCCTGCAGCCCTCGACCCCGTGCGATCGAATACACAAACGGCCCGTAAACACACACGAACTCGGCCCACGAATCGGTGTCCTCCGGGTCGCGGAGACGAAGGATCAGACTGAGACGAGTCCGCGCTGCCATGAGTCTCTCGCTGCGATGCAAGCCGTATCGTTCTCATGAATCGCGGCCCATTGCGCCTGATTCCAGGGCAATGTGCCGGATATTGGGATTTCTTGCAAAAGCCTGAAAGGATCGGCCGCATCCACCCCAGTGACTTCCGGGAGGCGCCGTTGCATGGCTAGCGCGGTGGCCGAATGCAGTGCCCGAAGGAGTAGAGGAGGATTGTCCGCGGTGAGGTCTGGGTAAGAACGGTGAACCCCTATCCAGCCGGAGCATGCCATGCCCCGGCGGTGGTCGCATAGCGCCTCCCCGCCCCGAGGCATGCGATCGGCCATGCCCGGGCCGCGGATTCCACGAACAGCCGAACGACACGGCCGAACTGGCCGGGGCAACGCCGCCCCTCTCCGCCGAGCTCACCTCGGCGACCGCCCGATCGCCAAGCGGCGGCGCGCCTGACCGATCACACGCACCACAAGGAGACACCCATGAAGCGCTTCCCCTTCGCCGCCGCTGCCCTGGTCCTGATCGGCCTGGCCGCGGCCCCCACCCACGCCACGATCATCATCAACGAGAGCGACTTCACCGGCGGATTTGAGGAATCCGACCCGACATCCGCCACGGACCTCGCCATCCCAACCACCGACACGGTCGTTATCAACAGCGACCCCGACAACTTTTCCGAGGGCAACATCTTCGACTTCTCGCTGCCCTTCGACGCCGCGACCGTCGAGTTCTCCGTCATCGGGTTTCTCAACGACGGCTTCGTGGGAATCAGCTCCGGCCTGAACAGCGGCACCTACGACATCCTCAACGCGAGCGTCTTTGACGGCGACACCCTGCTCGTCAGCCACCTGCCCGCCGGCGACTACACCGTCGATATCAACGACGGCGGCCTCTACGTCTTCACCCTCACGATCACCCCCGTCCCCGAGCCCGCCTCTCTCACCCTCCTCGCCCTCGGGACGACCGCCCTGCTCACCCGACGCCGCCGCGCCTGATCGATCACGCACCACGCCCAAACCAAACCCGAAGCAACCATGAAAAAACTCACCACCTGCCTCGCCGCCGCGGCTCTCGCCAGCCCCGCACTCGCCCTGCCGCTGACCGTGACCGAGACAACCGACTTCCTCGGTGGCCAAGAAAGCATCGATCCGTTTACCGGCCTCGGCGACCTGGGTACGGGCCTCAACACCATCACCGGCAGCATCATCGAGTCCGATGGCGACACCGTGCGCTTCACTCTGCCGGCGGGCCTGACCGTCACCGATGTCAGCATCACGATCAGCAACCACGTCGATTCACCACGGCTCCCGACTAACATCGGCCTCCTCCTGGTGACACCCGACACCTTCGCCTTCCCTTCCCAGTCCGGCAACGGCAGCCAATCCATCATCAACGGATCGTTCACGACCCCCGGCGACTACACCTTCAACATTTTTCACAACGGCGGTATCGACCAAGCCAGCTCGGACTGGCAGTTAGACGTCACCGTCGTCCCCGAACCCGCGTCGCTCGCGCTGCTGGCGTCAGGCGGGCTGCTGATCTCGCGTCGTCGGCGTCGTGCATGAATGGCTTTTTCTAATCCAACCATCAATAGAGACTCAGCCTTATGAAATCCTCTTTCGCGACAACTCTAGCCTTCGTCGGCATCAGCCTCCTATTCGTCGCCCATCCTGCACACGCAGCTAACTTCGAATTCACCGCCACGCTCACCGACGCGTCTTCCGAAGTTGATGTCGACTTCGGTTTCCTCTTCTCCAACGCCACACTGAGCGCCGCCACACTGCCGGACAACTTTGACATCGACTTTAGCACTCTCGGCGACACCACAGTCCGCTTCACCGCCCAAGCCCCCACCGGCCAGCTCATCGCCATCACCCCGCCCGCGGACTTCTCCAGCAACAATCTCGTGACCTTCGAGGCCTTCGGAGGTCCGCTGCTTATCTTCAGCGGATTCGAGACAAACGTGGACGTGGCCTCGCCGCCAGGGGCCGCCCTCACCAACTTTACGCGCACGCCGATATTACTGCTTGGGGCGGCTGACCAGACCGACGGCAACGGCAACCCTTTCCCCGCTGACGATTTCCTCGCTGAGGTCGATTTCGACGAACTCACCCCCGGCGAGACATTCCTGGTCAGCTCGATTTCGATCGAGGCCGTTGTCCCCGCCTCCTTCGACGGCGATTTCGACGTCCCCTTTACCGCCTTCCAGCTGATTGGCTCGGCCTCCACCACCGACCTGAGCACACCCGACCCCGGCCAATGGATCCGCCTTGTGCCCGTCCCCGAACCCACCAGCCTCGCGCTGCTGGGCCTGGGCGGGCTGCTCGTTGCGCGGCGGCGACGCTGATCCCCACGTTGTTCAACCCCATTAACCAAACGGCCGACACGCCGACACGCCCAGCCACGGAGAAACCCCCATGCACTCACCGACGATGACCCGAACCGCTTCGCTCTTACTCGCCTGCGGGCTCTCGGCCCCGGCCTTCGCCGGCGTGTTCAACGTCACGAACCTCAACCCCAGCGGCCCGGGCTCGCTGCAGCAAGCCATCGACCTGTCGAACGAGGGCCTCGACCCGAGCCAGATCTTCTTCGAGGTCAGCGGCACGATCCCGCTGGAGACCGAGCTGCCCCGCATCCTCTCGCCCATCACCATCAACGGCGGGCAGCAGATCACGCTCGACGGACAGGGCAGCACGCGCATCTTCCGCGTCGGCGCTGACGCGAACCTGTCGGGATCGAGCTTCTCCGGCGCGCTCACGCTCAACGGGCTCACGGTCCAGAATGCGTACGTCGAGCCGAGCAGCAACGCGCTCGACCGCAACCCGCTGACGTCCGGCGGCGGCGTGTTCCTCGAACGGGGCACGCTGAACGTCGCGAACAGCAACTTCTTCGAGAACGTCGCCGGCAACGGCGCCGCCATCTACGCCCTAGGCGGCGAGGGCAACCAGCTTAACATCGGAAACACCAGCTTCTCTGGCAACGGCGCCGAGAACGGCTGGGGCGGCGCCATCTACGTCGACGCCGACCAATCGTGGGACCCCGACGGCGTTAAGGTCGCGATCGATAACTCGACCTTCACCAACAACCTGGGCAGGCTCGGCGGCGGGTTCGCCGTCCGCGAAAACAACCGCGGCGACAGCATGTTCTCGGTCACCAACTCCGAGTTCACCGGCAACAACGCCAGCGGCGGCGGCGTGGCGTACAACCGGGAAACCACGCTCCTGATCGACGGCGTCACGATGACCGACAACGACGCGGATTCGTCTAACGCCGGTGGCGCGTTCTACTTCTCCAACTTCTCCGACGCCACCATCCGCAACAGCTCGATCACCGACAGCGACGCGGGCTTCGGCGGCGCCATGGCGATCTTCGGCGGCAGCCAGATCACCATCGAGGACTCGACGATCACCGGGAACACCGCCCAGCGCACCGACGTCGCCCGCGGCGATGGCGGCGACGGCGGCGGCATCTACATCATCCAAGGCTTTAACCGCGACTCCGGCCCGCCGACTCTCCGCCTGGTCCGCTCGACGGTCGCGGACAACCACGCCGTCAACGGGTTCGGCGGCGGCATCAACGCCGCCGAAGCAATCGTCGAAGTCATCGAGAGCCTGATCGCCAACAACACCGTCGGCGGCGGGGGCGGCGGCATCTACGTCGACCGCGAATCCAGCCGGCTGCTCATGCAGAACAGCACCGTCACCGGCAACAGCACGACCGGCCTGCTCGACCTGGTCCCCGGCTTGTCCGAGGCGGGCCGCGGCGGCGGCATCTATCTCATCACCGGCAAAGCCACCATCGAGAGCTCGACCATCGCCGACAACTCCGCCACCGAACGCGGCGGTGGCCTTCTCCTCGGCGGCGACCCCAACCCCGACGGCCTCTCGACCCTCCTCAACACCATCCTCGCCGGCAACTCCGCGCTCTTCGGGCCCAACGTCGAGAGCAGCGAGGCCGTCCTCGACTCGCTCGGCTACAACCTCCTGGACGACAGCGGTGAGGGACTCTTCGACGAACTCACCGACCTGCTCAACGCGATCGCCGACCTCCAGCCTCTGGCCGACAACGGCGGCCCAACGCTCACCCAGGCGCTCGGGATCGAAACCGCAGCGATCGACAACGGCTTCACCAGCCTGCCCACCGACCAACGCGGCTTCGACCGCCCCTTCGGATTGGCTCCCGACATCGGCGCGTTCGAGGTCCCCGAGCCCAGCACGCTCGCGCTGGTGGGCCTGGGGGCGATTCTCTTCGCGAGTCGTTTTCGAGCGGTCGGCCAGTAGATCGCTTCAGCCCAGTGAATGAGTCGCCACAAGACTAAACCCGTCAGGAAAAGAACATGAGTTCACTTCGATCCATGACCGGACGCTCCAGCACGCTAGCTCTTTTGGTGGCTTGCATGGGCAGCACAACCTTGCAGGCACAAACCGCTTACTTCTCGTGGGAAGGCGAGTTTGCGACGACCAGCGACCAGCACAATTTCCTGTTCGACCTGTCTCGAAGCGTCAGCAGCAGCGAGGCCCTGCGATTCGAGACCTTCGCCAATAGTGGCGGCACCAACGCGGCCGGTGCCACCATCGACCCCGGTGGCATCGATTCGGTCGTCGAACTGTTCGACAGCAACAACGCATCGCGGGGCGTCAACGACGACTACCACGTTGCCGCCGAGGGGCGCGACTCGCTGCTCTCCTGGTCGAACGTGCCACTGCCCGGACCCGTGGGGCGACAGGTGTTCTTGAACCCCGACCCCCTGACCCAAGGCGGGTACCGACTCAATCTTTCTGCGTTTCCCGCCGTCGGCCCGGTGCCCTGGGCACTTGACCTCGTGGGCCCCGCCGACGCGATGGCGCTGACCGGCGCCCAGCCGACCGGCTCGAGCACGATCACCGCGCTCCAGTTCGGCACCACCGGCCCCGGGACCACCCCTGCCCGCTATACCCAGGCGGGTGGTTCGCTCGAACTCTTCGGCCTCGTCGCGGCCGAAACCGGCCGAGCCTCGATGACTATCTCGGGCGGTGGGCAGGTGTCCAATGCGATCGGAGCGATCGGATTCCAGTCGGGGTCTGTTGGCACGGTCGTGGTAACGGGCACGGACGCCAACGGCAACGCCTCGACCTGGTCCAACGCCACTGACCTCTCTGTCGGCGTCATGGGCGACGGGACCTTGAACGTCCTCTCGGGCGGGCGAGTGACCAACGGACGCGCGGGTATAGCCGCGCAGACCGGCTCGACTGGCGTGGTGACCGTGACCGGAATCGACGGCAATGGAAACGCCTCAAACTGGACCAGCTCCGGTGATCTTGTCGTTGCCGCCCGGGGAACCGGCACGCTCAACGTCACCGACGGCGGTCGCGTGAGCAGCGAGGGGCAGTGATTGGCTTGGGCGATGGATCGATCGGTGTCGTAACGGTCGCGGGAACCGACACCAACGGCAACGCGTCGACGCTGATCGCCAACGCCGACCTCGGTGTCAGCGCCAACGAGGGAGGAAGCAGCAACGGAACACTCAACATCAATACCGGCGGCCTCGTGACCGTCGAGGGAACGACGACTATCGGCGAGAACGGAGTGGTGAACCTCGGCGGCGGCCGCTTCGAGTTTGGCACGATCAGCGCCGAAGACCTCGATCGGATCAGCGGCGTCAGCGGCTCGCTTGCCGGAAGCGTGGGGCCGACATTGACCGGGGTGAATGACATCGCCGACCTCGATGACGTCTCGCTCCGAACGCTGGGGGGCTCCGCGTTCGACCGGACGCTCTTTCCGAATCTCGCCGTCGCGGTCGATACCTCGGAGGTGAACAGCGGCGGCAACAGCGGCCTGCTCTTCGGCGTTGGCGCTTCGCTCTTCGGCTTGACGAACAACTTCAACGGCGAGGTCGAAGTCATCACCGGCGAGCGGATGATCTTCGCGGGGGCCGGCAGCAGCAACACCGGGCAGATCACGCTCGCCGGCGGGCAGGTCCAGTTCACTCAGGGCTTCACCAATCGATCGACCGGCCTGGTGGTCGGCGACGGCGGCCTGCGCGCCGATGACGGAATGATCAACGACGGCACGATGGCGTTCAGCGCGACGGCCCGCGTCATCGGCGATGTGACCAACAACACCACCGGCCTGATCACTTCCTCCGGCGGCACGACGACCTTCTTCGACGATGTCACCAACAACGGCGAGATCCGCACCAACGCGGGGAGCTTCACGGTCTACTTCGGTAGCTACAGCGGCAACGGCGACACAGGGACCGGGACCGTGATCATGGAGGGCGACCTCAAGCCCGGCTTCAGCCCGGGCCTGACCTCCTTTGGCGGCGACCTCACGTTCGGCAACAGCGCCTCGCTGCTGATCGAACTCGCCGGACTGATACCGGGGTTCGAGTACGACCAGATTACGGTTGTCGATGACCTGATTCTCAATGGTCGGCTCGATGTTTCGCTGCTGGGCGGTTTTACGCCGAGTCTTAATCAGGTCTACGACATCCTCACGGTCGGCGGCGATCGTACCGGGCAGTTCGACGGGCTCGGTGAGGGGGAATTGGTCGGCAATTTCGGTGGCACGGACCTGTTCATCACCTACGCCGCGGGCGATGGCAACGACGTGGCGCTGTTTAGTCCGATCCCCGAACCCACCACCCTCGCGCTGCTGGGTCTGGGCGGGCTGATCGGCCTGAGCCGTCGGCGCTGACGCCACCTCTCACGACCCCACCACAGGCACCCTCGCATGATCTCCCGCCACGCCTGTACGCTCGCCGCCGCGGATCAACGCGTCGACGAAGTCGTACGCGTCCTGGCCCGTCTTCGTCGCCAGCTCCGCGACGATCGGCCCGAGCACCTCCCACGCGTCCGTCAGCCCGTCCTCGACGCCGGTGATCGTGGTGCCGATACGAAGCCGAGCCTTCTGGGCCCCTCGATCGTCGCGTATCGGGAGGTCGGGTTAGATTGTCAAAGAACTTAGATTCAAGGCGAATCGATCATTTGAGATTGGGCCTAGCACCTCCGGGCGTAGGGCCGAAGGTATTCGGGGAGTACGGCGAACTCCGCCTCTTCGTCGGGTGGCTCGGATTCGACGCGGACAGGTTGGAACTCGGCCTCGAAGCCGTGCTTGAGGCAAGCCTGGCGGAACTTCTGGGAGACGACAAGTTGTGGAGAGACCACAGATTGCCCGAAATGTTCGTAGGTCCAGGCGATGTCGAACTCGGGCATCGCGTCGATGTCCTGACGACAATAGTGAAGACTTGTAGGTGCGATACCCCAAGGCTTACGCTTAACTCGCCTGTATCGGATCGAACGTTCTTCAAGCGGAATTTCATTACCCTTAGTATCAATTAATCCGAGCCACGGCGCGATCGGCGGCATGGTGACCGAACTGGCCAAACGGTTGTACTTGACCGGCGCGTCGTTCCAAGTCAATGGTTTCGGATTGTCATTCCAACCCCAGGCGATGTCCATCGGCATCGGGTCCAGGCCGATGATCCCTTCGTCACGCAATATCAGTTCGGCAGGCTCGCTGACAGCAGGGATCAAATGCCCTTCAAAGGCGTGTTTCCACCGTGGTTTCTTGTACTTCGAGACCGCTCGTACCTTTTCCGGGAAAGGCGGATAACCGCGATGGCCGATCGCGTCGTCGCCATGATGATTATCCTGAAAAATAAAATATTCGAATTTATCCCGATCATCATCGCTATACCGCCAAGCAATACTACACTGAAACATTGGTTTCATGGGTGTGTATCGTTCTCCTGGTATTTCCTTGTAGTATCCGTGGGCCTCGAATATCTCAATAATGCGACGAAGGTCTGGGTCAAAAACATCGAGCGTGACTTGATATATGGATCGATCGACCATCCTTACCGCTTGAAGTTTAGGATAAACTTCCTCATCGAAAGATGGGTGACTGCTCGAACATCGAATATTTGCTATTAGCTTCACTGGCTACCCGCTGGCAGGACGTTCTCAGGATTATTCAGCCAATCCTTTGCGGCCTCCCAAATGTCTTGGCCATACTGTTTGCCCCATCCTTGTGCGTCACTCCAATCTTCGTATGCCCGACGGTGAATTTCTCTGGCCCATTCTTCTGCGTCATCAAACCTATCGAAGTTATCATCCGCATTCACTTCATCAATCTTGTCCTTAAAAATCTCATGGAATGACTTTCCTGCTGGATCAACATCTGTGTATCGACGGTGAGCGGCACCGCGTAGCTCCAAACCAGGCATGTCATCCACACGATCCGGTCGCACTTTAAGGATGTCAAGCCAGTCGCCTCCGTCGGCCTTAACTATCACGTGGTGCGTCTGGAGCTTCGATGGGTACGACCCATCACCGTCCTTACGGTTCGCCAAGATTTGTCGTAACTGTCTGACGCTCTCTATCTTATCTGAGTCAACCGTCCCATCCGCTCGCCTCGCCAGCTCGTACTGCTCCTCCATCGCGGCTTCGACGAGCCACGGCAGGTTGAGGTCGTCCCCGTCGTGCTTGGTGGAGCTAGCCAAGTACCGCTTGGTGGCCTCCCACAGCTCGTCCGTCTCGTCCTCGCTGGCCGAGATGACCTTCTTGGCGAAGTCCTCGAACCCATCGCGGTACCGCTCGGGGATACGGGCCGAGATCGCCCGCAGCTTATCGGCCAAGTTGTCCACTTTGTTCGCGATCCGCGTGACCGCGGCCACGGCGGCGGGGCTCAGGTCCGCCTGCTGCGCCGCGTGCAACGCGCGACTGGCAACCAAGCTGGCGCGTGTCGTGCTGAACGCCTTGTAGACGCCCACCCCCAAGGCGGCCTCGCCCGCGAGGATCACCGCCTCCGACACGATCCGCCCGGTGACCCAGCCCGCCTCGCGAGGCGTCATCTCGCTCAGTTCGTCACCAAGCAAGTTCAAGGCGTGGCTGGCGATCTTTAATGCATCGCGGACGCGAGCCCCGCCGATCCCGGCCGCCGTGATGTAGTCGCCGCGGACGACTGAGTCGAGAAACGCCTGAGTGTCTTCGCTCGTCAGCGCTTCTTCAAGGATCGGCCCGAGCACCTCCCAAGCGTCCGTCAGCCCGTCCTCGACGCCCGTGATCCGGTTCCCTAACCGAAGCAATGCCCGATGCCGATCTTCTTCTGCACGCTGGCCCGCCTCATCGCCCCAGATGTAGTAGATCCCCGTCGGGATGTAGTACGCCAACGCGCCGGCCACCACGTCGTCAACTACGGCTTTGATCTCTTTAAGCCCCTCGACCCACGCCACGCCGCCGTCGAACATGCCTTCGTAGAAGCCGTAAGCGAAGTCGCCGGTGGATTCGAGGGTCGTGCGTTCGGGCGTCTCGTCGGGCGTCTCGGTGGGCTGGAGCGCGACGAATCGGGCGAGGTTGCCGTCGCGGGTGAGGTAGGTGTGGCCGTGGCCGACGTGGGTCGGATCGTCGATGGTGACGAAGCGGTACTCGGTGAAGCCGTCGCCGCCTTGGGTTGCGATTTCCAGGCCGGTGAGCACGTTTTTGACGTGCTGGGAGCCGATGAGCTCGAAGTAGTTGAAGTGCAGGGTGCCGGCGTCGGAGGCGCCGACGAAGTCGATGTCGACCAGCGGGTCGATCGTGTACTCCGTGAGGTCGGTCTCGTCGGTGACGTCGAGCAGGTGGTCGGTGAGCCAGGTGTCGGGCAGCGTGGGGTCGGCGTCGAGGAGCATGAACTCGTCGTCGAGGTTCAGCGCGTCGAGGTCGAAGGTGGCGGCGGTGGTGTCGGCGTTGCTGGCCTGGATGTCCTCCCACTCTTCGAGCGTGATGGACCCGCCGAGGACCGGCGAGGCGCTGGTGAACGTGGCGGTGGCGGTGGGATCGCCCGAGCCGCCGCCGGGGTCGGATCGGCCGAAGTCGACGGTGGTGGGATCGCCGCCATTGACCGTGTAGGTGACGACGAGCGTCTCGTCGCCGTCGTAGGACTCGTTGGGGTCGTCGAGGGCGAGCTCGAACTCGGTGTATTGCGTGTCGGGCGGTGTGGCGTCGACGTCGATGATGGATTCGTGGAACCCAGCGAAGCCGTAGGGGTTGACGGCGACGAGGCGGAGGGTGTTGACGCCGGGGTGCAGATCGAGGTTCAGCGACGTGTTGAAACTGCCGGTGAAGTCGTAGGTGGCGAAGATGTTGGCGGGGTCGGCGTCGAGCTTCTGGGTCGTGCTCACCGAGATGGTCGCGGCGGGCGTAGCGTCGCCGTTGATGTAAACCTCCACCGAGCCGATCGTGCCATCCGAGCCCTGGATCAGGTCGGACGCGGCGTCGGTGAGCGTGCCGGAGATCGTGACATTTGTGCGAACCGCGTCGCCTTCTGGGGTGACGGTCGCCGAGGTGCCGCCGGTCTGGGTGACATTGACCGAGGAGAACACCGGCGCCGGGTTGGACACGCCGAAGCCGTCTCGGTTCATGCGGACCTCGGCGGTATCGATCCTCACGGTGTCCGAGGCGTTGATGCCGTTGGCGGTGTCGCTGGCGATGCCGACACTGATGAGGTCATGGCCGTAGTGCCACCAGTAATTGTCGTGGCCGACGGACTCGAGGTAGAGGGTGAGGGTGCTGCCGTGCTTGTCGAGGCCGAGATCGTCGAGGGTGTATTCGTGGTTGGCCTTGACGAAGTCGTCGACGGTCCGCATCTGGTCGCCGTCCTTGAGCCAGAGGCGCAGGTGGCCGACGGCATCGCGGTCGGCGGTCTCGCCAGGGGCGTCGGGCGTGGGGTCGTAGGTGGGCAGGTGGTAGTCGTAGACCGTCTGCTCGGTGCCGTCGGGGCCGGTGACGGTCTGCTCGGTGCGCGCCATCGCGGCGGGGTCCGAGGCGTCGTACAAGAAGGTGACCTTGGTATCGCCGGGGACGCGGCCCTGCAGGTTCAGCACCACGGGGGTGAACCTCTCGCCGTCGGTGGTCAGGTACGGGTCGGTGGTATATCCGGCGGGCGTGCTGAACATCCCGAAACCATCGGCGAAGTCGGGCACGCCGTCGGCGTCGGTGTCGTCGGTGTTGACCAGGACGACCTTGGCGCCATCGGTTTGGTGTTCGAGGTCGTCTTCTTCGGGGGAGCGGTCGGGGGTGCCGGTGAGGCCGTTGTTGTTGTCGGAATCGATGTCGAGGTCGATGTCGTAGAAGCGGAGGTTGGCTTCGACGTCGAGGGGGTCGTCGTTGTTGGAGCCTTGGACGTCGAGCGGGACGTCCCAGGTGTGCCAGCTGCCCCCGGGGGTGCCGTCGTCGTCGACGGTGGCGGTGAGGGTGGCTTCGCTGACGCCCGAGTCGGCGTCGGGGGCGATGTAGGAGGTCCAGACGTCGTGCGTCGGGTCGCGGTCGTTGTCGGGGTCGGTCGGCGGGGCCTCGGAGGGCAGTTGGCCGGCGTCGACGGCCCAGGTCGCGCCGACGGCGTCCCAGAACCAGTGCTCGGTGTCGTTGGCGCCGTCGTGGTAGGTGTCGTGGTCGAAGACGTCTTGGACCCAGAAGGACTCGGTTTGGCCGTAACGGAGGTAGATGGGGTCGTCGGGGTTGTCGCGACGATGGCCGAGGTGCCAGTGGTCGATGAAGGGGGGGATGCCGTCATCGGTACCGGCTAGCGGGTGGGTGGTGCCGATGGCGGGGTTGGCCGAGACGCGATCGTCGGGGTCGTCGTCGTCGTCGTCTTCGGGGTCCAACTCGTCGGTATCGTCTGGCGTGTCGGGCCCGCCGTCCCCGGGGCCGCCGCTGGGGCCGGGGCTGCCGTCGGGGTCGGCGGGGACGATGAAGGTGACCTCGCCGAAGTAAGGCGAGGACGCGTCGTCGCGATCGCCGCCTTGATGCATGCCCGGCTCGAGCGGCGTGTCGTCGATGCGGGCGCGGATGGTGACTTCACGGGGCTCGTCGGCCGCGCGCGTGGAGTAGTTGCCGTCGCCATCGATCGTGCCACCGCCGTCGATCTCGAACTCGATCCCCTTCAACTCGTCTAGGTAGTAGACGAGCGGGGCATCGGCATCGGCAAACGGATCGACGAGCTCGTCCCAGTCGGCGATCGATCCTGGGCTGACCTCGATCTTGGCGGTGAAGGTGTCGTCGGCGGCGAGCGGGTCGAGCGTGGCCGTGAGTTTCGGCTCGGGTGGCGGGCCTGGAACGGGGCTGCCGCTCGGATCGGGGATCGGCTCGCCGATCGCGGGGCCAGGCTCCCAAGTGTGCTGCCCGAGGGTGAGGTCGAAGGTAAGGGTGTTGGAGACGCTGGAGTCGTTTCGGGTGCCGAATGTGTAGGGGCCGTCGAAGTTTTCATCGTCGCGGTCGTCGTCGACGGTGTACTCGAAGGTGATGGTGTCGGCTTGGGTGAGGCCTTCGATCGAGTCGGGGGCGATGTAGATGAGCTCGCCCTGGTCGTTGGTCTCGATCGTGCCCAGGTCGGCCCGCCACTCCGACTCGGTGACGCGGACCGTGTGGTCCAGCACCAGGCCGCTGGACGTGTCGTCGAGCTGGTTGTCTTTGTAGTGGTCGCTCTCGAACCCGTCGCGATCCGTGGCGAGCCAGCCGAGGTTGGCGCCGATGTTCATGGTCGATCCGACATAAAGCTCGACATCGCCAGATTCGCCGCCGCTGGCGGTGATACGGGCGTTGTCGTCGAAAACGATGGATTCGCCCGTGTCGAAGGTCGTGACGGTCCAGTTGCATTGGCCATCTGGGCCGTTGCCGCTGGTACACGGCGGATCAAAGCCCCCGCCGAACCCCGATCCGTCGCTGGACGACAGGGCGCTGACGGTGACGCCGATCTCTTCGGGGCCGTAGATGCCGTCCGCCTGGGTCTCGATCGTGACGCTGTCCCCGATCGTGACGGTGCCGTTGGGCGTGGTGTTCGTGAGGTCGCCGCCCGGCGACGGGGCGGTCGCCGCGGCCGAGCCGGCCTCGACCAGCGGCACCCAGTACGGCAGGCTGCTGGTGGCGTCGCTCTTCATGATCAGCGAGCCGCCGGTCAGCGACGGCGTCGTTCCCGGATCGACCGCGAGGAGCGCAAGCGTGGACGGGGCGTCCGACGCGAACCACTCGTCGCCGATGGTGTACACGCCCTCGGCGTAGAGTCGGGTCGCCGAGAACTCGCTTGGGCCGATCAGAGTCGGTGCCGAGCCCACGCCCGTGAACGCCGAATGGCCGACGTGCTGGTCACCCGGCA
>JBCBUE010000004.1:0-89712 GCA_039818285.1 Planctomycetota bacterium | reverse complement strand
GTGGGCTGCCCCTTCTTTTCCGAACCGTACTTCGGGTTGGCCTTCACGTGATAGCCCAGCAGATCGAACAGCGTAATCGCCAGGTTCTTGCCTGTGGTAATCGCGCCCCAGCCGCCCACCGAGTGCACGACCGTCGAGCCGGCGAAGTCGATGAACCCCATCTCGCCGAGCCAACCGCCGTCACCCCACACCCAGTGCCCGAAGATCGGGTAGATGAAGATCGAGACGATCAGCGCGACGAACATGTACCCCGTGAACCGCATCCGCTCGGACGCCGCGCCGGAGATAATCGTCGTCGCCGTCGAGCAGAACACCAACTGGAACAGGAAGAACGCCAGGTCGTCCGGCGCCGTGACCCCATACAGGAAGAACCCGTCCGTCCCCAGCCAGCCGCCCCAGTTCGCGCCGAACATCAGCCCGAAGCCCACCATCCAGAACGCCCCGGCCGACACGCAGAAGTCGAACAGGTTCTTGACCGCGACGTTGATCGAGTTCTTCGCCCGCACCAGCCCCGACTCGAGCAGGCAGAATCCGCCCTGCATCAGCATCACGAGCGCGGCGCTGAGCAAGACCCAGGCCGTGTCGAGCGGGTTGGCAAGCGTCATGGCAGAACAACCGAACGGGGTGGGAAAGCAGGTATTGGGGAGTTCGGGTCATTCCTGCAATTACTTCAGTCCCGGGCACGCCGTCTCCGCTTTTCGTCGGTTATCGGCTTCCCGTTGCTCGCCGCGGGACCGACTTGACGCGGCCGCCCCGCCTTGCCCTAATGCCGCCCAGATGAGCCCACCCCCCGAGCCGAACGGCGCCGCCACCGCGGCCTCCCCCCCACGCTTCCAACGCGTCCTGCTCAAAGTGTCCGGCGAGGCGTTCTGCCAGCCCGGCGGCTTCGGCATCGACACTGGCGAGCTGGAGCTCATCGCCTCCGAGGTCGCCGCCGCCGCCAAGGTCGGCGCCCAGATGGCCGTCGTCGTCGGCGGGGGCAACATCATCCGCGGCGCCACCCTCGCCCAGCAGGGCGCCATCGCCCAGGCCACCGCCGACCAGATGGGCATGCTCGGCACCGTCATCAACGGCCTGGCCCTCAAGGAACAGCTCGAGGGTCTTGGCCAGCCCGCTCGCGTGCTCTCGGCCCTCAACGTCACCTCCGTCGCAGAGACCTTTATCCGCGGCCGAGCCCTCCGCCACCTCGAGAAAGGCCGCGTCGTCATCTTCGTCGCCGGCACCGGCAACCCCTTCTGCACCACCGACTCGGCCGCCAGCCTCCGCGCCGCCGAGATCAACGCCGACGTCGTGCTCAAGGCCACCAAGGTCGACGGCATCTACGACAAGGACCCCATGAAGCACGACGACGCCGTCCGCTTCGACGAGCTCACCTTCGACGAGGCCATCGAACGCCAGCTCAAGATCATGGACATCACCGCGTTCGACATGTGCCGCCAGCGCGGGATCCCCATCGTCGTCTTCAACATGAAGCAGCCCGGCCACATCGCCGAAGTCGTCGGCGGCGCCAGGCACGGCACGCTCGTCAACGTCGCCTGACACCAGGCCACGCCGGGGTGCGGCTCGGGACGCAATCAGCTACCGTGCGGAGCTCACCGCGGCCGACCGATCGGCCGTTCGCCGCCCCCACCACGGAGCCGCCCGATGGACCTGGACACGATCCTGCTGGAGTGCGAGGAGGCGATGGACAAGGCCTCCACGTACCTGATGAGCGAACTCAAGGGTGTCCGCACCGGTCGCGCCTCGCCCGGTCTCATCGAGTTCGCCAAGGTCGAGTGCTACGGCGCCGAGACCGACCTTCGCTCCGTCGCCATGGTCCAGGCCCCCGAGGCCACCCAGCTCGTCGTCAAGCCCTTCGACCCCGCCACCATCAAGGACATCGCCAAGGGCATCGAGGCCGCCGGCCTCGGCCTCAACCCCCAGGTCGACGGCAAGCAGATCCGCATCAACATCCCCCCCCTCTCCGGCGAACGCCGCAAGCAGCTCATCGGCTCGGTCAAGCAGGTGGGCGAGCACGCCAAGGTCAGCCTCCGCAACGCCCGCCGCGACGCCAACAAGCACATCGACGCGCTTGGAAAAGACAAGTCGGCCGGCATCAGCGAGGACGAGTTGGACACGGCCAAGGAAGAGGTGCAGGACCTCCTCAAGAAGCACGAGGCCACCGTCGAGAAGGCCATCGCCGACAAGTCCGCCGACATCGAGGCCGTCTGACCGCGCGACGTTCAGCCCGCGACGCGAAGCGCCCGGCTCGTGGCGTTCGCCCTCAAGCCTTCCGCCGCCACCACTTCGCCGCCAGCCACAGCCCCCCCAGCGAGAGCACCAGGCTCATCATCCCGGACAGGTACTGCCCCCACGCCGGCGCCTCGGGCATGCCCTGCAACGCCGCGTGCGCCCGAGCGGGGTCGCGAGGGCCCTCCCAGAGGATGCCCACCCCGACCAGACCGAAAAACACGAAAAAAACCGCCCCGCCCACGACGTAAAGCCAGCGGTCCCAGGCATCATTGATGACGAACCCGCGGCGTCGCATTCCCCCAGTCTCTCGATCCTGCGCCGGCGACACAAGGTCGCGACACCCGCCCGCCATGCCACTCCGCCGCCGCGACCGGCACTACTATGAGTCGTGATGACCCTCGCCCGGGACCTCAACATCGACGCCGTCGTCGCCGGCGAACGCCGCCTCACCCGCGACCAGGCCGTGCGCCTCTATCGCGAGGCCAGCCTGCACGACCTCGGCCGCTGGGCCGACGCCTTCTGCCGACGCCTCCACGGCGACTCGGTCCGCACGTTCATCAAAGACCGCAACGTCAACTACACCAACGTCTGCTCGGCCCGCTGCACCTTCTGCGCCTTCCGACGCGACGACGGCGACGAAGACGCTTACGTCCTCGATACCGCTGCCCTCCGCCAGAAGCTGCAAGAGCTCGTCGACGTCGGCGGGTTCCAGGTCCTCCTGCAGGGCGGCATGCACCCCGGCCTACCGCTGAGCTGGTACGAGGACATGCTGTCTGGCCTCAAGGCCGAGTTCCCGCAGGTCCACCTGCACGCCTTCAGCCCGCCGGAGTTTGTCGAGTTCGTCGCCGCCCTCGACGTCGACGCCTTCCCCACGCCCGGCGTCGGCCGCGCGGCCGAGCTCTCCGACGAGACCTTCCGCGCCAAGCTCGACGCGATCATGCAACGCCTCACGGCCGCAGGACTCGACTCAATTCCGGGGGGCGGCGGCGAGATCTTCGCCGAGCACGTCCGTCGGCGCATCGGCCTGGGCAAGGCCACCGCCACGCAGTGGCTCGAGGTCATGGCCGCCGGCCACCGCGCCGGGCTGCTCACCTCGGCGACCATGATGTTCGGGCACATCGAGGGCGTCGCCGACCGCGTCGATCACATGCTCCGCGTCCGCGACTGGCAGGACCGCGCGATCAACGAGGGCTGGCCGGGCAAGTACCTCAGCTTCATCAGCTGGCCCTTCCAGCGGGAGAACACCCCGCTGGGCCGCGTGCCCGACTGGGACCCCGACAAGGCTGCCGAGACAGGTGAGCCCTTCCCCGGCGACGCGTTGGCGGACGCCGTCTACGCCGGCCGGGTCGATGGCGACAGCAAGCCCGCCTGCGACGCTTTCGCCCCCACGGCCGGCAAACTCGTCCGCATGGCCGGCGCCAGCGAGTACTTGCGTACGCAGGCGATCAGCCGGCTCGTCCTCGACAACATCCACTCCATCGGCGCCAGCTGGGTCACCATGGGCCCCCGCATCGGCCAGGTCGCCCTCGCCTTTGGCGCCAACGACATGGGCTCGATCATGATGGAGGAGAACGTCGTCTCCGCCGCCGGCACCACCTACTGCCTCGACGAGCCCGTCCTCTGCCACCTCATCCGCGACGCCGGCTTCACCCCCGCCGTCCGCGACAACGCCTACCGCATCGTCCAAACCCACGACGGCCCCGACGCCCCCGACCTCCAAGTCACCGACTGGTCGCAACACCGCGCGAAGGCGCTGCACCACGAGAAGCGCGATGAAGCTGTGCCCGCCAATGCGGATGTCGCACTGACGATCGGTGGCGAATCAGATGACTAAGGGCGCAGGGCATGCACCGAGAGCAATTCACGTCTTTACTTGCGACCGTCAGTGCTTCGGCAGTTGAATTTTCGCGAAGCTATGTCACTAACTCATTGCCTGACTTCTACAGGTATCACCTGTTATTGAATCAGTCATGCGACGACCATGCTACGCATGATGAGGTCTTGTACCCTGAGGACGATGGGGTTGAGCTAAGTGGTTTGAACGCTTCTCGCGTGGTGGACTTGCTCTCTCGAGAGGAAAGGTGTCCCGCATGGATCGATATGTCCGTCGAAGCAGTTAGCCCGCAGTACTCCCTGCTTCGATTGATTTGTTGTGGTCGGTTTACAGATGACGCCTCACGGCTTTACTACGAACGGCAAGGCACAGGCCCTTTTGGTATTAAATCACCAGACCTTCCTCCGGGCTTTTCCGACGGGGATGTCTTTTCGCTGCCTGTGATTGAGTAGGTGTACGAGGCACGCAGCGATCACGCGGCCGCACGGGATGGATTCGATTCGTCCAGCAACTCGTCGTAAGTCTCCAACACCTTCTCCATCCGCGCTGCGAAGGTGAAGCGGTTGGCGATCTGTTGTTGGGCGGTGGCGATGAACTGGTCTCGCTCGGCGGTGTTGTGCAGCAGGGCGGCGATCGATTCGGGCCAGGCGTCTTCGTTGGCGGGGTCGAGCAGGACGCCGCATCGGCCGTGGGCGAGGAGGTCGGGGACGCCGCCGACGGGGGTGGCGGCGACGGGGACGCCGGCGTGCATCGCCTCGAGCAGGGCGTTGGGCAGGCCCTCGGTCTCGCTGGTGAGCAGCACGGCGTCAACGGCCGCGAGATAGGGGGCGATGTCGGTCTGCCAGCCGTGGAAGGTGACGCGGTCGGCGAGCTGAAGCCGACGCACGGCGTCCTCGAGCACCGGCCGCTGCGGGCCCTCGCCGACGAGGTGCAGGTACGCGGCGTGGCCGGCGTCGCGCAGCCTGGCGATCACGCGGATCGCTCGGTCGAGCCGTTTCTCGTCCGACAGCCGGCCGATGCACGCGACGTGCTTGGTGTCGTCGCTCAAACCGAGCGCCGCGCGGGCGTCATTGCGGGTCGGTGGGGCGGGCCGACCTTGCGTCTCGATACCGTTGGGCAGGTAGGTCAGGCGGTGCTCGTCGACGCCGAACTGCCGGGCGGCCTCGAGCAGCGGCGGGCTGACGGCGAAGACGTGGTCGTAGAAGCGCAGCAGGCGGCGATCGATCGCTTCGTAGAGCACGAGGCGGTGCGTGACGGGCATCCAGCCGTGCAGCGTGGTGACGAGCGTCATCGGGTGCTGGCGGCGCAGGGCGATGCCGAGCAGGTCGGTCTTGTAGTCGTGGGCGTGCCAGACGGCGACGCCGAGCTCGCGGCAGAGGGCCAGGGCCTTGTGATAGGTGGTCAGGCTCAGCGGGCCACGCTCGGGGATGGGGTGCAGCGGGCAGTCGTTGTCGTCGGCGAGGCGACGCAGGGGCGCGAGGTCGGCCTCGCCGGCGTTGGTGGCGGGGTGGATGTACGCCGCGGCCATGCGGTATCGCGGGGCGGCGTAGCGCGCGGAGTTGAAGACGGTCTTGTCGGGGCCGCCGCCCTGGTTGCCGACGACGCGGGCGTGCAGGATGAGGGGGGCGTCGGGCATAGCAGCTGGCCGTTGGCCTCTAGCCGCTAGCGGCCAAAGGCTAGTCGCTAAAGGCTCCTCAGAGCATGAACCCGGGGCAGGAGGCACACGCGTTGTCCTTCGCGTCGTCGTCGCGGAGCTTCTTGGTGAAGGAGCGACGGGCCATGCGGTACTTGCGGTTGTTCCAGACGGTCGCGAACCCGTCGTCGAAGACGTTGCCGATGTCCTCGGCCGGGTCGAAGTTGCCGCAGCACATCACGACGTTGCCGTCCCAGTTGATGACGGTCTGCCGCCACGGCCAGGAGCAGTTGAATTCCTTCTTGCCGTTGTATTCCGGGCCGGGCACGACACCGTCTCGGGCCATCTTGACGTATGGCTCGAGCACGTAATCCAGTCGCTCCTTCGGCATCCAGTTTTCGACGTGCTCCTTGACCTTCTTCTTCGCGAGGTCGTCGGAGAGCCCGAGCGAGACGAGCTTGTCGTCCTTGTCCTGGAAGCGGGCGTTGAACGACGCGGTCGAGAACACGGCCTTGCAGCCGAGCTCATCAGCAAGCTTCTGGAAGTCGTCGATCTCGTGCTCGTTGAAGCGGGTCACGACGAAGTTGAGCTGCACCTGCGGCGTGGCCGATCCGAGGCGGTCACGGGTCGCGAGGATGTGCTTGATCTTGGCGAGCGAGTCGGCGAGCGTCTTGCCGGGCTGATAGATCTCGTAGGTTTCCTGCGTGGCGCCGTGGAGCGAGCAGGTCATCAGGTCCAGGCCGGACTCGACGAGTTGGGTCGCTTGATCTTTGACTTCCACTCCTTCTTCGGCCCCTTTCCGGGGGCGGGGAGGGTCGATCTTGAAGGCGTGGAGGTTGGAGGAGATGTAGGTCCAGATGCCCTTGTCGTGGGCGTAGCGGATCATCTTGTAGATGTCGGGGACGATGAGGGGGTCGCCCCACATGGACAGGTCGAGGTCGCGGACGAACCAGGCCATGTCATCGACCAGGCCGGTGTACTGGTCGTAGGTCATCTTGCCCTTGGGCCGGCCGGACAGGCCGATGCCGGTGGGGCAGAGCTGGCACTTGGTGTTGCAGATGTTGGTGGACTCGATCTTGACGGCGTACGGCCGGCCGTAGACGTGTTCCATCTTCAGTCGGAACTGCAGCTCGACGAGCCCGATATTCGCGAGCTTGATCGGCGTGAGATAGGCGCGGTTGCGCCAGACGTGGAAGACGCCGCGAGCGAGGAAGTCGATCCCGTCGGCGGCCGGGGCGATCGCGCGGAGGACCGCGGCCTTGGCGTCGTGCAGCCGCTGCTTGAGGCTGCCGGTGGTCTGGCAGACGCCGGCGAGGGACCGATCGATCGTGGTGTTGAGCGTCGTCACCCCGGCGGTATCGACGACTTGCCGAGGCGGCTTAACCGACGCGACCGTTACAGCCCGATCGTGGGCCCGAGTCCGGTAAGCCCGATCGTTGCAGCGAGACTAGTACGGGTGCAGCCGACGCTGCGCCGAGGTCGACGCGGCCAGCGCCCGCACGAGGGCACGCTCGCGCAGCGCGGCCAACGTCTCGGGCTGGGCGTCGGCGACGTTGACGAACTCGTGCGGGTCGGCGGCGAGGTCGTAGAGCACCTCGCTGCCCCACGGCTCGTAGCGCAGGTACTTGTGCGTGTCGGTGCGGAGCATGATCTGGCCGGCGTCGTGGTAGGCGAACACGTCGACGCGGCCGGCGGGGGCCTGCCCGGCGAGCAGGGCGTCGGCGACGCCGCGCCCGGCCATCTCGGCGGGGATCGTGGCCGAGCACAGCCCCAGCAGGGTCGGCAGCAGATCGACCATCTCGATGAGCCCGTCGCAGTCGCGGCGGGTGTCGCCCAGGCCGTTGGGCCAGTGGAGCATGAGGGGGACGCGCATGACCTCGTCGTAGTAGGCGGGGCCCTTGTGGGTGATGCCGTGATCGCCGGCGAAGTCGCCGTGGTCGGAGGAGAAGACCAGCAGCGTGTCGTCGAGCAGGCCGGCGTTGTGCAGGTGGTCGAGCAGCCAGCCGAGGGCGAAGTCCATCTCGGTGACCATCGCGGCCAGGCCCTTGCGGAAGGCGGTGAAGTCGGCCCGGCCCCAGTCGTCGCGCTGGCGCAGCATGCCGGCCAGCGGCTCGGGCTTGTCGGCCGCCTCGTTGTCGTCGCGGTGGGGGGCGGGCAGGTCGACATCGTCATAGGCGTCCCACGCCTCGGCGACCGGCGTGAGCGGCGGGTGAGGGTTGTAGAACCCCAGGTGCATGAACTGCGGCGTGTCCTGGCGGCTGCTCAGGTAGCGCGACGCGGCGTCGACGATCCAGCCGGCCTGGCTGGCCTGCCACGGGGCGTCGACGGGTTGAGGCGTCTTCTCGCTGAAGTGTCGGTCGGGGTCCGATGAGCGGGGCACGCGGAAGTCGGCGGCGTGTTGAGGGTGCTTGCCTTCCAGCCAGTGGTAGTAGGCGTCGGAGTAGTTGCCTCGTTCTTCGCTGGGCCAGAAGACGTCGAAGCCGTAGGTGTGGCGGGGCTTGGCGTCGAAGTCCATCTCGTCGTGCGGCTGGAAGTGCAGCTTGCCGATCTGGGCGGTGGCGTAGCCGGCGGCGCGGAAGGCGGTTGCGACGGTGGGGGTGAAGTCGGCGGGCAGGCAGTGGCCGTTGTGCGTGACGCCGGTCTGCGGCGGGTACAGGCCGGTCATGAAGCTGCACCGGCTGGGCATGCACAGCGGGTTCTGCGTGTAGCACCGGTGGAAGCAGGCGGACGAGGCGGCGATGCGGTCGAGCGCCGGGGTGACCATTGCCGGGTTGCCGTTGGCGGCGATGTGGTCGTAGCGCATGTGATCGCTGGTGATCCAGATCACGCGCGTCGGGCGGGGGGTATCGGGCAAGTCACGACTCCTGCGGGGGTCACGCAGGGTAGCGAGGCGGGCGGACAGCCTCAGGTCGTCGCGCCGGCGTAGCGGTGGCATAGCTCGGCCAACGCGTCGGTGGCGTACTTGACGTCCTGGGGCTGGACGAACGGGCCGAAGGAGAGGCGGGTGGCGCCGTTGAGGTCGCGGGTACCCATGGCGTCGTGGGCGAGGGGGGCGCAGTGGATGCCGGCGCGGGTGAGGATGCCGAACTCGGACTCGAGCGCGTCGGCGAGCGCGACGGGGTTGGCGAAGGTGTCGTCGGGGGTGTCGATGCGGATGGAGAAGACGCCGCAGCGGTCGGCGACGCCCTGGGGGCCGACGTAGCGCAGGCCGGGCAGGTCGGCGGTGAGGCCCTCGATCATGGTGCGGATCAGGCCTTGTTCGTGGGCCCAGAGGGTGTCGACGCCGCGGTCGAGGAGGTATTGGACGCCTTCGCTAAGGCCGATGAGGCCGATGGCGTTGTGGGAGCCGGGCTCGAAGCGGTCGGGCATGAAGTCGGGCTGGGTGTCGAGCTCGGAGACCGAGCCGGTGCCGCCCTCGCGGACGGTGGCCATGTGCTTCTCGAGGCCGGGGCGGATGTAGAGGAACCCGGTGCCCAGCGGGCCGAGCAGGCCTTTATGACCCGGCGCGGCGAGGAGGTCGATGCAGTCTTCCTGGGCGTCGATGGGCAGGTGGCCGGCGGTCTGGGCGGCGTCGACGAGCAGGGGGACGGCCATCTCGCGGCATACGCGGCCGATGTCGCGGATGGGCTGGACGGTGCCGGTGACGTTGCTGCCGTGGACGACGGCGACGAGGCGGGTGTCGGGGGTGATGGCTTGGCGGAGGTCGTCGGGGTCGACCAGGCCGGTCGCGGGATCGACGGGGACGCGGGTCTGCGTGCAGTCGCCTCGTTTGGCGAGCTCGTTGTAGGGGCGGAGGACGGAGTTGTGGTCGAGGTGGGTGGTGACGACGTGGCGACGGCCGGCGGGGGCGGCGTGGAGGATGCCGCGGATGGCGAGGTTGAGGGCGTCGGAGGTGTTAAGGGTGAAGACGACGTGGTCGGGGGAGGTGCCGTTGATGAGCCGGCTGATGCGCTCGCGGCAGCGGGCGAGCAGTTCGCCGGCTTCGCGAGCCTCGGCATAGGCGCCGCGACCCGGGGAAGCGCCGAGGCGAGTGGCGTAGTCGGTCATGGCCTCGAGCACGGCGGGCGGCTTGGGGAACGATGTCGCGGCGTTGTCGAGGTACAGGCGTTGGGCGGTGGGGGGCATGGCGGGGCTCTTACGACTGGCCGGGTCTTGCCGGACTAAGCCAGTGTAGGAACGGCGGGCGGTCGCGTCGGCGGAGCGGTGGCGGCGAGGCGACGCGGTTGCCGGCGGGTGGGGCCGGGCGTAGGTTGCGGCGATGAAGCGAGCCTGCGGTATCGGCCTGTTGATCGCGTTGATGGGCGCGGGATGCGAAACGGACGGCCCGACGGCGGGCGGGTCGATCGCACGCGGATCGAGCGCCCATGAAACGTCGGCCCCCCGCGGCGCAACGGTTGCCTATGTCGGCGCCCAGCCCGTGCGGCTCGGTGATCTGCGGTCGGGCCTGCTGGCCACCGGCGGCGGGGCGGTGCTCGGCGAAGCGGTGCTCGACGCGGCGCTGGCCGATCGTCTGGCGGGCTCGGGGCGGTCGATCGATGCCGCGGACATCGATCGCGAACGCGAGGTGCTGCAGGCGACTCTCTCGGACAACCCCGACACCGCGGCCCGGCTGATGCGCGAGCTGCGCTCGGCCCGCGGCCTGACCGATGGCCGGATGGGCGCGCTGATGCGCCGCAATGCCGCGCTGCGGGCGCTGGTGACCGAGGACGTCGCGGTCACCGAAGAGGCGGTCCGCCTCGCTTACGAGCGGGCCTACGGCCCCAAGCGCGTCGTGCGTGTGGCGGTCTTGCCCACGCCGCCCCAGGCCGACCGGTTCACGGCGGACGTGCGCGGCGGGCGGTCGTTCGCCGAGCTGGCCATCGAGCGATCGGTCGACGGGTCGGCCGGTGCGGGCGGGCTGATCGCGCCGATCGGTCGGGCCAGCGAGTCGGTCCCGGCGGGCGTGCGCGACGCGGCCTGGGCCACGCCGATCGGCGGCACGACCGGGCGTGTGGCCGTGCCGGAGGGATACGCCGTGGTGCGGGTCGAACGCGAGCTATCGGCCTCCGGGCCGGGCTTCGCCACCGCCCGAGACGACCTCGCCCAGCGTGTCCGCCTGGAGCGCGAGGCCGAGGCCATGCGACAGCTCGCCGGCTCGATTCTCCGCGGCGCCAACGTCACGGTCCTCGACCCCGAGCTGGCCGCGAGCTGGACGCGGTATCTTGATGCCACGGCCCCGACGCGCTGACCGTCCCCGCCTAGCCTCAGCCGTCGCCGCCCGTCCGCCCCCCACCCAGGCCATCCCATGGACATCCAGGTCGCCAGTCGCATCGATCGCTTGCCGACGTACATCCTCGGCCAGCTCAAGCAGCTCATCTACGAGCGCCGCAAGGCCGGCTCGGACGTCATCGACCTCAACATGGGCAACCCGTCGGACGCCCCGCCCGACCCGGTCGTTGACAAGATCCGCGAGGCCGTGCTCGACCCGCGCAACAGCCGCTACTCCGCCTCGGCCGGCGTCTACAACCTCCGCCGCGACATGGCGATCAAGTACGAGCGCCGCTGGGGCGTCGAGCTCGACCCCAACACCGAGGTCATCGCCACCATCGGCAGCAAGGAGGGCTTCAGCCACATGTGCCTGGCGCTGCTGGGCCCCGGCGACTGCGCGGTCGTGCCCGACCCGGCGTTCCAGATCCACACCACGGCCGTTGTCCTCGCCGGCGGCTCGGTCTACCTCGTGCCCGTCGGCAACGACGACGCCTTCCTCGCCCGCATCGACGACGTGCTGCACCACCTGCAGCCCAAGCCCAAGGTCGTGATGCTCTGCTTCCCGAACAATCCGACCGGCCTCACGGTCGAGCCCGGGTTCTTTGAGAAGGTCGTTGAGCTCGCCGACCGTCACCAGGTGATGATCCTGCACGACTTCGCCTACGGCGAGACCTGCTTCGACGGCTATCAACCGCCGAGCTACCTGCAGGCGGCTGGGGCGAAGGAATTCGGCTGCGAGTTCACGACCCTCAGCAAGCCGTACAACATGGCCGGCTGGCGAATCGGCTTCTGCTGCGGCCATCGCGACATGATCAAGGCTCTCGCGACGGTCAAGGGCTACTACGACTACGGCATCTTCCAGGCCGTGCAGATCGCAGCCATCGTCGCCATGCGCGAGGGTGATAAGCACATCGAGCAGCAGAACCTCAAGTACGCCGCCCGCCGCGACATCCTCGTCAGCGGCCTGCGCAAGATGGGCTGGGAGGTCGACACCCCGCGCGCGACGATGTTCGTCTGGGCCAAGGTCAAGGCCGAGCACCTCGCCGCCTACGAGCACTCGAGCAACAAGTTCTGCCTCGCCATGGTCGACCAGGCCGAGGTCGCGATGACCCCCGGCGTCGGCTTTGGCGAGCATGGCGAGGGCCATGTCCGCCTCGGCCTCGTCGAGAACGAGCAGCGCATCCGCCAGGCCCTCCGCCAACTCGACCGCGCCCTCAACCGCGGCGTCGCGACCGCCAACGTCGCCTGACTCGCCCGCTCAACGGCCCGGCCGCCGCTCGACGACCCACCGCGGCGCCTCCCCGGCCGACACCGCCGGCACCAGGCGGATGTCGATCCGATCGCCGTCCTCATCGACAAACCGATGCGTCAGCGGATCGCTCGGCAACGCCCGGCGATCCAGCGTGCCCAGCGCCGCCCGCGCGTGCGCATCGAACAGGTGCAACCCGTGGTCCTCGTGGTCGCGCGTGATCGGGTCGTCGTTCGCCGCCAACGGCTCGATCGCCGCGACCGCTTCCTCGGGACGCACCACCGACAGGTACCCGAGCAGCACGTTCCCGACCACCGTCCCCATGTCCTTGAGTTCTCCCGACCCTTCCTTCTTCGCCCGATCCCGACGCAGCGCCGCCAGTTGGCGTTCGGTCAGCGCGTCGTCCTCCGCCAAGTAGTCCAGCCAAGGCCCGGCGGGGAACCACTGAATCCCGTGGATCCACCCGGGGTCGCCGCTGAAATACGTCGCGTACTGCTGCCCGGCCGACCACAGGATCCCCACGACCGGGAACGGGTAGTCCGGCGACCAGTTCGTCTGCCGCCAGTCGAACCAGTACTCCAGCACCGCCCGCGACTCCATCGCGTACCCCATCGCGCCCGCCGCGGCCATCTCGTCGTCGTTCAACATCAGGCCCAACAGGTGCAGCCCCGCCCAGCTCATCATCGCCTCCGAGCTCGACTCCTGATTGTTCCCGCCCGGGCTCGAGACCCCGCTGGCCCAGGAGTGACCGGCCCACGGATCGAAGTTGCGCATCCACGGGAACCGCTCGTCGCCGCGGTCCCAGTTGGCGTAGTCCTTCGCGACCAGCGTCAGCATCGGCCCGTAGTCCTCGGCGAACGACGGGTCCATCATCGCCATCATCGCCCCGGCCAGCGTGTAGTACCCGAAGTGGAAGTGATGATCGTTGAACGCCTCGGAACCGTAGCTGTGTCGCAGCCCGATCAGCCCGCCGTGCTCGCCGTACCGCGCGAAGTACCGCTCGCCCTCGCCGGGCGTGTAGGTCAGCCAGTCGATCAGCACCTCCCGCGTCTTCTCGCGCTGCCGCTCATATCGCTCGTCTTCGAGCGCCGCCGCCGCCATGGCGTACCGCGCGTGACGCAGCGTGTCTTTGCCGCTCCAGTAGCTGTCCGGCGCGGTCGTCGGCTTGTCGATCGCCCGATCGAGAAACCGCCCGAAGGCGGCGCGATCAAACGCGGCCCCCGGATCGATCGCCGCTGGGCTCGGCATCGCCGCCATCACCCCGCGGAAAGGGAAGTCGATCTCGAAGAGCGCACCCGTCGCCGTCCGCAAGCTTCCGCGCGGGCTCAGATAGCTCGGCCCGTCGATGTCGAACGACGCCTGCGTCTGCGCGAGGTGATGCGGCAGCCAGCCCTGCACCGCGAACGGCGCCTCGTCCGGCGCCGACCCCACGCTCGACCACGGCCGAAGGTCCAGCGCCCAGACCGTGCGCACCACGCCTGCTTCGCGGTCCCAAGACCAGTCCAGCCGGCTCCCCGCCGGCCACCACCGGCTCGCCCGCTCGAACAGCCGGTAGTCGCTCGGCCGGTTCATCGCCGCGATCATCAACCCCGTCGGCTCGTCGCTCGCGGCGCGATCCAACGTCAGCGCCAACCCGTCCCCGTCCCGCCGTGCCCGCGCCGGCGCCGTCGGGAACACCCCCCAGGATCGATCCTGCGACTCGATCATCAGCCCGTCGCGCAGCGGCCGTCCCTCGACTGCCCCCCCGCCCGGCCGTTGCACTTGAGCCTGCCCCTGCCAGCGCACCGTCGGCTCGACCCCGTGATAGGCCAGCCACACCGTCGGCATCCCCCGCCCGATCGTCACGTCGATGTAGCGATCGGCTGACTCGGCCAATCGGAACGTCACCGTCCAGTCGCCCCAGTCGACAACGCGCGCATCGTCAGCTCGGAAGTCCACGCCGCCCACCCCAAGCGGGTGCTCGCTCACCAGGTCCTGCCCGTTGTCGGCCCAGCGCGTCGGCAGGGTGATCTCCACGCCCTCGGGCCGCGCGTCGACCTTGATCGGTTGCGCCCACAGCGACGAGCCGAACCGACTGAACACGAGGTCGGTCCACCAGTCGTTGGTCGGCGCCGCCCGCTCGCCACGGTCGACGAAGTACATCGGCCGCGCGAGGAACGCATCGACCTGCTCATCGCGCGGCGGCCGGTCGGCGTACGAGCCGGCGCCGACCGCGATCGGTGTCTGGCCCGTGGCCGTGAAGCCCACCGCCGTCAACACGCCCCACGCCACGACCGCCAGCAGCGATCGATCGCGTCGGACGAGGCAGGGCGCGGCGTAGAATCGTTTTGGAACAAGTTTAATTTCTGGCCCCCAGAGACGAGTCGAAGACGTCGTTGACAATAGAAGATTCATGATTCATACTTGTAACTGTTCCATCATTATGGAACAAGTGTCTTCGGATCACTTTCTCATCTCCCCCCGCGAGTCAGGCCACCGGATGCCCACCGTCCGACAGATCGCGAAAGAGGCCGGCGTGTCGATCGGGACCGTCTCGCGGGTGCTCAACAACTCCCCGCAGGTCAGTGCGTCCGCCCGCGACAAGGTCCTCGCCGCGGCCAACCGCAGCGGTTACGTCGGCGCCGTCGGCCGACGCTCGACCTCCAACGTCGCGCTGCTCTACACCGGTAAGCCGTCCCTCGGCTCGCCCTACGACGCCGCGCTCATGGAGGGCATGTCCGCCGGCCTCGACCGCACTGGCAGCGACCTGATCGTGCTGACCGCCACCCGCGCCCGCGAACGAGGCGAATCCCTCGCCCAGATGCTGCTCCGCAAGGGCGTCCGCGCCGCCGTCGTCCGCACCACCACCGAGACCCGCGACCTCATCCGCCCGCTCGCCCTCGAGCCGTTCCCCTTCCTGGTCATCGCCGACGACTTCAACGACCCCGCGATCCACTGTCTCTCCACCCGCGTCGACGACGCCTGCCGCCGAGCCATCGAGCACCTGATCCACCTCGGCCACCGCCGCATCGCCATCACGCTCAACCTCCTCGACGACCACGACCACGCCGCCCGACTCGACGCGTGGCGCCGCACGCTCATCGACCACGGCATCGACGCCTCCGACCGACTCGTTCATCGCGTCTTCGGCTACCGCGACGCCGGCACCGTCGCCCTCCGACAGCTCATGACCACGCCCGACGCCCCGACCGCCGTCTTCTGCACCGACCCCCTCGTCGGCGTCGGCATGTGCCACGAGGCCCAGCGCGTCGGCGTCCGCATCCCCGAGGACCTGTCGATCCTGGGTTTCGACGACGGCGACCAGCGATTCTCCACGTACCCCCGCATGAGCGCCGTCTGCCAGGACGCCCACGCCCTCGGCCGCGCCGCCTTCGCCGCCCTCGAGCAACGCCTCGGACCGACCACGAACGGACAGGTCGATGTCGCCAGCCCCGAATGCTGGTTCGAGCCTCACGAATCCACCGGCCCCCCGCCCGCTTCACCCTCTCAATGATCCCAAGCCACTCCGACCGCACCTCCAGGAACGATTCCATGCCTCGCGCCCACGCCGTCTTGTCGTATCGACTCTTCGTCTTCTGCCTGTCCGCCCTCGTCTCCTTTGCCGCGCTCGCCCAGGCCCCCAAGGTCGAGCTCGTCGAGATCGACACCGGCTACCAGCTCCACGTCAACGGCCAACCCTTTTTCATCAAGGGCGCCGGCGGCGACGGCGACAAGGCCCTGCTCGCGGCGTCCGGAGGAAACGCCTTCCGCACCTGGGGCGTCGGGGACGACACCCCCGCTCGCCTCCAGCGTGCGAAAGACAACGACCTCATGGTCGCGGTCGGCTTCTGGCTCGGCCACGAACGCCACGGGTTCGACTACACCGACCAGGCCGCCCTCGACCAGCAGAAGGCCATGGTCCGCGAGGGCGTGCTCAAGCACCGAGACCACCCCAACGTCTTGATGTGGGTGCTTGGCAACGAGATGGAGGGCTTCGGCGACGGCGACAACGAGCTCATCTGGAACCACATCCAGGAGCTCGCCGAGATGGTCAAGCAGCTCGACCCCAATCGGCCCACGGCCACGGTCACCGCCGAGATCGGCGGCAAGCGCATCGAGTCGATCCACACCCTCTGCCCCGACATCGACATCGTGGGCGTCAACAGCTACGGCGGCGGTTCGTCGATCGGCGTGCGCTACCGCGAGGCCGGCGGCACCAAGCCCTACATGATCACCGAGTTCGGCCCCGCCGGCACCTGGGAGGTCGGCCGCACCGACTTCGACGCCGCGCCCGAGCTGACGAGCACGCAGAAGGCCGAGAGCTACCTCGCCACCTGGGACCAGGCGATCGAGGCCGAGCGCGACCGGCTCTGCCTCGGCGGGTTCGCCTTCACCTGGGGCTTCAAGCAGGAAGCCACCGCCACCTGGTTCGGCATGTTCCTGCCCGACGGCAGCAAGCTCGCCGCCGTCGACGCCATGACCGAACGCTGGACCGGGCACCGCCCCGAGAACCTCTGCCCGGTCGTCGAGCCGCTGTCGATCCCCGGCGGCGACTCGGTCAAGGCCGGCCAACGCATCACCGTCAACCTCGCCGCCAGCGACCCCGACGGCGACCCGATCGACGTCGAGTGGAAGCTGCACGTCGAGGACGACCAGTACTTCACCGGCGGCGACTTCCGCGAGGACACCGCCGAGTTCCCCGAGGCGATCATCGAGCACGACGCCGAGCACGCCGTGATCGAGCTCCCCGAAAGCCCGGGCGTCTACCGCATCTACGCCTACGTTCGCGACGGCCGAGGAGGAGCGGCCATGGCGAACATCCCCGTCCTGGCCAGCCCGACCGACGCGCAGCGCAAGGCCGTCGCGCGGGCCGCCAACGACGGCAAGCCCGCCGACCTGCCGCTGTGGGTCTACGCCGACGGCATGCGGGGCGAGCCCTTCACGCCCTCGGGCTACATGGGCGGGGCCGCCGGCATCGCCATGTCGCCCCGCGCCACCGAGCGGCCGCACACCGGCGACACCGCGCTCAAGGTCGAGTACGACGGCACGGGCGGCTGGGCCGGCGTCGTGTGGCAGGACCCCCCCAACGACTGGGGCGACGCCAAGGGCGGTTACGACCTCACCGGCGCCGAGGCCCTGACCTTCTGGGTCCGCGGCGAGCAGGGCGGCGAGAAGGTCAAGTTCGGCTTCGGCGTCCTCGATCGCAGCAAGGCGTTCTACGACACCGCCAAGGGCGAGAAGGAGGTCACGCTGACCACCGACTGGCAGCAGGTCACCCTGCCGCTGACCGGCCGCGACCTGTCGCGCATCAAGACCGGCTTCATGTGGGTCGCCGCCGGCCCCGTCACCTTCTACCTCGACGACATCGCCTACGTCGGCGCCGACGGCGCGGACGTCTCCGCCGGCGATCAGGCCAAAGCCAACCAGCCCGCCATAACCCCCGGCCAGAAGGCCACGCTCCCCGCCGTCGTCTACCGCGACGGCGACGCCTCAGGCTGGGCGCCGTCGGGCTACATGGGCAACACGAGCGCCGCCAAGATGCTCCCGCGCGACGGGCAGCAGCCCTTCGCCGGCAAGCACGCCCTGCGCGTGTCGTACGACGCCCCCGGCGATTGGGCCGGCGTCCTCTGGCAGAACCCGCCCAACGACTGGGGCGACGTCAACGGCGGCTTCGACCTCCGCGGCGCCAAGCGACTCACCTTCCACGCCCGCGGCGAGAAGGGCGGCGAGCAGGTCAAGTTCGGCTTCGGCCTGCTCGGCGACGACGCCCGCTACCCCGACTCCGACGGGCAAGAGATCGAGGTGACCCTCACCCCTGAGTGGAAGCAGTACAGCATCGACCTGACCGGCAAGGACATGCAACGCATCAAGACCGGCTTTGCATGGGTCGTCGCCGGCCAGGGCGAGCCGATCGTCTTCTACCTCGACGAGGTCGTTTACGAGTAGCTCGTCACGCCGAGGCGCACGCGACACGCTGCCCCGCCGACTCACGCAACGCCGGGCTCGCGCGACCTACGCTTGCCAATGGGTGAGCACGACATCGACGGCTTGATCGACGCTCACTGGTCCTCCGGGCTGACCCCCGCCGTCGCCGAGCGGTGGCGGTATGTGCGCGAGGCGCCGATGCGCGAGGACGAGGCGTTCGTGCTGTGCTGGCTGCACCACGCGATCCGCGACCACGACAACCCCGCCCTCGACGCCGCCGTCGCCATCGGCAACGCGCTCGGTAAGCCCGTGTTGGTCTACCAGGGGCTCGGCGGCCGGCATCGCTACAACAGCGACCGGCACCACGTCTTCATCATGCAGGGCGCGCGCGACCTCCAGGCCGCGCTCGCCGATCGCGGCATCGCCTACGCCTTCTGGCTGCCGACAGACCCGTCCAGTCCCAGCCCGCTGCGCCGCCTGGCCGATCGCGCGTGCGCGGTGGTCACCGAGGACTTCCCCGCCCCCCCGATGCCGCGCTGGACCGACGCCCTCGCCGCCCGCACCGATGCGCCCGTGATCGCCGTCGACGCGGCCTGCGTCGCGCCGCTGCGCTTGCTCGGCGAAGAACGACACACCCGCGCCTTTGCCTTCCGCAAGGCCGCGCAACGCCACTGGAAGCCGCGCTATCGGCCCCAATGGGTCGACGTCCAACCGGCGGTCGACCCGCTCGCCCTGACGCCCGAGACGATCGGCTTCGAGCCCACCGACCTACGTGACACCGACCTCATCGGCCTCGCCGCCGCCTGCGACATCGACCACTCGATCCCGCCCGTCGCCCGCCTCCCCGGCGGCACGCACGCCGGCTATCAACGCTGGCACGACTTCCTCGAGCGCCACCTCGACCGCTACGACGACCGACGCAACGACGCGGCCGACATGGACGCCGTCAGCGGCCTCTCGCCTTACCTCCACCACGGCCACGTCTCGCCGTTCCGCATCGCCCGAGACGCCGACGAACACGGCGGCTCCGGCGCCCACAAGTTCCTCGACGAACTGCTCACTTGGCGCGAGCTCGCCCACCACTACTGCGCCCGAACCCCCGAGGCGGAGCTCGAGTCGATCGCCGGCCTGCCCGCTTGGGCCCGCCAGACCCTGGCCGATCACGCCGACGACGAGCGAGAGGCCGTCTATTCGTGGGAGACGCTCGGTCGCGCGGCGACTGGCGACGCGCTATGGGACGCCGCCCAGCGATCGTTGCTGCGCAACGGCGAGCTGCACAACAACATCCGCATGACCTGGGGCAAGATGCTGCCGCGGTGGACCGCGACGCCCGAGGAAGCGCTGCGGACTCTCATCGACCTCAACCACCGCTACGCCCTCGACGGCAGCGACCCCAACTCCTACGGCGGGCTGCTGTGGTGCCTCGGCCAGTTCGACCGCCCCTTCCCGCCCGGCCAGTCCGTCCTCGGGACGCTCCGCGACCGCACCACGACGATCCACGCCAAGCGACTCAAGCCTTCCCGTTACGCCGCCGCCGTGGAGAGCCGATCCGGGTACGAGCCGCTCCGCGTGGCGGTGGTCGGCGCGGGCATCGCCGGGCTCGCCTGCGCCCGCACGCTCGTCGATCAGGGGTGCAACGTCGTCGTGTTCGACCGAGGCCGGCGCCCCGGCGGCAGGGCGAGCGCCCGCCGCATTGAGGTGGACGGGGTCGGCTCGACGATCGTGGATCACGGCGCGGTCGGGATGGTCGTCACCGATCCCCGCTTCGGTCGGTACGTCCGCTCCTGGATCGCCGACGGCGTCGCTCAGCGGTGGCCGCACGAACGCGTGGCATGGCGGGCGGGTGAGCTGTCCGCGGTCGACGCGGGGGGCACGTGGGTCGTGGGTCGGCCCACCATGGCCGCCATCGCAGAACACCTCGCTGAGGGCATCGACGTCAGGCCCGGTTCCGCCGTCGCTCAGATCGATCGTGGCGGCGATCGATGGACACTCGCCATCGAACAGAGGGAAGCGTCACCCACTCAAGACGCCTTCGACGCGATCGTCCTCGCCACGGCGCCGCCTCAGGCGCTACGCCTTCTTGGCACGCCAGACGACGCGCTGACTCGGGCCATCGCCTCCATCGCGATGCTGCCCGCCTGGGTGGGCATCTTCGTCGTCGAAGACAACGGCCAGCACCTCCCTGAGTGGGTCGAAACGCCGGGCCATCCGTCGATCGATCGGATCGTCCGCGCCGACCGCAAGCCAGGCCGCGACGTGCTCGATGGCTACGCCGCCTGGATCGTCCACGCATCGGCCGGGTGGTCCGAGGCTCGATACGACGCCGATCGCGCCGCCGTCGCGGACGAGCTGACGTCCGACGTGCGTCCGGTGCTCGGCGACCTCATCGGCGGTGAGCCGGTGGTGCGCTTCTCCGCGGCCCACCGCTGGGGCATGGCCCGCCCCACGTCCGTTATCGAGCCGCGATGCCTCGCGGACCCGCGGCGTCGCCTCGCCGTCTGCGGCGACGGGTACGCCGACTTAGGCGTCGAGGCGGCGTTCCTGAGCGGCCAGGCAGCGGCCGGTCGCGTGCTCGACTGGCGCCCTCGACGCCAAACACCGCCGAACCCGGCCCACGCCGACTCGCTGTTCGACGCCGTGTCGAATCCAACGGCACGGACTTAAGCTACGCTCTCCGTCAATCTGGACGAGTCATGAGCGACGCCGATTCAACCTCTAAGCCCTCGCCCGCGCCCGCTCAGCCGCGTCGCTGGGCGATGACCCCGCGGCGATGGACGGCCGCGATCGTCGGCTGCCTGCTCTTCCTGCTCGTCTTCTACGCGGCCATCGATCACTACGCGCCCCACACCTCCGACGCCTATCTCCAGGCGTACGTCGTGCAGGTCGCTCCGCAGGTCAACGGCCGGGTCACCCGCGTCGCCGTCGAAGACGACGCCCAGGTCAACGCCGGCGACCTGCTCTTCGAGATCGACGCTCGACCCTACGCCTACGAGGTCGCCGTGCTCGAGGCCGAGCTGGCCCAGGCCCAGTCGCAGGTCATCCAGCTTGAGCTCGAGGTCGACGCCGCCAACGAACAGCTCAAGGCCACCTCCAACCACCTCGACTTCGTCAAGCAGGTCTGGGAGAAGACCGACGAGCTCTACCAGGGCAACAGCGCGAGCTATCGCGAGTGGATCGAGGCCCGCGACGAGTTTCTGCAGACCCAGGCGACCCTCGAGAAGACCAAGGCCGACCTGTCGATCGCCAAGGCCGCCGCCACCGCGGAGATCGACGACGTCCACGTCCTCATCCGCCGGTCCGAGGCCGCGCTCAGCAAGGCCCGCTTCGACCTCGCCCAGACCAAGGTCTACGCCTCCGTCGACGGCACCGTGACCAACCTACAGCTCCGCGAGGGCTCCTACGTGCAGGAGGGCGATCAGGTCATGACCGTCGTCGACAGCGAGCAGTGGTGGGTCGTCGCCAACTACATGGAGAACGCGCTGGCCCGCATGAAGCCCGGCCAGGCCGCCGAGCTCAGCCTCGGCACCCGACCCGGCCGCGTGTTCCCCGGCAAGGTGCTCAGCATCGCCCGCGGCGTCAGCGAGGGCCAGGGCACCCCGTCGGGCGACCTCGAGTCCGTCGAGAACCCCACCTACTGGGTCCAGGAGCCCCAACGGCTGCCCGTGCGCGTCGCCTTTGACGATCTCGACGACGTCGGCTCGATGCGCGTTGGGGTCACCGTCCAGGTCACCGTCTACACCACCCGAGGCAACCCGCTCAACCTCATCGGCATGTTCTGGCAGCGCGTCACGACCTGGCTGGACTTCATCTATTAAGCACCGGCGTCGCCCCGCGCCGCCACGCCGCACGGATCGCGATGACGACCCTCGCCGCCACGCCCGCCCCCTTCGATCGCCGGCTCGCCCAGCAAGCCGACCGGCAGCGCCACGTCCGCATCGCGCTCAAGGCCGCGGTCGGCGGCACCCTCGCCTTCGGCTTCGTCAACCTCTTCCACGTCGACGCCGCCTCCTTCGGCCCGATCATGATCTTCCTGCTCATGGGGCTGTTCGCCGACAACGTCCTGCGTGCCGGCATCCATGGCATCGTCGGCATCTTCGTCTGCGGCTGGGCCGCGACCTTCATCGCCTACGTCTGCCTGGGCCAGCCCGCCACCTTCATCGCCGCCATGCTCCTGCTGATCGGCGCCAGCACGCTCCTGCTCGACAAGGCGCCGCTGTTCTCGATCGTCGGGCCGATCATCGCCTCGGCCATGATGATCCAGTACATCTTCGACGGCGCCGAGGCCGCGCAGAGCATCCGCAAGGACTTCTTCTGGATGATGGTCGTCGGCACGATCATCGCCACCCTGGTCGACCGACTGATGTGGCCCGACGGGGGCAAGCGGGGGTTCCTCGATCGCTTCGCGCTTTGCTTCGAGGATATGGCCGATCGCGTCGAGGTCTGGCGCGTCGCCGTCCACCGCGGCAAGACCCCGCCCGAAGCGCCCGACACCGCCGTGGTCGCCGACCTGGCCGACCTCTGGGACCTCGCCGGCCGCGAGGCCAACCACACCCGCGGCAAGCCCGAGCCCAAACACGACCTCGCCGGCCACTGCCGACGGCTTATCCTCCGGCGCGCCCTCCTCCGACGCTGCATGCGCATGGGCCGCTACGAAGAGTGGCGCCCCGAGCTCCGCGAGTCGGTCGTCGAGCTGGTCGACATCGAGCTCGCCTGCATCCGCCGGATCTCCGACGCCGCCGCGCGCCACGCCCCCGCGCCGACACTGGACGCGTCGTCTTGGCGCCGCCTCGATGAGATCGCGGACCGCCTCAAGCAGGCGCCCCCCGGCTCGCGCGTGGCCCACCTGCTCATGGCGCGCGTCATCGTGATGCTCCTCCGCAAGCTCTACGAGGACTGCGACGAGATCGCCACGACCTACAACCAGGTCCGCACCGGCGAACGCGCCGCCGGTCCGGGCAAGGCCCAACCCCTGTTCGCCTGGCCCACCATCGGCAAGCCCGAGATCATCCGCTCGGTCAAGGTCATGATCGTCCTGTTCGTCTTGCTGATGGGCGAACTCGTCTTTGATCTGCCCGGCAGCAGCCAGGTCGCGTTCTTCGGCGTCTTCTTCGCCATCACCGCCAACGTCGGCCTGCAGAACGAGCACACCCTGCTCGCCGTCGCCGGCATCGTCAGCGCCGTCGCCTACACCATCGTCTCCATCGTCATCCTGTCCTACGTGCCCCACCAGACGCTGGCGCTGGGCCTGCTCTTCCTCGCCTTCTTCGTCTACATGTACATCGTTCACGCCTCGACGCGGTTCTCCTTCGGTGCCCTGCACGCCGGCCTGGGGTTCTGCTTCGCTTACCCGACCTTCCCCGGCCCCGTCTGGTCGCTGGACACCATCGAGACCCGCTTCGAGGCGTTGCTCTTCGCCGGCATCGTCGCCATGGTCTTTCACGGCCTCGTCTGGCCCAGCCGACCCCTCGACCAGGTCCGCGCCGCCATCGTCAAGACACTCGCCGACACCGCCGACCGCCTCGACGAGATCCGCCGCGACGCCATCGACGGCCACAGCAGCCCTCGGGGTCCGGAAGATCAGCTCGCCCAGGTCGCCCCGCAGCTCGCCGCCCTGTTGCACCACGCCCACTTCGCCTCGATCCAGCGCGGCGCCGAGCGCGACGCCTGGTATGCCATGGTGCTCGAGCTGCAGACCATCGTCGGTGCCGTCACGATCCTCCGCCACGAGATGGCCCGGCTCGATCACGGCCCCGCGACCGAGCGGATGCTCCGCGAGCTCGACGACGCCTGGCGCGAGTCGGTCCGTTGCCTGCACGGCATGGCCGACTGCGTCGCGTGTCAGCCCGGCGACGCCACCCCGCCCCAGCCCGACCCCCAGCCCATCGCCGGCTTCCGCCAGTCTCTCATCGATTCCACCCCAGACCCCGCCGAGGACCTGGACCGCGCCCGCATGATCTTCGTCGCCCAGTGTCTTCAAGAGATCGCCACCGCGACGCGCACGCTCGGCCACCGCTACGCCTCGATGGCTCGCAAGCCCGCGGACCGTGGTGGATCGATCGCGGCCGTCGCCCCGGCGCCCTGAGCGGCCCGCCGATGAAGTGGCCTCTCGGTGTCGCGCCTAAGCCGTCCATTCCGGCCGCCAGTCGATCTCGAATCGCTCACCGCGTGGGCTCGCCGTGAACCAGCCGTACCCCGAGCGCTTGAGGTCTCGCGGCCGCCACCGGTCGAACATCACGAGCACGCGATCGCCGTCGAGCCGTTGCATGAACGCGCTCTGCATCCCCCAGGTCAGCTCCGCGCGCGACCCGGCACGGCAAGGGTTACCCAGCTCGTGCCACGGGCCCCAGATCGATTCGGCGACCGCGGACCGAGCCTCGTTGGGATGCCAGCCGGTGCAACCCGAGGCCAGGAACCAATAGCGCCCGTTCACCCGAGCGATCGCCTGGGCCTCCATGTGGCGGTCGACGAACACCTTGGCGCTCTCGCCGGTCAGGCCACGGTAGTCGTTGGTCAGGCGCGTCACCAGCGTGGTCGCGTTGCGGTCGGTCGAGCAGACGTGGTATGCCGCGCCGTCCTCGTCGAGAAAAACCGTCTGGTCCCGGCTGTCCAGACCACCCGGCCGCACCGAGCCGAGGTACGTGAACGGCCCCTCGGGTCGATCCGCAATGGCCACGCCCGTGGCGGCGAGCTGATAGTCCGGCCGATCGATATGCACCCACATCACGAACGTGCCCGACGGGTGATACACCACCTTCGGCCGCTCCATGAACTGCGAGACGTGCAGGTCGCCGCCGAGGTCGTCGTGACGCGGCGATAAGGCGATCCCCAGGCGTTCCCACGACTTGAGGTCGGCCGACCGATAGACCGCCACCCCAACCAGATCGACCCGCTCGACCGTCTGGCCCGAGCCGGTGACGGCCAGGCTCGACCGCCCGGACTTGTCCTCGCCGTACCAGTACCAGTGCTCGTCGAACCGCAGCAGCCCGCCGCCGTGGGCCTGGATCGGGCGGCCGTGGATGTCGCGCCACAGCTCGCCGTTGAGGTGAGCGGGCGTGGATCGGCTCATCCCCGTCGGCAGGGGTGAGTCGGGCGTGCGAGGGGCGACGAGATGGGCGGTCATGGTGGCTCTATGGACGGAAGGTCACTTCGCGCCGCGACTCTTTGTGGCGTGCGCAAATGGCGGAGAATGCGGGCGGGACACGTTGACACTGTATCCGCTTCTCGATAGAATTCAATCGTTTGAATAAACGTTTCTTCGGCTCACCCAAGGAACAGCCCCAATGAAGGCCCGTCTCGCTCGCCTCTGGTCGTTCTTCCCGCTCGCTCTCTGCCTGCTGGTCTGGGTTGCCGCCGTCGGTTGGTCGGCCGCCCTCAGTCGGGCGTTGGCTAACCAAGCCGACGCCCCCCCGGCATATCCGGGCTACCAGCTCGTCTGGCACGACGAGTTCGACGTCGACGGCCCGCCCAACCCCGACAACTGGACCGCCAGCAACGGCGGGTTCGAACGCAACCACGAGCTCCAGTGGTACCAGCCGGACAACGTCTGGGTCGAGGGCGGTCACCTCGTCATCGAGGCCCGCCGCGAGCGACGCGCCAGTCCCATGCACGACCCGACCAGCGAGGACTGGCGGCGCACGCGCACCCACATCGACTACACGTCGGCACTGGTTACCTCCGCCGGCAAGCAGGCCTTCCAGTACGGACGGTTCGAGATCCGCGCCAAGATCCGAGCCGAAGACGGGCTCTGGCCAGCGATCTGGACCCTCGGCGTCGACGGTCCCTGGCCGGCGCGCGGCGAGATCGACATCATGGAGTACTACCAGGGGCAGATCCTCGCCAACGCCGCCTGGAAAAAAGACCAATGGCGGTGGTCGGCCAACTGGGACTCGACGAAGACACCCATCGAAGAGCTCGGCGACCCTCAGACCTGGGACGACGACTTCCACGTCTGGCGCATGGACTGGGACGAGTCGTTCATCCGCCTCTACGTCGACGGCCGACTGCTGAACGAGATCGACCTCTCCAAGACCTACAACGAGACGCCCGAAGCCAACAACCCCTTCCGCCAGCCCCACTTCATCCTGCTCAACCTCGCCCTCGGTGGCGACAACGGCGGCGACCCCTCCGGCACCGACTTCCCCTCGGCCTATCTCGTCGATTACGTCCGCGTCTATCAGCCCATCGACGCCAAAGCCGTCTCTTCCGCCGGCGTCGCGAGCCACGAGTAACCCCGCATGAAATCCATCGCCCTCTACGCCTCGGTCACCTCGCTGCTCTTGATGGCGGCAGCCCTGATCCTCACCCCGCACGCCGCCGCCCAGCCCGCCCGCGATCGCCCGCCTAACCTCATCATCATCCTCACCGACGATCAGGGCTACGCCGATGTCGGCTTCAACGGCTGCAAGGACATCCCGACGCCCCACATCGACCGCATCGCCAACGAGGGCGTCCGATTCCCCAACGGCTACGTTTCGTATTCGGTCTGCGGACCCAGCCGGGCCGGCCTGATCACCGGCCGATACCAGGACCGGTTCGGCGGCTCGCGCAACCCCACCATCGACCCGTCGGTCCCCAACAACGGCGTTCCTCGCTCAGAGCAGAACATCGCCGAACTCCTCAAGCCCATGGGCTACGCCACCATGGCCGTCGGCAAGTGGCACCTGGGCACCTACCCCGACCTGCGGCCGCGTGTCCGCGGCTTCGACGAGTTCTACGGCTTCCTCTCAGGCGGGCACGATTACTTCCCCGAGAAGCTCACCCTCGAGAGCCTTGAGGACGTCGAAACCCAGTGGGGCTGGTACCGCACCAAGCTGCTCCACAACGGTCAACGCGTCGCGACGACCCGCTACCTCACCGACGAGCTCAGCGACAAGGCCGTCGACTTCGTCGAACGCAAACGCAACGAGCCGTTCTTCCTCTACCTCGCCTACAACGCCCCGCACACGCCCATGCAGGCGACCGAGCCCTACCTCGCCCGCTTCCCGCACATCGAAAACGAGCGCCGCCGCACCTACGCCGCCATGATCGCGGCCGTGGACGACGGCGTCGGCCGCCTGCTCGACAAGCTCGACGAGCACGGCCTGGACGAAGACACCATCGTGTTCTTTCTCTCGGACAATGGCGGGGCGCACAACAACGCCTCCTACAACGGACCGCTCCGCGGTCAGAAGGGTAGCTACTACGAGGGCGGCCTCCGCGTCCCCTTCGCCGCCCGCTGGACAGGCGTCTTCCCCGCCGGGATGGACTACGACCACCCGATCATCGCGCTCGACATCGCCGGCACGATCGTCGGCCAGAGCGGCGCTACGGTCTCGTCGCAGCGTCCGCTGGACGGCGTCGATCTCACGCCGTACCTCGCGGGCGACATCGAGGGCCCGCCGCACCGGCAGTTGTTCTGGCGGTCCTACGACGGCGGATGGGTGGCCACCCGCCGCGGCGACGACAAGTACATCGCCGGCAAGAAGGGCCGGGAGTTCTTCCGCCTGGCCGAAGACGTGGGCGAGTCCACCAACCAGGCCGACGCGGCCTCGGCCGACATCGCCGCGCTCGAACCCGCCCTCAACGACTGGCTGGAGGGCCTGATCCCGCCGATCTCGCCCCCGCTCAACAGCTGGCAACCGAAGAAGAAAAACAACTAAAGACGCGATTCAAACGATTGAATTTTTATTTGGCCTCTGATACACTCCTCCTGTTGATCGGTCGCTCCCGCCCGCTTCCTCGGCTCTGACATGGTCTCCACGCTCAAGGACATCTCGGTCGCCGCCGGCACCTCGGTCTCCACCGCGTCGCTGATCCTCAACGGCAAGCAGGGCCATCGCTTCTCCAAAGAGACACGCGACGCCATCCTCCGGGCGGCCGACCGCCTCGGCTATCGCCCCCAACGCGCGGCCCAGTCTCTTGTCACCGGCAAGACCCGCAATGTTGCCCTCATCTTGAACGGCCTGGCCAACCCGTTCTTCGGCGAGTACGCCTCGCTCCTCCAGGCCGAACTCATGCGCCGCGGCCTCACCGCCATCCCGTTCGAGATCCCCACCGAGGAGTACGGCCCTAAGAAGCGTGACTGGCTTGAGTGGATCGACATGCGGGCCGTCGACGCCGCGATCGACCTCCAGGGCGCCATGATCGCCGAGCCCGCGTCACGCAAGACCTACGGCAAGTTCGTCCAACACCGCCCGCTGGTCTTCCGAGAGGCCGACCGCGCTATCCACGTCGACGGCTGCGACCGCGTTGTGGTCGACTACGAGTCCGGCGTGGACCAGCTCATGGCCCACCTCGCCGAGATGGGCTATCACGAACTCGGCGCCATCCTCGTTCGTGGCCACGTGCCCACCAGCAAGCCCAGGCGCGGTCGAAAGCCCCCGCGTCGCCCGCCGGTCACCGATCGACTGCTCCGCCTGTCGAGCGAGCACGGCCTAAGCCTGCCCTTCGAGCGTTTCCGCGGCGCCGACCACGAAGAGGCCGACTCGGTCGATTGGTTCAGAGTCACGATCGACCTGCTCGAAGCCCACCCGGAGATCGAGGCGCTCGTCGTGCACAACATGGACGCCGTGCCCGCGGTCCTGCGCGGTATCGACGCGGTCGGCCGCCGAGTCGGCGTCGACCTCGCGATCGCCACGTTCGACGACCTGCCTATGGCCAAGTGGCTGGGCCCTGGCATCACCGTCGTCGGCGAGCCGGCCGAGGACGTGGCCCGACGGTTGGTCGACCTGATCGTGCGCAAGCTCAAGGACCCGACTGTCGAGGACAAGTGCGAGGTCGTCTCGACAAGCCTGATCGTTCGCGGCTCGACCGACCCCTGTCTCTGCAACATCCAGCGCTTCGCCGGCCGGCCCGCCGGCGCTGGCGCCACCGATCGCGAGTGACGCCATGAACATCGTCGTTGACCAACACACACGCAAGCAAATTCAAGCGTTTGAACAAGGGAGTCTCAACCGTCACCGGAAAGCCTTCGTGCCAACACAAGCCGTTCAGCGTCGACGTCGGTCACCGGCCGTCCTGATCGCCGCCGCGTCGCGTCTGTCAAGCAACGCCATGAAACATTGAAAAGCCTGCCGGCCCCGTTCCATCTTCCCGCCGAAACGTGTATCACCTAACGCAAGGATCTGAATCATGAAATCACGTCACGCCTTCACGTTGATCGAACTGCTCGTTGTCATCTCCATCATCGCGCTGCTCATCGCGATCCTGCTGCCCGCGCTCCAGGCCGCCCGCGACACAGCACGCCAACTGCAGAACAACACGCAGATCCGCGGCATCGGCCAGGGCTTCTTCATCTATTCGCAAAGCAACAACGAGTGGCTCCCCGGCATCAATCAATACGCCTCGGAGGCTCGCGACGCCTTCACGGCGCAGGGTGACATTGACACCATGACCAACATGTTCCGCCTCGCCGGTGCCTATCCGATCGCTCGCTTTGTCATCGGCGTCCAGAACGATCTCTACCCCGCCGACTATCTCATCAGCCCGGGCGAGTACAGCGAAGCCCTGCAGCCCTGGGACCCCGCCTCGACCTACGGCCAGGAGGACACCGTCCATTCGTACGCGCTGCCACGACTGGCCAACAACTTCGATGGAACCCGCCCCGTGATGACCGGTCGTTTCTTCGAGTGGCAGGCCAACGCCAACCCCCAATCCGTCATGATCAGCGACCGACTGGTTCGAAACACCAACGGGTTCAACTCCTCACCCGCCACACCCGAGACCCATCAGAGCATCTGGTCGGCCGGCGAGCCCGGCAAGTGGACCGGCGGCATCGCCTACAACGACCTTCACGTCAAGCAGGTGAATAACTCCGTGATCGATAACAACCTGCGCTACAGCGACTCCTCCACCGTCGGTACCGACAACATCTTCAGCGGCGCGATACCGACCGGGCAGGACACGACCGGCCTGACCCCGGCGGGGTCGTACAACACGCACCAGATCGTCCGCAACGTCAGCTCGGCGCTGCTACGCGGAGGCGAGGATTGACCCGCTCGACCAAGCACGGAACCCCGACGATGAAACCGACGCTCGCCTGGTTAGGGTTGCTGGTCAGCCTGGCGTGGGTAGGGACGTATCCCTCGCCCGCCTTGGGCCAGCAGACCCGGCCCAACATTCTGCTGATCTATGCCGACGACGCCGGGTTCCGAGACTTCGGGTTTCAGGGCTCCAAGAAGTTTCTGACACCTAACCTGGATCGCCTCGCACGAGAGGGCGTTGTGTTCACCGATGCGTACATGACGGCCTCGGTCTGCGGGCCCTCCCGAGCCGGACTCGTGACGGGCCGGTACCAACAGCGTTTCGGCTACTTCATGAATCCAAAGCCCGGACAGGGATTGCCGCTCGACCAGCAAACCTTCGGCGACGCCCTCCAAGCTCAGGGGTACCGGACCGGGGTCATTGGGAAGTGGCACCTCGGGGAAGCCAGCAACGAGCACCCCAACGAACGTGGATTTGATTACTTCTACGGATTCTTAAAAGGTCACCGCAGTTACTTTCCTTGGGGAAACATCAACAAAGACCAAGAAAAAGCAAGTAACCCTGGCTTTATCATGATGGAGAACCGGGATCAACTCGACGAGTCCTCGATGGACTTCTACACGACGGACCTGTTCACTCAGAAAGCCATTGACTTCATGGACTCCACGCAGGAAGAAGGAAAGCCATTCTTCCTGTTCTTGTCACACAACGCCGTGCACGGACCGATGGAGGCCTTGGATGAAGACCTTGAGCCTTACAAGGGAGTGGATAAAGAGCAGCGACGTCTGTTGGGTGGGATGACGGCCGCCTTGGATCGCAGCACCGGCGAGTTGATGGACTGGCTGGCGGCGTCGGGGCTTCGCGAGAACACGCTGGTTGTGTTTACCAATGACAACGGCGGTGGCAGGTACATCTCGGCGAACAACTGGCCGCTCCGCGGATGGAAGGGTGAAGAGTGGGAGGGTGGGATTAGGGTTCCGATGGTGATGAGCTGGCCAGGAACGCTGCCAGAGGGTAAGACTTACTCCGAACCGGTTATGTCTTTCGATCTGTTCGCGACGTTCCTGGGCCTAGCGGAGGGGGCACCCGCGGGATCGAGCCACGCCGTGGACGGCGTCGATCTGATGCCGTATTTGCTAGGCAGTAAGATCGGCCCGCCGCACGAGATGCTGTTCTGGCAAAGAAATCACGCCGCCGCCCGTTCGGGTGCATGGAAGCTCCATCAGCGCAACAAGCCCGATCAGCCAACGACATACGAGCTATACGACCTCAACAAAGACCTCGGCGAGAAGAACAACGTCATCGATCAATATCCTGACGTTGCCGAACGACTCAAGCAAGGACTCGCCGATTGGCAGTCGAAGAATGCGCCGCGCATGTGACGCCGTGGTCCGAACGACAGCGGACACCCACAAACAGCCGCGACTTGGTCGTGGTGAAGTGAAGATTGGTCGAAATAACCAGACTCTCAAAGTATATTTTGAGCATCCTGGGATTGACATAAAAACTTGCAATGGACTAACAATAGAGATAGCTTAAAGACACAGGTCAAATGATTCAAACGTTTTAATTAAGCAAAGAACTCAGACTCTCTTTCGTGAATCAATGGAAAATGGAGGTAATGATGAAACTCTCGATCGCAACACTTGGTCTTGCGGTACTCGCTAGTTCGGCTAACGCCGTGCTGCTTCGTGAGTTCGACGCGTCGAACGATCTCGCGGGTGACGCGGAGTGGGCCAACACGAGCACCGCTAACACGAGCGCCGCTCAGAACTTTGGCTTCCAGACCAGCCAGACCGCCACGAGTATCTCTGAACCCACGGCACCGGGCATTACCGCGGCCTACGACTTCGTTACCACCGGCTCGGCGCGCGGGGGCAACTGGTCGTTCTTTGGCCAGGCCGGCGGCGGACGGGCCAACAACGCCGAGAATACGTTCGAGACCTTCTTCCGGCTCGACGATCTCAGCGGCACGCACATCATCTTCGAGATCGGTGGTAGCGCCGCCGGGGTCAGCCTATCGGTGGTCGACAACACGCTGGTCTGGGCGACGAACGTTGGGGGCAACGCGGACCCCACGCTGTCCATCCAGGCCTCGATCGACACCGGCTGGCACCACGCGGTGGCTCTGTGGAATCGAAACAGCCTGACAACGACGCTCTACCTCGACGGCGTCGCGATCGGCACCGTCGCGCTGCCGGGCACCACGACCGGGTGGGTGGGCGGCAACGAGGCCCAGCTCGGCAACGCGAGCGTCAACGCCTCCAACGTCGCGAGCGCCGCGACCACCTACGACCTCGGCGACCTGACAGACTTCGACGGTGCCATCGCCGTGTTCAATTACTACAACGAGACGCTCTCGGAAGAGACCATCGTGAGCACCTTCGACGCCAACATCGTGATCCCGGAGCCCGGTTCTCTCTCATTGTTGACGGTGGGTCTGGGGGTGATCGCGATGCGGAAGCGGTCTACCTGATCGCCTCATGGGGCGAGATCGCACGCCCTCGGGAGGCCTGCCCACGACGGCCTGGCCGGCACAGCGTTGTGCCCGAGGCGTGCTGCGCGTGCCGCAGACGATCGCTCTGTTCGTGAATCTTTGTGGCTTCGGGTCAATGATCTGTGAGGTGATGTGTTGCTTGCTCGCTTGCTCGCCGCAATCTCGGTCTTGAGTGTGCTGTTGAATCCCGGGCAGGGTGGGTCGGCCTGGGCCGAGTCGGCGCAGCCGAACGTCGTCGTGATCGTCTCTGACGACGCGGGCTGGGCTGACTACGGGTTCATGCGATCGGCGACGGCGGACGCCAACCCGTTCAGCCGAGGCGCGGTCCCGACGCCGCACCTCGACGCGCTCGCCGGCAGCGGCGTCGTCTTCACCAACGGCTACACGGCCGCGGTGTGCTCGCCGTCGCGTGCGGCGCTGGCGACCGGCCAATACGGCGGGCGGATCGGTTACGAGCGGAACGCCCCGACCACCCTCGAAGCGGTCGATACCGTCGACATCGTGCACGGCCTGGCCACCGAATCGGTCACGATGTGGGAGCGTATGCAGTCGATCGGCTACGCCACCGGCGCCGTGGGCAAGTGGCACATCGGCGGTCACGCCGACGGCGACGGCGTCCTTGGCAACCGCCCTCAGTCGCAGGGCGTCGAGGAGTTCCGCGGCCTGCTGGCGGGTTCTCGACAGTACATCGTCGGCGGCCAGACCGGCAGCGGCCGGCTCATCGAAACCCTCTCGGATGGGCAGGGCGGCGTCACCAGCGATCGCGTCATCGAGTCCGACCTCAACGGGCAGTATGTCACCGATGTCTTTGGCGATCAGTCGGTCGACTACATCCGCGACAAGGCGAGCGACCACAAGCCGTTCTTTCTCTATACCTCGTTCACCGCCCCGCACACGCCGTTGCAGGCGACGGCTGACGACCTCGCCGCGATCGATGCGCTGAACGACCCGGCGTTCAGCGGTAACCGCCGGATCTACGCGGCAATGCAGCACGCCATGGATCGCAACGTCGGCAAGATCCTCGACGCTCTGAACGACCCGGACGGTGACCCCGGGACGGACGATGGCATCGCCGAGGACACGCTGATCGTCTTCATCAATGACAACGGCGGCGACTGCTGCGACGGCACGCCGAACGCGAGCCACAACGGCGTCCTGCAACGCGGCAAGGGCACGCAGTACGAGGGCGGGATCCGCGTGCCGATCGTCGTTGCCGGCGCGGGCATCGCCGCCGATCGGCGCGGCACGGTGTCGGACGACTTGGTCCACGCCGTGGATGTGCTGCCCACGATCGTGGCCGCCGGTGGCGGCACCCTTGCCGATAACGCGGTCGTTCCGCTTGAGGAGCGGATCGACGGCCACGACCTGGTCAGCCGGATCGACGGGCAGGCCGAGGCGCGGGATGCATTGTTCCTGCGGCGCGCCGCGGGGGATCAGACCGCCGTGCGTGTCGGGGACTACAAGCTGTTCTCCGTCGGCGGCGACAACGGGCAGCCCGACGTCCGGCTGTACAACCTGGCCAACGATCCCGGCGAGCGGACGGACCTCGCGGATCAACAGCCCGAGGTGCTCGACGACCTCAAGCGACGCCTCACCGAGTACGAAGTTCAGATGGACAAGGCCCGGCACGACAACGCCGCGGCGGACGTCAATCAGTTCGACACCTTCCGGTTTCGTGAGGGCGCGTTCTCGGCCGCCGCGTGGTCCGAAGAGGATGCCTGGTCCGGCGACGGCGACACGGCCACGATGACTCGCAACGACGGCTACGCGAACGCCGAACTGATCTTCCGAAACCGCAACGGCGACTACACCGCGACCAACGATCTCACGCGGGTCGGCGGTTTCGAGTTCATGGCCAACACGATCCGACTGGCCAACCGCGGCGCAGGCGAGACCGCACGCCACGGCCGAGCGACGATCGACGGCCTGCCGGTCCTGTTGGCCAACGATCGCTCGGGCGGCGTTGCCCGTCTGGTGCTCGACGCGTCCGTCAGCGGCTTCGATTACACCTTTGATCTCGCGCTGCAGCTGCTGCTCTATGACGACCTGCACGTCAGCGGCGACGGCGACGAGCGGTTCGTGCTGACCGGCGGGGTCTCCGAGTGGTACCGGCCAGGGCGGTCGCTGTTCAAGACGGGGCAGAGCACCCTGGAACTGCTCGCGGCCAGCGACCTGACCGGCGCGTTTGTCGTGACCGAAGGCGGGCTGACGGTCGTGCACGAGGACGGGCTGGGGTCGGCCGACCTGGAGGTGCGGGCCGACGGCCTCGTGGTCCTGCGTGAGTTGATCGCGCTGACAGTCTCGGAGGCGTTGGGCCCGTCAAGCGTCGATTTTATCGACGACGACGCGATGATCGACCTCGTGACCGGCGGCGGGTCGCCCTTGTTGCAACTGGACTACGCGGGGATCGAGATCGTCGGCGGGCTGTTGATTGACGGCGTCCGTCAGACGAACGGGGTGTACGACGCAGGCTCGCACCCGGCGCTGTTCTCCGGGACGGGAGCCATTCGAGTGGTCCCGGAGCCCGGCGTGGGCGTGTTCGCTCTCGTGGTGGTGGCTGGGTTTGGCGCACGCCGTGGACGCGGCGGGTCTTGACCGATCGTGAAGCTGATGAAGGGCTTGATTGATGACTGACTCAGAGACAATTCAGGAACGCCCATTGAGATGGATGTCTGTTGCCTGCCACGCGGTGCTGATCTTGATGTCGATCGGTTGGTGCGGCGGCGCGGCGACCGCCCTGGACCTCCGCAGCGCGACGCGCGGCCTGTCGCCCGAGCAGGCGAGCCGATTCGCGGTCTTCGAGGACTTCAAGATCAACGGTGTATGCGGCACGGACCGGCTCGAGCTGGCCAGCCGGTTCGGCGTCAACACCGTCCGTGGGTACACGATCTCGCTGAAAGACAACCAAACGCTCGGCCTGCTTGATCGTGCTCACGCGCTGGGGATGAGGGTGGTGCTCAGCGAGTGGATGCCCGAGCACGGCAGGCAGGGCACGCGCGACGGTAAGTACCACGTCGACTACCGCGAGCGGGGGGATCAGTTGGTGGCCAAGTTCCGCGAGAAGGTGGAGGCGCTGGGCGATCACCCGGCCGTGCTCATGTGGGGCCTGGGCAACGAGGTCGGCCTGGACCCGGAGTACCTGCGGGTGGTGAACCGGATGAGCGAGGCGCTGCACGAGCTGTACCCCAACGCGATCTCGAGCCTGACGATGATCAACGCCAAGCCAGAGAAGATCGCCAAGATCAAGCGATACGCGCCGGATATCGATGTCCTCGGCGTGCAGAGCTACAGCGCGGGCGCCATCGAGAACGGCATCCGCAACATGGAGGAGCACTGGGGTCGGCCGTACTACTACTCGGAGTTCAACGCGCGAGGCCCGTGGAACTTCGAGAAGACTTCTTGGGGCCAGGCGGTCGACAGCCTGCCGGGCGAGAAGGTCGAGCAAGTCCGCCGTGCGTACCGGGCGATCGATCGGGCGCCCGGCTGCCTGGGCTCGACGATCTTTGTCTGGGGGCACTTCGTGGTGAATCGGCCGACCTATTTCAGCCTGTTGCTGTCGATGGACCCGACGGGCGAGGACAAGGCCGCTGAGCGACTAGTGACGCCGCAGGCCGAGGCGATGGGGCGTCACTTCCTGGGCAGGCGTCCGCTCGAGAACCGATCGCCCGTGCTGAGGCGGCTGAGCTTTGCCGATGGCGACGGGCACGCGAGCGTGTCGCCGGCGCAGCCGTTCACGGTGTTGGCGAGCGCAACGGACGGCGACGGGGAATCGGTGACGCTGAACGCCTGGGTCGTCTCGTCCGTGGGTCGGCGACTGGAGATCGCGACGCCCCTGACGCTGGGCGAGCGGGGACGGATCGACTTGGTCGCGCCGAGCGAGCCCGGCGCGTACCTCGTGCTGGTGTACGCCACCGACGGTCGCGGCGGCGGTTCGGGGAGCACGCTGCCGCTCCGCGTGCAGTGAGAGGCACGCCCGCTTGATCGCACGCCCGCCAGCGCTGCTCTGTTCGGCGTCAGCGGCCTCCGTGGAATGATCGAGGGTCGATTGGGTCGCGGGTGATTCCCGTCGGCGGTGCGGGCGATAGACTCCACGTCGAACCACGGCGGAAACCGCTTCCGCCGGCGACTCGCATCCGACGGGGCAAGGCCTTCGTGAATCAATCCGCACCCCTTCGTTTGGTCTCTCGTGGCTTGCTGATGTGCCTGCCGTTGTTGCTCGCGGGCGCGGACAGCATGGGTGATGACGTGACCTACGAGGGCATCGTCCGCCCGAGCAAGGTCGTCACCCTCAAGGCCCCCGTGGATGAGGCGGTGGACGAGCTGCTGGTCAAGCAAGCGGACGTGGTGGAGGCGGGGCAGGTGCTCGCGCGGATGGACTCGGAGGTGCAGCGGGTGATCGTGTCGCTGGCGACTCACCTGGCCGAGGACCCGAGCCCGGTCAAGATCGCCGAGCTCCGGCTGGAGGACGCCGAGATCCGGTATCGCCGATTGCAGCGGGCCTATGAGGCGGACGCGGCCAACGAGCTGGAGGTGCTGGCGGCGCGGGTCGCGCGCGATCAGACCTCGGTGGAGGTCGAGGCGGCTCAACGCCAACAGGAGCAGTCGCGGCTGCGGCTGGACCTGGAGAGTAGCCGGCTGGAGAAGTACACCGTCGAGGCGCCGTTCCGCGGCGTGGTCGGCGAGCTGTCGACTCAGGCGGGGGCGAGTCTGACGCAGGACGACCCGATGATTGAGCTGATCGCGCTCGATCCGCTGGAGGCCTCGTTCGATCTGCCCGACACGACCTACGGCCGGCTTGCCGTGGGCGACGAGGTGACGCTGAACGCCGGGGCGCCGGTCGATCGGGCGCTGTCGGCGGTCGTGGACCGGGTGGTGCCCCGCATCGACCCGGGCAGCCGGACGTATCTGGTGGTGATGCGCATCGACAACGCCGACCAGCGGTTGCCCTCGGGGTTTGTGGTCACGCTGACGCTGGACGACGCGCCGGGCGATGCGGCGAGCGCCGCGCGTCACTGAATGTCTGTGAACCCCAGTCGCTGATCGAGCTCGTAGTCGTGCAGCAGCAGGCGTCGGCGTTGAGCGGCGCTGCGTCGCTGGGCGCGGAGCTGGGCGAAGGCCAGTCCAAGGCGGGCGAGCCAGGCCCGAGCGGTCGAGCAGCGGCCGTCGCCTGGCGATCGTCCCGGGAGCCGGGCGAGGACCCAGGCGACGGGCTTGGCGAAGCGTGCGAAGCACTCGTCGTCGAGGCTGGAGAAGGTGATCGCCTCGCCGACGTCGCCTTGCCGCCCGGACCGGCCGTAGAGCTGGCGATCGACGCGGCGCAGCTCGTTGCGTTCGGCGGCGATGACGAGCAGGCCGCCGAGTTCGCGGACGCCGGGCGCGAGCTTGATGTCGGTCCCGCGGCCGGCCATGTTGGTTGCGATGGTCACCGCGCGGCGTTGGCCGGCGATGGCCACGATCTCGGCCTCCTCGGCGTGACGCACGGCGTTGAGCACGCGATGTTGGATGTCGCGCTCGTTCAACGCGTCGCTCACGGCCTCGCTGGACTTGACGCTGCGCGTGCCGACGAGCACGGGGCGGCCCTGGCGATGGGCGTCCTGGATCAGGTCCGCCAGGGCGATGAGTTTCTCGGAGCGTGCCGGGTAGACGGTGTCGGCGCGGTCGGTGCGACGCAGCTCGCGGTGGCGGGGGATACGCACGACCGGAGTGCGATAGGTGCGCCAAAACTCGATCGACGCTTCGGCGGCCGTGCCGGTCATGCCGCAGAGCCGAGGGTAGAGGCGGAAGAAGCGCTGGAAGCTGATCTTGGCGAGCGTGACGTTGGGTGGCGTCAGCTCGAGGCCTTCCTTGGCCTCGACGGCCTGATGCAGGCCGTGCTGCCAGGTGCGGTCGGGCATGAGTCGGCCGGTGGACTCGTCGACGATGACGACCTTGCCGTCGTCGACGATGTAGTGCTTATCGCAGAGGTAGAGGTGGCGGGCGGTCAGCGCCTGCGAGACGAACTCCTCGGCCCGGCGTCTGCCGGTCCACAACCCCGAGAGATCGGCCCGCAGTCGATCGAGCTGCTCGCGGCCGGTCCGGTTGAGGCGCAGCTCGCGGTGCGACGCGTCGATGGTGAACCCGTCGGACGGGATCGACTCGGCCAGGCGGGCCGCGGTGAAGTAGGCCTCGGCCTGATCGTCGTTGGTCGACTGGCCGGCGATGATCAGCGGGGTGATGGCCTCGTCGATCATGATCGAGTCGGCCTCGTCGATGAGCGCGGCGTGGAGCGGGCGGAGCATCGGCTCGGCGCGGCCCTTGGCCAGCCGGTCGCGCAGCAGGTCGGCGGCCATGGTCTTCTGCGTCGCGTAGGTGATGTCGGCGTAGTACGCGTCGCGGTGCGCCTCGGGCGGGTCTTCCTCGGCGATGGCGGCGACGCTCAGGCCGCAGAAGTCGTAGAGCGGGCGCATCGACTCGGCGTCGCGGCCGGCGAGGTAGTCGTTGACCGTGATGACGTGGCAGCCGCGGCCGCGCCACGCGATCAGCGGGGCCAGCAGGCCTGCCGAGAGCGTCTTGCCTTCGCCGGTGGCGAGCTCGGTCAGGGCGCCGTCGTACATCGCCAGCGCGGCGGCGACCTGAACGCGATACGGCTCCATGCCAACGGTGCGCCGCGCGGCCTCGCGGAGGGTCGCCATGGCGGCCGCCAACGCATTGGGCTCGACCCGACCTCGGGCGAACCGACGACGCGCATCGGTCAGGCGGTCGCGGAGCTCCGCGTCGCTGCGGTCGGCCTCCTGGGCTCGAAGGTCGATCACCCGGTCGGCGAGCCGCAACGCACGGCGGGCACGCGGGACGAAACGCTGGGTTTGGGCGGCGCACCACTCGGCGACCGCGTCGAGCCCCTTGGGCGGGCGTTTGCCCTTGATGAGCTGCGGGGGCTGCTTGAGCAGCGTCGGGACGCGGAGCTCGGGCGTGACCGAAGAGGCCGGGGGCTCGAAACGAAAGCCCAGCGCCTGCGTCGTGTCGGTCGTGAGGCTCATATCTGGAACCGGCGTTGGAGCAGCTGACGCAACGCCAGATAACCTTGCGCGATCAGGGATCGGCGTTGCAGGGTGAACCTCGCCTCGATCGTCTGGCCGGGGCGGAGGCGTTGTTCGTGCGGTTGGTCGGGGTCGATCGCGACGCGGACTTCGAACATCGGTTCGGCGGAGGTGGCGGCGTCGGCCTGCTGTTGGGCGGCGGCGGATTGGTCGATCGCCACCGCGCCGCCGGCGGCCTGCGACAGCGCCTGGGACGGCAGCTCGTTGTGCCCGGCGGGCAGGACGCGCTCGATCGTGCCGGTGAACGTCAGGTCGGGACGACGTGGCACGCGCAACTGGACGTCGGCGTGGTCGGTGACCTCGAACGCCAGGCGCGGGCCGAGGTACTGGTCGGCCACGACGCGCACGATGAGGTCGTCGATCGAGGCGACGACGCCGAGCTCGTCGCCCCGGGTCACCCACGCGCCGGGCAGCCGGTCCGCGTCCCGGACGAGCCAGATGCCGTCGATCGCGGGCGGCTCGATGCTGAGTTCGTCCAGGCGGCGGTCGAGCCGGGCGAGGTGACGACGCTTGCCGGTGATCTCCGCGTCGACCGCCTGGGCCGAGGCGATGTCTTCGTCCATCGCCTGGCGACGCTGCACCTCCAGGCGACGCAGCGAGGCGAAGAGGCCGTCGCGCTCGGCGATCAGCTCGCGGTGCTCGGCCACGATCAGCGGTCTGCCGTCGGTCTGGCCGATCGGCCCCGACGGCGCGGCGATCTCGATAAACCCGGGCTCGCCAAGGGAGATCGTCGTGTGGTAGCGGGCTTCGACGACGCCGGCGGCTCGGCCGTGATGGCTCCAGGGGATCAGCCCGCTCGGCACCAGCACCGCGGCCGTCATCCCGAGCGTCGCCAGCACGGCCCGCGTCCGGCAGCGGGCCAGCTCGGCGTGCGACGCGAGATAGTGTGCCAGCTTGCCGATCGGCAACAGGAAGTAGGTGATCACGCCCCAGATCGCGAAGGCCGCGCCGATGAAGAACAGCCGATCCGCGACGAAGAGGATGATGCCGCTGAACAGGACGATCTTGTAGATCAGCGACGCGACGCCGTACACGACGAACCACACGCGCTCGTAGAGGCTGCGGGCGGGGTTGACGGGGCGACGCACCCCGAACGCGTAGCGCTTGAAGAGGTACTTGAGGTAGTCCTGGCTACGCTGATAGAGGTTGGGCAGGTCGGCCAGGTCCGAGAGGATGTAATAGCCGTCGAAGCGGATCAGGGGGTTGGCGTTGAACAGCAGCGTGGTGACGCTGGCGACGAACATGACGTTGTAGGCCAGTTGGTGGATGAGCACGCCCTCGGGCGTGCGGGCCCAGATCATCGCGGCGATCGCCGCCACGAACAGCTCGACATACATGCCGGCCGAGGCCACGGCGATCCGTCGGCGGCGGCTGCGGAACGACCACGAGCTGGTCGCGTCGATGTAAGGCAGCGGGATGAAGGCCATCAGCATGACGCCGCACTGACGCACCTCGCCGCCGCCTCGCTCGCGGCGGGCGTACGTCTTGCACGCCAGGCCGTGACCGGCCTCGTGGATCAGCTTGACGCCCACGAAGCACGCGTAAAGAAAGATCAGGTTATCCGGCGCCAGCACCCCGCCGCCGGCGTCGGCCAGCTCGCCGACCCGACCGACGACCGCCCACAGCCCGGCGACCATCGCCGCCGTCCACAGCACCAGCCCAGGCCAGCCGAAGCACCACGCGGTCAACGGCATCAGCCAGTTCAGCCACGCGTCCGGGTCGAACAACGGCACGCGCGCGAACATCAGGTTCTTCAGGTAGCCCGTGGTCTCGCGGTTCTTGCGCTGACGCCGGCGTTCGAGCAGCGTCTGCACGTCGGGCGGGGTCTCGCCGCGCAACAGGTTGTTGGCGTACAACGCGCCCAACGCCTGGATGGTCTCGCCCTGGGTGGGGGCCTCGTCGCCGAAGCGGTCGCACGTCGCCCGCCACGCCTCGGCGATCGGGCGGTCGCCGTCGAGCAGGGTGATCAGGTGGTGCGTCGCCGGCGGGGCGCGGAAGTAGCGGTTGTTCCCGGGGTCGCGGTAGACGTGCCAGACCACGCCTCGGCTGGGCTGGCGGTGGACCTGCACGACCGAGCGGAGCCGCGGGCGCAGGTCGGCCACGCGGTGCCAGTTGTCGTCGAAAGTGGGCCGGTCAACCGCCATCGCGTCTCGATCCGCCTCACCACCACAGCTGCATGCGGACCCAGTTCACCGCGTCGCGTGTCCACAGCCACAGCCACGGCTTGCGGCCCGCGTCGGCCTTGGCCACGCCCTGAACCCGCGACCGGACCCAGGCCGGCGGCTCGAACGTCGCGTCCTCGCCCGATGCCTCGCCGACGACCCCGATCAGCCGCAGCTTCACTGGGAACACGTTCTCGTTTTCCTGCACCTCGGCCACCGGATGCACTCGCTCGACCTCGAACGCCAGACGTTGCCCCGGCGAGGAAGCCGACGCCAACTCGCCCGTCTGCCCTTCCCAGACGTCGAAGATGCGCGACTCGGGCACCCACATCACGGCGCGGTAACGGTCTAGCGGCGCGACCTCGAACATCACCATCCCCTGCTCGACCGGCCGGCCCAGTTCTTTGCGCCACTCGCCCGCCACCACGACGCCGTCGATCGGCGCGATCAGCGTCGCGTGCTCGAGCCGATAGTCAACCAGGTCGAGCTCGGCCTTGACCTCGTCCGCCTCGGCCAGGGCGACCTGCCGTTCGGCCGCGTCCCCTTCCCGCCAGGCCATGTCGGCCCGCCGCATCGCCGCCGAGCGCTTGGCGATGAGCCGGGCCCGCTCCACCTCCAGCTCCGACGCGTCGAGCCGGCCCAGAACAGTCTCGCCCCCGACGACCGGATCGCCCGGCTCGACGTTGACTTCGCTCAAATAGCCCGCCATTGGCGCGGGCACCACGCGCTGCACCACCGGCTCGATCGCGAACGTCCCCTCTACCCAGTCGGTCCCGCGGCCGATCGTCACCACCGCGAGGCCGACCGCCAGGCCGATCGCCGTCAGCTTCGCCCACGTGTGCCGCGGACCCACCGCCTGTGCCCCGACCCGACGCAACCGCCTGGCCCATCGCGCCCCAAACCAGCGGTCGTGCTCGTACAGGTCGAGCAGCCGCGGCGTCACGACGCTCAGCGACGTCTGCAGCAGCGCGAGCTCTTGGTCGTCGAACGCCCGATCGATCTCGCGCTCCAGCGTCACGGCGCCGTGCGGGTGAACATCCTGCCCCGGGTCGTCGGTCAGGGCTCGGATCGGAACGGTCAACACCCATCGCGCCCCGTGACGCTCGGCCAGCTCGCCCGCCGACCTCGCCGACAGAGGCAGGCTCGGGTCGCAGGGGTAAGGCACCGCCGCGTTCTGATCGACGCACTCCTCCATCGCCGCCTCGATGTCGCGGGCCACCGACATCCGCCGCTTGACGTCTTCCGTGTCGCTGGCCGCCTGAAGGCGCACCGAGTCGCCGCTGACCAGGCCCAGGCTGACCCGCTCGGCGTCGAACCGACGCGCCAGCTCGTTGCACAACGCCAAGGCCGCGCCGCGCCACGACCCCGCGGCGTTCACGCGGTCCAGCACGTCCATCGACAGCGCCGCTCGCCGCTCGCGGGAGGCCGCCTCGCTCGCCGCGATCTGCGCCGACCGAAGATCGATCAGCGACCGGCTCAGCTCCAGCAGCCGCACCCGGTGGCGGAGCTCACGCTCATCCGGCACCGACAGGGCGAACACCTCGACCCGCTTGCCCCGCTCGTCGTCCCCGCCGGCCCATAGCGCGACCGCCCACCGCGGGGGACCGCTGGTGCTCGTCAGCCGTTGAACCATCGCCGGGCCCAGGGGCTCCAGCCGCTTCAACCCCGACTCCAACGGCGACCACCAGCCCTCGCTCAGCGGCTCGGGCTCGGCTCCGGCGACCTGTCGTTTCGCCTCTCGACTCACGCGATGCTGCGCCTCGACGACCGGCTCCTCGCCCGCGACGCAGCGCAGGATCACCCCCGCGTCGGCCCCACCCGCTTTGCACTGCACCGCCAGCACGCCGGAGAGGGGGCCCGAGTCGTCTTTTGGGCCCAAGGTGCCCGGCGTTTCTTGCCCGGTACGAGGGCCCGGCGTCGGTGCTGGCGTGATCGATTGCCGCAAAACGTAAACCCCGAGCAAGGCTCAAGAAATCGAATCGGTCCGGTTAAACGATCGGGCCTTTGTGAGCCGGGATCACTATAAAAGACCGACCGATCGATGCCCAGCGAAAAGTAAAGCTCGCACGCTAGCCATCGCGACACCCCAGCTTACGCAGCACTTACGATCCGCAGTTGTCGTTCTGGCTCTCGATCTGATTCGCAATCCCGGCCCTTCGAGGGGTCCGGCATGCAGCGTCGCGTCGCGAGCGAGATGGCCAGTCGTTCGTCACCCTCGCACTGACCCTTGACGGCCACCCGGACCCAGTTTGGTCCTTCAGGATCGCCAAGCGCCTGCCCGATTTGGCGGGCCGAGTCTTCGGCGTCTACAGGCGGGCCTGACTTGACGTTGACTCGCCGTACTCATTGGCGGCCTGCATCACCGGCGCGGCGGCCAGTTGTTTGAGCGTCATCTCTGCGGCGGTCGTGATCTCGAGCGTGGCGGTCTCGCCCGGCAACAGCGTCAGGCAGTTGTCGGAGGCCGTGGCGTCGGGATCGAGCCGATCGGGGAAGACGCACAGGTCGCGGACGAGCGACTTGGCTGTCAGCGAGAGCGTGTAGCCGGCGTCGGCCTTGTCGAGGGAGGCGTCGATCAGGTCGGCGAGATCGGTGACGGGGTAAGCGAGCCGTTTGTCGGGCGCGAACCACCACCACCCGGTCTGCGCGTCGTCGATCGAAGCGACGAGCGCGGTATCGGTCGGGCGGTTGAGAAAATCGGGCGGTACGTCGATCCTTTCTACGGCCCGTGGCGCAACCTCGGCGGTGAAGGCCGACTCGTCCACAGTCGCTCCCGTCAGATCGACGCGCCGCACGGCCAGCGGGCCGGTCCACGGCGTGTCGGTGTCGTTGTGCAGATAGACCGCCAGTTTGTCGATCGGCTTGCCCGCGGGGATCGGCCGTGTCGGCTTGATCGTCACCAGCCGCGGTGCAAAGAACCGTCGCGTTGCGTACCAGAGCGGCTTGAGACGCCCGCCCGAGTCGATCGCCGACCAGCTCGACACCGGCCAACAGTCGTTGAACTGCCAGTACGTCGCGCCCGAGCACCAAGGCCATTGGGCGCGAAACCACGAGCATCCCATGTCGAGCGCACGCGCCTGCATGACCTGCGCGAGGTAGAGCCAGGCGTCGAGGTCGTCGTGCGGTGGGTCGAAGTCGTCGGCCATTCGCAGGTCGGTGTGCTGTTGGTTGCCCCGGCCGCCGTTGCGGTTATGGAAGTTCAGCGCCGGCGAGTCCCAGCGGCGCTGCTCGGGCGTGTCGGGGATCACGGCGTCCAGCGTCGCAAACGACGGCGGGCCGTGATAGCCGAACTCGGTCGACAGCCGGGGGTAGTGGCCGAGGTAGTTGCGATACTGACCGTCGCCGTGCCAGACGTCCCAGATGTGTCGGTTGCCGTACTCGTTGGCGTTGGGGTCGCGGTCCATCGAGCCCGAGTACGGCGAGTTGGCCCAGTAAGGCGTGGCGGGCGCGAGTTCGGCGACGATCTTGGGCAGCGCGTCGAGCCAGTAGCCCAGCCCCCATGGCCGATCGCCGTGCCGCAGCGCCCGGAAGGCGTCGCCCCACGCGAAGACCCCTTGGATCGACTCGTTGGCGCCGTTCCATGTCGCAAGGCTCGCGTGTGAAGCCAGCCGCGAGACGTTGTCCCGCGCCTCGGCAACGACCTCACTGAAGTAGGGTTCGGCCTCGGGGTAGCCGGCGCAGGCGAACATGAAGTCGTGCCAAACGATCACGCCCAGCTCGTCGCAGCGGGCCATGAAGTGCTTGTCGGCGTACACCCCGCCGCCCCAGATGCGCAGGCAGTTCATGTTCGCCGCGACAGCCTGCTCGATGCGTTGATCGAGGCGCGCGGGCTCGTGCGCGCGGACGGGGAAGCAATCGTCGGGGATCCAGTTGGCGCCCTTGAGGAGTACCGGCTTGCCGTTCACTCTCAGATGCATCCGCTCGCCGGTCGGCAGGCCGTCAACGCGGGCGCCGTCGCCGGCGGTGGCGTCGGGCGTCGTGTCGAGATCGAACGTGCGGAGGCCGATGCGTTGCACGACACGATCGATCAGCTCTCCCTCCGCGTCGCAGAGGAGCGTCTCAAGCGTGTAGAGCGGTTGGTCGCCGTAGCCAATCGGCCACCACAGCGCCGGCCTCTCGACGACGAGGCGATCGGTCGTCACGCCTTCGCCGTTGTCTCGGTCGACGGTCGCGAGCGCCCTGCCGTCCGGGTCGGCCAGCCGGTACGTCACCGTGCCGGAGGCGTCGCCGACGACCTCGGCGGAGACATTGATCGCGGCGCGATCGGGGTCGGCCGAGGTGACCTGTGGGACCACGTCGCCAAGCCGGGCGTCGTCCCACGCCTCCAGCCGGATATCGCGCCACACGCCCGCCGTAGTCAGCACCGGGCCCCAGTCCCAGCCGAAGTTGCAGGCCATCTTGCGCAGCATGTTGTGCGGGGGCTTAGCGGCGTTGCTGCCGTGCCCCTCGTGCGGCAACGCCCCGTACCTCCCCTCGGCCTGTTCGGCGGCGGTCACCGGGGCGGCGAACGTGATCACCAACTCGTTCTCGCCTTCGCGCAACCGCTGAATGAGGTCGAAGCGATATCGCCGGTGCATGTTGGCCGACTCGCCGATCGCCTCGCCATTGAGCGTTAACGAAGCGACCGTGTCGAGCCCGTCGCAGCAGAGCTCGAGGTGCTCGCGGTCGAGCCACGCCGCGTCCAACGTGAACCGACAGCGATACCGCCAATCGCACCGCCCGATCCACTGCAGCGTTGGCTCGACGCCGTAACGGTAAGGGTCGTCGATCAGGCCCGCGGCCAGCAGGTCGGTGTGCACGCAGCCCGGCACCGTCGCCGGGATGCCCGCACGCAGCCGATCGTTCAGCGCGGCGGGCGTGTCGTCGTCTGGCTTGGCGAGCCGAAGCGTCCAACTCGCGTTGGACAACGATCGGCGTGTTCGGCGGGCAGGCGTGGTATGGCTTTGGGGCATCGTTTGCTTCGGGATCGGCGTCCCGCTCGACCAATCCGACGAGCGGCGGCGACGATCCTACCGATGCCGTCTGCGGGCCGCCGGCGGATTCGCTCGACGGCGAGGTGGTGACGGGTCATATCGCGCCGTTTCGGCCGTCACGGAGCGATTAACAGGACGGGCGTGGCCAGTTCCCCGCGTTGCTTGACCCCATCGACCACGCCGTCGTTGTCCTCGAGGGTGAGCCTGGCGGTCGCCCAGCGTTGACCGAGAGGCAGCGTCGCCGAGCCGGTGAACCTCGTGGCGCCAGCGCTGGACGCGCGGCCGGCGCGTCGCAGCGGGACCGTGATCGGACCGTCGGGGGCTTCGAGGACCAGCGACACGGCGTCGGCTTCGGGCAGGTAACGGTCGTCGATCACGTCGATGGTGGCTTCCACGCGGCCGTCGGCGCTCGCCGCCAGCCAGAGCAACGCCGACAGATCGTTCGGTCCGCCGTACCAACGCTTCGAGTCGGGGTGGGCTTCGTGCAGGTTCACGACGTGAGCGGGTGTGAGCGCGGCGAGCGGCGGGCGCATCGCCGTGTCGTCGGCGTTCAGCGGCGCGGCGATGGGCATCGGCAGTACCGGCACGACGGCGTTGGTGAGGGTCGCGCCGTCGGCGCCTTGGAGCGTGAGCTCGACGCGGTCGGGCGGGCTCTGCGGGCGGAGCATCATGGCCAGGTCGGACGGGGCGGCGGCGGTGAACTTCCACCCGCCGCGCCCGCTGAGCACGCGGGCGGCGATCGTGTTCCACCCGGCTCGCAGGGGGACGTCGAAGGCGTGAGCCGTGGCCATCAGCCCGCCGCCGTTGCCGCGACGGAGCGTGTCGTAGACCGGTTCGCCGTTGACCCACCACGCCATCCACCAGTCCGCGGCCGCGCCGACGCGATACTCGCCGTCGGCCGGGGCCCATACGCGCGTCATCGCCACCGCCGGGGCCTTCTCGGCGTGACCGCCGACGAGGGCGTCGATCTCGACCGCGGGGTCCATCGCCAGCCACACGCCGTCGACGCCGCCGATCTGCTTGCCGATCGACGCGAGGCTCTCGCCGGGGATGTCAGCCAGCGCGTCCACGGCCGGGTAGCCGGCGTGCACCCGCCACACGTCGGCAAACACGGGCGCCGCATAGGTCGACGGCACCTCGAGCTCGACGCGGACGGCGACGCCGCGCGCGAGTCGAACACGACCGGCCAGGACCGTTCGGCCACGGCTTCATCATCGAGCAGCAGGCCCGCCCTGAGCGTGGCGGCGTCCGTGCCGGCGCCCGGTCGTCGGACGGCAACGTCGAAGGCAGAGACGGCGCCGCCGGCGACGCGGATCGTCCGCGGCGTCTCCAGCAGGGACGGGAGCACGGCCAGCTCGTTGGCGGCCGGTTCGACGCCGACCGCGTCGGGGTCCAGCCAGGTCACGAAGATCGGGTCGGGGCCGATGGCGACCTCGACCGACCCCGCGGCGGCCTCGACGGGCGTGCGGTTGCCATACAGGTCGATGGTCTCGGCGGAGCCCGGGGTCGCGTTCACGGCGACACGCAGCGGCGAGGGCTGATCGGCCTGCGACCAGCCGACGAGCGTCTGGCGGCCGGTGGCGGGGTCGGCGAAGCGGTAGACCCGCAGCGACGACGACACGCCCTCGACATCGCCGACGAACCGCGCCCCGCGCAGCGTACGCACGAGGTTGCGATAGGCGAGCACGACCGGCCGGGGCTCGCGGTAGCGCTCGACCATGGTGTACGGGCCGGTGCCCTCCTTGAAGTGCATCGCGAAGAAGAAGGTCATCGGCGAGCGCTTGCTCATCGTGTACACGAACTTCTCGACGACGGTGCGGGCCTGCTCGCGGAGCTGGGCCTCGCCGCTCGCGGCCATGCCGGTCTCGGTGTCGATCATGGGCAGGTGGTCGGCGCCGTGCTTGGCGGTGGCGGCGACCTGCCGCTCGTAGCCATTCTTCTGCGACTCGTAGCCCGGGCCGTGGGAGTGGTACGACCAGGCGTCGACGCCGTCGGCCCCGAGCAGGGCGATGAGTTCGCGGGCGCGGCGGTCGCCGTCCTTGCCGTGGAAGCAGAGCCCGCCGGTCATGACCACGGCGTCGGGGTTGCCTCGTTTCACGGCGTCACGCATACGCGAGAACGAGTCGGCGTACTCCTCGATGGGGCCCGGGTAGAAGAACTTGAGGTCGGGTTCGTTGCCGAGCTCGTAGTAAGTGATCGAGTCGGCGTAGTCGCGGGCGAAGGCCTCGAGGAACTTCTCCTTCTTGGCGAGCTCGCGCTCGCGCTTCGCGGGGTCCATGCCGTCTTCGTCGTACTGGCTCGGGCTGCCGGGCTTGGGCGGGTCGATCATCGGCATGACGCGGTACCCGCGATCGAACAGCTCGGCATAGGTCGCGTCGGTGACGGATCGCTTGGTGTCGACCTGAGTGTGGGTTTGGAGGCCGTTGCGAAGGATGTCGACGCCCATCAGGTCGAGCCAGGCGGCGTTGCGCGGCTGCAGCGGGTCGCCGGTGTGCTGCAGGCCGAAGAGGAACTCGCCGTCGTGGGCCTTGTGGATGTCGCCCGGCTCGTAGACGCCCAGGTGGCCGTCGATGCTCGCGAGGCGCAGGCCCTGGCTGGGGTGATCGAGGCGGTACTCGTACCGGTAGGAGCCGAGCTCCCAGCCGTCCGTGTCGAACGCCAGGTCGAGGCTGCTGGACTGGTCGGCGGCGAGCGCGAAGTCGCCGATTTTCTCGGCGACGACCCGATCCGCTCGATCGACGACGCGGAAGGTGTAGGCGACGGTGGTGGGCTCGAGGGCGAGGTTGCGGATCGGCATGGTGAGGCGGACCGGCTCGTCGGCGGCGAACATGAGCAGCTCGGTGTCGGCGTGCCGCCCGTTGCCGCGGGGGCGCGTCGCGCGGATCAGCCGGGCCCAGTTGACGTCGCCGGTGCGGGCATAGCCGCGGACGGTCACGCGATGGACGTAAAGGGGCTCGTTGGCGCCGAAGATGCGCAGGTCGTAGCTGTCGCTCTGCAGCTCCATGTCGCCCGAGCCGTGATCGCGCGAGCCGAAGTGGGCGTCGTCGAGCTGGAAGCGGAGGGTGCGCCAGTTGGGGCTGGCGCCCCAGGTCATCGCGCCGCGGGCGCTGCCGCGCTCCGTGTCGGCGTAGGCGGTGATGCCGGCCCAGGTGTCCAGACGGACGACGGCCTCGACATCGACCACCGGCATGGCCCCGTCACGGAACGCCGGGTCGTCGAACGTCAGGTTGACGTCGCGGATCCACATCATCCGCCCGACCTCGCTGTGGTTCGCCCGCCAGGCCTGCTTGCCGTTGGCCGGCGCGTAGCTCATGTTCGATCGATCGAAGGTCAGCCCGCTCTCGCGTGGCGTCTGGTCGAAGACGATCTCGGCGACGGTCCCGTTGAACGCCGCCGCCTGGGGTTGCTGAAAGCAAAGCAGGTCGCTGGGATCGAACGCGCCGGGCTCGAAGGTGAAGACGCGGATCTCGTCGATCGCGCCCTCGAACGGCTTGTTGCTCTTCTGCACGGGCAGGCCGATCGTCATCGAGCGCGACCTGGGGTAGCCCCAGCTCTGGGCGTTGGGCGCTTCGCCGGCGGCCACCCCGTTGACGAAGAACCGGCCCGTGCCGCCGTCGATGACGATCGCGAGGTGGACCCATTCGTCCGGCGCGATCGCGCGGAAGCCGACGCTGGCCTTGCCGTAGACCATGCCCCAGACGCCCTCGTTTTGCTGGGCGACGCCGATGCCTGAACCGCCGCCGAAGTTGACCAGGTTGCGGAACCCGCCCTGGGCCGCGGGCTTGACCCACAGCTCGACGCCGACGTTGTCCTTCGGGTTGCCCGGCAGCCCTTCGAGCTTGAAGCCGTCGCCGGCCGCGAGCGCGATCGCGTGCGTGCTGCCCACCGTCTGGCTGGCCTCGTTCGCCACGCCGTCGACCAGCTGGGGCTTACCCACAGCGGTCAGCTCGGCCTGCGACGCCTCGCACACCAGCGCCGTCGGCTCGCCGTCGATCCCCTCGCCCATGCGGAGCCGGACGAGGTCCGTCACCTCGGCGAGCACGGGAGAGGCAAGCACCCCGCAGAGAGCGATCAGCACGGCGAGAAGACAACGGCAGGGGGCGTACATCACTTCGTGTCCTTGTTGAAGGATAGAGCTCGACCCGCTCGACATCGCGGGGCCGCGGCCGAGCGTCTTTCAGGGCAACCCCGGGGCCGGGGCGGTCTTCCAGATCATCGGGCCGTTCACGATCCACTGCGGGCTGCCGCTCACGGTGATCCGTTGGAAGGTCAGGTCGTCGATGCCCACGGTCGAGGCGTGACCGTCGAGGTGGGCGGCGTTGAAGGTGGAGCCGGGGTGACGGAACACCGGCTTGAGCAGGCCGAAGTCGTTCGAGGCGTCGCCGACGAGCATCACCTCGCTGGGACGGTCGGCGTCTAGCGTTGGCTCGAGGATCGGCAGGCTGATGCCGTAGGGATAGCTGGTGAATTGCGTCTCGAGCGCGAGACGGCCGAGCAGGTTGTAGTGAACCAGGTGCCAGCCCCAGGCCGCGTTGAAGTTGTAGTGCGTGTAGAAGGCTCGGCCGCCCACGACCTGCGTCGAGTCTGCGGCGCGATTGTCTGAGCCGGCATCGAACTGCACGCGGCCCACTTCCTGAGAGCCGTTGGTCATGTCCAGCACCGCGTCGCCCCACGACCGACGCCCGACCTCGGGCAGCCCCTCCGGGCACACCATGCCTCCGCTGACGGTGAGGTCGTTAACCGCCGCCCCCGACGCGTCCTCGAAATCATCCTCGCCGGACTTGAGGTACTGGTTTCGCAGCAGTTCGGGATAGGCGTTGTAGTCGTAGTTCGAGCCGTCCTGCACGTAGCTGTACGGCGGTCGGCCCGCGTCGGCGTCGGCCGCGAACACGGCGACGGCCTGCTGGCGGGTGTTGGACTTGCACACGGCGTTGCGGGCCGTCCCGCGGGCCGAGTGCAGGGCGGGCAGCAGCAACGCGATCAACACGGCAACGATGGAAAGAACGACCAGCAATTCGATCAGCGTGAAGGCGTGTTGGCTTGTCGCGTGAGTCCGTCGCATGCCTTCCTCAGACGCTCCCTGAAAGGGCGTATCGCGTTGCCTATTCTCGGTCGAAAGCCCGCCATACATCGGCCTGCGCGTTGTTGTTCGCGGAGGTCTGAGGCGGCGGGACCTGGAGGTCGTAGGCGGTCTGGATGTCGCCGTCGAGGCTCGCCCAGTTCGCCGAGCCGTCCATGTAGCCGACGTTGAGCCCGGTGCCGTGCCGATCGGTGATGTCAAACTCGTGCGTCGTTCGGTCGGCGTAGAGCGCTCGCCTGGGCTCGACGATGTCCTCGAGCGTCAGCAACGGGTTGTTGGCCGAGTCGCTCCAGTGAGCGCGATCCGGGCGAGAGGAATAGTCTGACCGAGTGGTGGAGCTGCTGGGCTGCCCTGGCGGCCAGGGGTTGGCTGCTTCGTCTCCGATCAGGCCGTCTTTCTCGGTCGGGCAGGCGTAGGCCTGGCGATCCGTCACGCGCTGATCGCGGTACAGGATGCCCTGGTGGGTGAACTTGCCGTGCCACTGATTGTTCTGGGCGAACTGGTGGTAGATGGAGTAGTTGAACTGCCGCTGCCCGGAGAAGCCCGACAGGATCGTGCCCTCGTTGTCGATGGCGTAGTTGTAGGCGCCGACGGTGAGCTGGCGCAGGTTGCTGAGACAGACGGCCCGCCTCGCGGTCTCGCGAGCGGCGGTGAGGGTCGGGAGCAAGATCGCGATGAGCAGTGCAATGATGGAGATCACCACCAGCAGTTCGATGAGGGTGAAGCCGTGCGCTTGTTTATTCGTGGACTGAGTCATGGAGAGCCTTTGATGCGAGACAAGGCCTCGCCGACGGCTTTCGCCGGCGGCGGGCACAGGAGGTTGCTTGATGGATCAGGCCTGGCCGCGTCGGCGGGAGAGGAGGCAGACCGAGCCGAGCGCGACGAGCGCCAGCGACGCGGGCTCGGGGACGACGTCGCCGGTCACGACGATGTCGCCGATCTCGATCGAGTTGCCCTGCTGGGGGGTCAGCGGGAAGACGCGGAAGGTTACCGAGGAAATGCCCTGGAACTTGGCGCCGGTCAGGTTGATCGAGCGAGGCGTGAACTCATCGTTGGGGCGAAGCGCGTTCTCGTCGTTCACGTCGAGCAGCAGGTCGCCGGCGTCAAAGGACTGGCCGTCGACCTCGGCGTAGAGCTCGAAGCCGCGATTCCCTGTCGCGCTGAACACGGCCGAGCGAAACGTGATCTCGTCGAGGTCGAGGAAGAAACCGGGATCGGCCTCGAGCGAGAAGGCGAAGAAGCTGCTCTCGAGGTCTGCGGGCGTCGTGCCGTGACCCGCCGCGCCGGGCGTCCCATCGAGGCTGAACCAGCCACCGCTGGGGTTGTTCCAGAATCGGCCGAGGTTCTCGATGCCGTTGCCGTCCGTGCCGTCGCTGGTGAGGTCGGCGACGCTGGGGCCGCTGGTGTTGGCGGCGGTGGTGATCGTGACGGCGGCCGGGTCGAAGCGGTCGGTGACGCCCGAGCCGGTGTTGTCCGAGCCCTGCACGGTCGACAGGGACAGGAGTGTCGCGGCGGACGCGGACGTGCCAAACGCGGCGGCCAGGCCGGCGACGACTAAAGAACGAGTGATCATGACATCCTCCTAGGAGTTAGAGAGACGGGGTCGCCGAGACGGTCGACGTGATGAGCGAGAACGCCGCGGCACGCTGCTGCGGCTCCTGAGGCAATCGGCCCTGGATGCGGTCGTAGAGCAGGTCGGCCAGGGCGACACCGACCTTGTCGTTCTGCTTATCGATCGTGGCCGCGGGCGGCTCTTCGCGATCGGGGTTGCGCGCGTCGCGTTGCCAGGTGTTGTCGTACCCGACGATCAGCACGTCCTTGCCCGGCTCCTTGCCGAGCCGGCGGACGGCCTCGGCGGCCTCGACGGCGTGCAGGTCATTGGCGCACATCAACGCGTCGATCGGTTCGTCGCCGAGCAGCGGGCCGTACAGGAAGCCCATCTGCAGGCGGACCATGTCGTCGAACGGTTCGCCGTCGCACTTGAGCCTGAGGTCGGGCGTGCGCACCGGTTCGAGCGGAGTTAAGCCGGCTTCGACCATGGCCTCGCGATAGCCGGCCTCGCGATGATCAACCCAGTCGAACCGTTCGGGGAATCGCCAGAAGGGCAGGACGCGGCGACAGCCCCGGTCGACGAGCCAACGCGTGAGGGCGGCGGCCCCCGCGGCGTGATCGTGGAAGACGCGATCGCAGTGACTCAGGCTCTGTTCTTCCGGCGCGCCGTAGGCCGCGATGGTTAGACCGAGCGACTCGAAACGTTCGAGCATCTGGCGCGTGGCGGTGGTCTTGAGCGGGCGTGAGAACAGAACGCCGGCCGGTCGGTCCTGGCCGAGCATCTCGATCTGCGCGGGCGTGGCCTCGTCGGGGTTGATGGTCAGGCAGTGCCAGCCGAGTGCCTGCAGCTTCGAGGAGGCGGTGAACTGGGCGTAGGTCTCCCAGCCGGTCTCGCTGGCGAGGCGTTCGTTGGGCATGCGGTCGAAGCCGACGATGACGACCGTGCGGGACATGATCGACGTGGCCGAGCGGGGGGCGTTGACCTGTCGGATCCGGCCCTGGCCGCCGTTGGACAGCAGGCCCTCGCTCTCGAGGGCGGCCAAGGCCTTGCGGACGGTGCCGCGAGAGAGCTGGAGTTCGGACGAGAGCTGTCGCTCGGACGGGAAGACCTCGCCCGCGCCGAGCCGGCCCGAGCGGATTAGTTCGGCAAGCCGAGGCCCGAGCTGGCGACCGGGCACGCCGCGCAGGCCGCGGAGGGTGCTCGTCGATGGAGGGGCGGTAGAGGGTGAAGTGGCGATATCCATACCAGTGGACTTAATTGTACCAGTGGTACAAGCACTGTCAACCCTATCCGCCACGCAGGCTGCGTCGGTGATTTGTTAGGTACGTGAAAATGTCTTAATTAAATTATAAAATACTTCAAAAAAGTAATTTAAGTGAATTTATTGCGCTCAGGCGAAATTCTGAGCGATCGCTAGTGACAGAATCTAGCGCGATGCGGCATGAACCAGTGGTCTATTTTTGGCGTCAGCATGGGTTCCGCGACGGCCCGGGCCGACTGGCAGGATCACCCCACGGCAGCGGGCTCGGGCACGGGCGGGAGGATCGCCCCGTGGTCCTCCAGGAGAGCCCGCAGTTGGGGATAGGGGACATCGCGGGACGGGCGACCCAGGGCGACGCCCAACGCGGCCGCGGCGCCGGCGGCCTGGCCCATCGCCATGCACGACGCCTGCACGCGCAGAGCGCTCAACGCCGCGTAGTCGGCGCTGATCGATCGGCCGGGGGCCAGGAGGTGGCGCGAGCCCCGGGGCACCATCGCGGAGAGGGGGATGGTTGGCTTGACGCCTTCGTCGAGGAAACGCCTCTCGACGGTGTCGTCCGTGTGGATATCGACGAACCACATCGAGTAGCCGATCGCGTCGGGGAAGACGCGGCCGCTGAGGTAGTCCGATTCGGTCACGGTGGTTTCGCCAACGATGCGACGGGTCTCGCGGATGGCGGTGTCTTGCCGGGCGTAGCGGATGGTGGCGCCTTCGCCGCCGGTCAGGCCTCGGACGAATCGCAGGAGGCGGAGCATGGCGGCGCGACCGGCGATGTTGGCGGCGGTCTGAGCGTCGCTGGTGGTGTCGTCGGCGTTCGGCACGTGCATGGCGTTGAGGGCGCCGCGACGGAGGGTGCGCGCGATGGCTTCGCCGGACTTGTCGGCGAAGTAGTAGTCGCCGGGGAGCAGCGTGCCGTCGTCGAGTGCGGCTTGGTAGCGGGCCTCGATCTCGCGCGGGTCGGCCGCGTCGGCGTCGAAGCCACCGACCTCGAACGCGAGGGTGCCGGGCTGGCACCGCCCGTCGGCCTCGTCGCCCAACACGCGCGGCAAGCCCAGCATCCCGACGACCTCGGCCCCGCCCGTGCAGTCGATCAGCTCGCGGCATCGGATCGTTGCGCGTTGGTTCTTGCCTTGTAATTCAACGTGAAACGTGCCGTCGTCCGACATCCATCGTGCGTCCGACGGGGCGACGTGGTAGCGCAGGTCGACGCCCGCGTCGATCACGGCCTGCTCGGCAACGGCGGCGTAGAGGTACGGGTTGACGTAGCAGGTCTGCCCCGGGCGTGGGCCGGCGCCGCGCTTGGTCGGGTCGAACGGTCGGGCCGCGCCGTCGAGCTCGCGCGAGGCTTCGACCAGTTCCCAGCCGATGCCCGCGATCACCTGCCGGCCGAAGCCGCCGAACAGGGAGACCGAGAAGATCCCCCCGGTGGTCGTGGCCCCGCCGAGCTGGCCGTGGAACTCCACGAGCGCGACGCTGGCGCCGGCGCGCGCCGCCTGAACCGCCGCGGGCACGCCCGCCGGACCGCCGCCTACCACCAATACATCGACGTCTTGCATCCGGCCGAGTCTATCGCTCCGTGGTGCGAACGCCTCGAAGAATCTGCGCGAGTCGTGTCGAAGGCCATGTCGGCGATCGCTACGAACGGCACTCGGCGCGTCCGGGCGGGCGAGGCGCCTGGTCAGAAATAGCCGCCGCGGTCGGAGATCTCCGCGGCGCTGAGGCCGGCGTTGACCCACTCCTTGATCTCGCCCTCGTTGCGCTCGATCTGCTCGGCCCGCTCGAGGACCGCGACGGCGATCTTGCGGGGGATGACCAGGGCGCCGTCGAGGTCGGCCATGACGATGTCGTCGGGCTTGATGATGACGCCCTGAACAACGATGGGGACTTGGTATGCGTCGATCTTGGTGTGCGAGAGGGCGCCGGTCGAGGTGCGGTAGCGGTACCAGATGGGGAACCGCTGATCGAGGATGTCGCGGGTGTCGCGGATGCCGCCGTCGATGATGGCGCCGCGGCAGCCGCGTTTCATGGAGGCGCGGGTCATCACACCGCCCCAGTGGCTGGCGACGCGTTCGCCGTTGGCGTTCCAGACGCAGACGTGGTGCGGGCGGACGCGGTCGAGCATCTCGACGCGCGTCTCGAGCTCGCCGGCCATGGTCGGGTCGGCCACGGCGCGGACGGTGAACGCCTCGCCGCACACGACCATGTCGTCACGCAGCGGCGCGATCTCGGTGGGCAAGGCCTGGTGCGGCAGGCACAGCTCGCGGAGCACGTCGTTCACCGCGCCGGTGTAGAGCTTCTCGTAGCGGGCGCAGAGCTCGGCGATCGGCAACGCGAGCTCGAAGTCGTTGGGGGCCTCGCGTGCCTCGGCGAGCCGGCGTGTGTTCATCAGGTCGGACATGGCGGTTCTCGGGTGTCAGTCTTGTTGCAGGGGCAGGCTTTCGCGTTCGATGAGCGCGAACGGGGCGTCGCTTAGGGGAAGCTCGCGCCACAGCGCGGCGCCGGTGCGGGGCGGCTCGAAGGCCGTGCCGCTCAGCCAGTCGAGCAGCACGGGGTTGGCGAAGGGCACGGGCGCTAGTCCGGCGACACGCCACAGGCCGTAGGTCGTGAGCGTGGGGGCGTCGCTGGCGTTCCACCATGACACGAGGTCGGGCCGTTCGCCGCCGTGCGGTGTCCATGCGTATTGCTGCCACGGGACGCGGCCGGTCGTTTTGTTATCGCGGTCGTGCAGCGGCTCCAGCGCCGTCAGCGGGTATCGGCCGTCGATCGTCGAGAAGACGTGCTGCGCCATCGCGAACGATGCCTTGCGATGCAGGACGGTGAGGTCGGGCCGGGTGGCGAGCTGGCCTTTGGTGTTGTGGCCTTGATGGAGGGCGCCGTCGCGCTTCTCGTAGTGCATGTCGGCGAGCTGGAACAGGTTCATCGCGATGCCGCGGGCGTGGTGGGCGAGCAGCCGGCGGAGGTTCCAGACGGCTTGCTTGCGTTCTGACCATTCGTGTTGACGCATCGCCAGGAACGCGGTCGTCTGCGAGGGCGCGCCGGTTTCGCCTTGATAGACCTCGGCGTGAGGCGCGTAGCGCTGCAACAGGTCGCGCAGCCCGTCGACTCGGTCGAACGACGCATCGGGGTTGTGGGGGTAGAAGTGGTAGACGAGCCGCTGGAGCAGGTCGGCCTCACCGCGCTCGTCGAGTCGACGCAGGAAGGCCTCGGCGTAGGCGTTGGCGCCGGCGAGGGAGAGGCCCATGAGCGTCGCGCCGGGTTGAGCGGCGCGGATGATTCGGGCCGTGCGGGCGTAGAAATCGGCGTAGGTGACGGCGTCGAGGTCGGGGCCGTGGTCGGGCTCGTTCCAGATGGACCAGGTGTCGACGCGGTCGGCGTAACGCTTCACGAGCGCGGCGACCCAGGCGTCCCACGCGGTGATCGCGCGGTCGCCGGTGGGGATACCCATCGCCAGGCCGATGCCGCCGCCGTCGGGGTAGGCGGGGTTGCCGTAGCCGACCTCGAGCCAGGGGCGCACGCGTTGCATGACGCACGCGTCAACGATCTTGTCCAGCCAAGCCCAGTCGTAGACGCCGTCGGCCCTCGGCTCGCAACGCGCCCAGCCGGCCTGCAAGCGCACGGCCTTGGCGCCGATCTCGCCGAGGTGTGGCCCGACCTGATCGAAGTCGACGTAGCCGCGATCGCACGTCTCGCAGCCGATCGACCACGGCGAGTCGTCGATCGCGCGAGCCGCGCGGGGGGCCAGCCGACCGATCGGGCGGTAGCCCTGCGCTTCGAGCAGCGGCACGAAGCGGTCGTGCGGTCGGCCGGGTCGATCGATCGAGGGGTGGATGGTCGGGATGGCGGCGTCGGGCTGGTTCACCGGGTTGCTCGTGGGGTGTCTCGGGAGAGCATGGGGTCAAACGCCGGCGGACGCGAGGAAGCCGCCATCGACGGGGACCGTCTGGCCGGTGACGAAGGCGGACTGGTCGTCGTCGAGCAGCCAGCGGGCGCAGCCGAGGAGTTCTTCGGCCCGGCCGAACCGGCCGAGGGGCGTGTGGGCCATGACCTGCTCGCCGCGGGGCGCGAGGTCGCCGGTGTCGGTGTAGAGGATGCGTCGGCTGCGGTCGTTGACGAAGAAGCCTGGCGCGATGGCGTTGACGCGGACGTTGGCTGGGGCGAGGTAGACGGCGAGCCACTGGGTGAAGTTGGCGATGGCGGCCTTGGCCATGGCGTAGGCGGCGACGCGCGTGAGCGGGCGATAGGCGTTCATGGAGGTGAAGTTCAGGACCGCGCCGCGGCCTGTCTTGACGAGGTCGCGGCCGAAGACGCGGCAGGGCAGGACGGTGCCCATGGTGTTGGCGGTGAGCACGTCGCCGAAGGCGTCGAGGTCGAGGTTGAAGAATCCGCCGACGTCGTCGTTGAGCTCGGCGGGGTCGAAGCGGGTGGGCTGCGTGACCGCGCTGGCTTGGTTGCCGCCGGCGCCGTTGACGAGCAGCGAGCAGGGGCCCAGGTGTCGTTCGATGGCGTCGCGAGCGGCGGCGAGCTGATCGGGGTCGGTCACGTCGGCCGGGGTGACCAGCGCGTGGCCGCCGGCCTGAGCGATGGCGTCGGCGACGGGCTCGAGGCGTTCGCGTGATCGGCCGACCAGGGCGACCTTGGCGCCACGCGCGGCGAGGTCGGCCGCGATGGGCGAGCACAGCGTGCCGCCGGCGCCGGTCACGACGGCGACGCGATCGGTGAAGGTTTGGCGGGTGGTGTGGGTGGTGTTCACGGTGGGGCGGCGGCTTGAGGTTGAGATTGACCGAGAAGTCGAGCGGGGTTGTCGACGAGCATGCGCCGCAGGAGCGGGGCGAGGGCGTCGGCGTCGTTGGGGAGCTCGCCGGCGTTGGCGCGTCGGGCGAGCCATCGGCACAGGGCGCGGCGGAAGTACTCGTGGCGGTGGATCGAGAGCAGTGAGCGGGCGTCGGTGACCATGCCGGGGAAGGCGGCGAGCAGGGCGTGGGCGGCGGTGGCGTCGAGCTGGCGGTCGATGCCGTCGAGGTGGTCGTTGAACCACCAGGCGGGGCCGAGAGAGACCAGGCCGGGCTCGTGGTCGCGGGCGAACGACCCGGCGAGGGTGGCGAGGGCGAGGTTGTCGGCGGGGTTGAGGTTGAAGAGCACGGTGCGCGGCAGCGCGTCGTGGCGTTCGAGGTCGTCGAGCAGGCGGGCGACGCGGTGGATAGGCAGCGGGCGATCGGTGGTGGCGTAGCCACCGGCGGGGCCGGCGAGTCGTGCGAGTCGCGTGCTGGTGTTGCGCAGGGCGCCGAGGTGCAGGAGCAACGACCAGCCGCGGGCACTGACCTCGGCGGCGAGCCAGCGCACCAGCCCGCCATGGAGCCGAGCGAGGGCCGGGGCGTCGAGCCTCGCGTCGGGGCTCGCGTCGCGGCGCCAGCGCTCGAACAGCTCGGCCGGTTCATCCGGGTGGGCCGGCGGCTTGAGGCTGGCGGGGCGGTCGAGGCCGAGGTCGGCGACGGTGGCGCCCAGGGCGCCGAACGCGTCGAGGCGTTGGCTCAGCGTGAAAGTCAGTTCGTCGAACGAGTCGGTGGATAGGCCGGACGCATCGACGAGACGATCGAGGAACGCTTGGCCGGCCGGGGTGCCGAGGGCGAGCAGGTCGTCGGCGCGGAGCGAGGGTCGAACGACGACGTGGGGGATGGGTCGGCGGGCGAGGCGTGCGTGGGCCTCGAGGTTGTCGGTCAAGCGATCGGACGTGCAGAGCGTTGTGGGGCGGCCGGTCTGCACGAGGCCGCGTGGGGCGCCGGTGGGTCGAGCGAGCGCTTCGGCGGTGGCGGACCAGACGGCGTCGGCGGTGTCGGGGGCGAGCGGCGTGGTGATGCCGAAGGCTCGGTGGAGGTCGAGCGCGTTCCAGTGGTGCAGGGGGTTGCCGAGCAGCAAGGGGCTGGCGGCGGCCCAGCGGTTGAAGCGATCCCGGGGGGAGGCCGGGCCGGTGATGTCCTGTTCGGGGACGCCGAGCAGGCGCAGGGCGCGGTGCTTGTAGGGGTCGCTGGCGATCCACAGGTCGGCGAGGTTCTCGAAAGGATCGTCGTCGGCCAGGCGGCGTGCATCGAGGTGAGTGTGGGCGTCGAGGATGGGCAGGTCGGCCGCCGTGTCGTGGTAGAGCCGCCGGGCGAGGGGCGAGGGCAGGAGCCAGTCGGCGTCGGCGGGACCGGGCACGGTCTGTCCGCGACGTGCCGTGTCGAGCGACGGGATCGTGAGCGAGCTGGAGCTTGCAGAGGACATGCGTCAGCGGTAGAGTATTTCATAATAGAAATGATTTCAACCGAATTAGAAATGAATGACGACATGCAGCCTGCGGGTGTGCCGGCGGTGGCGCGGGCGATTCGTGTGCTGGAGGCGGTGCGGGAAGGTCCAGCCGCTTCGGTCCAGCAGGTGGCTCGGGCGGCGGGCGTGGCGGTGACGAGTTGCTTTCGCATCCTCAACACGCTCGAACAGCACCGCTGGGTGGCGCGGACCGGCACGAGGTCCGGCGGCTATTCGCTGTCGGTGGGGCTGTTGCCTTACGTCGAGGCGGTCCGGCCGTACGACGACCTCCGCGCCGCGGCGCGGCCAGCGCTCGATCAGCTCGCGGCGTCGCTTGGGCTGAGCGCGAAGCTGTCGGTGCGCGTGGGTTGGGAGGCGATGACGCTGGCGCGGGCCGAGCCGCCGGACGGGATGGTGGTCGCAAGCGCCTCGGGGGCTCGGTTCGCGGTGGTGCTGGGCGCGACGGGGGGCGCGCTGCTGAGCCTGCTGGACGACGCGAGGGTGGAAGCGGCGATCGAGGCGGGGCCGGCGTCGGCGTTTGCGAATCAATCGCCGGGTGACGTGCGGGATCGGGTCGAGGCGTGCCGGGCCGAGGGCACTTGCATGGACTCGGGCTCGTACCGGCCGGGGATCGGCGGGTGCGCGGCGCCGGTGCGGGGGCGGTCCGGCATCGAGGCGGCGGTCAGCGTCGTGGGGCTGGCGAGCGACCTGGCGTCCATCGACGTCGCGGCGCTTCGCCGAGACGTGTGCGCCGCGGCGGAGCGGATCGCGGCCGAGGCCGGAACGACCGCGTCGTGAAGCTCGCGTTGCTCTTGCCGCCTTGCCCCGACGACTCGTGGACGCTGGCGGTGCAGGCGGGCGTGCGCTACGCAGTCACGAAGCCGACGTCTTCGATGAGCGGCCTTGGCGAGCCTTGGGAGCCTGGCGTCGCGATGGCGTTGAAGCGTCGCTTCGCCGAGCGCGGGCTGGCTTTGCTTGGCTTCGAGGGAGACCCGTTCGATCTCTCTCGCGTCAAGCTCGGGCGGCCGGGGCGAGACGAAGATTTTCAGCGTTATCGAGCGATGTTGGAGGCGATGGGCGAAGCGGGGCTCGGGCTACTCTGCTTTAACTTCATGGCTCGGTTGCCTGGGGCCGATCACGACTGGAGCCGGACGCGCGAGGACTATCCGCTGCGTGGCGGGGCGCTGGCTACGGCGTTCGATCTCGAGCGCGTCCCTCGCGGGGGCGCCGGTGTGAGCATCGCCGCCGACGTCGTGTGGTCGAACTACGCGGCGTTCATCCGCGCCGTGATCCCGACGGCCGAGCGAGCGGGGGTGTGCATGGCGTTGCACCCCGACGACCCGCCGCTTCCTGAGCTAGCGGGCGTGTCCCGGGTGTTCGGTACGGTCGACGCATTCGAACGGGCTTACCGACTGGCGCCCTCGCCGGCCCACGCGGTGACGTTCTGCCAGGCGAACTTCATGCTGATGCCCGGGCGGGTTGCAGACCACGCTCGCCGGTTGGCCGATCGGGTCGCGTTCGTCCACTGGCGGGATGTCGCGGGCACGGCCGAGCGGTTTCACGAGACCTTCCACGACGACGGACCGCACGACCTTGCGGCGCTGCTGCGGCTGTACCACGACCTTGGGCTCGACGTGCCCATCCGCGTCGATCACGCGCCGCTGATGCACGGCGAGGGGCGGCCATGGATGCCCGGCTATGGCGTGCACGGGCGCCTGCTCGCGGCGGCGTATCTCCGCGGGATCGCGGACGGCGCGGGCCTGCCGATCGAGTGAGGGCGGGGCGTGTGGCCGGTCATTGGCGAGGCGTTCTCGATCGATCGGCCCGAGCAGTCGCGGCTGACTCGTCGCCGTCTCGCGGTGGCGCGCGGCTTTGCGGCTCGACGCGGGGCGGTGCTACACTATGCCCCCTTTCTGCGGGCGTAGCTCAATTGGCAGAGCGTCAGCCTTCCAAGCTGAATGTTGAGGGTTCGAGCCCCTTCGCCCGCTTTTGCCGCGTCTGGGCGGAGCTCGCTCTCCGTTGGGATGCGTTGCGGGCCGGTTCTGACGCCGCTATCCTGTGCGACTCGGTGGAGCCAGCTCTGCCTTGCCCGTGCGGGTGTAGCTCAGTGGTAGAGCGTCACGTTGCCAACGTGAATGTCGAGGGTTCGAATCCCTTCACCCGCTTTTCTTGGCCCCGCTTGGTCAGCCCGCGACCGGCCGAGGCGAGGCTCGCCAATTCGTTCCGCAAAATCGACCCGCGCATGAGGTAGGCAGCAGCCTACGCGTTGGGTTCCTCGGCTCGAAGTGTGTTGGTGCGGGGAACCAACTGCCCGGTTCTGTCCATTGTTTTAAACACGTTTCGTGCCGCGTCCGGCATCGACTGTCTGCCGATTGTGCCGGCAACGCCGGCGGCCATCAACGGCGTCAGCGATCTGCAGCAGACTTTCGTCCATGTAAATACCCTGGGCAAGATGATGGTGTTGGTGTCTCGTATGGGCTTGCCGAAATCGTTGCGATATCCCTCTGGCGGCCATCGAGGTGATCAGGGTTTCCGCAACCCATGGACGTCTAAGAAACCTTCGTCGTCTTCCCGGAACGACGGGCTCGTGCTCGAGATCGATCGGTACGGCGCGCGTCGGAAACCGCGCGTACGATCGGTCGATCTCGCTTGGCGTGGATTGATTCAGCCGAACCCAGCATCCTGGTGATGTTGTGATGGATGACGACACGGTCTTGGCGGCGACTTTTCGTGGCTTGCGATCTCATCAAGCCTCAAGCAAAACAACACCTCGTCTGTCGATCGCCACTTCCGAGCAAGGCGGGATATATCGCCCGAGAGCGTGTCTGGAGGGGGCACTTGACTCGAAACTCCGAGAGAACACGGCAACTTGACGATCAATTGGACAGCTTCCAACAGCTTGAACCGACTCTCAGAATCGATGCTGGCGAGCGAACTTGCCTGTGGACCGGGCCAGAGTAGTGTGTGACGGTTGGACTGTGGGCCGATGCCGCAACACCCCACCCTTGTTCGATGGTCGACTCGCGAAATGCCTCGTTCGGCCGAACAGTCAGTTGATCGGTCACCATCAAATGCACAACGCGCAGGTACCTCACGAGAAAGATCGCCACATCTGGCGCAGCCACTGGATCTGGCCACGTGCCGATGACGCTGATAAGAACTGCTACGTGCTGTTCCGGGGTACCTTTGAGCTTGCCCAGATACCACGGAAGACATTGCTCCGAATCACCGCGGAGACCCGCTATCGCCTCTGGGTGAACGGAGCCTATGTCGGGGAAGGGGCTTCCCCGTCGGTCCCGACTTTCAAGTATTACGACCTACGCGAGTTGGGCGGCCTTCTGCGTGTTGGAGGCAACTGTGTCGCGGTGCTCGCCCGGCATCTCGGTCAACCAGACACTATCGGAGGGCTGCTGGCGGAGCTGTGCGACGGGGATGACCGCCTCCTCACAGCCACCGGTCATGCGTGGCGATGCCAAGAAGCCGACGCCTGGCGCCGCGATGCTCACGCGTTTCCGATGAACTATGACCCGTACCAGGAGCATCACGATGCACGTCGGATGCCCGCGGATTGGACCGAAGTCGACTTCGATGACAGCCGATGGCTTACGCCGGAGATCGTTCGCGGCCAAGGGGGCAACGATCGGCCGCCGGCCGCGGGGCCGTGGTCGCGCCTCGTGCCTCGGGACATTCCGTACATGGACGAGCGTCTATGCCGGCCCGTCGAAGCCCTGCGCGTAGACGAAAATCTTGCGTTGATGAACCGAACGCGGAGCGAAGATGTTTCGATCACATTATCGATGGCCGGCACCACGCCGCTGCGCCACACTCGTGTTGATGGCATGGAACGCCTGTGCGAACCGGGTGAGGGGCCGGCGATCGTGCAGGGCAGTACCGCCCACCTCAAGGATCACACTTTCGATGGGCTGTATGAGCCTGCCGTGCTGCTCGACTTCGGGCGGGTGATCACGGCCAACGTCGAACTCGACATCGAGGGGCACGACGGCGCGACCGTCGACGGTGGGATTGCAGAGCGACTGGTCGACGGGCAGTTCAACAACAGCGTCGAGGGGCAGTTCGGCTTCCGCCTGACGATAAAGAATGGGCGCCAAAGGTTTCGGACTTTCAGCTATCGCGGCTTCCGATACCTCAAGCTGAGGTTCAGTCATTGCGATCGGCCGATCAAGCTGCACGGTGTGTACGCCTCTGTGTTCCGGTATCCGTTCGAGGAGCGAGGGGCGTTCGAGTCGAGCGATCGCCAACTGAATCGAGTCTTCGAGCTCTGCCGCGACACGCATCGGCTCTGTTGCGTGGAGTCAATCACCGACACGCCCTGGCGTGAGCGGGCCCAGTGGCTCGGTGACGTCGCCGCGGTTACGCTCGGCGGGATTTACGCCTGCTTTGGCGAGACACGGCTTGCCGCGAAATTCCTTCGTCAATCGGCCGCCACGCAGCTGCCCACGGGACTGTTGAGTAACACGACCAACATCCCCAGCAACCGGTGGCGTAGCGCGATCTCCGACTACTCGCTGTGGTGGATTCACGGACTGTATCGGCACTATCTCTACACGGGTGAGGGTCGGTGGCTCAACGAGTACTGGCCTCACGCGGCGAAGATCCTGGATGCATTTGCGGCATGTCTTGACGACGATGGCTTGGTCGCAGACATGCCGTTCTGGGTGTTTATCGATTGGGCGAACGTCGAGAAGCGTGGCCGATGCGCCGCGTTGAACGCGTTGATGTACGGAACGCTCGAGATTGCCGGGCGCGTCGCTGAATTCAAGTCCGATCGCTATTGGGTGGATCGAATCGCACAGATGCGTGAAGGGATGGCGGCGACGTTCAGCGACGTGTTCTGGGATGAAGCCCGGGGGGGCTATGTCGACGCAGAATCGGAGGGCGTGCAGTCGTCGCTCGTGAGTGAACACGCAAACGCCGCGGCGATTCTCTGGGGTCTGTGCGATGGAGAGCGGGCCCGAGGCGTGGTCGATCGGCTCTGGGGGAGCCGCTCTGTTGTCTGCACCGAGGCTCAGCCGTTCTTCTGCATGGTCGTGCTCCGAGCGCTTATTGCTTCAGGACGATTCGACCTTGCGTTGTCGATGGTGCGCGAGCGCTGGGGGCGTCGCATCGCCGACCGCGGTCATGCATCGATGCTCGAGGAGTGGACGGCCAACGGCTCTTGGCGTAGCGGTGAGTTTCAGCCAATCATGCGGACCCACTCGCATGCCTGGTCGGCTTACGCCGCTCAGTTCCTTGTCGAAGACCTGATCGGCTTGGAGATCCTAACGCCTGGTTGTTTGAAAATTCGCGTCGAGCCGCGCGAGGTGGATTTCGATTACGAGGCGACCTTTCCGCTCAGGCAGGGGCCCGTACGCGTGATCCGTCTCGGGCAGGTGGCGAAGATCGAGGCACCGCCCGATGTGCTCATTGAGAGGGTTCCTTAATTAAGGCTGGGCGGGTCAGACCCAATCAAAAACCTATCTTCTGCCTGGTGGCCTCAGCGATGTACCACCACCAAAAAGATTGACAACGAACCTCAATCGAGTAAACTTCACTCGTGCGAGGTTTTGTCTCTGGCGCAGTTGCAGCGGACCAGCGGTCTTCAATTTGGGTTGTTTATGGTCACCATGGATGACATTGCACGGCGGGTGGGCGTTCACCGAGCCACCGTGTCCAACGTCCTAAACGGCAAGTACAAGGCCGAGCGTTCCGATGCGGCTCGTCGCGCTGCCTATATCCGCCGGGTGGCCGAGGAGATGGGGTTTCGTCCCTCGCTCGCCGCCCGTGCGACCCGTACCGGACGGACAGGGCTGATCGGGATGATCCGCAGCGTCTCGAAGGCCTGTGCGGTGATCGAGCCGGAGTTTGACAGCGGCCTTGATGAGGCGCTGCACGCCCGTGGCTACTCCCTGCTACGCGATCTCATTCCCGACGACGCTACGGAGGCGCCGCGGATCGTTCGCCAGAACGCGATCGATGGCCTCATCATCAATCACGCCTTCGGCACGCCGGCCCCCATCCGCGAGTTGCTCGATCGCTGCGGTCTTCCGACCGTCTGGGTCAACCGCAAGCGTGACGCGGACTGCGTCCGGCCGAATGATTACGGCGCCGCTCAGGTGGCTACACGGTTCCTCCTGGATCACGGCCACGACCGCGTCGCGTTCTTGGACCCCGGTATCCACACCTCCGGGCCGGACATCGAAGAACCCGAGAGCGTCGTTCGCGACCCGCACTACAGCAGGGGCGACCGGATAGACGGATACGCCGCCACGATGGCCGATGCGGGTCTCAAGCCCGACATCGTTTCGCTTCAGAGGCCGACGACCCTGGCCGAGTCCAAGGCGGGTTGGCTGCTCAAAACGTTCGTCGCGTTCCTTCGCCCGCTCGACCGGCCGACCGCCGTTCTGTGCAACGCCGACGGGCGCACCATGCTTCACGCCGCGTCGATCGTGGGCCTGCGTGTGCCGCAGGATCTGTCGGTGATCTGCTTTGACACAGAAGCGAGCGCCGACGAACGCACCGCGGTCGACCGCGTGCTCGTGCCGTATCGGCCGATGGGCATGGCCGCCGTCGCCATGCTCTGCGACGCGATCAGCCAGCCCGGCTCGACGCAGTCGCCAATCGTCATCCCGTTTGAGTTCCATCGTACGGGCACCGTCGCCCGCCCGGGCCACGGGCCCGTCAATCCACTCGGCGTTTCGTCTCAGTCCCTTGCTTAGGAGGTTGCTTCATGTCACTCGTTCGCACGCTTATCGGTTCCGGCCTCGCCCTCGGCGTTGCCTCGTCCGCCCACGCCTCGATCGTCGCCAACTTTGACGGCGGCAGCGGCGACACCCAGGTCGACCAGTTCATCGGCATGGCCGGCGACGGCTGGGTCGACGGTTGGAACCAGGGGTTCACCGGAAATTCCGTCACCTCAACGCAGACCGTCCAGTCTTCTAACCCCATCAACGGCGGCGGCAACTACCTCAACATCCGCAACGAGGTCACCAGCACGCCGGGCGGCAACGGACAAACCCGCGTTGGCACCTCACGCGAGTACGCCGATTTCGGCGCCGTCGACCTGACCGACACCGTCATCTACACCTTCGATCTCCGAGTCGACGAGGCCACCGGCTTCACCAACGCTTTCAACGACACCATCGAGCTGCTCGCCAGCACCAGCAGCACGACCACCAACGCCGGCAGCAACAGCAACACCAGCTGGCAGGTCCAGTTCCGCGGCAACGGCGCGATCTTCTATCGCGACAGCACCGCCAACGTCAACAGCGGCGCCACCTGGGACGTCGGCAGCGTCTACAGCTTCGAGATCGTCTCGGACGCCGTGACCGAGACCTACGACCTTTCGATCCTCGACGACGGCGTGAGCATCGTCGATGTCACCGGCCTCTCCTGGCGGGCCGCGGGCTCGCTGGTCAACGAGCAGCCCCAGTTCTTCGCGGTCGTGCCGGGGCTCTTCCGGTCGTCAGATGGCGCCAACCTCGGCGACGTCATCGACGTGTCGGTTGACAACATCAGCATCGCGATCCCCGAACCGGCCTCGCTGGCCCTGCTGGGCCTCGGCCTCGGCGTGATGGCCCTCCGCCCCAAGCGGAGCTGATCCCGATATCCCTCGGCCGAGGTCGAACAGGCCTCGGCCGGGCTTCGTCTACACCTTAGAGGCTTCTCTAAAAGCCCACCCCGGAATCTCTCGCATGAAACGATTCTCTCACGCCGGCTTCACGCTCATCGAATTGCTCGTGGTCATCTCGATCATCGCCTTGCTTATCGCCATCTTGCTACCGGCCCTTCAAGCGGCCCGAGAAGCCGCGAGGCAGTCGCAATGCCTGGCGAATCAGCGGCAGATCGGCATCGGTGTTTTCGCCTACACCACGGATCACGACGGCTTCATCACCGCGCGCGAAGGCATGGAAGACAGATCGGGCAACATCACCACTCCGGCCGCTGAGGGCTACAACACGCCGAACAGCGGCATCCACAACTGGTCTCATCACGCCACCGGTTACGGCTACTACGCGACGAATCCGTGGGACGGCAGGCCCTCCAGTCGAGCCGGTGTCACTGGGTTTGCCAACGAAGACGACAACAACGTCTGGAGCTGCCCGGCCAACGACCGGTTCTTCCGTGCCGACGGCAACGGTCGACACATCAGCTACGGCATCGACCAAGCGGTGTTCCCGGTCCGTAACGGCTTCCAGAGCGCCGCTCAGAGACAGACCCAATACCTCGATCGCTTTTTCCGGATCGAAGATGTCTTGAAGCCCTCGTACATGGCTTTCGCGACCGATACGGCAAACGCAACGCTAAATCCAACCCAAGGCGGCTTGCCCACATGGCAGCCCGTCAGCCCGGATCTGATCCTTGAGGCTCCGAACGGGGGCCCTACCAGCCCCAGCGGGGTAGTGAACCGCCCGCTCGGCCGACACCCCGGCGGATCGGTCAACATTCTGTTTGCAGATGGACACGCCGAGAACGAGCGAAACCCGGAGGACCGCTTCACAGAGGGCACACTCGTCAGAAATCCCGACGACTAAACCACCGGGAAGATTGCGCTGGCACGCCTCCTTTGCGCAAATAAGACCCCATTGATAACGCCCTGTCGGACCGACCTTACATCACGATCGCCGGCTTAGAAGCCGGGCGGTCGATTTAATCTTGCACTGTTACCGAGACCTTCATCGATGCATGCTCAAGCCGTTATCTGCCGTATCTGTTCGCTGGCCGCGTGTTTCCTAGCGCTCGCCCACACGCCCGCATCGGGCAAGGACCTCACGCCGACGAACTTCGTCGATCGCCCAGCGGTTTTCGAGGTCACGCCGGATATCGTGAACGAGCAGGTCAGGCCGTTCTCCTTCACGGCGGGCGCCTTCGGCAACACGCTCAAGCGCCAGGGCAAGGGCGGGTTCGAGCCGCCGATGTTCCGCACGCGTCTGATGGCCCAAGCCGATTCACCGAACCGGGTCGCCGACGGTCGATCCGGCGGAATCCCGTTCTTTGACAGCTACGCCTCGGGCTACCTCGACAACGCTGACGTGCGTGTCTATCGCATCGTCAACGGGAGAGTCGAGCTCGTTCGCGAGGATCGTGTCGCTCCGGGCGGGACCGTGATCGAGTACTGGAAGGGCAACGACAACCGAATCATCCCGGCCGGCACGACGTCTTCGCAATTCAAGTGGGCCGACTGGAGCCGACCGGGGGCAACGCGGTGGTTCGCCGTGATGGCCGTGGATCGCGCGGGCCGTACTTCCGAGCCGTCGAACGCGGTGCGAACCGAGCGGCCAAACGTGATGACCGGCAAGGCAACGACCAACGAAAAGCCCTTCCGGCGGCAAGGCGGGGGCGATTCGGCGCCACCGCCTGCACCGACGAACTTCCGGGCCGAGGTCAACGCCGACGGCATCATCGAGATGTCGTGGGACGCGGTGTCGTCCGACGATCTCGCCGGCTATCGCGTCATCCGCTCCGACACGGACCCCGCCGCTCACCGCGGCGTGTACCTCGATCTCGAGGGTGATTCGGGCCCGCCGATCCGTCGAGGCGACATGGTCATCCTCAGCAAGCCGATGGTTGATTTCTCTCGCGATTGGCTGTCGCATCGCATGGCGGGCCTCAACCGCACGGTCGTCAAGCACACGCCTTATGGTGTGCCGAACGGCTTCGATCCCCACGCGGAGCCCGGCAAGACGTGGCGATTGGTGCCTCACGCCGACGGCACCCCCGTTTCTGAACCGGGCGATTACTACTTCGAGATGACGCTGCGTGACGGCGACACCGAGTTGGTCGGCCGGACGGGCACGCCAGACCTGTCGAACACGAAGCAGGACTTCTACGCCGTGCCCAAGGACGGAGCCGAGTACGTCATGAATGTCTGGATGAAAGCGGACCGGGCGGACGCGCCGCCTGTTGCCTTCACATGGAATGGCGACCCCAACATCGGCGGTTTCGTCGGCCGTCACGAGTTCCAGTTGGGAACCGAGTGGAAGCAATACGAAGTTCGATTCACCGGGGAATCCTCGGAGCAAGGCGGCCATGCCTATCTGGTGTTGGAGGCCTCGGGCCCGGCGACGTACTCGTTCGACAACTTCCGCGCCTATCGCGCCGACGCGCCGTACATGGATTACCTGCCGCACGAGTACGAACAACTCGCCGCGACCGGCACCTCTCTCTATCGGTGTCACGCCGCGATCAAGACACAGCAGCAGACCTATTCGATGCGGCAGTACCTCAGCTCGGTGGGGCTGTCCGAGGCCGGGGGTCAAGGCAATACGATGCCGCAGCTGCTGTCGATGCTGGACAGGGCGGACATCGATCCGTGGCTGCAGATCGAGTACCACATGACGCCCGACGAATGGCTCGGCTTCGTCGAGTACATGGCTGCACCCTACGACCCGGCGGTTGACACCCCTGAAGACAAGCCGTGGGCCTACATGCGTCACACCCAGGGACGAACCGAGCCGTGGGTCGACGCGTTTGACGAGATATGGTTCGAGCTTTCGAATGAGACGTGGAACCGGCTGTTCTATCCGTGGACTTTCGAAGGCATGTCCGACGTTCAGGCGAGACGGGATTATAAGCCCGGCGAGGTATACGGCCTGTTCCACGACTACGTCGTGGACATCATGCGGCAGAGTCCGTACTGGACAGACGCGGTCGACGAAAAATTCGTGCAGGTGTTAGGCGGTTGGATCACCCGTGGATACACACGCGATGCCACCATGGCCAGCGAGACCGCTGATTACATCACGATGGCCGCCTATAACGGCGGCTGGGATGAGGGCGAAGGCCCCCCGCAGGAAACGCCCTCGAGTTACTTCAACGTGCTCAGCCAGGTCAATCAGACGGCGATCCCGCGTGCCGTTCAGCTGTCAGAGATCGTGCTTGAGGCCAGGCAAGCCGGACGCGACATCGACTACGGCGTCTACGAAGCCGGCCCTGGTTACGCGCTCAATGGGCTTAACAACGCCCGTGTCTCCAAGGAGCAGGCGCGCCAGCAAGAGAATGTCATGAAGAGCAAGCTGGCCGGAACGGCCACGATCGATACCTTTCTCGCTCGAGGGTCGTTCGGCTTCGGCGTGGATAACTTCTTCACCTTCGACGCCGGCGACCTCTGGAAGTCGCACGCGAAGCATCACCGAGGCGGCCAACCTCATGCATCGTTCTTGCCGCTCGAATTGTTCAACAACGAGGCGACGGGGCAGATGCTCGCGGTTGAAACGCTCAGTGTTCCTACGATCGACACGGTCGCGGCTCGCCGACGCCAGGCGGTGACCGAGGCCCCTCTCGCCGCCGTGTACGCGACCCGCGACGGCGACCGCGTCGCGGTGTACTGCATTTCTCGCCGATTCGCGGGCTTCCCGGACCCGGCGGACGACGGCTTTACTGAGTTTGAGGTACAGCTGCCTTTCTCGGAGGCCGCTTCGGTCACGCTTTACCGACTCACGGGCGAGCCCACCGAAACGAACATCTTCGAGGAGAATGTGACGGTTGAGCAGATCTCGATCGATCCGTCGACGCTCGGAACGGATGGTCGCTTCCGAGTCGACGACTCGACGGGGGCCGATCCACGCGGCCTGCCGGCGTCGGAGACTTATTTGTATGTGTTTGAGGGTGTCGATCTACCCGCCGGACGACGCGTGCCTTTGAGCGAGAAAGCGCGCCGATCGATCACCGGAACGGGTCGCCCATGAGGCAGTCCCTTGCCCCGGCTTGTGAGAGCGGGTCCGGTGTTTCGAGTGAGGGTTACTGGCCCTCGCGACACGAGGCTTCCCAGACGCGTGCGGGCACAGTGCTCGACAGACGCGAGTTCCTCGCGCTGACCGGGGCTTCGCTGTTGACCGCCGGGACCGGCGTTGCCGATGAGGTCGGTGAGCCCCGCCGAGAAGATGCTTCGCCAATGCCTGAACGCCCCCAGAACGTGCTGTTCGTCTTCGTCGACGATCTAAATCTTGCGCTCGGCTGCTACGGGCACCCACTAGTTCAGACGCCGAACATCGACCGCCTCGCCGCCCGTGGCGTGAGATTCAGTCGAGCCTTCTGCACGTATCCTTTGTGCGGACCTTCTCGCTCGGCCTTGCTCACCGGCCGCCGCCCCGAGTGGCTCCGCATGCCCAACAACGAGGTGTCGTGGCGGGACCGTCGCCCCGATGTCAAGACGCTCCCTCAGCTCGCGCGCGAGGCCGGCTTGCACACCCGTCGGCTGGGTAAAGTGCAGCACCACGGCCTGCCGGGCGGGGTTGGTGATTACGCCAGCCAGGGTTTCGGGCGGCCGCATACCTTCGATGATCCACCGAGTTGGGACCACGAGTGGGGGAAGGCGGCTCGGGTACACGAATCGAAGGCAACGGGCGATGAGCGGTTGCTGGATGGCCCGGCACACGGCGGCACGGCCCTGCACACCTGCCGCGTTGAAGACTCTGCTGAGTTACCCGACACGCTCATCGCCGATCGCGCCGTCGCGTTCCTGGCTTCATCCGAGGCTAGAGATCGGCCGTTTTTTCTCGGCGTCGGTTTCCACAAGCCTCACGTCCCGCTGCACGCTCCGAGACCGTGGTGGCGTCATTACGATAACGCCGATGTATCGACGCTGATCACGCCCACCGCGCGGACACCCTGCCCCAATCTGCCGACGGGCATGCTCAAGCGAGACAGCTTTCACCGTGGGCTTGAACCGGCCGATCGTGAGCACCTGTACCGTGGGTACCTCGCCTGTGTGTCGTACATGGACGAGCAAGTGGGGCGTGTGGTTGACGCGCTCGACGCTTCTGGGTTGCGCGACTCGACGCTGGTGGTGTTCGTCGCCGACCATGGCTACCACACCGGCGAGCAAGGGCACTGGGACAAGATGATGCTGATGGAGCCGTCGCTCCGCGTGCCGATGATCGTCGCGGGCGCCGGCGTCGAGGCGAGGGGGGCGGCTTGCGACGCCGTGTGCGAGACGATCGATGTGTTCCCCACGGTCGCGGGCTTGATGGGCTGGGAAGGCGAGGAGGCGCAGGGCCGCGATCTTCAGCCGTGGTTGCGACAGACCGATCGGCCGAGCGACCGCCCAGCGTTTGCGTGGCTGCACGCCGGGCGGCGTCAGGGCTGGTCGATCCGAGACAATCGCCACCGATACACACTGATGTCTTGGGAAGGTGGAGCCCCGCAGCCGTGCCTGTTCGACCTCGAGGTCGATCCGCACGAGACACACAACCTCGCTAACGATCCCGATCATGCCTCGTTACAGACCGCGCTCGATGCTCAGATCCGCGAGCACTTCCGGGTGGACGCGCCGGTGCTTGAAGGAGCCGCCGGATGACGACTGATCAATCGCGGCTTGCCTGCACGGCCCTCCGCGAAGGCCGCGTGGTCAAGCCGCTCGACCGGATAGCGATCGAAATGCCTGGCGAGGTCCACGATGCGCGGCTGGTTGTTAGTGACTCGCGGGGCCGCGTGTACGTCGATCGGCCGGTGGGCGACGGGATATCGTTCAAGGTCGGCGGGGCGTTGGGGTGGCAGATCGCTCGTCTGATCGGATCAGACGGACGCGAGACGGCGTCGTGGCGATTTCGCGTGGAGGCGGAGACCGTGATCGAAGACGGCGAGCACGGATTCGGCGAGATGCTCCGCGGCTTGCAACACACGATGTACGCGACGTCGACCGGCGATGGCAGCACGGCCGCGCTGATTGAGGGCAAGCTCTACCACTACTTCTTCCGTTGGCTCCGTGATCACACGCACACGCTCAAGGGCATGAAGTACTTCACCTCGGAGTTGCGGACCGGCCTGGAACTCTACGCCGACACGCAGCGGGCCGACGGGATGGTTTACGACCGCGTGGCGGCTAAAGCGGAGGTTCAGGGTTGGCGTGACTACGCCTTTGCACCCGGAGATTTCATACGGACGCTCAATTCGGGAACTGCCGACACGTACACGCTTCAACGTATCCCGGTCGAGAATGACGTCGAGTTCCTTTTCCTTGAGTGTCTGTACCGCACATGGCAGGCAACGGGTGACACCGACTGGATGGCTCGACACCTTGATTGCGCCAAGCGCGCTGTTGCCTACGCTACCACCGACCGTTATCGATGGAGCGAGAAATTCGGTCTTCCCAAGCGCGCCTACACGATCGACACATGGGACTTTATGCACCGCGACGACGTGAAGTTGACGCAGGGCGACAACGTCTGCGATGTCGATCGCACGGCTTTCGGGGTGATGCACGGCGACACGACGGGGCTGGCCGCCGGATGTGCTTATCTTGCAACGATGCTCCGAGAGGTCGGTCGAGCGAGCGAAGCGCGCGCGTATGACTGCCTGTCGAGCGAGTTGTTCGAGAGGCTGGATTGTCTGGCTTGGGATGAGAGAGGTCACTACCGCCACCATGTCACCGAAGCCCCCGAGTTCGAACGCGACATCGGCTGCACGGTCGAGGCGGATCAGGTCTCGCTATCGAACGCCTACGCGATCAACCGAGGCATCGATCCGCGAAAAGCCCGCGCAATTGTGGCGACCTACCGACGCATCCGGGGAGAAAAGCCAGCCGCCAGTCCGGGCGAGTGGTTCACGATCTATCCCCCTTTCGAGAGCGGGTTCGAGTACACGAGCCAACCTTGGCAATACATGAACGGCGGCGTCACGTCGATCGTTGCCGGCGAGTTGGCACGTGGCGCGTTCGCTTTCGGCGACAACGAGTACGGCATCGACATCCTTCAACGCCTGCGGCGTCTGATGACGGATCACGGCGGTCACCTGCCGGTCTGCCTGCACGGCAACCCCATCACGGACCCACCTGAGCGCGGGTTCACCACGATCGATCTCGCGGGCGTCGCCAATCTCACGACCGCCCATGATTCGGACGGTGGATGGGGAGAACCTGGTAACGATCTGTCTCGTTTCCCAACGGGCGACGTTGAGTTCCGGCACGTTCCCTTTCGGGTCGCTGCGCCCGCTCGCGGGGTCGCCATCGCCCACGACCGTGTCGGTTTCGCCAGAGAACAGTGCCTCCACGTGGGTGGCGCGCATGCGTCGATGTACCTATTGCATACCGCTTCGGTAGCCCCCTCAGACCGATGGGCGCCGATGGTCGAACTCGATGTCGTCTACGCGGACGGTGAGACCGAACGCGTGTATCTCACGGCGGGCAAGCAACTGGATCGTTGGTTCATGCCGGGATCGGAAGAGAAGCACAAGCCGGGGCACACGGACAAACTCCCGCGAGGTTGGCCGGAGTATCAGTTGGCCTGGCGCGGTGGCAACGACCGGTTCGACAACGTCGGGGTCTACCTCTGGGGCTGGGACAACCCCCGGCCCGGCACGCCGATCGAAGAGTTGGTCTTCCGGGCGACACGCACGGCGTCGGCGTATTTCCTACTCGGCGTCACCATGGGCGATTCGCCGATTTGGTTCCCGACCTCCGAGATGAGTTATGGCATCCCCGCCGGGTGGGGGGCGGCCGCGGTGGTGTACGCACTTGTCGAGGGACTGGCCGGCGTGGTCGACGCGACTCACAGCTTCGAGCATGTCGTGTTGTCTCCGCGGTGGGCAAATGCGAGAGTCGACGACGTCAGTGCTGCCGTGGTCTATCCAGCCAGCGGTGGTTATGTTGCGTACGAGCTACATCATGACCGTTCGCAAAGATGCGTCACGCTCATCGTGACGGGAAGTGGGAATCGGATCGATTTGCACCTCCCGGCGACGTTCGAGGTGGCTGAGGGAGTTGACGTGTTCATCGATGGCGAACCCGAGCGATTCGCAGAAAACGGCGTTCTGTCCTTGAGAGGGCTGGGACCTCATGAGGTCACGATCATGTATCGAGACGTGGAGAAACCGGTCGCTCGAGGGCCGGGGCGATGATGTCTTCCGCGACGCCCGGTTCGGCGAGTCGGCCCCGACATCTCGTGGTGATCACGGTTGACGAGATGCGGGGTGATTGTCTCGGAGCGAACGAGCTCAATCCGGATATCCGAACACCGCACATGGACCACCTTGCCGCGCGGGGCGTCAATCTCACGCGGCACTTCACCTGCTTTCCCAAGTGCGTTCCGGCCCGGATCAGCATGATGACCGGCCGATACGCCCACACCGACGGCTTCCGCACGATTCAGCAGCACCTTCCCGCGGATCGACCCAACGTCCTCAAAACATTGCTGGATCTGGGATTCGAGACCGCGGTCTTCGGCCTCAACCACGTCTGGGAGCACCTCTTCGAGGCCAGCCACACGCCCCCGACGCTCGCTGCCGGTCAGCAGGGATTGCGGATCGATCACCACTCTTGGACCGCGGCGTTTCGAGATATCTACGACGATTGCCAGGCCGATGCGCCGGATCCCGCAATCTGGCGAGATCGCGTCGATCTCGACCGTCCGCTGACATCGGACACCGATTATCGAGGCGACGTGGACTGGCACTGGTCGAGCGAGGCCGTCACTCGGCAGGCCATCCGCATGCTCACCGAGGTGCGCGACCCTGATCGACGGCTTTACCTGCAGGTCAACCTGAGCCCCCCGCATCCGCCTTACGCGGCGCCTCAACCTTGGTACGCTCGATACGACCCGGACAGCATCGAGCCATTCCCGCACGACCTGCCGAAGGGTGCGCCACTGTCCTTACGTGCGCAGCGAGAGCATCGTACGGGCCTGCACCCCGATGCCGGTCTCCTTCGACGAATGCAAGCCGTCTACTACGCCATGATCGAGCGCGTGGACGAGCAGGTCGGACGGATCGTGCAAGCCATTGAGGATCAGGGCTTGCTTGGTGACACCGTTGTGCTCTTCGCGTCGGACCACGGCGACTTCGCCGGCCAGTACGGGTTGCCCGAGAAGTGGGACACGACGTTCAGCGATTGTCTCACGCACGTGCCATGCGTTATCGCGGGCGGCGGTCTACCGTCCGGGCGTTGCGTCGCGTCGCTCACCGAGCACACCGATCTGGCAGTCACGCTGCTGGGGCTGTTGGGTCTTGAGCCCGATTGGCACATCCACGGCGGGGACCTGCGCCCCTTGCTGAGCGGAGAGATTGACGCGGTGCGCGACGCCGTGTTCGCCGAGGGCGGGCACGAGGCCGCCATGCGGGATCGCTTCGACGGTACGCCGCGCCAGGACGGCAAACAGCGCACCTACCAACAGTGCCCCGAAGCCATGGCGCGGGCTCGCATGGTGCGGACCGCCGACCACAAGCTCGTGGTCCGAGAGACCGGCGATCACGAACTGTACGACCTCACGACGGATCGGTGGGAGATGAACAACCGCTTCGGCGATCCGGCGCTGGCGGCCGCTCAGGCGGAGCTTATGGAGAGGTTGCTGCGGTGGTGCCTTCAAACCGACCCCGACCGTCCGCATCAGAACCTGGTTAGCGCGTAAGACGACAATAGACCCGGAGCCCCGCCGTGATGAAAGCTGTCCACCGGGACCCTCTGATCGAAGAGGGCGAACGCAACGTGATCCTGCAGAATCGGTGCGGCAATCGACTCACGGTGCTGGCTCATACTGATCAAGTCGAGCTGGAACTGATCTACAAGCCTAACGCACGTCGTCGGAAAGACTTTGTTGCGCGCAACTTCTCCGATCGAGATAACTTTACCAGTCTCTTCGATCACGCGGCGTTGCCAGATATTGACGCGTCGATGCTTCACACCTTCGATTACGACCCCTTCGTCACGCGCCTCGGCCTGACAAGTGATGGCGGCGGCCGCAATGTCATCACGCTGGTGAATCTGCCGGAACACAACGCGTTTGCCCTTAGCGCGCCGGCGCCGTTGACGCTCTCGTTCCGTCCACGCTGTGGATTTGAGGCGTCGGACGGGCTGCTGACCGACGCGTTTGGCGACCGCGGCGAGTCGATTGTGTCGTTTGTCGCGTTTGACAGCTTCGAAACGAATCGGTACCGAGTGCTGCGAGACGGGCGCCACGTGCTGCAACTCATTGAGGACGACGTCATCCTCATTGGTGGCGAAGAAGGTGAACATCACGTCCGCCGAACACTCAAAGAACTTCGTGGCGTCGGTCTTACCGACCTGATCGATCGTGTCGAGTCGGCCATCTCTCCGGTGCTTCGGTGCGGCCGCGTGGCGATCAACAACGACTCCGATCTCCAGCGCGTCGTCGACGTGAATCGGCGCGTCGCCTGGTCGGCTATGGATGACGGCGGCGCTACGAACGGCGCCCTCAACCGCGTCTACCACCTGATCTGGACTCGTGACGGCTCGATGACTGCCACGGCTTTCGCTCAGTCCGGTCTGCCGGACCTGCTGAGGACATGGACGCCATTCTTGCTCGACAACCCGTCGGTGTTTCGCGGCCCCCATGGCGAGGCGAGGCGGGAGTTCACCCAGATCGTCGGCACCCGGTGGAGCAAGACCGAGGACGATGGCATTTATTATGCCTTGCTGAGTCTCTACACGCTGGTGCATCATGTCGGTGATACTCGATCGCTCGCCAACGACACGCTGCTAGACCTGCTGGATGCGCTCAATCACGCGATTGAGATTCGCTTCGACGCTGACCGCGGCTTGTTTGGCTCGAACGTGCTTGGTGAGGACGCGTTGGGTGACTCGCCTTACCACGGGTTCGATGTCGTGAACGGCACTATGAGTGCGCCTGCGTCTAAGTCGTCCTGGCGTGATGAGTTGGCGTACTGCTACACGCTCTATCAGAACGTCAACATGTACAACTGTCTGCGTATGGCGCAGGCATTGGCCGAGGCGTCGGGCGATCCTGTAGCGCTGCGGCGCGTCGTCGGCTACGAAGAGCGGGCCGACTGTCTGGCGGAATCGCTGACTTCGGCCTTTATCAACGACGCCGGAGAGTACCGGGCGTTGTTGGCGATCCTCCGCGATGGGACGCAGCGTTGGTACGACTTCGCGCCGCGATCAGATTTCTGGGAGTACGCCTGGGCGGTTTCGGCCGGCCCGTTCCTGCCCGACCCGGCGACTTGTCTGCGCAGCGCGCGGATGTGCCTGAACACATGGCCACAGGTCGCCACCTACGGTTTCTGTCCGTGGAACTTCCTCGCACGTTCGGTCAAGGAGCACGGCGGCTCTTCGGACGAGTATCAGCGCCTGATGGCCGAGCAGGTCGGTGACGCGATCGCGGTGACCAAGAAGTATCCGATGCCCGGAGCGGTGACGGAGTACGCTGGTGATCGCGAAGGTTGGCGAGGCCTGCCGTTTGGGGCGGGGAGCCTGAATCTCTCGGTCTGCTCGCTGCTGGTGCAGCCTCTCCCGATGGGGGTCTCGGTGCGAGCCAGCACCCTTGTCGATCGCGTGAGCGATTTCCACTACCGCGGTTCTGATCTTGACGTGACCGCCGAAGAGACAGGGGACGTCGTGACCGCCGTTTGGATCGACGGTCGACCGCTCGCGTCTTCGTTGCAGCTCCCCGAGTCGTGGTTGCAGCGCGGCAGGAGCCAAGTTCGAGTGTTGCGCGGTCATGCCTGCGAGATGCCCCGGCTCTATAGCTCGACTGCGCGCTTGCATCGGCTCGATGAGCACGGTGAGCTGATCACACTGGCGATGTCCAGCCCTTTCGAGACTCAGCTGGTGTTTGATGAGTTCGACGCCATCAAGAGTCTTGCCGTCGTCGATGCGGAGGGACGATCGCTGCAGACGAGGGCGATTTCGCTGGCCGATACCGGCCGCACGCTTGTTACCGCGCCGACACGCGGCGCGTTCACTGTGAGTTGGAGAGTTGACTCATGAGCAGGTGTCGTCTCGTTGCTTTGGTGATGCTCATTCTTATCGTCGCTTGGCAGGCGCGATCCGGCACCATGGATTCCATCGCCGGGCCGCCCGATCCCGAGGCACCGGTGTCAATCGTTGTGCACGACCGAGTGTTGCACCCGGTGTCCCCGCTGCTTTTCGGGCAGTTCATGGAGGATGCCGGCGATCGCGAGCCGGGCCCGCAGTCGGCGGCCGCTTTGATCCCCGGGACCGGGACATTCCGCCCCGAGGTGCTCGAGCAACTCAGGCGGCTGCGGGCGACGGTGATCAGATTTCCCGGTGGTTTCATGGCCGAGCGACACAACCGTGGATTCGACTACCGTCTTTGGCTACCCGGGCCAGTCGAAGGTTGGCCAGAACCGGAGCCCACGGGGGACCGCCGCAGGTTCGGGCTGATCGAGTTCTTTGCCGCGTGCGAAGAACTCGACGCCGAACCAATGCTGGTCGTGCCGTGCAGGCCCGCGTTCCAGCGGGCGCCGGACCCCAAGCCGGAGCGAACGGTGGAGCAGACGGCCGAGTTCGCCGCGGGTCTGGTTGCATTCGCCAACGCCACGTCGCCGGAGGACGTGCCCGAGCGACTGCGGGCGTGGGTGCGGTTGCGGCACGACGCCGGTCGGCCCGAACCTGCGAATGTGAAGTACTGGCAGATTGGTAACGAGTGGTGGCTCTTTCGCAGGCCATTTATCAGCGACGGCGGCTGGACGGAAGAGGAGTTTAACGCGCGCCACGTTGAGGTCGTGGACGCGGTCAGCCGTGCGATGCGGGCCGTGGACCCCGACATCGTGCTGATCACCGACGCCGTGAAACAGGTCAATGCCCAGATTCTCGCGCTGAAACCGGGCATCGACTGGCTCTCGAGTCACCAGTACTCGCCGCACGATTCGCCGGACTTTGCCTTACGCGACGGACAGCGTGTGCCCATCGAGGCCTTGTCCGCCGAGGAGCACTGGCGCCTGCTTACAGCGATGCCGTACTGCGACGCGGACGGGCGGTCGATGTGGCGGACCGATCGCCCCGCTCTGTCCGACAACGACGCGCCATTGGCGTTCACCGAATGGAACTGGAACGGCTGGGGGCCCGGGGTTTTTGGGCACCCCGAGCACGAGCCATCGTGGTCGATGGGCGTCGGCGTTGCCGGTTTTCTGCACGCCATCCTTCGATCGGGCGACCGCGCTCAAGTGGCGACGCAGTCCATGATGGTGGGCTCGCGCTGGGGGATCACCGCGGTGCGTGTCAGCGATGAGCACCCACCTCGCCTGACCACGAAAGGGCGCGTCACGGCGTTTTACGCCCGGCATCACGGCGACCGCCGGCTCGCGGTCGATGACAGCGACGTGCCGGTCGATGCTCAGCCATACCGGATGGGCGTCTACACCCGTCCGGAACCGAAGGTGAAGCGGGTGGACGTCGTGGCTACCGCCACCGACGATCGGGTCTTCGTCCACCTGATCCATCGGGGCTTCGATCAGCCAATCGATCTCTCGATCGATCTTTCTGAAGTCATGCCTGCGTCTCACCGCGATGGCTCGCTTGCTTCGATGCACCTGATGATTGGTACTTCAGACCTCGACCTCGACAACCCGGCGTTGAGTTCGGCCCTCGCCGAGGTCATCGTCGACGAGAATATTCGAGACGGTGTTGCGAAGATTCGATTGCCCGCAAAGAGCATCGCAATCGTAGAGCTGAGAACCCCACGCAGAATGGGGACGAAAGAAAAATCGTGAGTCCCAGCTACACGCGAGTCACCTCGGTCATAGGCCGCTGAGTCGGAGCAGGCGAGCTTGCCGAGCTCGCCCGATATCGACACGGCTTCAGATTGCGCTAACGAGAGACCATTCGTGCTGAGAACGCCGTACCAGGCCTGGTATTCACCGGGTCTCGATTTGTTCGCTGCAGTTAAGTGATACAGCCTTCACGAGCATCAGGGCGGTTTCGCGAGTGCTGCTCGGCAGGGAAGGTGAGATTGGCATCAGTCGGGGCCCTGGATCGATCGGCCAACCCGGGTACAGTGACCCGCGGCGGTTTTTTCGATTCTGCTGGACCCGGCCGGAGTTCATCGTGTCGCATGTGTTGGCGCTTGACCAGGGGACGACCAGCTCGCGGGCGATCGTGTTCGATCCGGCCGGCCGGGTCGTGGCGAGCGCGCAGAAGGAGTTTCGCCAGCACTTCCCGCAGCCGGGGTGGGTGGAGCACGACGCCGACGAGATCTGGTCGACGCAGGCCGGGGTGATGACCGAGGCGCTGGGCCGGGCCCACCTCCGCCCGGCGGACGTCGCGGCGGTGGGCATCACCAACCAGCGGGAGACGACCGTCGTCTGGGATCGTGCCACGGGCGAGCCGGTGTGCAACGCGATCGTCTGGCAGGACCGGCGCACGGCGCCGATGTGCGATCGGCTCTGCGCGGATGGCCTCGAAGAGACGATCCAACGCAAGACGGGGCTCGTGATCGATGCCTATTTCTCGGGGACCAAGGTCGCGTGGATCCTCGATCACGTGGACGGCGCCCGCGCGAGGGCCGAGCGCGGTGAGCTGGCGTTCGGGACGGTCGACACGTGGCTGGCTTACAAGCTGACGAGCCGCCGGCTGCATCTCACCGACGTCACCAACGCGTCGCGCACGTTGCTGTTCAACATCCACACGCTCGGCTGGGACGACGAGCTGCTGTCGCTGTTCAACATCCCGCGGAGCATGCTGCCCGAGGTGCGTTCGAGTTCGGAGGTGTACGGCGAGGTCTCGACCAGCCTGGCGGCCACGGGCGTGCCGTTGGCGGGGATCGCGGGCGACCAGCAGGCCGCGATGTTCGGGCAGGCGTGCGTCCGGCCCGGGATGGCGAAGAACACATACGGCACCGGGTGCTTCCTGCTGATGAACACCGGCACCGAGGCCCATGCGTCGCGCAACCGGCTGCTGACGACCGTGGCTTGGGAGCGCGATGGGCAGACGCAATACGCGTTGGAGGGCGGCGTGTTTGCGGGCGGGGCGGTGGTGCAATGGCTGCGCGACGGGCTACGCCTTATCCGCGAAGCCCCGGAGGTCGAGTCGTTGGCCGGTCGGGTCAGCGACAGCGGCGGGGTGTATTTTGTGCCGGCTCTGACCGGGCTGGGGGCGCCGCACTGGGACCCCTACGCACGCGGCATGATCGTCGGCATCACGCGAGGCACCACCGACGCGCACATCGCGCGGGCGGCGCTTGAAGGCATTGCCTACAAGGTGGCCGACCTGGTCTCGGCGATGCAGCAGGACGCCGGCGAACCGATGACCGAGCTGAGGGTGGACGGCGGGGCGGCGGCGAACGACCTGCTGATGCAGATCCAGGCCGATTTTCTTGGCGTGCCGGTGGTCCGGCCGACCGTGCTGGAGACGACGGCCCTTGGCGCGGCGTACCTGGCCGGGCTGGCGGTCGGGGTGTGGGAGTCGGTCGAGGCCATCGAGGCCAACTGGCGGGTCGATCGCCGATTCGAGCCGGCGATGCCCGACGCGGAGGCCGCCGCGCTGCGTTCGCGATGGCAGGAGGCGGTCGAACGAGCCAAGCGATGGGAGGTCGCCGAGTGAATCGCGAGGAGATGCTGGACGCGATCCGCGGCCGCGACAAGCCGTGGGACCTGATCGTCATCGGCGGGGGCGCGACGGGGCTGGGGTCGGCGGTCGACGCGGCGTCGCGCGGGCTAGACGTGGTGTTGTTCGAGCAGGCCGACTTCGCCAAGGGCACGTCCAGTCGGTCGACCAAGCTCGTGCACGGCGGCGTGCGCTACCTGCAGCAGGGCAACGTCTCGCTGGTGATGGAGGCTCTGAAGGAGCGAGGTCTGCTGCTGCGCAACGCGCCGCACCTCGTGCGGGACGTGGCGTTCATCGTGCCGAGCTACAAGTGGTGGGAGTCGCCGTTCTACGGGATCGGCATGAAGGTGTACGACCTGTTGGCGGGGCGGTACGGGTTCGGCCGGTCGAGCATGATCTCGCGAGACGGCGTGGTCGAGGCGATCCCTTCGATCCAGACCGATGGACTGATCGGCGGGACGCGCTACTACGACGGGCAGTTCGACGACGCGCGGCTGGCGATCAACCTGGCGACGACGGCCTTCGAGCAGGGCGGCACCGTGCTCAATTACGCGCCGGTGGTGCGGCTGATCAAGGACGGGGCGGGGATGGTCGAGGGCGTGGTCGCGTGGGACGCCGAGTCCGGCGAAGAGCTGACGGTGCGCGGGCACGTCGTCGTTAATGCGACGGGCCCGTTCGCCGATGAGGTGCGTCGGCTGGATCGGCCGGACGCGCCGCCAATCATCGCGCCCAGCAGCGGCGTTCACGTCGTGCTGGATCGCTCGTTCCTGCCCGGTGACTCGGCGATCATGGTGCCGCACACCGATGACGGCCGCGTGATGTTTGCGATTCCGTGGCACGACGTCGCCGTGGTGGGGACCACGGACACGCCGATCGACTCCGTCGAGCTCGAGCCGGCGCCTCGTCGGGACGACGTCGAGTTCATCCTCGAGACCGCCAACCGGTATCTCGCTCGCCCGGCGGCGGCCGACGATATCCGCAGCGTGTTCGCCGGCATCCGCCCGCTGGTCAAACTCGGCGACGGGCACGACACGGCCGCGCTCTCGCGCGAGCACACGATCCTGATCGACCCGCAGTCCGGGCTGATGACGGTCGCCGGCGGCAAATGGACGACCTATCGCAAGATGGCCGAGGACGTGGTGGACCAGGCGATCACGCTCGGCGATCTTGACCCGCACGGCTGCGTCACCAAGAACCTGCCGATCCACGGGTATCACCGCAACGCCGATCGGTTCGGGGGGTTGGCGTACTACGGCTCGGACGCGAGCGAGATCCGGCGGATGGCCGAGGCGGAACCCGCGATGCGGGCGTCGCTGCACGACCGGCTGAGCGTGACCGGCGCGGAGGTGCGGTGGGCGTGCCAGCGGGAGATGGCCCGGACGGTTGACGACGTGCTGGCGCGGCGGACGCGCTGCCTGCTGTTGGACGCCCGGGCGTCGATCGAGGCGGCGCCGCGCGTCGCGGAGCTGATGGCGGCGGAGCTCGGGCGGGATCGGGCATGGGTCGATGAGCAGGCGGGAGCGTTTGCCGAGATCGCGGGGCGCTACGTCTACGCGGGGTGACCGGTGATGGGGCGATGGCTCGGGCCGGTAGCATGCGGCCGTGTCGGGAGATCACGGCCAAGCCGCCATCACGACGGACGATGACCCCCGGGTGGCCGAGGCGCTGCGGCGGGTCTGGGGGTTCGAGCGGCTGCGGCCGATGCAGGCGGCGGCGATCGCGGCGGGGCTCGAGCGGCGGGACGCATTGGTGGTCATGCCGACCGGCGGGGGCAAGAGCCTGTGCTATCAGCTGCCGCCGCTGATCGAAGGGCGGACGGACATCGTGGTCTCGCCTTTGATCGCGCTGATGCAGGACCAGGTCGATGGCCTGACGCAGCTGGGCTATCCGGCGGCAGCGTTGCACTCGGGGTTGTCGCCCGAGGCGCGAGATGAGGTCGAGCGGGGCGTGCGGGAGGGGCGGTATCGGCTGCTGTATGTCGCGCCCGAGCGGCTGGTGACGCCGTGGTTTCTCGAGACGGTCGACCGGATGGGGACGACGGCATTTGCCATCGACGAGGCGCACTGCATCAGCCAGTGGGGGCACGACTTCCGGACGGATTACCGCCAGCTCGCGACGCTGCGAGACCGTTTCCCGCAGGCCGGGATCCACGCGTACACCGCGACCGCCACGCCGCGGGTGCGCGAGGACATCGTGGCCCAGCTGGGGTTGCGGGACCCGGCGGTGCTGGTCGGCACGTTCGATCGGCCGAACCTGACGTACCGGGTGCTGCCTCGCGAGGACCTGCGCAGTCAGACGCTCGAAGTGCTCTCGCGGCATCCCGGCGAGGCGGCGATTGTGTACTGCCTGTCACGCAAGGACACCGAGCAGTTGGCCGCCGCGCTCAAGGCCGCGGGTGTGAAGGCCGAGCACTACCACGCCGGGCTCTCGCCCGAGCTTCGCCACGACACGCAGGACCGATTCGCGCGGGAGGCGACGGACGTGATTGTCGCGACGGTCGCGTTCGGCATGGGGATCGATCGCAGCAACGTGCGGGCGGTGGTGCACGCATGCATCCCCAAGAGCATCGAGAACTACCAGCAGGAGACCGGCCGCGCGGGCCGAGACGGGTTGCCGGCCGAGTGCGTGCTGCTGTATTCGCCGGCCGACGCGATGCGGCTGGAGCGGTTGATCGATCGTGCCGTGGACGAGGCGCCGGATCGGGGGGTGGCGGAAGCGAACGCCGAGGTGCAGCGCGGGTTGCTGCGCCGGATGCAGGGGTTTGCCTCGACGCCGCGTTGCCGGCACGCGTTGCTGGCCGAGTACTTCGAGCAGGCTTACGAGGCGGCCGAGGCGGAGGGCGGGTGCGGGGCGTGCGACGTGTGCCTGGATGAAGTGCGGGGGGTGGAGGAGGCGACTGTGATCGCGCAGAAGGTGCTGTCCTGCGTGGCGCGGACGGGGCAGAGTTTTGGGGTCGGCCATTTGGTGGAGGTCCTGGCGGGGGCGGACAGCCAGCGGGTCCGCGAGCTCGGGCACGACCGACTCTCGGTGCACGGGCTGCTGGCCGACACGCCGCGCAAGGCGATCCAGTCGTACGTCTATCAGTTGGTCGACCAAGAAGCGCTCGCTCGCACGCCCGGCGATCGGCCGATCGTGATGCTTACGCCGGCGGGGGTCGAGGTGATGCGCGGGCAGCGCAGCGTGCAGCTGATTCGGCCTCGGTCGAGCGGGCGGCGCTCGCCGTCGGCCCCGATCGAGGTCCACCTCGGCCCGGCCGACCGCAAGCTGTTCGACGCTTTGCGCGAGCACCGTCGCGCGATCGCTGCGGAGAAGGGCGTGCCGGCGTACACCGTGCTGCACGACCGCACGCTGATCGAGATCGCCAAACGCAGGCCCGGGCACGCCACGGCGCTGGCACAACTCCACGGCATCGGCGAGGCCAAGCTCACGGCCTACGGCCCGGGCATCCTGGAGCTCGTCGCCGAGCACGGGTGACGCGGTCGATCGTTCGATCAGTCGGTCGACTCGGGCGTCACCGTCACGCGCACGTCGACCGTGTGGTCGCCGCCGCCGAGGATCAGGCCCTTGACCGGCGAGACGTCGACGAAGTCGCGCCCCCAGGCGATGGTGACGTGGTGGTCGGAGACGACCTTGTTGTTGGTCGGGTCGAAGTCGATCCAGCCGAACTGGTCGGCGTAGACCGACGCCCATGCGTGCGTGGCGTCGGCGCCGACGAGCTGCTCGCCGTTGCCGTTGAAGGTGCGCAGGTAGCCGGAGACGTACCGGCAGGGCAGGCCCATCGAGCGGACCGCGGCGATGAACAGGTGGGCGAAGTCCTGGCACACGCCCGAGCGCTGATCGAGTACCTGGGTCAGCGGCGTGGCGACGGTCGTGGTCGAGGGGTCGTAGGCGAACTCGGTGAAGATCCGGGACGTCAGGTCGGACGCGGCTTCGAGGATGGGTCGGCCCTTGGGGAAGGAGGGCTCGGCGAAGGCGAGGACGCCGGGCGTTTCCGGGCACATCGGCGACTCGAACGACATGGCGTAGGCGTCGAGGCACTCGGCCGACCGATCGGTGCTGACCTTATCGCGGACGTGCTCCCACGGGCTGGAGACGTTGAGCATCAGCGCCGGCATGGGCTCGACCTCGACGCGGGCCGAGGCGGTCACGACCATACGCGTGTGCCACTGCTGGATGGTGAAGTAGGTCGCGGTGTTGCCGAAGTAATCGGTGCGCTCGTTGAGGACGTCGGCGGCGGGCGACAGATCGATGGCGGCGTCGAGGGGGCGCTGGCGCGGGGCGGAGCGCGGCTTGAGGTGGGCCGCGTTGTAGCCCATGGTCACGGCCTCGGCGTAGGCGTACTCGGTTTCGTGGCGGATGTGGTATCGCATGCGTGGCGGTGGGCTCAGAGGGTGGTCTCCTCGTCGCCGGTGAGCTCCTTGGCGATGGCGTCGATCGCGCGGCCGAGGCGTCGCGACGGCTGTGCGTGCGAGAGGTAGCGTTGCGTGATGGTGTCAGAGAGCTCGGGGAGGGTGGCGTCGATCAGGTCGAGCAGCTGGGCGAGCGCGACGCGGCGCTGCGACGGGTCGAGCGTGGCGAGGTCGGCGGCGTTGGCGAGCTGCGCGGCAGACAGGGCGCGGAGCGCCTGGCGTTGTTCCTCGGCGCGGGCGCCCTCGTCGACGGGGCGGTGGAGGACATCGGTGTGGTCGTGGATCGCGACGAGCTGATAGGCGATCGAGCGTGGGTTGGTCTCGTCCAGGACGAGCAGGTCGATCACTGGCATGGCGGTCACGCGCGAGCGGTAGCGGGAGCGGTAGGTCATGGCCGAGGCGCAGACCTCCAGGGCGACGTCGAGCAGCGGGCGTTCGTCGGGGCCGTCGTCGTCGGCGAGCAGGGCCGGGGCGGGCTGCACGATCAGGGCCCGCAGCAGGCCGACGGTGGCGGTGGCGCGTTCGATGCGGCGGCCCAGGTCCAGGAAGCGCCAACCCATGCCGTGGGTCATCGATTCGGTGGTGTGCCCCTGGAAGGCGGCGAGGGGGACGAGCAGGTCGTCGAGCAGGGCGAGCGCGTCGGAGGCGTCGTTCAGCCGGGCGTTGTCGCCGACGACGCGGCGGAGCTGGTTGACGACGCGCCAGGCATCGACCGAGACGCGGTCGCGAACGATGGTGGCCAGTCGGCGGGCGTGGTCGAGGGCGTTGCGCAGCGAGCTGGGCAGGTCGGTGGCGTGGATGGCATCGAGCAGTCGGTCCTCGTGGTCGAGCCGGCCGGTGAGGGCACGCTTGCGCGGCGCGGTGGCGCCGTCTTTGGCGGGCGGGCGGGGCGCGGGGGGGGCGGCGTCGTCGAGGGCCGCGAGCAGCGACGGCAGCTCGGGCGTGCCGTGGGGCGAGGTCTCCTCGGTCAGGCGTCGCGCGATCGACCGCAGCAGGCGCGCGAGCATGTCGGCCCGCTCGACGTATCGCCCCAGCCAGTAGAGCGAGTCGGCGAGCCGCGACGGCAGGTCGTGCCCGCCGCGCTCGAGCTCGACCGGCGACTCGACGCCCTTGAGCAG
>JBCBUE010000003.1:0-93472 GCA_039818285.1 Planctomycetota bacterium | reverse complement strand
CCCCGGTCGACTTCGGCTTGCTCGACGCCGACCTCTCCGACGACCCCGCCGAGCTGCCCGCCCTGCTCGCCCCGCTGATCGACGGCTCGGCCGACCTTGTGATCGGCCAACGCTTCGCCCGCGCCGAGCCCGGCGCGCTCGAGCCGCACCAGCGCTTCGGCAACTGGTTGGCCTGCGCCCTGATCGCCCGGTCGACCGGCCGACGCTACCGCGACCTCGGCCCGATGCGGGCGCTCACCGTCGACGCGCTGGATCGATTGGGCATGGCCGACACGACCTGGGGCTGGACCGTCGAGATGCAGTACAAGGCCGTCACCCGCGGGCTGCGCGTGACCGAGATCGACGTGCCCTACCGCAAGCGTCACGCCGGCCGATCCAAGATCTCCGGCTCGATCGTCGGTTCTTACAAGGCGGGCACGAAGATTATCGGCACCATCGCCCAACTCCGTCGCGGCGAGCGCGGGTCGAGCGCCGACCCTCGCCGGTAACGCGTTACGCTTGTCCCGAGCGGCTTCGGCCGGTACGCTCGAACCGCGCAGTTGGCCGATACCCGTTTCATGTCATCTCTTCCACGCAAAGGCTCGGGTCGCCCGGGATACCTCATGAACCACACCGCCGCGTTGAGCGTCGCTGTCGCGTTGTCTGCTCTTCTCTTCTCGCCGGTCGCCCTGGCCCAGAACGACGCCGTCGACGAGGCCGCCCGCCCCGTGCCCGAGCCGGATTACGTGCTGCCCGGCCAGGCCGACGACGACGACCCCGAGGTCATCACCCGCGACGAGGTTACGCAGCTCGACCAGCGCACCGTCGACGGCCTGTTGCCGTTGCTCGACCGCGAACCCTTTCAGACCGGCAAGCAGACCCTCGACAACATCGACAAGAACCTGATCAACAACTACGCGATCTACTTCACTCCCTCGTTCACGCAGTTCTATCAGACCGGCACCAACGGCGGTTCGGACAACTCCTCGGTTCTCTCGAACCTCGACATCCCCGCTCTCTGGACGCCATTCGACTCGGACGAGTGGTACGGCCGCGGCACGCTCGGCACGCTCTACCGCTTCCGCGACGAGTGGCACGGCACGACCCCGCGTGAGCTCTCGGACAACATCGGCATCAACGCCCAGATCAACGACTCGGGCGTCGCCCCCGATGTCGCGCTCAACACCCTCCTGCAGCTGTGGTGGGAGCAGGCGATGTTCGACAACCAGCTCGTCGTCCGCCTCGGCCGGGTTGACCAGGGCTCATACCTCGACACCAGCCTGTACGCCGGCAGCGACAAGCTGCTGTTCATGGCCCAGCCCATCGCCGACGGCAGCCCCAACCGACGCTTCCCGCAGGAAGGCTTCGGCTACAACGTCATCTACCGGCCCAAGCAGGCGCCCGTCCAGTTTGGCTTCGGCATGCACGACGCCAACGCCAACAACCGCACCACCGGGTTCAACACCGTCTTCGACGGTGACTTTTTCTTTGGCGGGATGGCCGCGTTCACGCCCGACGTCGATGGCGTGGGCAAGGGCTTCTACCGCTTCACCGGCACGTTCACCCAGGACAACCCCACCAACGGCGAGCAGTGGAGCTGGATGCTCAGCTTCGACCAGGAGATCGCGCCCCTGGGCATCGGCGCGTTCCTCCGCTACGGCATGTCCGACGGGCAGCGCCGGCGCCTCGGCCAGCAAGGCGGCACGGGCGTCGTGTTCCTCTCGCCGTTCGGGTTTGCCGACGACAAGGCGGGCGTGGGCCTCGCTTGGCAGAGCGAGGACTCGGGCGGCGAGAACGACTTCGCGATCGAAACCTTCTACCGCTTCGCTCTCTCCAAGCGCGTGCAGCTGACGCCGGATATCCAGGTCTGGTTTCCGCACGAAGAGGACAAGGACGTCGCGGCTATTTTCACGCTGCGGCTGCGGACTTTCTTCTGATGCGTGTTGCGGGTGCCGTACCTCGCCGCAGGCGATGGGTGTCCATTCGCGCCGCAGACTCTACAGCACGCGTCTACAACTACGCTCGAGGTCTGGCGCTCGCGTTGGAGGATCCGTGCGAGCGCCAGCGGGTCAGTTCGCCTGGATGGACCGGGCGGCACGCGGCGTGTCGAGCAGTTGGTCGACCTCCTGGCCGTCGAGGATCGTCCAGGAGATAAAGAGCACCACGAACGCCAGCGAGGCGACGAGGATGAGCCCATTGAACGGCGCGTCCCAGCGCAGGTGCATGAAGTAGAACCCGACGAACGCGGCCTTGACGAGCGCAACGCCCAGGGCGACGACGACGTTGAGGTTCGGGACGTTGAACATCGCGTCGAGGTCGATCCAGGTGACCGCGACGGTGATCCACGTCAGCGCCAGCAGCAGCACCAGCACGCCGACGAGTAACGACATCGGCACGACGTGGTGGGCGTGCTCGGCGTCGTGCTCGTGGTCCGTGGTCGGCTCGGTCCACTCGTTGACGGCGGAGATCGGGGCGGGGTCGTGGCTCATGGTCGCGTCCGGTCGGCGTCAGTGGATGAGGTACAGCAGCGGGAACAGGAAGATCCAGATCAGGTCGACCAGGTGCCAGTACAGGCCGACGAGGTCGACCGGCACGTTGTACTCCGGGCCGAAGGTGCCGCCGAGCGCACGCACGGCGACCCAGGCGATCAGGCCCATGCCGATCAGCACGTGCAGGCCGTGCAGGCCGGTCATGCAGTAGTAGATCGAGAAGAACTGGTAGGCCAGGCTCTGCTCGCGCTCGGTGAGCGAGTCCCAGAGCGTGGGCTCGTGGAAGCCGACCTCCAGTTCGGCCGACTTGACCGGTGACGCGGCGATGCCGGTGGTTTGGAAGGTGTCCGACAGGCCGAACGACCCGTTGGTCGCCAGCGTCATGGCCGAGTGCTCGGGCGGGCGGGTGTCGGACGCGGCCGAGGTGGCCATCGCGCCGCTGGCGGCGAAGGCCTGGTCGGCGAGCGGCTCGTGCGGGTCGTCCGTGCCGGTGAACGCGGGGGTGGCCTGCGAGCCGGAGTGGTCCTCGGCGTGCTCGTCGCCCTTGCCCGACTCGCCGGCGGCGTAGTCCTTGTGCCCGCCCTCGTCGGTGTGGCTCTTGAGGGCGTACTTCTCGTGATAGTGCAGCGCGTCTTCGAGCTGGTGAAGCTGATCGCTGGTCGGCTCGCCGACGCCGTACTTGACGCCGCCTTGGCCGGCGATGATGAACGCCGAGTTCGGCAGGAGGTAGTTCTTCACCTCGGCGGTGTTGCCGTCGGAGAAGGTCTCGGTGGTCGTGACGTAGATGCCGGTGCCCGGGCCCAGGCCGTGGTCGAACTTGGCGGTGTACTCGACGTACTTGATCGCCATGAACCCGCAGCCGCCCAGGAAGGTCAGCGCGAGCAGGACGACCAGCAGCGTGGTCTGGCCGAGCTGGGCGGCGCGGACGCCCCAGGCCATGGTGAACGAGGAGACCAGCAGCACGGCGGTGTTGATCGCGCCGAGGTTGGTGTCCAGGAAGTAGTGCCCGAAGAGGAAGACCTCGGGGTGCAGGGCGCGATAGACGGCGTAGGCGCAAAACAGCCCGCCGAACATGAGGATCTCGGTTGCCAGGAAGGTCCACATGCCCAGCTTGGCCGAGCCGACCTGCTGCACCATGGTGTGGAAGTGGTGCGCCAGATGGGGGTCGTGATGACCGCCGTGGTCGTCGTGGCCGTCGGGGTGGTGGCTCATAAGCGGAGAATACCGGATCGTCCGGGTTGGTTGGGGGAACTCTGGAGCCGGCGACGCGGGGTCAGGCCGGCTGGGGCGCCCGGTCGGGGGCGGTGCGTTCGGCCTCGGCGGGCTCTTCCTCCTCAATGAGGACGTAGCCGTCGAGGTCGGCGTTGTAGTGCCAGTGGTCGTAGTTGTACGGGTCGGTGCCGATGGGCGTGCCGTGGAAGTTCTCGAACGGCGGGGGGCTGGTGGTGTGCCACTCCAGCGAGTTGCCGCCCCAGGGGTTGGCGGCCGACTGCTGGCCGCGGAACAGCGAGTGGATCCACACGCCCAGCGCCGCGAACAGGCCGATCGTCAGCACGTACGAGCCCATCGTCGAGAGGAAGTGCCAGATCCAGTACTCCTCGGGGTATGTCGCGTAGCGGCGGGGCATGCCCTGGGCGCCGGCGACGAACTGCACGATGAACGTGATGTTGAAGCCCAGGAAGATCAGCCACGCCGCGGTCTGGGCGCCGGTCTCCGAATAGTGCTTCCCGAACATCTTCGGCCACCAGTGGTGCATGCCGGCCAGGAAGGCGAACAGCGTCGAGCCGACCATCACGTAGTGGAAGTGTGCGACGACGAAGTAGGTGTCATGCAGGTGGATGTCGGTCTCGAGCGAGCCGAGGAAGATGCCGGTCAGGCCTCCGATGGTGAACAGCCAGATGAAGCCCATGGCGTAGATCATCGGCGCCGACAGGCGGATCGCCCCCTGGTACATGGTGGCCAGCCAGTTGAACACCTTGATGGCCGAGGGCACGGCGATGAACATCGTGATGAACGAGAAGATCGCGCCGAGCAGCGCCGACTGCCCGGAGGTGAACATGTGGTGGCCCCAGACCAGGAAGCCGAGCAGCGCGATCGCCATGGACGAGCAGGCGATGAAGGCGTAGCCGAAGATGTGCTTGCGGCTGTGCACCGAGATGCACTCGGAGATCACGCCGAAGGCCGGGAGGATCATGATGTACACGGCCGGGTGCGAGTAAAACCAGAAGAAATGCTGGTACAGCACCGGGTCGCCGCCGAGCGACGGGTCGAAGATGCCCACGCCCAGCAACCGCTCGGCGATCAGCAGCAGCAGCGTGATCGCCAGGACGGGCGTCGCGAGGATCTGGATGATCGACGTCGCGTACAGCGCCCAGAGCATCAGCGGCATCTTGAACCAGCCCATGCCCGGCGGGCGGAGCATGTGGATCGACGCGATGAAGTTCAGGCCGGTGAGGATCGACGAGAACCCGAGGATGAACGCCCCGGCCGTGGCGGCGACAACCGCGCCGCCGGTGTCCTCGCCGGTGGAGTACGGCGTGTAGAACGTCCAGCCGGTGTCGAGCCCGCCGTGGCCCCAGATGGGCACCATGTCGATGCCGGCGACATTGAGCATCAGCAGATTGACGATGCCCTTGCCCAGCACCCACAGGAAGAACAGCGACCCGCCCATGTAGCAGTACCAGCTGAAGAGGTTCAGCCGGGGGAAGGCGACGTCCTTGGCCCCGAGCATCAGCGGCAGGACGAAGTTGCCCAGGATCGCCGGGATGGCGGGGATGATGAACAGGAAGACCATCACCGCGCCGTGCAGGGTGAAGGACTGGTTGTAGAAGTTGTTGCTGGCGGTCTCGCCCATCAGCCCGGCCTGGGCCAGGATGGGGTCGGGGCTGAGCAGCATCGTGCGGAGCACGATCGCGAACACGCCGCCGACGAGGAAGAACGCGAGCACCGCGATCATGTACATGATGCCGATGCGCTTGTGGTCGAGCGTCAGCAGCCAGGACATGATGCCCTTGCCGTGGGTGAGGTAGTTCTCCGACGCCGTCTTCTCGGAGACGGGCTTGCCGAAGATGTCGGTGATGCCGGGGACGGGGATGCTGCTCATGGCGTCGCTCGAGTGGTTTTCGTGGGGGCGGCTGGCTGGGGTCTTTGCTTAGTTAATCGGCGGGTGGGGGGCGGGGTCAACGATTCCCTGCGTCGCGTGCGGCGGTCTGCCACGGTCAGACCGGGTCGCCCTGGGCCTCGGGGGCCGCGGCGGGCGTGGGTTCGGCGTCGGGGGCGCCCTCGGCGGGCGGGGCGTCCGGCGTGTCGGTGGGCGTCGGGGCGTCGCCCTCGGCCGGGACCGGGGCCGAGTCGTCGCCCTCCCAGGCGTCGGACTGGCGCTTGATGAACTCGATCAACGCCCCGACCTCGCCCTCCTGGAACGAGATCACCGGCATCACGTTGCCCCAGCCGGGCACGATCTGGCGGCCGGGGTACAGGATGGCCTCGCGGAGGTACGCCTCGTCGGCCACGTCGACGCCGGGGATGGGGTGCGGGTTGCCGTAGAGGTTCAGCCACGTCGGCCCGTTGCCCGACGAGCCGTCCAGCGAATGGCAGGTGTTGCACGCCTTGACCGAGTACAGCCGCTCGCCGATCTCGAACGGCGTCAGGCCGTCCTTCCAGTTCTGCGCGATCGACATCCAGGTCTCGTAGTCCTCGGGCTGCATGACGATGCACTTGACCCGCATCACCGAGTGGCCGGTGCCGCAGTACTCGGTGCAGTACACGTCGAGCACCATCGCCTCGATGGCGATGCGCTCCTTGCCCTTGTCGATGTCCTCCTCCTGCAGGACCCACTCTTCGATCAGCGGCGAGTCGGGGTCCCACACCGGGTGCATCCAGGTCTTGTTGTACCGGCCGGGCACGCAGTCCTTCTTGATGCGGGCCTGCGGGATGTAGAACGAGTGCAGGACGTCCTGGGCCTCGAGGATGAAGGTCACGTCCTCGCCGGCGGGCAGGTACAGGTTGCCGTCCTGCACGCCGTTGGGGTAGGTGAACTGCCAGCCCCACTTCCACGCGGTCACGACGATCTCCTGGCCGTGCTGCGGCAGCGTGACCATGTCCATGTACCCGCGGAAGCCCCAGCCGAACACGGCGATGACGACGATCAGCGGCGGGATCGACCAGGCGATCTCCAGCGTGTTGGAGTGGTGAGCGCCGTGCGGCTTCTTATCGCGGTCGGCCTTGCCCTTCTGGCGGTAGAGCGCGACGAACAGCACCATCAGGCCGGCGTTGAGCACCGTGAAGAAGATCGTGATGACCCAGATCCAGTCCCACAGCCAGGCGTAGCTGTCGACAAAGGTCGAGGCGCCGGGGCCGAGCAGGAATCCTTGAGCGAGCGTGGTGAGCATGGCGGTCACGGGGGTAAGGGGTCAGGCGGTCACGGGCGGGGCCGGAGGCGTCGGGCGGTGCGGGGGGCGTCGGCGGCGGTCGAGCCAGAGCATCCCGCCGATCCCGACGCCCAGGGCGGCGACGGTCAGCACGGCGCCGATCCGCATCGCGCCCATCGCCAGCTCGTAGTTGCCGGTGGCGTGGTTGAACTGCAGGCAGGTGAGCACGAGGACGTCGAGGAACGACCCGACCGTGCCCTCGCCGGCTTCGACAATGGCGCGGCGGAGGGTGTTGGAATCGAAGCTGGTGTTGGCGAGGTAGCGCGTGATCGTGCCGTCCGGCGAAACCAGCACGACCGCCGCCGGGTGCGCGTACTCCCCGTCGGGCTGCAGCCTGATGTTGAAGCCGGTGGACTCGAGCAGGCGGTCGATGTTGTCCTGATCGCCGACGAGGTGGTGCCAGCCGGCCTGGGCCTCGGGTCGGGCGAGTCGGGCGAAGGTGGCGTCGGCGTTGGCGCGGGCCAGCTCGGGCGTCTCGTCGGGATTGAACGAGATGGAGAGGACGGTGAAGTCGTCGCCGGGCGTGAACTTGACCTGGCGCAGCCCGTCGGTGAGGCCTTGGGAGATGAGCCCGCAGAGCATCGGGCACTTGTAGTAGATGGGGTTGAGCAGGACGGGCTTGCCGTCGTTGAAGAAGTCACCGAGGGTGACGGCGTTGCCGTGCATGTCGGTGAAGGCGAGGTCGAGGGGGAGCTTGTCGCCGAGCTTCTCGTCCAGGCCGACGCCCTGCATGGCTTCGGGCAGGGGCTCGGCGACGGCGGGCGGGGGCTGGGGGATGGGACGACCGGCGGCGTCGGTGAGGCCGGGCGTCGGCGTGGTGGGCTCGGCGTTGAGGTGGCGGCTGGCCTCCTCGAGCCGGGTCTGGTCGTCGACCGTGGGGGTCGGCTCGTTCTGATCCCGTGGCTGGCTGTAGTCCCGGGCCCCGGCCGAGCCGACGATCGTCGCGCACCCCAGGCCCATCCCGATCAGGGACGCGAGGGCGAGGCGGCGGGCGGTTCGGCGGGGGGTGTTCATCGGGTCAGGGCTGGGCGAAGGTTCCCGGGTCGGTCACGGCCTGGGGGTCGGCGGCGATGGCGGCGATCGCCTGATCGATCTTGACGGGGCCGTCCTCGAGGTGAGCGACCTGTTGCAGGCCGTTCTCGTACGCGACGGGGTTGAGCTTCTCGGGCGTGGCGGCCTCGAGGCGCTCGGCCTCGAACGCCATGACGGTGAAGTTGTAGACGCCTTCAACCATGAACGCGGTGATGGCGACCATCAGGCAGCCGACCACGGCCAGGAAGACGACCATTGGGATGTTGATGCCTTCTCGCATGGGCTCTCCACTTCAATTGTCGAGCCGTTGGGGCCCGTTTTCCATTTTTTGGCCGCGGCGTTGAGCCGCTGGCGTGGGCGTCGGCCCGGATCAACCCGGCCAAGGGACGGCTCGTGACACGATGCCGCGGCCGGACCGGCGGTTAGTAATTCTCGAACCGCGCCGATTCGGGCAGCCGGGGATCGCCCAGCGGCACCCACGCGGACTGCCGGGCCTTGAGCAGCGCCACCCCCAGCAGCAGGGCCAGCATCCCCAGCGGCAGGCAGACCTGCATCGCCAGGGCCACCGGATTACCCAGCGGCGTGGCGTTGTGCAGCATCGGCATCACGATCCACCAGACGTCCACGTAGTGCATGAACATCAGCCAGACCGCGGCGATCATCAGCAACATCGCGTTGCGCTTGACCCAACGGCTCAGCAGGAACGCGAACGGGATCACGAAGTGACCGGCGAGGATGAACAGGCCGACGTACGACCAGCCGTTGACGTGGCCCGGCACGGTCGTCCAGCCGTGGTGCTCGAACCACATCGTCTCTTCGGGGATGTTGCCGTACCAGATCAGCATGTACTGGCTGAAGGCGATGTAGCCCCAGAAGAACACGAACGCGAAGAGCAGCTTGCCCAGGTCGTGGTAGTGCTCGCGGGAGACCAGCGTCAGCCGGCCGAAGGCCTGCAGGGCCATCGTGATCAGGATGATCATCCCCACGGTGCCCAGCATCCCGCCCGCGAAGTAGTACACGCCCCACATGGTCGAGAAGAACACCGGGTCCAGGCTCATCACGATGTCCACGGCCGCCAGCGTGCTGGTCACGGCGAACAGCACGATCGAGATCGGCGCCCACCACTCGCGCTTCAGCGTCAGCTCCGGGTCGGACGACGCGTCCTGCCTCACGGACCACCGCCAGTACAGCCCGCCCAGCACCGACCACACCACGAAGTAGAACACGCAGCGAATCAGGAAGAACGGGACGTTGAGGTAGGCCAGCTTCTTCTCGACCAGGTCGTAGGCCGGGGCCCACGGCGGGTCGTCGGCGGCGTCACCGTGACCGTACGTCGCCGGCGCGGCGTGATCGCCATCGGCGTGCGCCGCGTGGTCGTGACCGGCGTGGTCGTCGTCGTGCGACTCGGCGGCGTTGTCGGCGACGAGCACGATGTTCACGGGGTCGGCGGCGGCTTGGGGCTCGTCCTTGGCGTGGTCGGCGTCGTGATGGCCGTCGCCGTCGTTGTGCTCGCCGTGGCCGGCACCATGTTCATCGCCGTGGGCCGCGTGGGCGTAGTGATAGGCGTAGTACCGCTCTTTGAGCTGGTCCATGGGCTGGGCCCACGGGTAGATCCAGCCGTCGCCGGCGACGACGAACAGCACGATGGGGATCGCGAGCACCGCGAGGATCGGGAAGCTGGCGGCGACGTGCTCGACCGGGCGGCGGAGGACGACGCACCAGCCGGCGCGGAACAGCGTCGTGATGAGCACGAAGAACAGGCAGCCCAGCCCCAGCGAGAGCACGTAGGCGTAGGCCGTGATGTAGGAGAACGCGAAGGCTTCGTACTGACCGGAGATCAGCATGATCGCCAGGGCTACGAGGATCGCCACGGCCCCGAAGCCCAGCAGGACCATCGCGCCGGGCGTGGCCTTGTCGCCGGGGGGCGTGGCGTCGCCGGGGTCGATGGCGGGCGGGTGATCGTGGTGGCCGTGGGCCAAGGGGGGCTCCGTGGTGGGGTTACTGCGCGCTGGCTTGGGGTTCGTCGGGGGCGGCCTGCTCGGCCTCGATGTCGGCGAGGACCTCGGCGCCCTGCGTGAGCTGCATGGCCCGGATGTAGGCGACGATCGCCCAGCGGTCGGCCGGCTCGATCTGCGAGCCGTAGCCCGCCATGTTGCGGATGCCGTAGGTGATCGTGTTGAACATCTTGCCGTTGGGGTAGCTCTGCGGGTCGCCCGACTCGGAGGTCGTCTCGGCCTGCCAGTACTGCGGCAGGATGATGTTCGACGCCGCGACCCACTGCGTGCCCGACCCGGCGATCAGCGACTCGGACAGCTCGACCGCGCGTTGGTTGATCGGGCCGTTGCCGCGCCCGTCGTGGCCGTGACAGGGGTAGCAGTAGATGCCGTACTTGAGTTCGCCGCGTTTGAGGAACGACTCGTCGACGGTGAGCCCCTCGGGGTAGCCGTCGACGTACTCGGTGATCGTCGTGGCGGTGTCGCCCTGGCCTTCGGTGCGGGTGACGGGGGCGCCGTTGGCGTCGACTTGGTAACCCCGGCCCATCGGCTCGGCGGCGAAGGCCCCGAAGGCCACGGTCCCGGCGACGGGCGGGCGCTGGGCGCGGGCGTCGGCGAAGATCGGCGTGACGCCCTGGGCGTTGTAGCGCGGCTGGACGAACATGTCCTGGAAGAAGTGCACGGGGGGCAGGGTGTTCGTCGACGAGCGCGATAGGAACACCAGCGACAGCGGCACCCACGACGCGACCACGCCGATGATCAGCAGGTACACCAGCCAGGCCGGGGGGCGCGGCAGGTACATGTCCTTGATGAGCTCGGTGATCGGGTTCTTCACGGTGTTTGACTTGGTCGGCGGGCGGTCAGTTGGTGACGGTCTCGACGTGGGTCGAGCCGGTGTCCTTGAGGAGCCGGGTGATCTCCTCGACGTCGAACTTCGGGTCGCGGCAGTTGACGCCGATGAAGAAGCGGTCCTGCGTGGCGCGGCGGAAACGCTCCGACTTGAACAGCGGGTTGTAGAGCATCGGCAGCTTGTTCATGAGGAACATGCCGAAGACGGTCGAGTACGCGGCGAACATGATGGTCAGCTCGAACATGACCGGGATCCACGCCGGGCCGGAGTGGTACGGCTTGCCGGAGATCAGGAACGGGTAGCCCCAGAGCTTCTGGCTGAAGGGGAACCAGGGCGTGGCGAACTCCGAGGCCATGGTGTAGGTCATCAGCGCCAGGCCGGTCAGCAGGCCGGTGACGCCGAAGATGAGCGAGACCCAGGGCAGGCTGGTGTAGCCGAAGCCCATGGCCTTCTCGACGCCGTGGATGGGGAAGGGGGCGTAGAGGTCCCATCGCTGGTAGCCGGCGTCGCGGAACTTGGTCGCGGCGTGGATGACCTGCGAGACGTTGTCGTATTCGCCGAGCACGGTGTCGACCTCGGCCGGGGCGTGCGGCGGGGCGACCTGCGGCGTGGGGTCGACGGCGGGCGGGGCGCTGGAGGGGGGGGCGATCGTGCTCATCAGTGCATGTCCCCGTGGGGGGTGTCCTCGTCGTCGACGGGGTCGCCCTTCTCGATCGGGTGGGCGTGGGCGATCGGCATGATCGACTTGATCTCGGCGATCGCGACGACGGGCAGGAACTTGAGGAACAGCAGGAACAGGGTGAAGAACAGGCCGAACGACCCGGTGAACATCAGCACGTCGACCCACGTGGCGTTGAACTGGTCCCAGCTGGACGCCAGGAAGTCGCGCTGCAGCGTGGTGATGACGATGACGTACCGCTCGTACCACATGCCGATGTTGACCGACATCGCGGCGAGCATGACCCAGAAGACCGACCGGCGGGCGGCCTTGAACCACAGGACCTGCGGGATGATGCAGTTGAGCGCGATCATCGTCCAGTACGCCCAGGCCGACGACCCGAACGCCCGGTTGTAGAACGCCCACTGCTCGTACGGGGCGGCCGAGTACCAGGCGATGAACAGTTCCATCATGTAGGCGTAGAACACGATCATCCCCACGCCGAGCATCACCTTGCACATGTTGTCGATGTGCCGCTGGGTGATGACTTCCTTGATGTTCAGGAGGTATCGGCAGGGCACGGCGAGGGTGAGCACCATGGCGAACCCGCCATAGATGGCCCCCGCGACGAAGTACGGCGGGAAGATGGTCGTGTGCCAGCCGGGCAGCTGGGCGACGGCGAAGTCGAACGACACGACCGAGTGCACCGACAGCACCAGCGGCGTGCAGAGCGCGGCCAGGATCAGGTACGCCCGCTCGAACCGGTGCCAGTGGCGTGACGAGCCGGTCCAGCCCAGCGACGCGATGCCGTAGGCGACCTTGCCGACGGTGGACTTGGCCCGGTCGCGCAGGGTCGCGAGGTCGGGGACCATGCCCATGTACCAGAAGAGGGTCGACACGGTGGCGTACGTGCCGACCGCGAAGACGTCCCACAGCAAGGGTGAGCGGAACTGCGGCCACATGCCCATCTGGTTGGGGATCGGGAACAGCCAGTACGCCAGCCACGGCCGGCCGACGTGGATCCCCGGGAAGATGCCGGCGCAGCACACGGCGAAGATGGTCATCGCCTCGGCGAAGCGGTTGATGCCGGTGCGCCAGTTCTGGCGGAACAGGTAGAGGATCGCGGAGATCAGCGTGCCCGCGTGGCCGATGCCGACCCAGAACACGAAGTTGACGATCGGGAAGCCCCACGCGACCGGTTGGTTGTTGCCCCAGACGCCCACGCCGGTGAAGACCAGGTAGCCGATCAGCCCGAAGAACAGGTTGAGCAGGCTGAAGGAGATGAGCATCGCGACCCACCACCACAGGTTCGGCCACGAGCCGGCGATCTTGCCGATGCGGTCGGTGAGCGACGTGAAGTCGAGCCCGCCGGTGACCAGCGGGGCGCGGTCCCGCGGGTCGTCGGACATGTTGCGTTCGACGTCGCGGTCGCGGTCGAAGCCGAAGTCGGGGGTGATGGTGGCCATGAGTGAGGTGATGTTCGATGTTCAAGGTTTGATGTTCAATGTGACGGTCGATGGCTCGACACATCGCACATTCAACATTGCACATTCAACATCAAGCGCCCTCCTTGGGGTTGCGGACGATGGCCAGGTACTTGGTGCGGGGCCGGGTGTTGAACTCGGTGAGCAGCCCGTAAGAGCGGTTCTTCTTGGCCAGCTGGCTGACCTTGGAGTCCGCGTCGTTGAGGTCGCCGAAGACGATCGCGCCGGTGGAGCAGGCGTCCTGGCAGGCGGTGGTGACCTCGCCGTCCTTCACGAGCGGCGTGTCGCGGGCCTCGTCGGTGGTGTTGACGCCGGTGAGGTGCGTGCGGGTGTACTCGTTCTTGGCGTGGATCTTGGCCGCGGCGATGCGCTGCGTGCAGTACGTGCACTTCTCCATCACGCCACGCATGCGGACGGTCACCTCGGGGTTGAACATCATCCGGGTGATCTCGTTGACGACCGTCCGCTGCTCGGTGTCGGGGAACTGCAGCCACGGCAGGGCCTGGATATCGGGCACGCCGGGCACGGCGTTGACGGTCGGCGACTTCGAGTGGTAGTCGAAGTAGTTGAACCGGCGCACCTTGTACGGGCAGTTGTTGGCGCAGTACCGCGTGCCGATGCAGCGGTTGTAGACCATCGTGTTCAGCCCCTCGGTGTCGTGCACCGTCGCGGCGACGGGGCAGACCTGCTCGCACGGGGCGTTCTCGCACTGCACGCAGGCCAACGGCTGCCAGGCGACCTTGGGGTTCTCGGCGTGCGGGTCGGTGGCCGGGTCGGTCTTGAAATAGCGGTCGTTGCGCAGCCAGTGCATCTCGCGCGACCGGAGCACCTGCTCCTTGCCGACGACCGGGATGTTGTTCTCCGCCTGGCAGGCGACCACGCAGGACGAGCAGCCGATGCAGGTGGTCATGTCGACCGACATGCCCCAGGCGTGCGGGTCGGTGAACGCTTCGGGCGCCCCCTTGCGATCCGGGTCCTCGGGCTTGGGCCACGGCTCGTTGGTCATCGGGTTGATCGGGTTGGTCGTCGGGCCCGGCGGCTCCCACAGCTGCAGGGGGATGGCGCCGAAGTGATCGCCCTTGTCGACGAACTCGGGGTTCTTCTTGAAGTACGCCAGGTCGGCGTCCTTGATGATCCGGCCGGAGAAGTTGCCGTCGCCGCTGTAGAGCTCGTTGTCCGGCGAGAGCGTGCCGGTGCGCTGCTGGCGGCCGGACATGCCGGTCTGGTCCATGAGGTAGTGGTTCTGCGTCATCGCCAGCTGCTCGTGTTTGCTGAGCTTGACGGGCTTGACGTCCGGGACGACCGAGGCGTACGACCGGGTCCGCAGGGGGTAGACGTTGACGCCGACGTCGTGGCCGACGTTGCCGCGGTCGCGCGCGACGCGTTGCCGACCAAAGCCCAGCGCCACGGCGATCGAGCCGCGCGCCTGGCCGGGCATGGGGTAGACCGGCAGGTCGACGTCGTTGCGGTTGACGGTGACGCGGACGACGTCGCCGGTGGTGACGCCGAGCTCGTCCGCGTCGTGGATGTTGACCAGCGCGGCGTTGCCCCAGGTCATCTTGGTGAGCGGCTCGGGGACCTCCTGAAGCCAGGCGTTGTTGGCGAAGCGGCCGTCGTAGACCTGGCGGGACGCCTGGAACGTCAGCTCGAAGCCGTTGGGCTGGCGGTACACCGCGGCGTGCGAGCCGGCGTCGGGCGTGATCGAGGCGGCGACCGTGGCCGCGGCGGTGTCGGCGAGCTCGCCGTCGGACAGGGCCTTGCGCCACGCGGGCTCGTCGATCGCGTTGTCATGGGCGAAGGTGGCGCGGGTCAGGGCGTAGCCGTCGCCGGGCGTCTCGCCGGCGATCATGCCCAGCAGCTCGATGTCGGATCGGCCGGCGTAGAGCGGCTCGATCTGCGGCTGGCGGAGGTAGGTCGTGCCGTCCCAGCCCCGGCCGTCGCCCCATTGCGTCAGCGCGTGGGCCATCGGCAGCTGCCAATCGGCGGCCAGGGAGGTCTCGGTGGCGTAGAGCGAGAGATAGGCGACGGACTCGACCCGTCCGAGCAGGCCGGCGAAATCAAGGTCGGCCGGGGCGTCGTAGCAGGGGTTGCCGCCGAGGATCAGCAGCGTCGAGAGGTCGCCGGCGTCGAGGTCGGCCGCGAGGCGGTGGATGTCCTCCATCGCTGAGTGCGGCGCGAACTCCTCGATGAACGAGACCGGGGCGTCGGCGGCGTCGTTGCCGAGGTGCTGGTTGATCGCGTGGGCCAGCGCGTGCACGGCCGGCGGCTGGTTGAAACCGACGGTGACGACGGCCTTGCCGCGGTTGGCCTCGAGGTCGTCGGCGAGCTTGGCGACAAACGACTGCGGGTCGATCAGCAGCCCGCCGCCCCGCGCGTCGATCGCGGGCGGCAGCGTCGCCGAGCCGACACCCGGCACGCCCAGGCGCCGGGCGAGAACCATGAGCACGGCCGAGACCTGGCCGGACTGCACCGGCAGGCGTTCATCGGCGACCGAGCCGGTCAGCGTCATCGTCGACTCGGCCGCGTACACGCGGTTCATCGTCGGCGTCGCGTCGTCCACGCCGCGGCGGCGCTGGGCCCACTGGCGGGCGTTGACCACGCCGTTGGGGTGAACGCCCAGCAGGTCGTCGTCGAAGCAGGCGATGATCTCGGCCTGGGTCAGGTCGAGTTGCTGGCGGAGCGGCCGGCCGAACGCGAGCGCCGAGCCGGCGACCGCGTTGTCGCGGTGGATCGGCTCATAGGCATACATCCGCAGGCCGGGGTACTTCGCCGCGATCGCTTCGCGCAGCCGGGCGGCCGTCGGGCTCGAGGTGAACTGCGTCAGGACACCCACGCCCGAGCCGTCACCCGACGCGCTCAGCCTTGCGTCGAGGTCGGCGGCGAACGCGGCCCAATCGGACCGCGCGACGTTGCCACCTCCATCCCCTTGATAGACCCATCGAGCCCGTTCGGGGTCGTACATCTCCAGCACGCGTGCCTGGAGATAGGCCGAAGAGCCCGTGTCGCGGCCGTCGACCTTGATCGGTCGGCCGTCGTATGCCTGCACCAGCGTCGGCACGGCCACGCCGCCGATCTCGTCCATCGAGGCGTATCGGATCGTCGTCCCCGGCACCCAGCCCTCCGGGCGGGCCGCGAACGGCGCCATCCGCTCCTCGGGCAGGCGTCGGCAGCCGGCGAACGTCACGCCCGACAACGCCATCGACGCGGCCATCAGCTTGACGAACGACCGCCGGCTCATCCCCTGGATTTCATCGGGGTCGTAGTCGGCGAACTCGTGCTGCAGCGCCTCGCGGAACTCGGGCGTCGCCGCCAGCTCGTCCAGCGAACGCCAGTACGTCTCGCCGGCGGGCGGCGTCGAGTCGGTCACGGGCGTCGTGTCGAGCGTCGTCATCGGTGGCAGGTCGAGCAAGCGGTCATGTAGGTCGTGCCGCGGATCTGGTACTTCTCCACGAGCTCGAGTTCATTGGCCAAAAAGGCGTTCGCGGCCAGGCGGTCGTTCGACGAGAGCTGGCCGGCCTCGACGGCGTTCTGCACGATCGGCTCGTCGTAAGGCGACCAGCCAAGGTCGTAGACCTTGTCGATCGGGCGGATGTGCTTCTCGGGCTCGCGGTGGCAGTCCAGGCACCAGCTCATCGACAGCGGCGACACGGTCTGCACGATCTCCATGCGATCAACCCGGCCGTGGCACTCGTAGCAGGACACGCCCTTGTTCACGTGGGCCGCGTGATTGAAATAGGCGTAGTCGGCCAGCTGGTGCACCGTGATCCACTCGACCGGCAGGCCCGCGGGCACGCCCTCTTCCTCGTTGCCCAGGTAGCTCTCCCAGACCGGGCCCAGCTTGTTGCTGGCCTTCCAGATCCCGCTCACGCCCTCTTCGGGGTTGTGGCAGTTGATGCAGGTCGCGGTCGGCGGGATCGCGGCGAACGCGGCCTCCTCGACCGTGTTGTGGCAGTACCGGCAGTCCATCCCCAGCTCGCCGACGTGCAGGGCGTGGCTATAGGGGACCGGCTGATCGGGGGCGTACCCGATCTTCAGGTTCGGGGCCCCCAACCCGTAGTTCACGAAGATCGGGGCGTAGACCGCCCCCCCTAAAACCCCAATGACAAGCAGGGGCAACAGGTAGTTGGCCCACTTAGGAAACACGAACTGCTTGTCCACGCTCGATTCTGGCATCCGGCTCTTCTACCCCGCGACACGCCCGGCGTCGGTCCATCATCTTTGCCGTGCTCCGCCCCTGTCGCGGCAGCACGAACGAACCATAACGGTGCTAACGAAGGCTCGCAACGTGGTGAGCGGGCGCGTTCCCTAGTCACCGAGACGCAATCTCAGTTGGCCGCGACGAAGCGCACCAACGTACGATCCCACGATGCCTCCACCGCTACGGTCGCCCCTCCTCGTCGCCGCTCTGGCCGGCCTGATCGCCCCCTGCCAGGGCTGCTCGCTCTTCCGTCAGAACGCCAACGGCGCGCCCCCGCAACGCGCCGCCAACCAGACCGAGTTCCAGCTCAACGCCCAGGAGCGCGCCTTCGCCCGCCGCGACGAACAGATCGCGCGACGCCAGGGCACCCTCGCCCGCCGCGCCGCCGAGGAAGCCGCGCAGCTCCGCGACGAGCTCAACCCCGGCCTCCGCGACCCCAGCCCGCTCACCGAGCTCACCCTCGACCCCAACGCCCGCTCCGCTTCCGACGGCCCGGCCCCCACCGCCTCGGCCGAGCGCGTCGTCGACGGCATGGTCGGCCAGGTCAACGGCCAGGCCATCTACGCCGACGACATCTTCGAGCCCATCCACGCCCAGCTCCGCGCCCTCGGCCGGCGGCTCCCCCGCGCCCAGTTCCGCCAGCAGGCCACCCAGATCATCGCCGGCCGACTCCAGCAGCTCGTCACCGACTCCCTGATCTTCGGCGAGGCCGAACGCGACCTCTCCGAGAACGAGCGCTTCGGCATCCGACAGGCCATCGAACTGCACCGCGAGGAGCTCATCCGTCGCTTCGGCCGCGGCTCGGTCACCCTCGCCAACGACACCCTGGTCGCCGAGGAAGGCGTCACGCTGGACGAAAAGGTCGAGGAGTTCCGCCAGAGCGTCGTGGTCCAACGCTACCTCCGCCAGGAGCTGCTGCCGCTGGTCAACGTGTCCCGCCGCGACATCCGCCGCTATTACGAAGACAACCTCGACACCTTCCAGCCGCCGCAGACCTACACCGTCTACTTCATCCGCGACGCCGACCGGGACGCGCTCGACGCCATGGTCGCACGCATCGCCGGCGGCGAGGAGACGTTCGATCAGGTCGCCTCGACCCAGGACCCGCAGAAGGGCTTTCGCCCCGAGCAGTTCGGGCTGTTCGCTCAGAACCTCCGGCTGGACGAGATCAGCGAGGGCACGCTCCGCGACACCGCGGCCGAGCTGGACGACCAGGCGTTGTCCGACCCGTTCGAGTTCAACAACAGCTGGTGGGTGATGAAGCTCGACTACGAGGAGGTGCCCGAGGCCCGCACGCTCGCCGACGCTCAGGTCGAGATCGAGCAACAGCTGCGTGCCCAGCGCTTCGGCGCCGAGTCGGAGAAGTTCCGCCGCGAACTGGTCCGCACCGGCAGCTACAACCCGATCGAACAGATGGCCCGCGACCTCGTCGAGATCGCCGTCACACGCTACTCGCGGCCGACGACCGCCCCCTGATCGGTCGCCCGACTACCGGTCCAGGCTGGCGTGCACCACGCGCTCGAACACGCCCATCGGCGCCGGCTTGCCGGTCCACGCCGTGAATTGCCCGGCCGCCTGACGCACGAACATCTCCACCCCGCTCACGGTCTTGCAACCCGCGGCCTTGGCCTCGCGCAGCAGCCGCGTTTCGGCCGGGTTGTAGATCGTGTCGAACACCACGGGCACGTCGCCCGCCCGCTCGGCCAGCGACCGGTCGTCGAACAACCCCTCGGCCGGCGTCGCGTCCACGTTGGGGTGCATGCCCACCGGCGTGCAGTTGATCAGCACCGCGCAGCACGTGTCGCACAGCTTGTCGATCGCCGCCGCGACGACCTTGCCCGTCTTGCCGTTGAACCGCTCGACCAGCGCGTCCGCCTTGGCGATCGTCCGGTTGTAGACCACGACCGTCGCGCCCTGGGCCGCGAACGCCGCGACGATCGCCGCCGCCGCCCCGCCCGCGCCGATTACCCCGACCCGCACGCCCCGCAACGTCGCGTGCTCGATCCCTATCGCCTCGCAGACCGCGTCCAGCGCCGCGGCGTAGTCGGTGTTGAAGGCTCGCATGGCCGATTCGTCGTTGGGCTCGTGGTGGCCTTGCTCGCGCGACACCACCAGCGTGTTGGCCGCGCCGATCGCGTCGCTGAGCGTCTCAACCCCGCCGTCGCGCTCGGCGACGAATCGCAGCAGGTGTGCCTTGTGCGGGATGGTGACCGAGCAGCCGCCGAAGTCGAGCCCGTCGTGGTCGACCCACGCGCCGACCGTGGCCTTGAACTGCTCCCACGCGTCGGCGATCGGCATCGGCAGGTAGACCCCGCCCCGCCAGCCGTCGACGCTGGACTGTTCATCCAGCGCGTCGAACCCGGCGTTGTGGATGTGAGGACTGAGTGAGTGGCCGACGGGCCAGCCGACGACGCCGTAGACCGGCGTCCGTGGTTTGATCTTGTCCCAGCGGTACAGCCGTTTGATCTCGTTGAGCGTGGGTTGGCCGGGCGCGGTGCCTTTGTCGGTGTCGATCGCGGCGAAGGTCATCCACCCGCCGAACTTGCCGGCCAGCACCCGGCTGGGCAGGCCGAACTCGCCCATGCACAAGGCCACGATCGGCTTGACCGAGCCGTACTCGCGCATGAGGTCGAACGCCTCGAGGTTGTCGCGGAGCGACCGGGCCCGCCACGCCGCCTTGACGATCGCGCAGTGCGGGTGCTCGGCCATGTCGGCGACGCTGCGGGTCAGGTCGGCGGGCCGGCCGGTGAAGTCGTGCGTGCTGAAGATCAGCCCCCGCTCGCACGCCGCCGACAGCTCGCTCAGCGCGCCGGCCAGCGTGGCGTCCTGCTCGACGCGCAGCAGCTCGACGTCGATCGCGATCGGCCGCCGCGCCCCGCCAATCGCCGCCCGCAGCCGCCGCACCAGCTCTTCGCCGTCGCCGACGAACGCCCCGCCCTCGGCCTCCGATCGGCAGGTCACCACGCTCGGCAGGGCCGACCGCTCGACCAGCACGGCGATCGCCTCGGCGTCGTCCAGCGCGTCGATGCGCCATTCGATGAGGTCGGCCCCGTGCTCGGCCGCCCGCGCGGCGTCGGCCAACGCCGGCCCGACCGCCTCGACCCCCGGCACCGCGATGGGAACGCAGAGGTGCGTCACCGCTGGTCGAGCGGCACGAAGTCCCGCGCCGTCGCGCCCGTGTACACCTGCCGCGGCCGATAGATCCGAGAGCCCTGGTCCCGCACTTCCTTCCACTGCGCGATCCACCCCGGCATGCGCCCGATCGCGAACATGACGGTGAACATGTTCACCGGGATGCCGATCGCGCGGAGGATGATGCCCGAGTAGAAGTCGACGTTCGGGTAGAGCTTGCGCTCGACGAAGTACTCGTCCTCGAGCGCGGTCCGCTCCAGCTCACCGGCGATGTCGAGCAGCGGGTCGTCGACGCCCATCTTCTCAAGCACCTTGCCGGCGTGCTTTTTGAGGACGTTGGCGCGGGGGTCGAAGTTGCGGTACACCGCGTGCCCGAAGCCGAACAGCAGGGCCTCCTTGTTCTTCACCTGCTCGACGTACTTGGCGACGGTCAGCGACGGGTCGTCGTGGATGCGCTGAAGTTGCTCGAGCACCGCGACGTTGGCCCCGCCGTGCAGCGGGCCCCACAACGCGCACACCCCGGCCGAGCACGACGCGAAGAGGTTGGCGCCCGACGAGCCGACCATGCGCACCGTCGAGGTCGAGCAGTTCTGCTCGTGGTCGGCGTGCAGGTTGAGCAGGACGTTCAGGGCGTGGACCGTGTCGGGGTCGGGGTGGAACTCGTCGTGCGGCCGGCGGAACATCATGTGCAGGAAGTTGCCGCAGTAGTCGAGCTCGGGGTTGGGGTACTCGATCCGCTGGCCGACCGAGACCTTGTAGGACGCGGCGGCGATGGCGGCGACCTTGGCGATCAGCCGGGCGGCGGCCTCGCGGAAGCCCTCGCCCTCGGCCGTCACGTCCATCGCCCGGGGGTAGTAGCACGAGGCGGCGTTGATCAGGGCAGACAGGATCGCCATCGGGTGGCCGCCCCCGGCGAACCCGTTGAAGTGGTGCCGCATCGCCTCGTGCATGCCGGCCTCGCGGCGGATCAGCTCGTCCCAGGCCGCGAGCTCGTCGGCCGTCGGCAGCTCGCCGTAGATCAGCAGCCACGCCGTCTCGATGAACGAGCACTGCTCCGCGACGTCCTCGATGCCGTAGCCGCGGTGGCGGAGGATGCCCTTCTCGCCGTTGATGAAGGTGATGGCCGACTCGACCGAGCCGGTGTTGCGGTAGCCGGGGTCGAGGGTGATGTAGCCGGTCTGGGCCCGGAGCTTGGTGATGTCGACGGCGTGCTCGCCCTCGGTGCCGACGGTGACGGGCAGGTCGAGGGTCTTGCCGTCGAGCTGCAGGGAGGCGGAATCGGTCGCGGACTCGGGCGAGGCGGTGTCGGGCATGGAGGAGATCGGGGCGGTGGGACGGATGCGAGGCCGGTTCTTGCAGTCTAGGGGCGACGGCCAAGGGGGCCAAGGCGGGGCTTATTGAGGCTCAATCGCCCTCTTCGAGCCCGAAGTGCCGCAACCATCGCTGCACCTGGTCGTCCGACAGCCGGCCCTGAGGCTTGGCGTCCCGCGGCGGCGGGGGGCGGCGGTCGAGCGTCTCGGCCAGCCGAGCCACGAACGCGTCAGACGTCACTGACACGCATCGCCGCTTCCGCGCCGCCGCCCGGATCTGCCGGTCCGTGCTCACCACGATCAGCCGGCGCGGCGCGTCGCTGCCCTCGATCCGCTCGATGATCACGTCGTCCGCCGACCTCACCGAACCCGAATACACCAGATCCACGCCGTCGACCGGCGACGCGTCGGGCCCCAACGGCTTGACCCGGCCGTCGCACACCACCACCGCCCGGTGCAGCCGGTACGCGCTGCGCTTGAGCGCCACGCACAGCCCCGCCTCGTCCAGCCCCGCCAGCACCGCCGGCATCGTCGCGTGCAGCACGTTGTACGCGTCGATCAGCAGCACGACGGCAGCTTAGCCCGCCCGTCCTCGTCGTTTACCCGCCCCCGGCGGCGCGTTAGCCTCATCGGCCCGGTCTCGATTCCGCTCCCCAAGGCATCCTCATGTCCCAGCCCACCTCCGACGCCGTCCAGTCCTCGCTCGATGAATCCCGCAAATTCCCCCCGCCCGACGCCTTCGCCGCCGAGGCCAACGTCCGATCGATGGCCGAGTACGAGGCAATCTACCAGCGCTCCATCGACGACCCCGAGGCGTTCTGGGCGTCGATCGCCAGCCGGCTGCACTGGTTCGAGCCTTGGGACAAGACCCTCGAGTGGGACGCGCCCGACGCCAAGTGGTTCGTCGGCGGCAAGATCAACGCTTGCTACAACGCCGTTGATCGGCAGGTCGCCGACGGGCTGGGCGACAAGCCGGCCATCATCTGGGAAGGCGAGCCCACGGGCGCCGACGGCGAGCCGGAGATCCGCGTCCTCACCTACGCCGACCTGCAACGCGAGACCGCCCGCGTCGCCAACGCCCTCAAGGCTCACGGCGTGAAGAAGGGCGACGTCGTCACCCTCTACATGCCTATGGTCCCCGAGCTGGCCATCGCCAAGCTCGCCTGCGCCCGCCTCGGCGCGCCCCACTCGGTCATCTTCGGCGGGTTCTCCGCCTCGGCCATCCGCGACCGCGTCGAGGACGGCCGGAGCAAGATCGTCGTCACCGCCGACGGCGGGTGGCGCCGCGGCAAGGTCGTCCCGCTCAAGCAGAACGTCGACGACGCCTGCGCCATGACCGACCGCATCGAGACGGTCATCGTCTACCAGCGGTGCCACAACGAGGTCACGATGAAGCCCGGGCGGGATGTCTGGTGGCACGACGCCGTGGCCGACGTCTCGGACGACTGCCCCTGCGAGCCGATGGACGCCGAGGACCTGCTGTTCATCCTCTATACCTCGGGCTCGACCGGGAAGCCCAAGGGGATCATGCACACCACCGGCGGTTACCTCGCCCACACCTACCTCACCGCCCAGACCACCTTCGACCTCAAGGGCGACGGCAACGCCCTGGTCCCCGAACGCGACGCCGACCGCACCGGCAACACCAACGACGTCTATTGGTGCACCGCCGACATCGGCTGGATCACCGGCCACTCCTACATCATCTACGGCGTCCTGCCCAACCGCGTGCCCACGCTCATGTACGAGGGCGCGCCGAACTACCCGCAGTGGGATCGCTTCTGGGACATGGTCGAGCGCCACAAGGTGACGATCTTCTACACCGCCCCGACCGCGATCCGCGCCTTCATGAAGCAGGGCGAGGAACCCATCGAGAAGCACGACCTCTCGTCGCTCCGCCTGCTCGGCACCGTCGGCGAGCCCATCAACCCCGAGGCCTGGATGTGGTACCACCAGGTCATCGGCGGCGAGAACTGCCCCATCGTCGACACCTGGTGGCAGACCGAGACCGGCGGGCACATGCTTACCCCCGTCCCCGGCGCGACCACCACCACCCCCGGCTCGTGCACCCGGCCGTTCTTCGGCGTCGACGCCGCCTGCGTCGACGAGCAGGGCAACGACGTGCCCAACAACACCGGCGGCATCCTCGTCATCAAAAAGCCCTGGCCCTCCATGCTCCGCGGGATCTACGGCGACCGCGACCGCTTCGTCGAGACCTACTGGTCCAAGGTCGTCACCCCTGACGGCACGCCGCACTACACCGCCGGCGACGGCGCCCGCATCGACCCCGAGGGCAACTTCTGGATCATGGGCCGCATCGACGACGTCATCGTCGTCGCCGGTCACAACCTCGGCACCATGGAAGTGGAGTCCGCGCTCGTCTCGCACCCCCGCGTCGCCGAGGCCGCGGTCGTCGGCTTCCCGCACGACGTCAAGGGCTCGGGCATCGCCGCCTTCTGCATCCTCCGCGCCGGCGGCATGGAGGCCGAGGGGTTTGAGGATGAGCTCAAGGCCGAGCTCCGCGAGCACGTCGCCAAGGAGCTGGGCCCGATCGCCAAGCCCGATAAGGTGATCCTCGCCGACGCCCTGCCCAAGACCCGCTCGGGCAAGATCATGCGCCGCCTGCTCCGCGACATCGCCGCCGGCCGCGAGGTTACGCAGGACACGACCACGCTCGAAGACCGCTCGATCGTCGACAAGCTCGCCAGCCAGGCGTGAGCCGGCTGGTATAAGACAGGTGGCCCGCCCGCTCCGAGGGAACCCGCCGATGTTGGACGATTCCACCGCGTCGCCATTCGAGACTCAGCCCGACCGCTTCGATCCGCCCCGCACGCCCAAGACCAGCGTGATCGGTTGGACGTCGCTGATCCTGATGCTCTCGGGGATGCTGGTCGGCGGCGTGCCCTTCGCCGCGTTGGTCGTCATGGGGGTTGTGAGCGAGATCAACGGCACCTCGCTGGACGACGACGACCCGATCCTGATGGTCGGCGGCTGCGGGGTGATCCTGGGGCTGGCCGCGCTGTTCCCGGCGATGGTGACCGGCGTCATCGGCTGCGTCCTGCCCGGACGCAAGGTGGTGCCGCTGCTGGCCCTGTGCTTCTCGGCCCCGGTGTTCATGGTGATCCTCGCGATCCTGGCGATCGGCCTCGCAATGCCGTGAGGGCCGCCGCCCCTCGCCCCGGCCCGATCCGGTCGTCGCGCACGCCGGCTCACGAACGCAACAGCTCGGCGATGTCGGCGTGATTCATCCGCTCCGCCCATGCCCGCGGTCGCGCCCAGGCGGACGTGTCGGGTTCGTCGATGGGAACGCCTCGCTCCATGTAGAGCCGCGACAACGCCATACAGCCGTACCGGCACGCCCAGCCCAACGCCGTGCTGCACAGCAGCTCGTCGCGCTGCGACGGGTCGGCCCCCGCGTCGAGCAAGAGCTCGGCGAACCGGTTGCGCGGCGCGTCGGGATAGTCTTCCACGTTCGGTCGCTTGCCGATCGTCGCGACGAAGCCGAGCAGCGTCAGGCCGAACCGCCCCTTGGCGTTGGGCGGGCCGCCGGCGTCGAGCAGCATCTTCATGATCGTGAACCGGTGCTCGTCGCGGTAGCCCGCCGGTCGGACGTGGTCGTTGGGGCCGGCGATCCGCATCGGTTGGCAGAGCAGATCGTGCCAGCCCAGCTCCTCTTCACTTAGCCGGTCTTGCGAGGCGACCAGCCGCGGCAACGCCAGCTCGACGATCGGCAGGCTCGTCTGGTACGCGGCCGACCACACCATCTCCCGCGCGGCGTGCGGGTCGTCGCCCTTCTCGTCGAGCACCGCCCGCGCCGCGTCCAGGTCGTGCGCCGCGCACACGGTGTAGACCGACGGCTTGGCGCCCCGCTCGTACAGCAGGTCGACCATCGCGCGGTCGCCCCGCTCGTACGCCCGGTCCAGCGGCCAGCCCGAGGCGTAGACGTTGGCGTTGGGGTCGGCGCCGCGGTCCAGCAGCAGGCGCGCGACGTCCAGGTGGCCGTACATCGCCGCCCGCCACAGCGGCCCGCCCCAGGACCACGCCTCCTCGTCGTCGGTCGATCGCCCCAGGGGGATCGGCTCGTCCGCGGGCAGGCCCAGGTCCAGCAGCGCGGCGGCCGCTTCGATCTGGTTGAACAGCACCGCCGCCGACAGCACGCCCCCGCGCGACCAGTTGAACCCCTCGGTCAGGCGCGTCGGCGACTCGGCGTGCATCCGACGCAGCGCCTCGACCTCGCCCATCGCCGCCGCGCCCAGCGGGGTCCAAGCGCAGCCGCGGGCCCGCAGCCGTCGCATGATCCGGCGCGCCCGGTCGACCCGATCCCGCGCAAACCAGCTGCACCCCAGCACCGCGCGATCCAGCGGCGTGTGACCGTGGGCGTCGACCTTCTGCACGTTGGCGCCGTGTTCGCAAAGCCACGCCACCACGGGCTCGACCGCGAACTCGCAGGCCACGTGCAGCGGCGTGGCGCCGTCCAGGTCGCACTGCTTCATCAGCTCGGGCGAGGCCTCGAGCTTGGCGATCGCCTCGCCGTGCAGGCCGGCGCGGATCAGCCCGGCCAGCTCGGCCTGCTCGGGGCTGACCGTCACGTTCGGGCAGCTCATCGCCTCCTGCCGCTCGGCCTCGGCCTCGCGGACGATCGTCACCAGATGGTCGCGCCCCCGATCGATCGCCATGCTCAACGCCGTCGTCGACTCGCGGTGCGGCCAGATCCCGCGACGCGCGTCCGCGTCGTGGTCCATCAGCAGCCGCAGGATCGCCGGCCGATCCTCCGTGACCGCGACGTGGATCATCCGCTCCTCGCCTCGGCCGGTGGTCGCGTTGGCCAGCTCCGGCCGACGCGCCAGGATCGATCGGGCGGTATCGCGGTCGTCGGCTCGGATCGCGTCGACCAGGGCTTGCTTGTGCACGCCCTCGACCCGCGCTTTGAGCTTGGGCCAGCTGTCGAAGCCATACGACCGCGCGAGCACGAGCTGCGCTTGCACGAGCGTCAGCGGATCGCTGGCCGTGGGGCGGAAGAACTCGCGGACCTCGGCGACCGCGTCGGGCTCGCCGTCGCCGTGACGGCGCAGCAGCTCCTTGGCCTGGGTCTTGAGCTGGTCGAGGTCCGGCGACTCGGGCAGCCTGCGGAACGATCGCGGGGATCGAGACGGGAACAGCGAGACGGGTTGGGTGGGCACGATGATCTCCTTTCGAGAGGTCTTGCCCGGTGTCCGCGCGCTCGGGCCGAAAGAAGGTCATCGGATGATGAACGGTCAGGATGTCGAACGCGTCGAGTGGGCTCGGCCCTTTCCGCGGACACGGCGGCCGCCCGAGACGGCCACGACGAGTGTCGCCGCGGCCGTCTGGGCTGTCAACCAATCATCGCGGGTTCTCCCGCTGTTTGCGGTTTACTGTTTTTTGCCACGCTCTTCGGGTTCGCGAGTCACGGACTCGAGGTAAGCGATCAACTCATCAACCGTGGGGTCGCCGTGCCGCCAGTACCGCTGAGCGACGCGTGCCCAGGCCAGCGGCGTGGTGCGATGCTCGTCGTCTTCTGCGTTCGGGTCGGCGCCGGCTTCGACCAGGGCCCGCACGGTCGCCGCGTCCCGGCCGAGGTGCAGCGGGGTCTGGCCTCGGTCGGCGCGGGCGTTGGGGCCGGCGCCCCGGTCGATCAGCCATCGCACGGCATCGACGCGTCCTCGGCAGGCGGCGGCGTGCAGCGGCGTCCCGACGACGGCGTTGAGCCCGATCGGGGCCATGGACTCGAGCGCCTCGGGGTTCTCATCGATCGCCTCGGCCAGCCGATCGACCCGCCCCAGCGCGGCCAGCGCATGAGGCCCCGCCGACGCCCCGTGGTTCAGCAGCACCTGAATGACCGCCAGCCCGCGATCGCCTCGGTTCAGGGCCGACCCGACCGGTGTGTTGCCCAGCGCGTCGGTCTCGTCGAGCGGCGCGCCGTGCCGGATCAAGCAATCGGCGACGGCGGGCGTCGACGCGGCGTGCAGCGGCGAGGCGTCGTTCAGGCCGGGCGTCTGCGCGAGGCTCGGGTCGGCGGACAGCAGCCGCTCCACTCGGCCGGCGTCCCCGAGCAACGCCGCGGCGAAGACGTCGACGGTCGCTCCGCGCTCGCGCAGCAACTCGGCCGCGGCCGCGTGCCCCCAGTGTCCGGCGAGCTGCAGGGGGGTCCAGCCGTACCCGGCGTTGCCGCCGTTGGGGTCCGCGCCGCTGTCGAGCAAGCGCCGGATCACGCCCACGTCGCCGCGCTCGGCGGCGACCTGCAACGCGGTCGGCTCGCCGCCCCACATCGGGTGCGGGCCCGCCTCGGCCGCCGCCTCGGGCGTTCCGCTCAACACCTCGGCGACCGTCGCCTCGTCGCCCTCCCAGATCCCGCGTCGCAAGCGGGCGCCGTGCACGAACGCCACCAGGCGCGGCCAGCTCGGCTGGCCGTACGATCGCGCCAGCACGAGCTGGGCGTCGCTCAGCGTCGGCTCGTTGGGTGAGGGTCGCCTGGGGTGCAGCTCGGCGAACTCGGCGATCGCCTCGGGGTCGCCGCGTTGGAAAGACCGCAACAGGTCCTTGGCCTGGTGCTTGAGCTGCTGGAGATCGGGGTGCTTGGGGAGCTGACGTTCGGTCGGTCGGGGCATACGAAGCCTCCTTTCGGGTGACGCCCAACGTCCGCATCGGTGGGCTGAAAGAAGGGTTCGCGAGAACCGTTCGTCGGGATGTAAGACAGGTGGACTCGGTCCTTCCCGCGGACGGGATGCGTCCTGAACGCGATGCGAGCTTATTGGGTCCGATCGTGTGCCGCAAGGATCGAGTCGGTTTTTCGGAGGCGTCAGCCGGCGGGCACGATGAACGAGAAGTGCAGCTCGGCGTGACGGCAGTTGAAGCGCTCGTACTCGTCGGGGGTGAGCCTGCCGAGCAGGGGGTTTGGCTGCGCCATGCCGCGCTGCCGGGCCGCGGCGAGGTTGGCGCGGAACAGCTCGAGCGCGGCGTCCATGGTGACGTCGGGGTCGGGGGCGAAGGTCTTGGCGATGTCGGGCGGCGGCTTGATCCCCGGGCCGAAGCCCTTCTCGAGGACCCGGTTCTTCATCAGCCGCATCATCGTCTTGACCAGGAACGGCGTCTTGGCCGCCTCGGGCGGGTAGCCGTCGACGGCGAAGCCGATCGGGAAGGCGACGTGCTGGACGTTCATCGCCGCGGTCCAGTTCCCCAGCGCTCTGACCGGCCCGGCGGCGACGAGCGCCTCGACGTCGGCCAGCGCGTCGTCGAGCGTGCCGTAGCGGACCTCGCGTCGGCCGGCGACCTTCTTGGTGTCGATGGGGGCGCCGGTGCTCACGCGTTGGGCTCCGCCGGCGTGGCGGCCGGGGCGGCGCCGGCCTGGGGGGCGGGCTTGCGGCCGAGCTTCTCGCTGATCGACTGGATCACGGTGTAGAACGTCGGGACGAAGACGACGCCGATGCAGGTGGCGACGATCATGCCGAAGAACACCGCCGTGCCCAGCGACACGCGGCTGGCCGCGCCGGCGCCGGTGGCGATCACCAGCGGCAGCGTGCCGAGCACGAACGAGAAGGCGGTCATGAGGATCGGGCGGTAGCGAAGCCGGGCGGCCTCCTTGGCGGCGTCGACGATCGACTTGCCGCCCTCGCGCAGCTGCTTGGCGAACTCGACGATGAGGATCGCGTTCTTGGCGACCAGCGCGATCAGCAGCACGAAGCCGACCTGCGTGTAGGTGTTGTTGTCCAGCCCGCGCGACAGCACGCCGGCCAGGGCGCCCAGCACGCCCAGCGGCACGGTCATGAGGATCGCCACCGGGATCGTCCACGACTCGTACTGGGCGCAGAGCACGAGGTAGACCAGCACGAACCCCAGCCCGAACGCCAGGGGCGCGGCGTTGCCGGCGGCGAGCTCCTGGTACGTCATGCCCGACCACGCGAAGCCGAAGCCCGGCGGCATCTCCTCGCGGGCGATGCGCGAGGCCTCCTGGACCGACTGGCCGGAGGACACGCCGGGCGCGGGCGAGCCGGTGATGGACGCGGAGGGGTAGAGGTTGAACCGGGAGATCGAGTCGGGGCCGGTGATCTCCTCGACGGTGAGCAGCGTGTCGAGCGGCAGCGTCGACCCGTCGGCGTTGCGGACCTGCAGCAGGCCAATGTCTTCGGGCTGGGCGCGGAAGTCGGCGTCGGCCTGGGCGTAGACGCGGTAGACGCGGTTGAAGAGGTTGAAGTCGTTGACGTAGCTGCCGCCGAGGTTGGTCGACAGCGTGTCAAACACCGTGGGCATCGCGACGCCCAGCTGCTGAGCCTTGACGCGGTCGATATCGAGGAAGAGCTGAGGCGTGCGGGCCTGGAAGCCTGAGAACAGGCGCGACAGCTTGGGGTCGGCGTTGCCGGCGGCGACGATCTCGTCGGCGGTCTGCATCAAGACGTCCAGCCCGCTGGCCGAGCGGTCCTGCAACTCCATCGAGAACCCGCCGGCCGTGCCCAGGCCCATCACCGGCGGTGGGGTGAACGGGAACGCCTGCGCCTCCTCGATCTGCCCGACCTTCATCGCGATCGACCCCACGATCGCGTTGAGCTGCGTTTCCTTCGACGTGCGATCGTCCCACGGGTCGAGGATCACGATGGCCGTGCCCTTGTTGGGGCTGATCGTGCCGTCCAGGATCGAATACCCCGTGATCGCCACGACCCGACGCACGCCCGGCGTGTCCATCACGATCTGCTCGACCTCGCTCACCACCGACGCCGTGCGCGACAGCTTGGCCGCGTTGGGCAGCTGCATGTTGACGAACATGTAGCCCTGGTCTTCGTCCGGCAGGAAGCCCGTCGGCACGACGCGGAACCCGACCACGGCCAGCGCGCAGAACCCGGCGAACACCAGCACCGTGATCACCGACACCCGGATCGACTTGTCGACCAGCCACAGGTAGCCGGTCCGCGAGCCGTTGAGCAGGAAGTTGAACCCGGTGAACAGCGGGAACTTGGTCTTCTTGCTTGGCCGCAGGAGGATCGCGCAAAGGGCCGGGCTGAGCGTCAGCGCGTTGACCGTCGAGAACAGCGTCGCCACCGCGATCGTCAGGGCGAACTGCCGGTACAGCACGCCCGTGAGCCCCGGCAAACAGGCGGCGGGGATGAACACGGCCAGCACGACCAGCGTGGTCGCGACCAGGGCGCCCGAGACCTCGGTCATCGTTTCCTTGGCCGCGGCGTTGCCGTCGAGCCCTTCGTCGAGCCGGCGGATCGTGTTCTCGACGACCACGATCGCGTCGTCGACCACGATGCCGATCGCCAGGATCAGCCCGAACAGCGTGAACAGGTTGAGCGTGAAGCCCATCGCCAGCATCACCGCGAACGTCGCGATCAGCGACACCGGGATCACCACGACCGGCACGAGCGTCGCCCGCCAGTCCTGCATGAAGATCCACGTGATCAGGATCACCAGCCCGACGGCGATAAACAGCGTGGTCACCACCTCCTCGACCGATGCGACGACGAAGTCGGTGAAGTCGAAGGCGACGGTGTAGGAGATGTTCTCCGGGAAGCCGACCGACAGCTCTTCCAGGGCGGCCTTGACGCCGTCGGCGGTCGAGAGGGCGTTGGACCCGGGCAGCTGGTAGATGCCGTACATCGCCGCAGGCTGGCCGAGCACTTTCTGGCCGTCGGGTAGGACCTGGCTGAGCTGGGCGGACCAGTCGTACGAGTCGGCGCCGACGGTGATCTCGGCGACGTCGCGGAGGTAGACGACGCGCTGGTCCTCGCCGGTCTTGAGGATGATCTCGCCGAACTGCTCCGGCTCGGTCAGCCGGCCCTCGGTGTTGACGGTGAGCTGGAAGCCCGAGTCGGTCGAGGCGGGCTCGGCGCCGACGCGGCCGGCGGCGACCTGCACGTTCTGGTCCCGCAGCGCGCCGAGCACGTCGGTCGTGACGAGGTCGCGCGAGGCGAGCTTGTCGGGGTCCAGCCAGATCCGCATCGCGTAGTCCTGGGCCCCAAAGGCGAACACGTCCGACACGCCGTCGACGCGGGCCAGCGCATCGCGGACGTTGAGCGTGCCGTAGTTCGACAGCGTGAGCTGGTCGGCGGACCCGTCGGGCGAGATCAGCCCGATGACCATGAGCAGCGACGGGCTGCGCTTGGCCGTCTTGACGCCGCGGGAGCGGACCTCCTCGGGCAGGCGGGGCTCGGCGATGGCGACGCGGTTCTGCGTGTTGACGGTCGCGAGGTCGGGGTCGGTGCCGAGCTTGAACGTGACGTTGAGCGACACGTTGCCGTTGGCCGCGGTCGTCGACTTCATGTAGATCATGTCCTCGACGCCGTTGACCTCTTGCTCAATCGGAGAGGTGACGGTGTCGACGATGGTCTGCGGGTCGGCGCCGGGATAGTTGGTGGTGACGTTGACCGTCGGCGGGGCGATCTCGGGGTACTGCTCGATGGGCAGCAGGATCAGGCAGATCGAGCCCAGCAGCGTCATCACGATCGCGAGGACGGAGGCGAAGATCGGCCGATCGATGAAGAAGTGCGACATGGGCTCGGCCGGGGGCTACGCGTCGGACGGGGCGTCGGTCTGAGCCGGGGCCTGGGCGGGCGTCGGCGGTGGGGAGGCGTCGGGCGTCGGCTCGGCGTCGAGGGGCACCGGCGTGACCGGCGAGCCGGGGCGGGCCTTGTTGAGCCCGACGGCGACATAGGTTTCGCCGGCCTCGAGGCCCTCGCGGACGACCACCTGCCTGCCGACCACCGGGCCCAGCGTGACCAGCCGCTGCGAGACCACGTTGTCGTCGCCGACGACGAGGACGAACGAGCCGGACAGCCCCTTGCCGACGGCGTCCTCGTTGACCAGCACGGCGTCCTCGATCGTGCCGTAGGGTGCGCGGACGCGGGCGAACAGGCCGGGGAACAGCTGCTTGTCGGGGTTGGGGAAGACGCCCCGGACGCGGATCGTGCCCGTGGTGCGGTCGACGGTGTTGTCGACGAAGTCGAGCACGCCGTCGAACGGATATTCACCCTGGGGGGAGTTGGCCAGGGCCAGCTCGACGCGGTCGCGGTTCTCCTCGCTGATCGTGCCGTCGTCGCGACGCTCGATGTATTCGAGCACGATGCGCTCGGAGACGTCGAAGTAGCACCAGATCGGGTCGATCTGCAAAACGGTGGTGAGCTTGGTGTTTTCGCCCGAGCCGACGAGGTCGCCGACGTCGACGAGGTTGCGTGAGACACGGCCGGCGATCGGGCTGGTGACCTGGGTGTAGCCCAGGTCGATCTCGGCGTCGCGGACCGCCACGCGCGCCGCCTCGAGCTCGGCCCGCGCCTGGGCCAGCTGGGCCTTGGCCTCGATCATCTCGGACTGCGTCGCCGCCTTCTTCGCCAGGGCCGTCTCGATCCGCACGAAGATCGACAGCCGTTCGTCGACCAGCGCCTTGAGCCGTTCGACCTCGGCCTCGGCCGAGTCGACCGCCGCGACGTATCGGGCCGGCTCGATCACGAACAGCGGCGTGCCCGCGTCGATGTCGGTCGACGGCTGGAACTCCACCTGCTCGATGAACCCCGGCACGCGGGCCTTGATCTCCACCGACTGCACCGGCGCCAGCGTGCCCGTGTAGTAGTAATACTCGGTGACGTCCTTCACCGTCGGCTGGGTCACCTTGACCTGCGGCGGCGGCGGGGGGGGCGGCGGTTCCTGCTCGCAGCCAAGCGCCAGGCTCAGCGGCACCATCCACAAGGCGTGCCCGACCGTTCGGGGACGACGCATCAGGCCGACGCACGACGTGGTCTGGGGAGTCTTCCGAGGCACACCCAGAGTCTACCCCACCGGCGTCGCCGGTACTTGAGGCGACCCAACCCGCCCGCGTGGCTTCGGTTGCGCTACGCAGCCGGCCAGACGCCCTGCTCGACGAGCTGACGCGTGGCCTGCTCGGTCCACCCGCGGTTGGCGGCCGGTGACGCCGGCGAGGGGTGCAGGACCGTGCCGACGGTGAGATCGTGGACGCCGAGCGTGTCGATCACCCGCCGCAGCTTGCCCTGGGCGTACTTGCCGACGCCGATGGCGAACTCGGGCTGGAGCAGGTCGAGCACGATGGCGAGATGGTCGTCGCAGGCACGCTCAAGCGGCTCGCGCTCGGCGGCGGGGAGCTTGTCGGGCGTGAGGTTGCGGGCGGAGGCGGCCATGAACACTAGCGGGCAGTAGTTGGCGATGAAGTGCCCGCCGTGGGCGTCGAAGAAGGCGTCGGCGGTGCCGAAGCGGTCGGCGAAGAGGCTCCAGAGGCGTCGGCCGGAGACCTCGGACCGCGGGCAGTCCAGGCCTTGGATCGGGCGTTTGGGGTGCCCCCCGGAGGGTTGGTTGCTCGTGCGGACGCCGCCCCTTGATAGGTCGATGGGGTCGTCGATCCCCAGGAAGTCGCGCACCGCGGCGACCTCGCCGAAAGGCACGCCGGTCTGGGCCATGCCCCACGGCCCGGGGTTCATGCCCATGAACAACACACGCTTTCGGCCCCGACCGAACCGGGTGAGGTACTGCTCGTGCGGGCCGGCTGCGTAGCGCAGCGGGTTGTAGACGTGAGCCACCGGGTCGGCGAAGGCGAGCCGATCGCAGGCGTCGGCGAGCTCGCGCGAGGCGTCGATCAGCGCGGTTGACGTTTTGGTGAGGCGGGGCATCGATGGAGCGTATCGCTCACCGTTAGACTGCCTGGCTCCACGGACCCGGAGCCCCACGCGTGAAGATCACCCTCCCCGATGGCAACACGGTCGACGCTCAGCCCGGCACGACGCCGCGCGACGTCGCGCGCGGCATCGGCGAGGGGTTGGCCAAGGCCGCCATCGGGGCCCGCGTCAACCCGGCCGGCGCCGGCGAGCAACGCGCCTGGGAGGGCGGCGGCACGCTCATCGACGCCGACCGTCCCATCGACCACGCCCTGCCGGACGCTGAGGCCATCGAGCTCGGCATCGTCACCGCCCCGCGGCAGGATAAGAAGGGCCGAAGCAAGTTCCGCGACGCCCAGCACGAGCAGGACGCGCTTTACCTGCTCCGCCACTCGACCGCCCACGTCATGGCCGAGGCGATCGAGAAGCTCTGGCCCGACACGCAGCTCGCCTACGGCCCGCCGCTGGACAACGGTTTCTATTACGACCTCAAGCTCGACACGCCGATCTCGTCGGACGATTTCGGCAAGATCGAGGACGCGATGAGCGAGATCGTTGGCGAGGATCGTGCGTTTGCTCGATACGACCTCGACGCGACCGAAGGCAAGACGAAGCTCGACGCCGAGGGCAACAAGTACAAGCTCGATAACGCCGACAAGGCATTGAGCAACGGCGCCTCGTCGCTGTCCTTCTACGTCACCGGCGAGCAAGACAAGCACTGGGAAGACCTCTGCCAGGGCCCGCACGTCGACCGCACCTCGCGCATCGGAGCGGCGAGGGTCATGTCCGTCGCGTCTTCGAACTGGCACGGCGACGTCAACAGCGACCGCTTCCAGCGCGTCTACGGCACGGCGTTCTTCTCGCAGGCCGACCTGGACGACCACCTCGACAAGCTTGAACAAGCCCGGCAGCGCGACCACAAGGTCGTCGGCCCCAAGCTCGGACTGTTCACGATCGACGAGCAGGTCGGCCAGGGGCTGATCCTCTGGAAGCCCAAGGGCGCGATCGTCCGGCAGGAGCTGCAGAACTTCATCACCGAGCATCTCGACCGGCAGGGCTACTCGCAGGTCTTCACGCCGCACATCGGCAAGCTCGGGCTGTACCGCAAGAGCGGTCACTTCCCGTACTACGCCGACTCGCAGTTCCCGCCGCTGATCGATCGCGAGACGATGAAGGCGCTGGCCGACGAGGGCTGCTCGTGCGGTGAGCTGGCCAACCGCACGGCCGAGGGCGACATCGACGGGTACATGCTCAAGCCGATGAACTGCCCGCACCACATCGAGATCTACGCCAGCGAGAAGCACAGCTACCGCGACCTGCCGATCCGGCTGTACGAGTTCGGCACGGTGTACCGCTGGGAGCAGTCGGGCGAGCTCGGCGGGATGACGCGGGTCCGCGGGTTCACGCAGGACGATGCTCACCTGTTCGTGACGCCCGACCAACTCTCGGCCGAGGTCGCGGGCTGCCTGGAGCTGGTGAAGATCGTGTTCGGCACGCTGGGCATGGGCGACTACCGGGTGCGGGTGGGCTTGCGCGACCCGGACTCGAGCAAGTACGTCGGCGACCCGAAGGACTGGGACGCGGCCGAGGCGGCGTGCATGGCCGCGGCCAAGTCGCTGGGCGTGCCGTTCTCGTCGGAGTCGGGCGAGGCGGCGTTCTACGGGCCGAAGATCGACTTCGTCGTGCGCGACGTGATCGGGCGCGAGTGGCAGCTGGGGACGGTGCAGGTGGACTATCAGCTGCCGCAGCGGTTCGAGCTGGAGTACGTCGGCGCGGACAACGCGGTGCACCGGCCGATCATGATCCACCGGGCGCCGTTCGGGTCGATGGAGCGGTTCGTGGGGTTGCTGATTGAGCACTTCAACGGGGCGTTCCCGCTATGGCTGAGCCCGGAGCAGGCGCGGGTGCTGCCGATCTCGGACAAGTTCGTGGGCTATGCCCGCAAGGTCGAGGCGAGCCTGAAGCAGGCGGGGCTGCGGGCGAGCGTGGACGCTGGGAACGATCGGCTGGGGGCGAAGGTCGGCAAGGCCGAGGTCGACAAGGTCGCGTACATGCTGGTGGTTGGGGGACGGGACGCGGAGGGCGGGACGGTGTCGGTGCGTCATCGCGAGAAGGGGGACTTGGGGGCGCGGCCGTTGGAGGCCGCGGTGGCGGCGCTGGTGGCCGAGCGTGATACGCGGGCGCTGGGGCCGATCGATAGCGCGACGGCGGGCTAGGCTTGCGACGTGTCCGTCCCGCTTGTCTACCACCCCGAGTATGTGACGCCGTTGCCGGCGGGGCATCGGTTTCCGATGCCGAAGTTCGGGATGATCGCGGCGGTGTTGTGCGAGGAGGGGTTGGTGGGCGCGAGCGGGTTTGCCGAGCCGGGGTCGGCGACGCGGGGGATGCTCGGGCGGGTGCACGAACGGGGGTACGTCGACGCGTTCTGTGATGGGGCGTTGAGCGATGAGGCGGTGCGGCGGATTGGGTTGCCTTGGTCGCCGGGGTTGGTCACGCGGTCGCTGCGGGCGGTGGGGGGGACGCTGCTGACGTGCCGGCTGGCGCTTCGGCACGGGCTGGCGTGCAACACGGCCGGGGGGACGCATCACGCGCACGCGGGGTTCGGGTCGGGGTTCTGCATCTTCAACGACATCGCGGTGGCGGTGCGGACGTTGCTCGATGAGGGCGCGATCGACGTGGCGCTGGTGCTCGACCTGGACGTGCATCAGGGCGACGGCACGGCCCGGGTGTTTGCCGACGACCCGCGCGTCGTGACGGTCTCGGTGCACAACGCGACGAATTTTCCGCTGCGTAAGGCGACGAGCGATGTGGATGTCGCCCTGCCGGACGGCGTGGCGGACGACGAGTACCTCGACCTGCTGATGCACGGCGCGGGCGCGGTGCCGGTGGATCGTGCGGCGGTGACCGGTTCGGCGGCGTGGAGGCCGCGCGGCTGGCCGGGGCTGGGGGCGATGGTCGAGGCGGTGGAGCCGGACCTGGTGGTCTATGACGCCGGGGTGGACGTGCACGTCGACGACCGGTTGGGTCGGCTGGCGTTGACGGGCAACGGGCTGATGCGACGCGACGCGGCGGTGCTGGGCACGCTGGTCGAGATGGGCGTGCCGGTGGCGGGTGTCATTGGCGGCGGGTACGACGCGGACCACCGCCGGTTGGCGAGCCGGCACGCGACGCTGCACCGCGCAGCGGCGCGGGTGGCCGATCGTCGCGCGGCCGTGTCTGCGGTCGATCGCTGACGCGCGGCGTTAGGCCACCACGATCTTGCCGATCGCCTTGATCACGGGCTGAGCGTGTTGATCGGGCGCGACGTCGAGGCTGGGGGCGTGGACGTCGGTGGGGAAGAAGATGGCGAGGTCGCCGGGGCGGGCGGTGAACCACAGGGCGTCGGCGGGGTCGGCGGGCGGGTGGTAGAAGGCGAAGTCGGTGTCGGGGTTGTAGGGCGACTTGATGGCGGGGGCGCGGTCGAGGGGGAGGACGCCCATGCGCTCGGTGCCGGCGACGATGAGCTGGATGTCGATGAATCGGCGGTGGGTCTCCCAGATTTGGTGGTCGTCGTCGCGGGTGGGAGCGTGATCGAGTTTGACGAAAGCCGAGGCGGCGTCGCCGGTGCCGACGACGTCGTATCGGCCGGGGGCGAGGGCCGCGAGGTCGTTGGACCGGAGCCACGCGAGCACGGCGTCGAGGTCGGGCAGCAGGGGGGTGTATCGGTCGGCCTGAGCGAGGGTGTCGTGGATCATGCGGGCAGGGTAGGGCCGGGAGTGGGCTCGATAGGCTGCGTTGATGGACTGGCGTGACGAGTCGATCGAGGGGGTGGTCGAGCGGCGGGCGGGCGCGGGCGAGGTGTTGCGGCGCGATGGCGTGTCGGAGTCGGGCGACGCGAGCGGTCGGTCCGGACGCAAGCGTCGGAAGTGGTCGCGGGTGGAGCGATGGCTTCGGGAGCAGATGCGTCGGCCTGGGGCGTGGCTGGTGCTGGGGGCGGTGTGGCTGGTGGTGCCGGCGTTTTTCGGCGGGGTGGGGCTGCCGATGGGGTGGTCGGTGGGGCAGTGGGTGGCGGGGTGCCTGTACATCGGGCTGGGTTACCACGCGGTGCGTCGGCACGTGGCGTTTGCGCCGGCGGTGATGATGGCGCTGGGGTGCGCGGCGAGCTGGCTGACGGCGGTGGCGGTGACCGACGGGTGGAGTGGGTCGTCGGGGCCGACGCTGTGGATGGCGTGCGGGCTGCTGGGGGGGTTGATCCTGCTGGAGACGCTGCGGGACGCGACGTGGTGGCCGGTGCGTCTGGCGGGGGTGGCGGTAGCGACCGGAGCGGTGCTGTGGGGCGCGGGGTGGGCGGTGGCGGGGTGGGCGCTGGTGACGGCGGCGGCGGCGTTGCACCTGTACGACGCGGCGCGGGGGCGCGGCGGCTGGGCGATGGCGGCGTTGGGCTTGGCGGGGATGGCGGTTGTCGCGTTGGGCGTGGCTTGGGTGGGGCCCGCGAGCGTGTTGGGGGGTTGGTTCGCGGGCGAGGGCGGGGCGGCGCGGGGGTTGTTGGCGAGGTTCGTGGACGTGGGGTTGGCTTGGGGGGGCGTCGGGTCGATGGGGGGGTGGGCGGCGGGGTCGGTGGTGTGGGTGGTGGCGGTGGTGGTGGCGGTGGCGGCGTGGCCGGTGTTGGTGCTGGGGTGGTGGGCTTGGACGCGGCGATCGGGGGACCTGCTGGTGCTGGTCTGCCCGTGGGGGGCGTTGCTGGCGGGCGAGGGATCGGGCGGTCGGGCGTTGATGCTGGCCTTGCTGCCGATCGCGTGGCTGACGGTGTGGCGGGTGGCGCGTCGGTACCGCAAACGCCGGCTCACGCTGATGGCGATGGCGGTGGCGGTGCAGTTGGGGCTGACACTGGCGATGATGATCGGGCCCGGGCTCGCCCACCGGTGAGCGTCGACTACGATGCACGGGCCTGCGTTGTCCGCCAACCCCTAGCCGAGGCGATCGTGCAGGAGTACTTCACCCCCGATCAGGTCTACCACGTCGTGTCGCACGATCGCGTGCTGCACGTGGTGGCGTTGGACGATCCTTCCGGCCAGGCCATCGCGTGGTGCCTGGAGTTCCCGAGCCTGTCGGTCACGGCCGCGACCCGGGACGACGCGATCCGCGAGCTGACCGAGTCGGTCCACGCGACCTGCGACCTGGACGACCCGGCCGAGGGTTGAGGTTAAGCCGGGACGACGGGCTGGGTGACCACGCCGGCGACCAGGGTGATCGCGTGGCCGGCGAGCGTGACGCGGTCGGCGTCGTGCGTGGCGTGCGTGACGTGCACGAGCCCGCCGCGGCGCGAGCACTGATGCCCGATCAGGTCCGGCCTGCCGAGCCGAGCCGACCACATCGGCCCCAGCTCGCAGTGCAGCGAGCCGGTCACCGGGTCTTCCTCGACGCGCAGGCTGGGGGCGAAGAACCGCGAGACGAAATCGGCCTCGCGCCCCGTCGCGTCGGTCGGCCCGCCGGGCAGGCAGCCGGCGGCGGTGATCGCGACGCCGCGCGTGTCGGGCGCCTCGCCCAGGGCCTGGAAATCCGGCCGGGCATCGACCACGGCCTGAGGCGACGCCAGCTCGAGGATCCAGTCGTGCTGCGAGCGGTAGCTGGCCACCGGGTCGACCCGCGTCGCGTCGAGCACGACGGCCGGCGCCTCGGCCGGCCGGGGCGGCTGGGCCGGGAAGTCCATCGAGATCAACCCGTTCGGGTCGCGCGTGCAGGTCAGCCGGCCCGAGTATCGGGTCGTAAACGCGATCGGTTCGTCGCCGTCGACGAGCCCCTCGTCCCAGAGGATGTGCGCCGACGACAGCGTGGCGTGCCCGCAGAGCTCGACCTCCGCGGCCGGCGTGAACCACCGCAGGCCCCACGCGTCGCCGTCCTCGCCTCGCCCGGTCGGTCGCACGACATACGCCGTCTCCGAGAGGTTCATGTCGTCGGCGAATCGTTGCATCCATCCGACATCGGCCGGGGCGTCCAGGATCGCGACGGCGGCGGGGTTGCCCGAGAACGGCTCCAGGGTGAACGCGTCGACGTGATAGAGGTTGGGGGGCTGCATGGCGGCGTTCCGGCGGCGTGGTAGGGGCTATACAGTAAGCCGGGCTCCACGCATGACGCGACTCGATCACCAAGGCTCCGACGCCGCTGCGAATCCGACTCACCGGGTCGGGATGCGGGCGCTCGTCGTCGGCTTCGGGCTGGTCGGTCGATTAGTGGCCGAGCGTCTCACCGAGCAGGGTTGCCACGTCACCATCGTCGAGATGAACCTGCGCACGATCCAGGCTCAGCTCGGGCTCGAACGCCATTGCACCTACGGCGACGCCCGCGACCCCGAGACCCTGCACCGCGCCGCGATCGATCGGGCCCACGCGCTAATCGTGACCGTGCCCGACGAGGAGGCGGCGGTGGAGATCGTGCGCATCGCGCGCGAGATGCGGCCGGAGTTGTACATCGCGGCCCGGACGAACTTTGTCTCCCGCGGGCTCAAGGCCAGGGCAATGGGCGCCAACGACGTCGTGATCGAGGAGGTCGTGACGGCCGAGGCGATGGAGCGGCTGGTCAGCCGGCAGTGGTGCGACCTCGATCCCGGCATCGGCGGGCGGCCCGCGACGGGCTGAGCGGGCGTCAATCGCCCAGGGGCTGCGTCGCCGTCGGCGCGGCGTCCGGCGTCGCGTCGTCGGGCGACACCGGCGCGGCCGGCTCGCCCCACATCTCCTCGAACAGCAGCCGCATCAACGCCCACGACCGCTGGTCGGCCGAGGCGTCGTACCGCACGCCGTCGATGCCGTACGTGTCGGCCGTGGGATCGGTGAAGCTGTGCTGCGCCCCGCCGAAGGCGGCGAGCTGAACGTCGGCGCCGGTGTCGGTGAGCGTGTCGACCAGCTCGATGATCCCGGGCATCGGGGCGAGCGGGTCGTTGGCCCCGTGCAGGATCAGCAGCTTGGCCTCGGGCTTGTCGCGGTCCATCGGGGGCATTGGGTTGCCGTGGTAGCTCACGGCGGCGTCGATGCCCGCCCCGGCGTAGGCCAGCTCGAACGCCATCGCCCCGCCGAAGCAGTACCCGATGATCGCGATCCGCGACGGGTCGACGCTCGGCTGGTCGCGCAGCACGGCCAGCGCGGCGCTGAGCCGATCGCGGGCCAGCTGGCGATCCGTGTACATCTGGGTGGCCCACTCGCGGGCCTGGGCCGGGTCGTCGGTCAGCTTGCCCGTGCCAAACATGTCGATCGCCATCGCCGTGTACCCGAGCTCGGCGAGCCGACGCGCCACCTTGGTCTCCTGCGGGCTGCGACCCCACCACGCGTGCACGATCAGCACGCCCGGGCGCGGGCCCGCGACCCCGTCGTCGTACGCCAGCACGCCCTCCAGGGCGCTGTCGTCGTGGTCGTAACGCACCGTTTCGATCTTCACCTCGCCCCAGGCGGCCGTCGCCACCACGCAAGCCGCCAACCACGTCGTGAGCCGGATCCGGGACATGCACGCACCTCATCGGTCAGAGAATCGTGATCGACGGCGCAGCCGAGGTCCGTCGCGAGTGGAGCAGAGGATAGTCGGCAACGTCCATACGCCGCGCGGCGGGCCCGAGGTCGCGGCGATCCCGGGCCGGGGCTACTCGATGATCTCGATATCGAACGCGGCGTTGGCGGGCAGATCGGCCGCATTGGCGCGGGAGGCGGCGTGCGGGGTCGATCGCGCCCAGGGGCGGGCCGTCTCGCCGGCGGCGTGAGCGAGCATCGCCATGGACGACACGAACCGCACGCCCTCGACCTTGATGGGCCGCTTCTCGTCGAAGCCGCGGCCGCCAAGGATGACCTTGCCGTCCCACTCTCGCACCGTCGACGCCAGCCCCTCGATGTCGCCCGTGGGCGGGACCGCATCGATGACCGAACAGGACAGCCAGACGAGCTCGGGGCGGTAATGCCGAGCCGCCGCGATCATCGCCCGCATGGGCGTCTCGGGGCCGAGGTTGACCTCGCGGAAGCCCAGGTCGGCCAGCACGGTCGCGGCCATGAGCGAGGGCAGGATGTAAGGGTCGTGAGAGGGCGAGCCGCCGATCGCCACCGGCCGATCCTGGTCGGCGTCCGGGCCGGCGTTGCTGTCGCCGCTGATCAGGCCACGCACCATGGTGACGGCCTGGATGCAGATGTCGGTCGCGCGGTGCTCGACGTAGATCCCCGACTCGCCGTGTCGCCACTCCTCGCCGATCCGCTCCATCGCCGCGCGGATGGGGCCGTCGAACACCTCGCTCAGCGGCCGGCCCGAGAGATAGAGCTCGAGCAGCATTGCTCGCACTTCCTCGGCCGAACCCTCGTTGAGCTTCTCGTAGAACACGTCGGACAGCGACGCCAGCTCGGCGTTCGGTCGTTTGGTCAGGCCGACTTCGGGCAGGTCCAACAGGTCGGGGCGGACAACCGGGAACCCATTCTCGCGGGCGAACCGGATCGCCTCCTGGATCGCGATGCGTCGGTGCCCCCCGGCCGTGCGGCGGACGCGAATCCGGCCGGCGTCGGCCCATCGCTTGAGCGAGGACTCGCTCACGCCGATGGCCAGGGCAACCTCTTTGGGGGACAGGACGTTACGCATGGGGCTCGCACCAGTCGTCGTTCACGCAGGGGCCGCACGGGGCCAAGTTCGTTTTACAATTCAGTCTAGGCACGTCTGGCCGAATTGAACGACTTAATCTGGAGGTTTCGAGGATTCCACCAGCTTTACCGGTTTCATCGGCTCAAATCGGCCATGCAGCCACTCCACCGCTACTGGCCCGAGCGATATCGGGCTCAGATGTTTCTCCACGCACCCCGCCCGGGCCCCGGCCGGCTCCTATCCGGGCACAATGCCGCGATGAGCGCCCCGCCCGCCCATCGGCTCGACGTCACCGGCTACGGCTTCTTCGCAGACGCCCTGCCCGAGCTCGACGCCCCCCCGATCCAGCCCGGCACGCACTTTGGCTTCGCTCGGCCCGACCTGCCGCTCGAGCTCGAGATCGGCTCGGGCAAGGGCGCGTTCCTGGTCCAGCACGCCCCGCTGCACCCCGACACCAACTTCCTCGGCGTCGAGTACGCCCTGAAGTACTTCCGCGTCGCCGCCGACCGCGCCCGACGCCACGCCCTGCCCAACGTCCGCCTGCTGCACGCCGACGCCGGCCCGCTCATCCGCCACTACCTGGCCCCCGCCTCGCTCCGCGCGGTGCACGTCTACTTCCCCGACCCCTGGCCCAAGGCCCGCCACCACAAGCGCCGCTTCGTCAACGCCGACAACCTCGCCACCCTCCACGCGCTGCTGGCCCCCGCCGGTCGCGTCCACCTCGCGACCGACCACGATGACTACTTCGCCTGGATGACCGAGCACGCCGCCGCCGTTGGCCACCTGTTTGACCGCCACCCCTTTCTCCCGCCGGACCCCGCCGGGCAGGGCGAGCTGGTCGGCTCGAACTTCGAGCGCAAGTACCGCGACGAGGGCCGGACGTTCAACGCGATGACTCTCGTGCGCCGCTGAAGGCGTATGGTGTGGCGATGCCACGCGGGTTCGTCGCCATCCCGATCGCCCTGGCGCTGATGTCGATCGCGCTGGCCGGCTGCGAGCCCACCCGCTCGGCCGGGCCGGCGCTGCGCAGCGACCTGCAGCTGCTCGCGGTGAACTCGGGGCAGATCGGCCCGCCACGCGACTCGGCGATCGCCCGGGTCTACAAGTCGGCCCGGCAGGTCCCGCGCAACGCCGGCCAGTGGCTGCTCTCGGCCGACGCCGTCGACTTCTCCCGCGTCGACTGGCGTCGGCGCGACGTCGTGACCGTTTCGCTCGGCCGCAAACCGACCAGCGGCTACGAGGTGCGGATCGATCGCATCGTCGCGACCGACTGGGGCCTGGACGTCTACGTCACCGAATTCAGCCCCCGGCCGGGCCAGCCCGTCGCCCAGGTCGTCACCCACCCCTGGGCCGCCGCGCTGGTCTACAAGTCCGACAACACCGTCATCAATAACCTCTACATCACCCGCGCGGCCTCGGCCGGCTAGGCCGATAACGCCCGACCCACGCCCCGCGCCCCGCGCTCGGCCGATAGCACCGGCATGCGATCACGACCACGCGTGCTGCTGTTGACCCATCGCGTGCCCTGCCCGCCCGACCGCGGCGACCGCATCCGCAGCCACCACCTGCTCGGCTGGCTCGGCGACCGCGCCGACGTCACCCTCGCCTGCCCGACCGACGAGCCGCTGACCGACCCCCAACACCAGGCGCTGGCCGCGATGACCAAGGGCGTGCTCGTCGAGCGCGACGACCGCGCCGCCCGATTCCGCCGACTCGCCGTCGCCCGGCTGCGAGGCCGCCCGCTGACCCCGGCCAACTTCTACCAGCCCCGCCTCGCCGAGCGCCTCGCCGAGCTGCACCGCCGCGACCCGTTCGACAGCGTCGTCTGTTTCTGCACCGGCATGCACGGCTACGTCGAGCGGCTGCTCGAGATCGACGCCCCACGCCCGCGGCTCGTGCTGGACATGGTCGACATCGACTCGGCCAAGTGGGCCCGCCTGGCCGATCGACCCGTCGGCCGCTCGCCGATCGCGGCCGCCCGCCGATGGGTGCATGGCTACGAGGCCCGCCGGCTGGGCGAGCTCGAGCGCAACGCGGCCCGCGTCTACGACGCCGTCTCGCTGGTCAATCGCGCCGAGGCCGAGGCCTACCGCCGCTCGGCCGTCCCCGCCGACGCACGCTACCGCCTCGGCAAGCGGTTCGCTGAGGTGATCCACGCCACCAACGGCGTCGATCTGGATCGCTACGCCCCGACGCCCGTCCCTCGCGGCAGCCGGGTCGTCCTGTTCACCGGCGTGCTCGATTACGCGCCCAACATCGAGGGCGTCGAGTGGTTCGCGCGACGCTGCCTGCCGACGCTCCGAGGCGACGTGCCCGGCGCGACCTTCCGCGTTGTCGGCAAGCGGCCCAGCGCGGCGGTGCGTCGGCTGGCGACCCTGCCCGGCGTCGAGATCGTCGGCGAGGTGCCCGATACCCGGCCGCACCTGCGCGAGGCCGCGATCGTCGTCGCCCCGCTCCGCGTCGCCCCCGGCGTGCAGAACAAGGTGCTTGAGGCGATGGCCGCGGCAAGACCGGTGGTCGCGACCCCGCAGGCCGTCTCGGGCATCGACGCCGAGCCCGGCCGCCACCTGCTCGCCGCCGATCATCCCACCCGCTTCGCCCTGCTCTGCGCCCACCTGCTCAACGAGCCCCGCCAGGCCCGCCAGATCGCCCACGCCGCCCGCCGCCAGGTCGAGGTCGCCCACCGCTGGGACGCCGCGTTGCGCCCGCTGATCGATCGCATCGTCGGCCCGACCGCCCCGCCGATGACGCCGGCACTCCGCCGAGCGGCCTGAACCTTTCGTCAGCAATCCGCGAGCGATCGTTCATCGGCCCGATACCCCGGCGATCGGTCCCTACACTCTGCCGCGTGGCCTTCGGCAACCGCTCGATCCTGACCAAGATCGTCTGCACGCTCGGTCCCGCGTCGCGCGAGCGCGAGCGGATCGCCAAGCTCATCGACGAGGGCATGCGGATCGCCCGCATCAACTTCTCGCACGGCACGTTCGACGACTTCAAGGCCACCCTCGACGCCGCCCGCGAGGCCGGCCGGATCGCCGGCGTGCCGCTCGGCGTCTTCGGCGACCTCTCCGGCCCGAAGATCCGCGTCACCCAGGTCGACAACAACCGCATCGACCTCAACGTCGGCGACCACGTCGAGATCAAGCACGATCCCCATCTCGTCGGCTCCCGCGACGCCGCCGGCGTCGTCACCCTGCCCTGCACCTACGCTCCCATCGCCCGCGAGGTCGAGCCCGGCCACCGCGTCCTCATCAACGACGGCGCCATCCGCATGCTCTGCACCGACCGCATCCTCGACAACAGCGACGGCCTCGGGCTCGGCGACCGGCTCATCTGCAACGTCGTCGTCGCCAACCCCGTCTCCAACAAAAAGGGCATCAACCTCCCCGACTCCGACCTGTCCACCCCCTCGCTGACCGACTGGGACGTCGAGTGCGCAAAGTGGGCCGTGGAGCACGGGGTCGACTTCCTGGCGCTCTCGTTCGTGCGACGGGCCGACGACGTCCGCGCGCTGCACGCCCTGCTCCGCGAGCACGGCCGAGAGCACCGAGAGATCCGCTCGCACACGCGGATGCCGATCATCGCCAAGATCGAGATGCCTCAGGCGATCCAGGACCTCGAGCACATCTGCGAGATCAGCGACGCGATCATGGTGGCCCGAGGCGACCTGGGCGTGGAGATGGACCTCGCCGAGGTGCCCGTGATCCAGAAGCGGATCATCCGCTGCGCTCACGACCACGGCAAGCCGGTGATCGTCGCCACGCAGATGCTCGAGTCGATGATCACCAGCGCCTCGCCGACGCGGGCCGAGGTCAGCGACGCCGCCAATGCCGTGCTCGACGGCGCCGACGCCCTGATGCTTTCGGGCGAGACCGCGGTCGGCAAGTTCCCGTTCGAGGCGGTGAACATCCTGGCTCGCACGGCCGAGCAGACCGAGAGGCATCTGCGCGAGACCGTCGCCAATCGCCCGCCGCGCCCGCCCAAGCTTTCTCGCGAGTCGCGCTACCGCACCGCCGCCGTCGCTCACGGCGTGTCGATCGTCGCCTACGACCTGCAGGCCCGCTTCGTGGTCATGTGGTCCGAGATGGGCGGCAGCGCCCGCCACCTCTCGCAGATGCGCGGGCTCACGCCGATCATCGCCGTCTCGTCCAACGACAAGGCCCTGCGCCAGATGAACCTCAACTTCGGCGTCACCCCCATCCACATGGATCGCCCGCCCGACGCCCCGACCTTCATCGAGGCGATCGACAGCTTCCTGCAGGCCGGCCACCTCGCCGACCCCGGCGACGCCATCGTCTTCTGCCAGGGCGACCCCCTGGGCACCCCCGGTGTCACCAACAACATCCGCGTCCACTACGTCGGCGACGTCTGCCGCGTCACGTGGCACGTGAAGGGCTGAGCGGTCAGCGCTGGCTAAGACGCTTAATCCTTCCTCATCTCGACCGGGTCAAACAGGAAGACACCCTAGATATTGGGGTGTGGAGGGTATTTTTCCTAAATGTGCTATTGACACGGTCAGCGCTGACCGCTTTACTGGAGCCCGCATGGATGCGAAGCTCACTGATTCGGAAGTCCAAACTTGCTCTCGCCTCGCGATGGAATTCGGGGCCTTGGCCCAACGATCCCCCAACCTTGCACGGCAGTTGCTGCTTGTGTTGCAGGCTTCTGTGCCTGACGAGGAACCGGATTCGCATGAGTCAATGCAACTCCTCGCGAGTCCCGTTGCTGACTTATTCGGGCAAACGAACTACGAGAAAATTGCAGGCGTGCTTGCGCAACACGACAACAGGTGGATGACTGTCACTCAACTTCGAGAGTTAAGCGGACTGTCGCGAGGGCCAATTGCGACAGTCTTGTATTCAAGCCATTGCAATCAATTTGATCGCCACGTACACCCTAACCACGCTTCCATGAAGCTATGGCGTCTTACTGAGGATGCTTTGAAGGCTATCAATGTGGCCATACAAAACCGTCATTCGAACTTTACAGAAGGAGAATTGCTCGAAGAAGACAAGCAAGGCAATGCCTGCCAAATCTGAGCGATCATCAGCGTTTCTGATGAAAAGGGAGGGGCCGGCGAGGTGCCGGCCCCTGAGTGTGTCATCGCGGGAGTGGAATTCCCGCTCAACAACAGGAGTGTACATATGTACACCTCAACTACCAAAATCCGTCGCAAGACGGGGCAAACCTGCGACCATTCGGGGGTTTATGCCTTCGATGGTTATACCGATGGAACCTGGAGTCCAACCCCCCATCCAGAAGAGCGGGAGATCCCGCTCGCCAAGTATGAAACCTTTCCCCCGATCCGGTCCTCCGGAAAAGGGGCTTGGTGGCTCCTGGTCCGAGATGCGTAAAACCTAACGCGGCTGCCGCTGAGAGGCGGCAGCCGCTATTGCCGCGCCGCAGATCGAGCCGGTCGCCCAGGCCCACTGGAAGTTGAAGCCGCCGATGCGGCCGTCGACGTCGAGGACCTCGCCGACCAGGTGCAGGCCGGGGGTCAGGCGGGATCGCATCGTCTTGAGGTCGACCTCGCTCATCGGCACGCCGCCGGCGGTGGTCTCGGCGTGGTGCCAGCCGCGGTCGCCGGCGACGTCGACGACCGTCGCGGTCAGCGCGTGAGCCAGACGGCGGCGGGCGTCCTTGGGCAGCGACGTGCCGGGCGTCGCGGGATCGACCTCGGCCGATCGACACAGGGCCTGGGCCAGGCGGTCGGGCAGCAGGTGGTCGCGGAGCCAGGCAACGATCGGACGCTTGCCGAGGTCGCGCAGCGCCGCGTCCGACTCGTCGAACGAGGCGTCGCCAAGCCAATTGATGATTAGCACGCGCCTCGCCTTGTCGTTGGCGATGTCGAGGTACCGGCTGGCGTCCATCACGGCCGGGCCGCTAAGGCCGAAGTGCGTGCAGAGCAAGTCGTTGTCGAAGCGGGCGATCCGCTTGCTCGGCTGGCCGGTCGGCGAGCGATCGCAGACCTCGACCCCGGCGCGGCAGCTCACGCCGGAGAGTTCCGTCAGCCACGCCGATCGCTCGCCGGCCTTGATCGGCACGAGCGACGGGCGGACGTCGGGCGTGATCGTGTGGCCCATGGCCGTGGCGAACGCGTAGCCCGCGCCGTCCGACCCGCTCCGCGGCAACGCCCGCCCGCCCGTAGCCAGCACCACGCGCTCGGCCGCGATCGACTCACCCGCGCCACGCACGACAAACCCGTCGCCGTCTTGCTCGAACCCAACCGCCCGCCACGGGTGCCGCAGCTCGACGCCGACCGACGCCAATCGCCCTATCTCGCCGAGCAACGCCGACAGCACGGTCATCGCCTTGTCGGTCACCGGGAACAGCTTGCCCGTCCGCTCGCGTTTGAGTTCGACGCCCAGCCCGGCGAAGAACGCCACCGTGTCGGCCACCGACCACCGCTTGAGCACCGACTTCACCGCCCCCGGCGTCGATCCGGCGTAAGCCCGATGATCGATCGCGTGGTGCGTGACGTTGCACCGCCCGCCGCCGGCGACCAGGATCTTCGCACCGATCTTCTTGGCGCCGTCCACCAGCACGACGCGCCGACGCGCGCCGCTTGATTCGAGCCCGCGCCCCAGCGCGATCGCCGTCATCAGCCCGGCCGCCCCGGCCCCGACGATCACGACGTCCGCCCGCTCGGTCATGCGGGCACGTTACTCGGCGTGGGTCGTGGCCTCGACGTCCGCCGTCCGCAGCGAGCACCGCCCCGTCCCCGCGCAGCTCTCGCACTCGGGGGCGTCGCCGGCGATGTGGGCCAGGCAGTGGTCGATCCGGCTGGCGATCACGTCGCGCATCATCGGGTGCAGGCCGATCGGCGCGGTCACGACGAACGACACGCCGGGGTGCTTGCCCGCCGCCTCGGCCGCCAGGGCCGGGATGTCCTGCGACCAGTGCTTGCCGGGCAGCAGGAAGTAGGGGCAGATGAGCACCTTGGTCGCCCCGCGCTGCACGCACTTGTCGAACGCATCCGCGATCGACGGGTCGGCCAGCTCCATGTGAGCCGCTTCGACGATCGGGTACCGCCCCTCGGCCTCGAGGTGCTCGACGAACCGCTCGAGCATGGCGTTGCTGGCCTGCCGTCGCGAGCCGTGGTCGACGATGACCATGCCGGTGGTGTGCAGATCGACGGCCTCGGTCGGCAGGTCGGCCAGGGGGGTGTGATCGGGCACCTCAGCGGGCGAGTCGTCGTGGAACGGGCGACCGTGGTGATGGTGGTCGTGGCCGTGATCGTGGTGGTCGTCGTGGCTCATGGGGTCACTCTACGCCGGTCGACGCGCCGGCCGGCGGGGCGGCCAACTCCGGGGCGACGGCCAACTGTCGCACCAACGCCGTCGTGAACTCGGCCACCCGAGCCACGCCGTCGATATCGACCCGCTCGGGCGTGTCCCTCGGCGTGTGCCGATCGGTGTGATTCCCCGTGTGCAGCAGCACCGTCGGCACGCCCACCTCGGCGAACACGTCGTGATCTCCCGACCCCGGGAATCCCTCGTGCCGCGCCACCCGCACGCCCGACGCGCGCGACGCCTCGCCCACCCAGCCCCACCAGCCGGGATCGGTCTCCGTGCCGTACACGCCCAACGGCCGATCGCCCAGCCGACCCACCATGTCCAGATTCACCACCGCCACCGGCTTCGCCACGGCGTAGGCGTCGGGCAACGCCGACCAGACCCGAGCGCCCTGCAGGCCCACTTCCTCGGCCGAGGTCAGCAGCACGATTACGGTCCGATCGACGGGCCGTCCGCCGCTCGTCTCCGTCGACGCGCCCCACGCCGCGAGCCGCCGCGCGGCCTCCAGCACCGCCGCGACGCCCGACGCGTTGTCGTCCGCGCCCGGCCGAACCTCGCCCGTCGCCTCATCGACCCCCTGCCCGTCGTAGTGGGCGACCAACACCACCGCCTCGGCCGCGGTCGGCTCCAACGCCAGGCACACGTTCACCGCATGGCCGTTCTCCTCCGTAGCAAATGTCAGCAACGCCCGGTCGAAGCGGAACGCCCCCCGCCAGCCCACGCCCCGCAGCTCGGCCTCCAACCACTCGGCCGTGGCTTGCTCCTCGGCCCCGCCCGTCACCCGCCCGCCCAGCCGCTCGTCGGTCAGCCACGCGATCGTCTCCGCCACCCGCTCGCCCCCCGACGAACGCTCGGCCACCACCGGCTTCACCGACCCCGTCGCGCATCCGCCCGTCCCGACCCACATGACCCACACCCCCAACGCCGTCGCCAGCCAGACCCGTCTTCCCATGCACCCGTTATAAAGCCCAGCCCGAAACCGTTCCCCCACCGCAGGATCCACCCATGTCGAGCTCCCTCAACCTCGCCATCATCGCCGGCGACGGCACCGGCCCCGAAGTCACCGAGCAGGGGTTGCGCGTCCTCGACGCCGTCACCAACCCCCTCGGCATCGCCGTCGCCCTCAAGCAGTTCGACTTCTCCGGCCAGCGCTTCCTCGACCGCGGCCACGTCCTGCACGACGAGGAGCTCGACCAGCTCCGCAGCTACGACGCCATCTACTTCGGCGCCATCGGCCACCCGGACGTCGCCCCCGGCATCCTCGAGCGCGGCTTGCTCCTCAAGATGCGCTTCGACCTCGACCAGTACATCAACCTCCGCCCGGTCAAGCTCTACCCGGGCATCTCCACCCCCCTGGCCGGCCGAGGCCCCGAGGACATCGACCTCGTCGTCGTCCGCGAGAACACCGAGGACCTCTACGCCGGCGGCGGCGGCACCGCCCGCAAGAACACCCCCCACGAGATCAGCACGCAGGAGATGCTCGCCACGCGCTACGGCGTCGAGCGCTGCGTCCGCTACGCCTTCGACCTCGCCGTCGACCGCAAGAAAGACGGCCACCCCGGCAAGCTCACGCTCGTCCACAAGACCAACGTCCTCACCCACGCCGGCGGGACGTGGTTCCGCTGCTTCCAGGAGGTCGCCGAGGAGTACCAGGACATCACCACCGAGTACCACCACGTCGACGCCTGCTGCATGTACATGGTCTCGGACCCCAGTCAGTACGACGTCGTCGTTACGTCCAACATGTTCGGCGACATCATCACCGACCTGGGCGCGATGATCGCCGGCGGGATGGGCATCGCCGCGTCGGGCAACATCAACCCCGACCCCGACGCCAAGAGCCCCTCGATGTTCGAGCCGGTCCACGGCTCGTCGCCCGACATCGCCGGGCAGAACAAGGCCAACCCCCTGGCCGCGATCGACACCCTCGCCCTGCTGCTCAAGGAGACGGCCCGGCAGAAGGCCGACATGACCCTCGCCAAGGCCGGCGAGCGGATCGCCGCGGCCGTGCAGAAGGTCACGCCGAACTTCACCGGCAAACGCCTCGACCGCTCGGGCTACACGACGACCGAGATCGGCGACATGGTGCTCGACGCGCTGGGCGACTGATCCGTTAACCGCCGCCCTTGGGCGGCGCTTGGCGAAGTAACCGACCGCGAGCACACCACGCCGGCGGCACTCAACGGAGCCATGACGACTCACGCCGCCCAGGGGCGGCGGCTAACCTCACTCAACCCCATGCTCGGCCTGCTCCGCACGATCCTCGTCGCCCTGCTCGCCGTCGCCTCGGCGATCTACCTCATCAACCCCACCGCCGGCGTCATCGAGCTGCTCCCCGACAACCTCCCCCTGGTCGGCAACCTCGACGAAGCCGCCGCCGCCGCCCTGCTGATCGCCTGCCTGAGCTACTTCGGCATCGACCTGACCAAGGCGTTCACGCGCAGGCGAGTGAAAAAGGAATCCAAGGGCGCCGAGGATCAGTGAGCCGATCGCCGGATCACCACGGCCGTCAGGTCGTCCATCTGCGTGGTGCCTTGGGCGAAGGCCTCCACGTCGGCGAGCAGCGCGGCGATCATCTTCGGCGGGTCGAGGTGGCGGTGTTGGGCGGCGGACTCGGCCAAGCGGTCGAGGCCCCACTGCTTGCCGGCGGGGTTGTGCCACTCGAAGAAGCCGTCGGTGAGCATCATCAGCGAGTCGCCGGGCTTGAGGTCGAGCTCGGGGATGTCGTCGAAGGCCATGTCGGCCATGACGCCCAGGGGCAGGTCGTCGGCGCCGAACTGGTCGACGTGGCCGTCGGCGGCGCGGACGAGGAGGGTCGGGCCGTGGCCGGCGGAGAGCAGGGGGACGCGGCCGGCGTCGGGGGTGAGCAGCGCGACGGCGTAGGTGACGAATCGGCCGGAGGGCATGTCGTCGGCGAGGAGGCGGGCGACGCGTTGCATGGCCAGGACCAGGCCGGCGGAGTCGTGGATCGAACTGCGGGCGTAGGCGCGGCAGAAGGCGGTGACGACGGCGGGGCCCAGGCCGTGGCCGGTGACGTCGGCGATGGAGACGGCGACCTTGCCGTCGGGCAGCTGGGTCCAGTCCCAGTAGTCGCCGCCGGTCTGCTCGGCCGGCCGGTTCCACCCGGCGACGGACCAGCCCGCGAGCGACGGCGGCTCGCCGGGCAGCAGGCCCTGCTGGACGACGCTGGCGGCCTCGAGCTCGCCCTCGGCGGCGGTGCGACGCTCGGCCTCGAGAATCGCCGACTCGACGTACGCCCGCATCCTGGCCGTCACGAACCACGACGCCCCGCCGACCACGCCCAAGAGGATCGGGTACGTCGCGAGGATGCTCACGGGCAGGAGGTCGGACTCGAGCCTGCCCATCGCCCCGGCGATCAACAGCAGGCTCAGGTGACCGACGGCGCAGGTCGCGCCGGCCAGGGCCGTGAGCCATGGGCGCAGCCACAGGATCGACAGCGCGATGAAGACTGAATAGCCGACGACGGCCGGGGTGATCAGCACGACCGGGGCGGGCACGATCCCGGCCAGCCAGGTCGCCGCGACCACGGCGGTCGGCAGGCTGCACTCGACGACGGTGTGCACGGCCACCGGCAGCGGGCGAAGGACGAGGTCACGCTTCGGGCTCCGCAGCCAGAACAGCAGGCCGCCCTCGAACGCGATGAGGAACAGCGTGATGACCAGAGGCCCCAGGTTGAGCGCCAGGCCATCGAAGAAGGTTCGCACCACGACGACGACCAGGAAGATCAGCGCGACAACCAGCACGCCCCAGGTGCGCATGACGGCGCTGCGGTGTAGGGCGGCGTCGAGCCCGCCGGTCGATTGGCCTGGCGTTGTGTTCATGCTTGCCGTCCCTCGCTCACGACCGTTGCGGCATCGTAAGGCCAGCGTCGCCCCTCAAGGCCGATCGCGATCGATCGATCATGTGTCGCCGCGCCGGATCACCACGGCCGTGAGGTCGTCGGACTGCTCGGTGCCTTCGGCGAAGGCCTCCACGTCGGCGAGCAGCGCGGCGATCATCGCGTCCGGGGGCAGGTGGCGGTGTTCGGCGGCGGCGGCGACGAGGCGGTCGATGCCCCATTGCTCACTGGTCGCGCCCTGCCACTCGAAGAACCCGTCGGTGAGCAGCAGCAGCGAGTCGCCCGCGGCGAGGTCGAGCTCGGGGACGGTGTCGATCGTGAACTCGGGCGTCACGCCCAGCGGCAGGTCGTCGGCCTCGAACAGGTCGACCTGGCCGTCGGCGGCGTGGACGAGCAGCGTCGGGCCGTGGCCGGCGGAGAGCAGCGAGACACGGCCCGCGTCGGGGGTAAGTAAGGCGACGGCGTAGGTGACGAATCGGCCGGGGGGCATGTCGCCGGCGATCAGGCCGGCGGTGCGGCGGACCGCTTCGCGCAGATCGGGGCTGTCGTGCAGGGCGCCGCGGGCGTAGGCGCGGCAGGCCGAGCCGACGACGGCGGGCCCCAGGCCGTGGCCGGCGACATCGGCGATCGAGACGGCGACCCGACCATCGGGCCGCGCGATCCAGTCCCAGAAGTCGCCGCCGTTCTGCACGGCCGGGCGGCTCCACCCCGCGACCGTCCAGCCCGATAGCGCCGGCGTGTCCGCCGGCAGCATCCGACGCTGCACCACGCTCGCGGCGTCGATCTCCCCCTCGGCGACGGCCAGCTCCTGGGCTTCATGCACGGCGATCTCGACGTACCCACGCACCCGAGCCGTCACGAACCCGCCCACGATGCCGACGATCGTGAGCCACACCGGGTACGTGATCAAGAGGCCGGTCGGGATGACACCTTGAGGCACCGCGCCGACCGTTAGGACGCCGGCGACAAAGACGCCCTGCACCAGTGCGCACACCAAGCCGGCCAGGGTCGTCAGCCACGGCCGCAGGTGCAGGATCGCCAGCACGATGAACATCGTGTAGGTGATGAGGCTGGGGCCGACGACCATCACCCAGGCCTCGGCGGCGCCCGTGAGCCAGTTGAGGACCGACGCCGCGGCCGGGATCGTGCACTCGAACACCGTCTGGATGACGACCAGCCCGGCGGGCACGCCGCGCTCCGGGTCGTGCCGGCGGAACAGCCAGAGCATTAAGGATTCGAAGACGATGACGCTCAGGCCCAGCGAGATCGGCACCAGCGTCGGGGCGGCTGGGTCGATCAGATAACGCAGCGTCAGGGCGACGCCCAGGAAGGCCGAGAGGATGATCACGGTCCAGGTGCGGATGACGGCGCTGTGACGCAGCGCGCGGCCGAGGCTGCTCAGCGGTGGGGCCGGCGAGGCACTCAAGCGCGTTGTCTGCCCCGTGCCGCTGCGTCGCATTGCAGAACCGTAAACGGTCGCGAGGGCGCTCGCTAGCGCGGCGCGTCAGGGGAGATCGCGGCGGATCACGACCATCGTGAGGTCGTCCTTCTGCGGGGTGCCGCCGACGAAGGCTTCGACGTCGGCGAGGATGGCGGCGATCATCGCGTCGGGCGCGTCGCGCCGGTGCTCGACGGCGGACCGGGCGAGGCGGTCGTGTCCCCACTGTTCGCCGTCTGGGTTCTGCCACTCGAAGAAGCCGTCGGTGAGCAGGACGAGCGTGTCGCCGGGGTTCATCGTCAGCTCGCGGACGTGGTTGAATTCCATGTCGGCGGTCACGCCCAGCGGCAGGTCGTCGGCGTTGAGGCGATCGACGCGTCCGTCGTCGGCGTGGACGAGCAGGCTGGGGCCGTGGCCGGCGGAAAGCAGCGGGAGGCGGGCGGGCTGGCCGGGATCTAGCGCGGGGGTGAGGACCGTAACGGCGTAGGTGACGAACCGGCCAAGGGGCATGTCCTCGTAGAGCAGCTGAGCGACGCGACGGATCGCGTCGGCGAGGTCGGGCCAGTCGCGCAGCGAGCCCCGGGCGTAGGAGCGGCAGACGGCGGTGACGACGGCGGGCCCCAGGCCGTGCCCGGCGACGTCGGCGATGGAGATCGCGACCCGGCCGTCCTGGAGCGCGAGCCAGTCCCAGTAGTCGCCGCCGTTCTGCTCGGCGGGCCGGCTCCAACCGGCGACCCGCCAGCCCCGGAGCGTGGGCGGCTCGGACGGCAGCAGGTGTTGCTGCACCTCGCTGGCGGCGTGGATCTCCCCTTCGGCGGCGGCCAGCATGCGCGTCTCCAGTACCGTCGTCGCCACGTACTGGCGGAGCAGCAGCGTGACGAACACGCCGACACCGCCGAGCATCGCGAAGAACACCGGGTACGTCACCAGCAGCCCGGCCGACGCCCACGCCGCCCGCACGTCGTCGTCGGTGATCGCGACCACCACCAGCAGCCCGTGTTCGACGGCGCACAGGAGCCCCGCCAGCGCGGTCAGCCACGGCCGCAGGTGGAGCATCGCCAGCACGATGTACATCGTGTTCACGATCAATCCCGGGCTGACGATGATGACCCACGGCTCGACCGAGCCGGTCAGCCAACTCAGCATCGCGGTGAAGGACGGGAACGAACACTCGATCACGGTCTGGGTCACGACGATGGGCAGCGGCACGCCTCGCGCGGGGTCGCAGCGGTAGAGCACGGCGAGCATGCCCAGCTCGAAGAGCACCAGGGCCAGGGTCGTGCTGAGCGGAGACATCGTTGGCGCGACGTGGTCGGCCAGCGCCCGCACCGTGACGACGCCGAGCAGCACGAGCGCGAGGATGATCACGGCCCAGGTCCGCAGCACGGCGATGCGGTGCGCCGCCTCGCCGAACCCGGGCATCGCGAGAAACCGGCTGGTCATCGGGCGTTACTCGTGGCGTTGCCGCGGCGATGCATGCGCAGACCGTACGCCGTGGCGGCCGGGCCTGCCACGGCGGGCTCACGTGGGTTCGCGGCGCATGACCACCATGGTGAGGTCGTCTTCCTGAGCGGCCCCTGCGGCGAAGGCTTCGACGTCGGCAAGGATCGCCGCGATCATCTCCGCGGGCTCGGCGTGGCGATGCCGAGACGCCGACGCCAGCAGCCGAGCGATCCCCCACTGGCCGCCGCCGGGCCTGACCCACTCGTAGAAGCCGTCGGTCAGCAGGACGATCGAGTCGCCGGGCTCCAGAGCGAGGTCGTCGACGTCGTCGAACTCGATGTCGGGTCCGAAGCCGATGGGGTAAGCGTTGGCGTCGTGCTGCTCGACCTGCCCGGTGTCGGCCCGGACCAGCAGGTTGGGGGCGTGGCCGGCGGAGCGGAGGACGGCGCGGCCGGCGTTGGGGGTTAGGGCAGCGACGGCGTAGGTGATGAAGCGGTCGGGCGGGATCTCGTCGTTGATCAGCGCGGCGACGCGCTTGAGGGCGTCGGTCATGTTCATGCCGGCGACGAAGCAACTGCGGGCGTAGGCGTGGCAATAGGCGGTGATGATCGCCGGGCCGACGCCGTGACCCGCGACATCGGCGATCGACACGGCGAGCCGACCGTCGGGCAGTTGGGTCCAGTCCCAGTAGTCGCCGCCGGTCTGCTCAGCCGGCCGGGTCCAGCCGGCGACGGTCCAGCCCGGCAGGTCGGGGGGCCGCTTGGGCAGGATGCCCTGCTGGACGGTGCCCGCGGCGGCGAGTTCGCCCTCGAACTCGGCGCGCCGCTGCGCTTCGTTCACGGCCTCATCGACATCCGCCCGCACCCAGAGCGTCACGAACCACCCCGTTGCGCCCACGAACGCCAGCACCACCGGGTACGTCGAGATCACCGCGGCCCCCAGCAGGCTGTCCGCGAGGTCGCCGCGAACGAACGCGATCGCCACGAGCGTCCCGTGCTGCAACGCGCAGTAAGCGCCGGCCAAACCCGTCAACCAAGGGCGAAGGTGCAGCACCGTCAGCATGAGGAACACCGAGTAGCAGACCGTGGCCGGCATCACCAGCAGCGGCGGCGGCACGATCCGTCCGTACACCCACAGCACCACCAGCAGCGTCGTCGGCAGGCTGCACTCATACAGCGTTTGGACGATCGCGAGCGTCCGGTCCGGGGCCAGCGTGCGATCCGAAAGGCGCAGCTTGAAGAGCATGAAGCTCTCGAACGCGATGGTCATCCACACGAGCGTCAGCATCGTGCCGTCGTAGATGAAGCCTTCGGTGATAAGTCGCAAGATGACGATGATCAGCGCCCCGATCGCGGCGCCGAGGATCCCCCACGTGCGGACCACCGCGCTGCGGTGCATCGCGGCGCCCAACCCCAATGAGATGCCGGTGGTGTCACGCCTCACGTCTCAAGCCCCTGCTCCTGGGTCGTCCCGCGCCGCGACTCGTCATCGATGGCAACGGCGATTGTGCCCCGCAACCCGCTTAGCCCGCAACCCGTCGGATGACCACGGCCGTCAGGTCGTCCAACTGCGGAGCTCCATCGACAAACGCCTCCGCGTCGGCGAGCAGCGCGGCGATCATCGCCGGCGCCTCGACCAGGCGGTGCCGCCCGGCCGACGCCACCAACCGATCGATGCCCCACAGTTCGCCCCGGCGGTTCTCCCACTCGTAAAACCCGTCGGTCAGCAGGATCAGCGAGTCGCCGGGCGCGAGATCGAGCACCGGCACGCCATCGAAATGGATCTCGGGAAACACGCCCAGCGGCGGCGCGTCGGCGTCCAGGGCCTCGACCTCCCCCGACCCGGCCCGCACGAGCAGCGACGGCGCGTGCCCGGCCGACAGGAACGGCACCCGCCCGTCGTCCGGCGACAGCAGGGCCACCGCGAACGTGACGAAGTGACCGGTCGGCATGTCGCGCACCAGCCTGCGGGCGATCTCGCACAGCGCCGTGTCCAGCCGCTGGCTGTGGTGCAGGGCGCTGCGGGCGTAGGCCTGGCAGAAGGCGGTGATGATCGCCGGGCCGATGCCGTGGCCGGCGACATCGGCGATCGAGACGGCAACCCTCGACTCGGGCAGGGCGCTCCAGTCCCAGTAGTCCCCGCCGGTCTGGTCGGCCGCTCGGCTCCACCCGGCGATCGACCAGCCGGCGATCGTGGCGTCGCGCTTCGGGAGCAGCCCGCGCTGGACCAGGCGGGCGGCGTCGATGTTGGACTCGGCGCGGTACCGGCGGTCGCGCTCGAGGACCGCCCGCTCGACGTAGGACCGCACGCGCGCGGTCACGAACCAGCCGGCGACGCCGATCATCGCGATCAGTAACGGGAAGGTCAGATACAGCGCCAGCGGGAACGCCCGTTCGGCGTCGCCGGTCAGCGTGAGGTAAGCGGCGATGATCAGTCCCGCGTGCTGGACGGCACAGACGCCTCCCGCCAGCGCCGTCAGCCACGGGCGCAGTTGGAGGATCGTGAGCACGATGAAGAACGCGTAGGCCAGGACAGGCGGCAACACCGGCGCGGCGTACCCGGGGACGACCCCGCTGGACCAGGCCATCACCATCGCGATGGTCGGCACGCTGCACTCGACGATCGTGTTGATCGCCACCGCGGCCGGGCGCATCGCCGACCGCCAACGCTCGCTCCGCAGCCAGCGCAACAGCAAGACCTCGAACAGCAGCAGCCCAAACCCGAGCACCAGCGGCTGGGCCTGCAGGAAGTACGGCGCGCTCGTGGTGAACACGCCGGCGGCCGCGAGCGCCGCCTGGACGCCGAACAGCACCAGCATCACGCCGACGATGCCGATCGTCCCCCACGCCCGCACGGTGGCGCTGCGCCGCAGCGCCGTGCCGAGCGTGTCGAGCGTCCTGGACGACCGGGCGCTCACACGTCCAGCTCCTCGGCGTCCTCGGCCCGCTCCATGATGAAGTGGAAGCGAGCGGAGGCGTCCTTGCCCATCAGGTCGTTCATCACGCGGTCGGTCTCGAGCCCGTCGGCGATCTCGACGCGCAGCAGCCGACGGGTCTTGGGGTTGAGCGTCGTCTCCCACAGCACCTTGGGCATCATCTCGCCCAGCCCCTTGAAGCGGGTGATGTCGGGCTTGGCGTTGGCTTTCGCGTGCTTGGCGAGGAGACGCTGCCGGTCGGCGTCGTCGGTCGCCCAGTGCGTGTCCTTGCCGATGTCGATCCGGTACAGCGGCGGGACGGCGATGAAGACCTTGCCGGCCCGGATGAGTTCGGGCGCGTGCCGATAGAAGAACGTCAGCAGCAGCGTGGTGATGTGGTGGCCGTCGGAGTCGGCGTCGGCGAGGAGGATGACGCGGTCGTAGCGGAGCTTGCCGACGTCCAGGTCCTTGCCGACGCCCGAGCCGAGCGCGGTGACGAGGTCGGCGAGTTCCTTGTTGTCGAGGACCTTCTTCAGCGAGGCGGTCTCGGTGTTGAGGACCTTGCCGCGCAGGGGGAGGATCGCCTGGGTCGCGCGGTCGCGGCCTTGCTTGGCCGAGCCTCCGGCCGAGTCGCCCTCGACGATGAACAGCTCGGAGTTGCTGCGGTTCTTGGCCGAGCAGTCGGCGAGCTTGCCGGGGAGCATCAGCCGGCCGGACGTGGCGGTCTTGCGCGAGACCGATGCGGACGCCGCGCGGCTGGCCTCGCGGGCGCGGGCGGCGGCGACGATGCGGGCGACGATGGCCTCGGCTTGCGAGGCGTTGTTGTTCAGCCACTGCTCAAGCTGCGGGCGCACGGCCGACTCGACCAGGGCCTGGGCTTCGGGGTTATTGAGTCGATCCTTGGTCTGCCCCTGGAACTGCGGGTCCCCGATGAACACGGACAGCACGCCCACGAGCCCCTCGCGGATGTCTTCGTGCGTGAGCTTCACGCCGCGGGGGGTGAGCGAGTGGGTCTCGATGTAGTTGCGCACGGCCTTGGTGAGCCCGGCGCGCAGGCCGTTCTCGTGCGTGCCGCCTGTGCCGGTCGGGATGCCGTTGACGAAGGAGCGCAAGGACTCGTCCGTCGACTCGGTCCACTGGAGGACGAGCTCGACGCGGCCGTCGTCGGTCTCGCGTGTCAGCGAGAAGGCGTCGGGCGTGATGGGCTTGGCGGAGCGGTCTTTCAGCAGCTTGTCGTGGAAGTCGAGCAGGCCACGCTCGGCGTGGAACGTGTGCTTCTGCTTGTTCACCTGGTCGTCGAAGACCAGTCGGCATCCGCGATGCAGGAACCCGGCCGTTTCGAGGCGGTCGCGGATCGTGTCGGGGTTGAACTCGATGCGCGGGAAGACCTCGGGGTCGGGGTGGAAGGTGACCGACGTGCCCGTGCCCTTGGCGGCGCCGACCTTCTTGAGTGGCTGGGTGAGCTTGCCCTGGCTGAAGGCGATGCGGTGGAGCTTGCCGTCGCGCTTGACTTCGCAGGTGAGTTGGGTGGAGAGCGCGTTGACGACGGACGCGCCGACGCCGTGGAGCCCGCCGGAGGTCTTGTAGTTGTTGCCGTCGAATTTGCCCCCGGCGTGGAGCTTGGTGAAGACGATCTGGACGCCGGAGGTCTTGGTCTTGCGGTCGATGTCGACGGGGATGCCGCGGCCGTTGTCGCTGATGGTGACGGTGGAGCCGTCGGGGTGGAGGGTGACGTCGATCTGCGAGGCGTGGCCGTTCATGGCCTCGTCGATCGCGTTGTCGAGGACCTCCCAGACCAAGTGATGCAGGCCGGTCGACCCGACGCCGCCGATGTACATGCCGGGGCGCTTGCGGACGGGCTCGAGGCCCTCGAGGACCTGGAGGTCGTCGGTGGTGTACTGGCGGGCGGTGGCGGTGGTCATGCGGCGTCTTCCGTGACGGGGTCGGCTGAGGATACCGTGGTCAGACCCGGCCTCAGCGCGTTACTCGACCGGTTTACGCTTCAGGAACGACAGGTAGCCCAGCCCCGCGACGACGAGCGCCGCGCCGAAGACCAGGAACGACAGCGGCATCCAGATCGCCGACAGCATCCCGCCCAGCGCCGCCCCGCCGGCCTCGCCGCCGACCTGCAACGCCTGGTTGTTGCCCATGACCTGGCCCTGACGCGTCTCGTCGGCCTGGGTGGAGATGAACCCGCTGCAGGCCGGCAGCAGCAGCCCCGTGAAGAACGCCGCCGGGTAGCAGATCAACGCGATCGACACGAGCGCCGAGCCAGGGAACGGCGTCAGCGTGAACAAGACGCCGCTGCCGATGCACGAGAGCGCCGTGATCATGGCCAAGCTCATGTGTCTGCTGAGCTTCGGCATCACCGCCAGCAGCGCGATCGTCACCGCTGCCGCCAGGCCCGCGTACCACAGCGTCATCGTGTCGACCGACATCTTCCACTTGTCTTCCATCAGGAACGTGATGACGCGATAGAAGGCGTACGTCGCCGCGTAGATCATCAGGTTCAGCAGGTACACCGGCCGCAGCGAGGGGTCGGTGACCACGTACCGCAGGTTGGCGATCGACTTGCCGATGGCCAGCGGCTTGCCGGGGTCCGGCGGGTGCGTCTCGCGGAACAGCAGCAGCACGCTGACCCAGCCGAGCACGAGCGGCACGAGCATGATCCAGAACGGCAAGGCGTACCCGAACCACGCGGCGAGCGCCCCGCCGATGATCGGCCCGCTGATGTAGGCGATGCTGCCGCAGGAGTACATGTACGAGAACGCCCGGCCGCGGTCGGCGCGGGAGGTCATGTCGGCCAGCGACGACTGGGCGAGCACGACGTTAGCCTCGCCCAGCCCGCAGACGAAGCAGGCCGCGATCAGCCACGTGAAGGATTGCACCTGCAGGGCCATCGCGATGTTGGCGTACATGAGCGTGGTGAGCGCGAGCGTGCCGAGGATCATCGGGCGCCGGCCGTAGCGGTCGGACAGGGCGCCGATGACCGGCGAGCCGAGGAACTGGCCGAGCGGGTAGGCGGCGAGCAGCAGCCCGCCCATGGCGGTGCGCGTGGCGTTGCTGGCGTCCTTGGGCACGAACCGCAGGTCGGCGTCGTACATCATCGGCGAGAAGATCACCGAGATCATCGCGTAGCCGTAGAACCCGAAGAACACGACCACGAAGATCGGCACGATCCGCGACCAGGGCAGGCCGGGCGAGCTCTGCGGCGTGTCACTCAAGGCGGGCGGAGTCTAACCCGCCCCGGTGGCGGGGTTCTTCATTTTGTTCTGAATCGCAGCTGTGCCCGCGCCGCGCTGGCGCTAGAGGGCGACGCAGACCGACTTGGTCTCCAGGTAGTTGTCCAGCGCGGCGTGACCCATCTCGCGGCCCCAGCCGGACTGCTTGTACCCGCCGAAGGGCATCGCGGCGTCGAAGACGTTGTAGCAGTTGACCCAGACGGTCCCGGCGCGGATGTCCTTGGCCAGGCGGTGGGCCTTGCTGATGTCTTTGGTCCAGACGCCCGCGGCCAGGCCGTAGTCCGTGTCGTTGGCGTGGCCGACGATGTCGTCGGTCGACCGGAAGCGGGCGGCGGTGACGACCGGGCCGAAGATTTCTTCGCGGACGATGCGCATCTCGGGGTTCGTGTCGGTGTAGATCGTCGGGTGGACGAAGTAGCCGGGGTGGTCGGGCGCGGTGCCGCCGCAGATGGCGTTGGCGCCGGCCTCTTGGCCCATGGACATGTAGTTGGTGACGCGTTCGAACTGCTCGCGCGAGACCAGCGGGCCCATGTGCGTGCCCTCGTCGAACCCATCGCCGACGTGGATGCCCTCGGCGTGTTCTTTCATGCCGGCCATGAACTCGTCGTACACGCCGTCTTCGACGAACAGCCGCGAGCCGGCGCAGCAGCACTGACCGTGGTTGAAGAAGATGGCCGACGCGGCGCCGGGGATGGCGGTCTCGAGGTCGGCGTCGTTGTAGATGACGTTGGGGCTCTTGCCGCCGAGCTCGAGCGTGACCTTCTTGAGGTTGCCGGCGGCGGCCTGGACGATGAGCTTGCCGACCTCGGTCGAGCCGGTGAAGGCGACCTTGTCGACGCCGTCGTGGTTGGCGAGCGCGGCGCCGGCGGTCTCGCCGAAGCCGGTGACGATATTGACCACGCCGTCGGGCAGGCCGGCTTCCTGGATGAGTTCGCCGAGGCGCAGCGCCGACAGCGGCGTCTGCTCGGCGACCTTGAGGACGACCGTGCAGCCCGCGGCCAGCGCCGGGCCGAGCTTCCACGCGGCCATCAGCAGCGGGAAGTTCCAAGGGATGATCTGCCCGACCACGCCGACCGGCTCGCGGAGCGTCGAGGCGTGGAACTCGGCGCCGGGGGCGTAGGGCACGGAGATCGGGATCGTGTTGCCCTCGATCTTCGTGGCCCAGCCGGCCATGTAGCGGAAGAGGTCGGCGGCCAGCGGGACGTCGGCGACTTGGGCAACGCCGAAGGGCTTGCCGTTGTCGATCGTTTCGAGGCGGGCGAGCTCGTCGTTGTGTTGCTCGATGAGGTCGCCGATCTTCCAGATGAGTCGGCCGCGCTCGGAGACGGTCATCTTCGACCACGGGCCGGTCTCGAACGCGGCGCGGGCGGCACGGACGGCGTCGTCGATGTCGGCGGCGTCGCCCTCGGCGACCTGGGCGATCACCTCGTCGGTCGCTGGGTTGAACACATCGAACGTCTTGCCCGAATGGGCGTGGACCCATCGGCCGTTGACGAGCATCGGCTTGGGGGCGCTGAGGAAGGCGGCGACATCGGCGGGCATGTTGGAGGCGAGAGTGGTCATGGCGGGCATCCCGATCGGAGAGAAAAGAATCGATGGCGGCGTGGCGGACGAACGCACGCACCACCCTTCAGGATACCCGTGGTCTGTCGTGGCCCCAAGCGATAAACCGCCGCGTCAGCCGCTGGCGGGCGCCGGCGTGCGGGGCCGCCACGCGAAGACGAACGCCGTGCCGACGCCGGCCGCCAGCACGATCGTCCCGGCCAGCCACAGCGGCAGGCGATCGGCCGCGGCGAGCAGCGCGAGGCTGAGCCCGACGCACGCCCACATGGCGATCGCCGCGGTGATTCGGGCCCGCAACGGCATGGGCGAGCGGCCGTCGACGTACCGCATGTAGGGCGCGAACAGCCGGTGGCGCAGCAGCATGGCCTCGAGCTTCGAGCAGCTGCGCACGAAGCAGGCCGAGGCGATGATCAGGAACACCGTCGTCGGCAGGCCCGGCACGAACACGCCCACGGCCCCGAGCCCGACGCAGCCCACGCCGACGCCGGCCAAAAGCCACCGTTCCACGCGGTTGCGGCGGACGGTTGCGTCGGCGGCGGATTCACCGGAATCCGCTCGAAATTTGTCAAATGCAGTCACCCGATTTCCGATATCGCTGTATGGCTCTGGGGAAACCCGGCTCCAAAGACCGCCGCCAGACGGCGTGAGGGGGCATCCTCGTTTCTGATTCAGGAATCTGTCTCATGACCTCTACTTTTACCGGACGCACGCAACCCGTTTCCGCGGCCAGCCAATCGGAGCTGGCGAGCCATCTGGACGAGCTCGAGCGGCTTGAGGCGGCGTCCGACGGGCGGCAACACCGCCGCGCGATCCGCTTCCGATTCGAGGAAGTGGTCCACTGCGCCGCGTCCTACGGCGGGGAGATCGAGGGTGATGTGCTGCATCAGGTGGTGGCTCGCAACGTGAGCGACTACGGCTTGGCGGTGCTGCAGGTCGCCGAGGTGGCGGTCGGCACGCCGACCCGCGTTCGCCTGAGACTGCTCGACGACCAGACGGCGGTGATCGACGGGCACGTCCGTCGCTGCCGCCGGCTCGCTTCGAACATCTACGACGTCGGGATCGAGTTCGATCGACCCGTGTCGGCTCGGGCGTTCGTGATCCCGTCGTCGTAAACAACACGCCCCCGCGGTTCACGCGAGGTCGAAGCGATCGAGCTCCATGACCTTGGCCCAGGCGGCGACGAAGTCGTTGACGAACTTCTCGCCGGCGTCGTCGCTGGCGTAAACCTCGGCCAGGGCTCGCAGCTGCGAGTTGGAGCCGAAGACCAGGTCGACCGAGCTGCCCCGCCATTTGATGTTGCCCGACGCGTCGCGTCCCTCGTAGAAGTAATCGCAGCGCGGGGAGACCTTCCACTCGACGTCGCCCTTGAGGAGGTTGACGAAGAAGTCGTTGGTGAGGGTTTCGGGGCGGTCGGTGAAGACGCCGAGGTCGCTCTGCGCGGTGTTGGCGTTGAGGGCTCGCAGGCCGCCGACGAGGACGGTCATTTCGGGGGCGCTGAGGTCGAGCAGGCAGGCCTTGTCGACCAATAGTTCCTGGAAGGGGCGCTGGTGGTCGGGCTTCATGAAGTTGCGGAAGCCGTCGGCCGTGGTCTCGAGGTAGCCCATGGAGTCGATGTCGGTCTGGTCCTGCGTGGCGTCCATGCGGCCTGGGTTGAAGGGGACGGCGACGTCGTGTCCGGCCTTCTTGGCGGCGGCCTCGACGGCGGCGCACCCGCCGAGGACAACGAGGTCGGCGAAGGAGACCTTCTTGCCGCCCGACTGGGCGGCGTTGAACTCATCGGCGATCTTCTGGATGACCGGCAGGGTCTTCTTGAGCACCTCGGGGTCGTTGACCTCCCAGTCCTTCTGCGGCGAGAGGCGGAGTCGGCCGCCGTTGGCGCCGCCGCGCTTGTCGGTGTTGCGGAAGGACGCCGCCGCGGACCAGGCGGTGCCGATCAGTTGGCTGATCGACAGGCCGGAGGCGAGGAGCTTGGCCTTGAGGTCGGCGACGTCGGCCTCGTCGATCAGCTCGTGGTCGATGGCCGGGATGACGTCCTGCCAGAGCTGTGGCTCGGCGGGCAGCCAGGGGCCGACGTAGCGCGAGGTGGGGCCCATGTCGCGGTGAAGCAGCTTGAACCAGGCCTTGGCGAAGGTGTCGGCGAACCGGTCGGGGTTCTCGTAGAAGCCGCGAGAGATGGGCTCGTAGACCGGGTCCATCTTGAGCGACAGGTCGGTCGTGAACATCATCGGCTGGTGCTTGACCGACGGGTCGTGCGCGTCGGGCACGGTGGCGGTGCCGCCGTTGTGGGTCGGGTGCCACTGCACGCCGCCGGCGGGGGCGTGGGTCTTCTCCCAGTCGTAGGCGAAGAGGTTCTCGAAGTACTCGTTGTCCCACCGCGTCGGGTCGGCGGTCCAGGCGCCCTCCATCTCGGAGGTGATGGTGTCGGCGCCCTTGCCGGTGCCGTTGCGGTTGTGCCAGCCGAGGCCCTGCTCTTCGAGCGGGGCGCCCTCGGGTTCGGGGCCGACGAGGGCGGTGTCGCCGTTGCCGTGGGACTTGCCGAAGGTGTGGCCGCCGGCGATGAGGGCGACGGTCTCCTCGTCGTTCATGGCCATGCGGCCGAAGGTCTCGCGGATGTCGTGCGCCGCGGCGACGGGGTCGGGGTTGCCGTCGGGGCCCTGGGGGTTGACGTAGATCAGGCCCATCTGCACGGCGCCCAGCGGGGTCTCGAGGACGCGGCCTTCGCTGTAACGCTGGTTGCCGAGCCACTCGGTCTCCGGGCCCCAGTAGACGTCCTCCTCGGGCTCCCAGACGTCCTCGCGGCCGAAGGCGAAGCCGAAGGTCTTGAAGCCCATCGATTCCATCGCTTGGTTGCCGGCGAGGACGAGCAGGTCGGCCCACGAGAGCTTGCGGCCGTACTTCTGCTTGATGGGCCAGAGGAGTCGGCGGGCCTTGTCGAGGTTGGCGTTGTCGGGCCAGGAATTGAGCGGGGCGAAGCGCTGCGTGCCGGAGGAGGCGCCGCCGCGGCCGTCGTGGACGCGGTAGGTGCCGGCGGCGTGCCAGGAGAGGCGGATGAACAGCGGGCCGTAGTGGCCGTAGTCGGCGGGCCACCAGTCCTGGCTGGTGGTCATAACCTCGTTGACGTCCTGCTTGAGCTGCTCGAAGTCGAGGGTGGCGACCTCGGCGGCGTAGTCGAACTCGTCGCCCATGGGGTCGAGCTGCGGGCCGTTCTGGGCGAGGATCTTGAGGTTGAGCTGGTTGGGCCACCACTGGCCGCGTTGGGCGTCGGCGACGGTGGTGTTGCTGTTCAGATCGCCCATGACGGGGCATTGCGAGGGGGCGGACATGGCGACTCCTGGATCGAACGGGGGTAAGATGGTGCAGGCGTGGGACGGTAGGGACAGGCTGCGTGAGGGGGCAGCCCAGCTTAGAAAAAATCTAAACCCTCTGGTTCGCGCACGCAACCATCGCCGCGTGAATCGGCGGCCGGCTGACTGAGCAAGTCAGAGCGTGTCGGGATCGAGATCGCGCGCGAGCCCGTAGAGCAGGCCGCGGGCTCGCCACGTCTCGACGCGGACGTCGCCGAGGCTGGTGCCGGCGGTGTCGATGCCGTCGAGCGCGGGGACGTCGGCGAGGACGTAGAGGGTGCAGGGCTTGCCGTCGGGGCCGGTCACGCGGAGCTGCGCGGCGAGCTCGCCGTCGATCGAGCAGTACCGCCCGCCGATGAGCTGATAGCCGGCCCAGGCGGGGCCGTCGGGCAGGCGGAGGTTGAACGGCAGCTTGTCCATGGTGCGGCGGAGCACGCCGATGTCGTGCGTCTCCCACTCGGAGTCGAGCTGCTTGCGGTGGTTGAGGGCGATCTCGGTGTGCGCCAGCGCAGTGATGTCCTCGTGGGTCGGCCGACTGTTGAAGACCCCGATCCCCAGGACCAGCGCGATCACCGCGGCCAGGCCGGCGACGGACCAGGCCCAAGCCGCGTGGCGCGCGAGGTTCGGGCCGATCGAGCCCGCGACCTCGGGGGACGGCGTGTCGGCGTCATCGGCGAGCGGGCGCAGCTTCTCCAGCAGCGCGGCGCTGGGCTTGGCCGAGCCGTAGTACGTCAGCACGGCGTCGTCGACGGGGTCGGGGCGGGTCATCGGTCGGCCTCCTGCAAGAGCAGGCGACGCAGCCGGGTCTTGCCGCGATGGACCCGGCTGAGGATCGTGTTGCGCGGGGAGCCGACCAGCTCGGCCACCTCGGCGGCGGTGTAGCCCTCGACGACCATCAGGTAGACCGCTTCGCGTTCGGGCGCTTCGAGCTCGCGCAGCAGCCGTTCGATCGTCTCGTGGCTCTCAAGGCCGGCGCCGACCTGTCGATCGGCGGCGGGTTCGTGGTCCGGCTCGGGCATGGCGACGGTAGGCAGCTTGGCCTTGCGGCCGGTGTCGATCCAGGCGTTACGGACGGCGGCGAACAGGTATCCGACGTGCCACGGCCCACCCCGCCGGCTGATCCCCACGCAGGCGTCCTGAAGGATGTCCTCCGCGGCGGCGGCGTTGTGGGTGAGGCTCAACGCGTAGCGGAAGCCTCGGGTCAGCAGTTCGTCCAGCGGTTCGCTCATCTCGGCCGGCCGGCTCCGTCTCTGCGTGGCCGCCGCGTCACGCGGCGAGGTGGGACGTTAGGTGGCCGATACGGCGGCCGGGTCGCTCGGCCACGGGCAAGTCTCGCCCCTCAGTGAGAGACGCCGGTCAAGGCGCGGTGATTGCAAGCCGGTTGGGGAATTGGGGTTTTTTGTCCTCAGCCGTCAGCGGGAGACGCGGACCTTGCCGGAGGACTCGACGGTGAGGGTGATGTTGCCCGAGTAGCCGTCGGTGAATTGGCGGGGGAGGGTGACGCCGTTGTACTGGCGTTCGCCGCGGTAGTTGGTGTAGTCGAGGTGGATCTTGTCGGGGGCGCGGAGGTCGTCGTGGCGGAGTTGCTCGCGGTCGCCGGCGGCGACGGTGCCGTAGCCGAGGTCCTTGCCCAGGCCGGTGCCGTAGACGACGACGGACTTGAGGTCGCGGCCGGAGCGGTTGACGACGGTGATCTCGATGGGCCCGGCGGGGCCGGACTTGGCGCCGGCGGCCCGGGCGGCGGGGGTGTCGGCGGCGGACTTCGCGGCGGCCTCGCTGGCGGCCGAGCCGCAGCCGGCGAGGGAGATCAGGGACAAGCCGAGCAGCAGCGCGGCGGCGAAGGCGAACGGTCGTGACATCGGACTCCCCTGTTGGCGTGCGTGGCCATCCCGCTCACTCGGCGGTCTCGGGGATCATCGGCGCGATCAGGGGGTCGGGCACGACGGCAGCGAGGGTCCCGGTCTTCTGTATTTCCGTGCCGCGCCCGCCTCGCGCGGTCGTGCGGTATTTGGCGGTGCTGACGGTTTTCTCGGCCCCGCGGTTGGTGACGACGGTGAGCAGGTCGCGTTCGCCGGTCGAGGCCTTGAAGCCCAGCAGCTTGTCGTCGCCGCCGAGCTTGATGAGCAGGACGCCCTTGCCGGGCCCGGAGAGGTAGTTGACGTCGTCGGCGGGGCAGACCATCGCGCGGCACTTGCGCGTGGCGGCCAGCAGCGTCTCCGAACCGTGGATCGCCGCGACCCCGACGACCTCGGCGCCGGCGGCCGGCCGGGCGAAGCGCCGACCGGCGCGGGTCGATGGATCGCGGAACGGGGCGAGGCCAAACCGCAACGCGTAGCCGTCTGACGTGGCGGCCAGGGCGTGGGTGAGCGGGTAGTAGTCGCCGGTGGGGTCCTCATCGATCGAGCCGGTGACGCGGGGGTCGAGCGATAGCGCGGCGACGATGCGCTCGCCGTCCTTGAGCTTGAAGAGCTTCTGAATCGGTTCGCCGTAGCCGGTGGTGGCCGGCAGGTCGATCGCGCGGGCGGTGTAGCAGGCGCCGGCCGAGGAGAAGAACGCGATCGTCGCGGTGGTTGACGCGACGACGCAGGCCAGCGGCGAATCGCCCTCGCGGAGGCGGGTTTTCTGCGGGTCGATCTCGCGTTGACGCTTGACCCAGCCGTCGGCCGTGACGAGGACGGCCGTGTCCTCGGCGACGATGAAGTCCTCCTCGCTGAACTCGGGGACGTCCGTCGCGTCGGCGAAGGTGGTCTGCCGCTTGGCGGGCTTGTCCTTGCCGTGCTCGGCGATCAGGGCGTTGAGCTCGCCCGAGATGATGTTCCACCGGCCCTTGGCGGACTTCTCGTTGAGCAGCTTGATGATCTCGCGGGCCCGTTTCTTCTTGTCCTTGAGCTCGTCGAGGATCAGGTTGATCTCGAGGCGGGCCAGGCGATAGAGCTTGAGTTCGAGGATGGCGTCCGTCTGCTCGGCGTCGAGGCCTCCCCCGGATTTAGCGGGGTCGGGGTCGACGGGGAAGCGCTTCATGATCTTCGCCGCGGCGTCGGCCTTGCCGTCGGACTTGCGGATGATGGCGATGATCTCGTCGAGCGCGTCGAAGACGATCGCCAGGCCGTTGAGGATGTGGATCCGCTTGTTGAGCGTGTCGAGCTCGTGCTCGAGACGCTTGGTGACGACGTCCAGGCGGAAGTGCAGGAAGTGCCAGAGCGCCTGCTTGAGCCCGACGCGCTCGGGGGCGGCGACCAGCGGGTTCTCGGTCGGCACGAGGCAGGTGAGGTTGACCGCGAAGGTGGTCTGCAGCGGCGTGTGCTTGAGCAGATAGGCCATCACCTTGTCGGCGTCGGCGTCCTTCTTGAGCTCGAGGTCGATGCGGACGTCCTCGGCCGAGACGTCGACGACGTCCACGAGGTGCGGCATGCGCCGGCCGAGCACGACCTCGGCGATCTTCTCGACGAGCGTGGCCTTGTTGACGCCGTAGGGGATGGCGGTGATGTGCACCGTCTGCGCCGAGCGTGTCGTCGGGCCGAGCTCCCATTTGCCGCGGAGGCGGATCGTGCCGTGTCCGGTCTTGTAGATCTCGCGGAGCTCGTCGCGGGAGTTGAGCACCTCGCCGCCGGTGGGGAAGTCGGGCCCCTGCACGGCGTCGTTGGCGACGAGCTGGTAGTCCTTGACCTCGGGGTTGTCGATGATCTTGAGGCAGGCCTTACACAGCTCGGCGAGGTTGTGCGGCGGGATGTTGGTCGCCATGCCGACGGCGATGCCGCTTGCGCCGTTGAGCAGGAGATTAGGGACCTTGCTGGGCAGGACGACGGGCTCGGAGGACGTGCCGTCGTAGCTCGGCCGATAGGCGACGGTGAGTGAGCCGAGGTCCTCGAGCATCGGGGTGGCGATGGGGGTGAGGCGGCACTCGGTGTAGCGCATCGCGGCGGCGGGGTCGCCGTCCATCGAGCCGAAGTTGCCCGACCCATCGACCAGGCGGTGGCGCATGACCCACCACTGGGCCATGCGGACCAGCGCGTCGTAGATGGCCTGGTCGCCGTGGGGGTGGAGCTGACCCATGACGTCGCCGCAGACCTTGGCGCACTTGCGGTGCTTGGCGTCGGCGCGGAGGCGCTGCTGCCACATGGTGTAGAGGATGCGGCGCTGGACCGGCTTGAGCCCGTCGCGGACGTCGGGCAGGGCGCGGGCGGTGATGACGGAGAGCGCGTAGTTGAGGTAGCGGGCCTGGGCGGCCTCGTGGAGGGCGATGGCCGACTCGCCGTTGGGGGCGACGCCGTCGCCGTTGGCGGGGGTGTCGAAGAGGGAGTCGTCGTCGGCGGGGGTTCGCTTCTTGCGGGCCATGGGTCGCGTCCGTGCGGCGCTGGGTTGGCCGGATGGTAAGCGATCGCCGATTGGCACTATCTTTGGGCGATGGACGAGCTGGGGTCAGGCCGATCGGCGTTGGTGGCTCGCTACTGGTACCGCCTGGACATCCCGCTGCTGCTGGCGGCGTCGGCGACGCTGAACGTCTGGGCGCTGACCGTCCCGTTCCTGGTGATGAAGACGTTCATCTTCTTCAAGGACGACTACACGCTGTTCCACTCGATCAACGAGATGTGGCAGGCGAAGTACTACACGCTGGCGGTGATCATCACGCTGTTCTCGCTGATCTTCCCGTTCTTCAAGCTGGGGGCGATGACCTGCTGCTGGCTGCTGCCGCTGGAGCCCAAGGGCCGGGCGATGTTCCTGGGGGTGATCAGCTGGCTGGGCAAGTGGTCGATGCTGGACGTGTTCGTGATGGCGACGCTGCTGACGCTGACGCAGGCCAAGGCGTTGCTGGATGCCGAGCCGCGCAAGGGGCTGTATCTGTTCGCGTCGGCGATCCTGCTGTCGATGGTCGCGTCGCTGCTGATGGACTTCATCGCCCGCGGCGAGGCGAGGCGCAAGCACGTCTCGGCGGTGGAGGCGGAGCTGGCGTCGGTGAAGGCGGAGCTGAAAGAGGTGAAGGCGAAGGTGGAGGCGGGGTCGGGCGAGTGAGCGATCTCGGCGTCACTGGCATACTGCTCGGATGCCACGCGTCCTCGGCGTCGATCCCGGCTTGCGGCTGACCGGCTGGGCGTTCGTCGATTGCGGTGCGATCGGCGTGGAGCCCAAGCTGGTCGAGGCGGGGGTCGTTCGGCTCGACAGCAAGCGGTCGGTCGCCGAGCGGCTGGTCGAGCTGGAGGCGTCGCTGGGGGCGTTGATCGACGAGCACAAGCCGGCGGAGCTGGCGGTCGAGGAGGTGTTCTCGCACTACAAGCACCCGCGCACGGCCGTGATCATGGGGCACGCGCGCGGGGTGATCCTGTTTGCGGCGCGGAAGCGTGGCCTGGCGGTGCACGACGTGCCGGCGACGGAGGTGAAGAAGGCGCTCACCGGGTACGGGCACGCCAGCAAGGCGCAGGTGCAGCAGGCGGTGGCGGCGCAGCTGGGCTTAGCGGCAGCGCCCGAGCCGGCGGACGTGGCCGACGCCCTGGCGATCGCGCTCACGCACGGACGGCGGATGAGTGACGCGATCTAGCTAGCGGTACACGCGGTGGTGTCGGTGGGGCCAGAAGACGTTGTCGCCGCCGTAGTAGTAGGGGTACGGCGTGTTGTAGGTGTGCTCGGCCTGGATGCGATCGGTCTGGGCGTTGTACTCGGCCATGTTCTGTTCCCACTTCTGCTGCTGGTGATCGAGGGTGCGTTGCCAGGCCTGCTCATTCGCCTGCTGGACGCGCTTCTGGCCTTCCTTGTCTTCTTCGATCGCCTCGTCGTGGGCGGCCTTGAAGCGGGCCTCGGTCTGCTGTTGCAGGGCCTGCTCGTGGGCCTCCTGCTGGGTGCCGACCCAGGTGTTCATCGCGTCCCACTGGTTGTTGTCCTTGAGGAAGGCAACCATGTGGGCGAGCTGGAGGGCCTTGGGGTAGAGGCGATTCCAGGTTTCCTCGTCGAGCTCTTTGGTGGCGCTGATGAGTCGCTTCAGTTGACCGGGGTCGGCGATGGTGGAGGGGGGCAGGCCGTCGGGGGTGCCGACGTCCTGCAGGGCCGACTGGAGCGCGTCGTCGTAGCTCATGGGCAGGTCGGCGAGCTGCGTGTCGTTGGGGGCGTGAGACTGCTGGTAGTCCTTCATCAGGTCGTTCTGATTGAGGAAGTCGGTGATGGCGCGGGTGCGGCCGTCGATCTTCTGCTGCGCGTCGGCCATGGACTGGTGGACGGTTTCGACGGCGGCGTATTCAGCCTGAAGCTGGGGCAGGTCCTGCGTGGCGGCGTGGCTGGCGAAGAGCACGAGGGCAAGAGCAACGGCGAGCGTCTTGAGGTGATGCATGGGGCAGGCCTCCGAGTCGAGAGCGGGGGAAGTGGGTTACTGCTTGTGGAGCGAGTCGTCGACGGCGTGGTCGGCGGCGATGGGCGAGAGAGGCGGGTTGATGTTAGGCGAGCCGTGGCGGTAGGGGGCCACGCCGCCGGAGACGTTGGGGGTGATGCCCTCGGCGGAGACCTTATTCTCGGGGCGGACGGGGGCCTGCGCGCCGATGGGGGGCGTGACGTAGAGGATGCCGTTGGCCAGGACGCGTCGGACCTCGGGGTCGTGGTAGATGGGGAAGGTTTCGTGGCCGGGGCGGAAGTAGAAGACCTTGCCGGCGCCGCGCTTCCAGACGCAGCCGGAGCGGAAGACCTCGCCGCCCTCGAACCAGGAGACGAAGACGAGCTCGTCGGGGTCGGGGATGTCGAAGTGCTCGCCGTACATCTCGGTTTCGTCGAGCTGGATGAAGTCCTTGGTCAGGCCGGCGGTGATGGGGTGGCCGGGGGAGGTGACCCAGAGGCGTTCGATCTCGGCGGCCTCGCGCCAGCGGAGGTGGCAGTTGGTGCCCATGAGGGTCTTGAAGGGCTTGGCGTAGTGGCCGGAGTGCAGGACGACCAGGCCCATGCCCTCGCGGACGCGCTGGGCGACCTTGTTGGCGATCTCGTCCTTGACCTCGCCGTGGGCGGCGTGGCCCCACCAGGTCATGACGTCGGTGTGGGCGAGGAGTTCGTCGGACAGGCCGTGGTCGTCGTCCTGGTCGAGCGTGGCGGTGGTGACCTCGACGCCGTTGGGGAAGAGGTCGGCGTGCTGCTCGATGGCCGACTTCATCACCATGTGCATGCCGTCGGGGTAGTGCTTGGCGACGGTGGCGTTCTTGTGTTCGTGGCGGTATTCGTGCCAGACGGTGACGCGGAGGGGCTTGGGCATGGCAGGCTTGCTGGTGCGTGGGAACGGAAGGGTCCGGGCGAGGGGCTAGGGTATCGGCTTGAGCGAGACGCGGCACGGGGATCGGCTGAGTGAGATCGAGGCGATGGGCCGGGCGCTGGCGCTCGCGCGGCGGGGGGAGGGCTGGGTGGAGCCGAACCCGATGGTGGGGTGCGTGCTGATGCGGGAGGGGGCGTTGATCGGCGAGGGTTGGCACCGGCGGTTCGGGGATCGTCACGCGGAGCGCGAGGCGTTGGCGGACGCGGTCGAGCGCGGCGAATCGACGGCGGGGGCGACGGCGGTGGTGACGCTCGAGCCGTGCGGGCATCACGGCAAGCAGCCGCCGTGCACGGACGCGTTGATCGAGGCTGGGGTGTCGCGTGTCGTCGCGGCGATGGCCGACCCGGCGGAGGGCGGCGGGGGCGCGGCGCGGCTGCGGGCGACGGGGGTCGAGGTGGCGCTCGGGTTGATGGAGGGCGAGGCGCGTCGGCTGAACCGGCCGTGGCTGAAGCGGGTGGCGACGGGCCAGCCGTGGGTGATCGCGAAGTGGGCGCAGACGCTGGACGGGCGGATCGCGACGGCGACGGGGGACTCGAAGTGGATCAGTGGCGAGGCGAGCCGACGCAAGGTGCACGAGCTGCGGGCGCGGGTGGACGCGATCCTCACGGGGTCGGGCACGGTGATCGCCGACGACCCGCGGTTGACGGCGCGGGGCGTGGCGGTGCGTCGGGTCGCGCGGCGGGTGGTGATGGATCGGCGGGGGCGTTGTCCGTCGGGCGCGGCGGTGTTGCGGCCGACGGAGGAGGGCGGGCACGCGGTGCCAGCGGGCGAGGTGGTGAGCGAGGAGCCCGGTGTCGTGCTGGATCGGCTGGGGGCCGAGGGGTGCACGAATGTGTTGGTCGAGGCGGGGGCGGGACTGGTGGGCGCGATGTTGGCGGGGGGCTGGGTCGATGAGGTGTGGGCGTTTATCGCGGGCAGGGTGACCGGCGATCCGGGGGCGTTGCCGATCGCGGCGATGCCGGGGCGTGAGGCGGGCACGATCGCTGACGCCCTGCCGCTGCGGCTCGAGTCGGTCGATCGGGTGGGGGACGACGCGTGGTGTCGTTACCTCACGCGGCCCGACGGATCGGGCTGATCGTTGAGGCGGGGGCGTCGTGGTTGGCGAGGCGCCAGTGGTCGAGGTCGAGGCTGGTGAGGCGTTCGAGCTGGTCGACGTCGTGGGCGAAGGTCGGCCAGAGGGCGCGGCGTTCGTCGGGCGTCGGGGCGGGTCGCTTGGTGGGGGCGGCGGGGCCGTTGACGGCGCGGCGAAGGCGATGGCCGAGCGATGATCGACGCAAGCCGCGGTAGGCGGGTCCGAGCGGCGAGCGGTTGAGGGTCGCCAGCAGGGTCGGGAGGTTGAGCCGGGCTTGCCAGGCCGAGCCGGTGGAGACGTTGTGTCGTGCGGTCAGATCGCGGGGGGCGTAAGCGGTGTCGATGTCGAGCCAGGCGAAGATTTCGGCGAGCATCTCGGCCGGTCGGTCGGTGATGTCGCGATCAGTCCAGGCCCGGACGCGCTCGCGACCGACGGCGTCGACGAGCCGGTGGAGGTGGTGGCCGTACCGGCTGCCGTCGATCAGGTGCGGGCGCCGTTGACAGGCCTCGAGGAAAGTCATCTCGCGCGTGCGTCCCCCGTGGCATCGGGTGAGTTGGTAGTGGGAGTAAGCGCGGTCAACGGGGTCGCGGAGGAGCACGAGGAAGCGCGTGTGTTTGGGCAAGTCGGCGGCGAGTCGGGCGGCGGCGTCGGGGTGCGTGAGGTAGTCGGGGGTGATCTCGCCGCAGCGCTGGTCGGGGGCGGCGGGGGCGAACAGCTCGGCGTAGGTGGCCAGGCCGTTGGCGTAGTCGCGGTTGAAAAAGTGCACCTCTTTGCGAGGCAGGTACATCGCGGGGTGGCCGCGGATCGCTTCGTAGAGCCAGGAGGTGGCGCAGCGTTGCCCGCCGACGCAGACGAAGTCGGGCAATCGGAGGTCGACGCGGCCGTCGGGCATGCGGGGTGTATCGGCGAGCCCGAAGCTGGGCTGGGCTCGGCGCGGCTTATCGGGCGGGGTCAGCCCACGGCGACGAGCACGTGATTGCCGTCGACCGCGACGACCCGCAACGCCGCGCCCTCGTCGATCCACCCGTCCTGCGCCACGACGTCGATCACGCGTCCCTCGATCTCCGCCGGGCCGGTCGGCCGCAGGCTGGTCAACGCCCTGCCGGTCATGCCCTCGGTGAGCCCGCGGTACTCGTCCTGCTGGGTGTGCCGCTCGACCGCTCCGACGCGCAGCGACGCCTCGCTGCGCTCGATCGCCACCTCGCTGGGCTCGCGGGCCTCGGGCTCCAACCGACGGGCGATGGCGTTGTCGTCGGTGGGCATCGGTCCGTACACCGCCTCGCTGTGCTCACCCGGCTCGTTCGGCCCGTCCGTGAGGATCATCCGGCTCATCCACGGCGTGCCCGCCGCGAACTTCGCGTAGTACGCCAGCCCCACCAGCGCCCCCACGCTCGCCGCCGCCGCGATCAATAACCCCACCGTCGGCCACACCAGCCGCTGCGCCGGCGGCACCTGCACCGGCCCAAACTGCGGCCCGCCCGACGACGGGATCGCCATGAACACCAGCCCCACCACGATCATCAACAGCCCCGCCGCCCCCGGCAGGCCGAACCCCGGCGTCACGAACAGCTCCACCATCAGCAACGCCACGCCCGCCAGCACCAGCAACAGGTGCCACCACTGCCCCAGCCCGATCACCCAGGGCGGCGCGATCAGCAGCAGGAACGCCAGCAGCGCCACCCCGCCGAACACGCCGGTGCCCGTGAAGTACATCTCGACCGTCAGCCCGATCACCAGGATCGCCGCCAGCAGCAGCCGCACCCACAGCTGGCTCAGCCACGCCGCGACCGTCTCGGCCAGGTTCAGGTCGACGCGCTGCACCGACGCCGCCGACAACGCCGTCGACAACGCCGCGTCGTCGGCCACGGTCGCCACCGACAGGCCCGTGGCCAGCGCCTCGGCCTGGCTGAAGGTCAGCAGCGTCTGCCCGTCGTGCACCTGGCGCACCAGCGACCACTGCCCGACGTCCGACGGCTCGGCCTCGTCGAGCGATGCGCCAAGGATGCGTTCGTCGGCGACGATCTCGCCTGGCTTCAGGCCGGTGGAGTCGATCACGGAATCGATCGACTCGCCGCGCACCATCACGCGGTAGTCGGCCTGGTTGACGAACTTGATCTCGCCGGTCGCGCGGTGCTCGATCTCATAGACCTCGACGCCCAGCACGCACATCGCTTTGAGCAACGCGTAGTCGTAGCCGTGGGCTCGGCCGTTGTCGCGGAACTCGGCCAGCCAAGGGCTGAGGATCTTGGCCCGCTCGGTCGGTTCGAGCGAGCCGAAGAGCGAGATCGGCGCGGCGTCGCCGATGGTCGAGGCGGGGCTCATCACGATCGCGTCGCAGGCGGTGGCCAGCAGCGCCCCCGCGGATAACGCGTCGTCGTTCACCCAGGCCAGCGTGGGGATCGGGACCTGCTTGAGGTCCTTGCTGGCCTGGATCGCGGCCGTGATCTCGCCGCCGGGCGTGTCGAGCTCGAGCACGATCACCGACGCGCCGCTGCGGATCGCGCGGTCGGTGCGCAGCTCAAGGGATCGCGGGGTGAACCCGTTGATCTCGCCCGCGAGCTTGATGACCGCGACGTTCGCGCCCGAGGGGAGCTGGAAGACGGCGGGCAACGCCCTGCCCGGCAGGGTCGAGACCGTCGGGGTCGGGGTCGGGGGCGTGGCCGTCTGCGCCCGCAACGCGGGCAGGTCGCCGCCGGCCAGCAGCAGCCAGCCGACCAAGGCCCACAGCGCCCAGCGGAGGCGCCACGGCCGATCGGCCGCCGACGTCGGACGCCTTGGATCGACCGCGTGCATCACGCATGAAGTGTAGACGCGAGGCCGGCCCGAGCCCGCGAACCAAGCGGGCCCGCGAGCCGATGTTGAGAGGTTGTTCACGCGGCCGGCGCGGCCGGTTCGATCGGCTCGGGGGCCCCGCTGGCGTTCGGCAGGGTGATCGTGAACGTCGTGCCGGTGGGCTCGGTCGGGTGGGATCGCGTGTCGCAGGCGATGGTGCCGCCGGCCTGCTCGACGAGCTGACGGCAGACGGTCAGCCCCAGGCCGGTGCCGCGGGCGGATCGAGCGGAGGTCGCGTCGGCGTCGTGGTCGATCGGTGCGGTCACGAACGGCTCGAATAGGCGTTCGCGTACGGCCTCGGGGATGCCGGGCCCGGTGTCGCGCAGGCGGATGAGGACGCCCTGCCCGACGAGCTCGGCCTCGACCGTCAGTCGACCGCCTTGCTTCCGCATGGCCTTGCAGGCGTTGAGCATCAGGTTGAGCAGCACCTGCCGGAGCTTGCCCGGCTCGATCGCGGCCGCCAGCCCAACCGGCACGGCGTGGCGCAGCTCGATCCCGTCGCGCGACGGCTCTCGCACGAGGCACGCGGCGGCTTCTTGGGCGACGCCGGCGACGTCGGCCGACCGCGACTCCGCGGGATCGCCCGCAAGACCGAGCACGGCCTCGGCGATGCGGGCGGCGTGCGCGGCGCCCTGGGCGGCGTGGCGCAGGGCCTTGCCGGTCAGCTCCGGGTCGTCGGGCCGAGCCAGCGCCAGTTGGGCGTACGAGCCGACCGGGGTGAGCACGTTGTTGATCTCGTGGGCGATGGTCGCGGCCATCGTGCCCAGGGTCGTCAGGCGGTGATGCCGGGCGAGCTCGCGGCGGATCGCGTCGAGCTGGCGGTCCAACTCGCGAAACCCGCCCCAGAGATCGTCTCCCGCCGGGGTGGCGGCGCGTGGCGAAGCCTCGCGCGGCGCGATCGGGTCGGGATCGACGGTGTCGGGCGATTCGACGGGCAGAGCCATCACGAGTGACATCGGCCGATCCGCCCGTGGGGTGAAAGCAAATGCGTCACCGTCTCGCAGGGGCGAATGAACTGCGTTCAATAATGGAAGTAGAGAGTCGCCTTTACGGCCGATACGGCACGGAGTTAACGTAATGGGGAGCCACTCAGGAGACAGCATGGCACGGAAGCCCACGACCGCCCCCGCGACGACCGACAATGCGAGCGAAGCGACGCCCCGCCGCAAACGACCCGCCCGGCTGGGTCGGGGTTTGCAATCCCTGATGGCCGGAGCGACGCCACCCGCCGCCGTGACGGTCGAACCCATCTCGGAAGCTCCATCACCGGCCTCCAAACTGTCGGCCGCCCCATTCGATGGCTCAGCAGCCCAGAGCACGCCCGGTCTCGCCGACGGGCTGTTCCACGTGGAACTCGACCGCGTCCAGCCCAACCGCCATCAGCCGCGTCAGCGGTGGGACGACGCCTCGCTCGACGGGCTCGCCGCGTCGATCCGCGAGCAGGGCGTGATGCAGCCGATCGTGGTCCGGCGGGGCGACGCCCCCGATCGTTACGAGCTGGTAGCGGGCGAACGACGGTGGCGGGCGGCTCAGCGGGCCGGGCTCGACGCGGTACCCGCCCTGCTGCGCGAGCTGAGCGACGAGCAGTCCGCCCAGTGGGCGCTGGTCGAGAACGTGCAGCGCGAGGACCTCAATGCCATGGATCGAGCCGAGGCGGTGCAGGGTCTTGTGGATTCGTTCGGCCTGACCCACGGCGAGGTCGCCGACCGGCTTGGGCTTCAGCGGGCCACCATCACCAACCTGATCCGCCTGCTCGGCCTGTCGGAGACCGTTCGCGGCATGCTCCGAGACGGGCTGATCTCGATGGGGCACGCCAGGGCGTTGGTCGGCTTGGCGGACGGCGATAAGCAGGTCGCCCTAGCGGAACGGATCGTCCGCGAGGGTTTGTCGGTGCGTCAGGTGGAGTCGGCGGTCCGGGCGTTTCACGTGGAACCCACTGCCGAGGCCACGCCCTCCCGTCCCGCGATCCCGGCCCACCTCGCAGAGCTCGAACGCGACATCGCCAACCGGCTTGGGCTCAAGGTCAAACTGAAAGCCGGTCGCCGCAAAGGCTCCGGTTCGCTGGAGATCGGCTTCGCCACGCTCGACGAGTTCGACGGATTGATCGATCGCCTGGGCGTCTCGGCCCCGTCGTCTCTGTCTTGAGCGTCGCGATCAGCGGTGGGGGGCGTACCGCTGGAGCTTGCGCTGCAGAGACCGACGATGGATGCCAAGCACCTTAGCGGTCTTGGTGATGTTGCCCCCGCAGTCCGATAACACCCGCTGAATATGCTCCCACTCGACCTTGTCGAGCGTGGGCACCTCGTACGGCCCCTCCGCCTCGGCGGCGGCCTCGACCTTCCGCTCCTCGGGCTCGAAGGCGAGCAGCACCTGGTCGGCGTCGGCGGGCTTGGTCAGGACGTCGAGCACGCCCACTCGGATCGCCTCGACCGCCAGCGGGATGCTGCCGTAGCCGGTGAGGATGACGACGTCGAGGTCGGGTTGGAGCTTCATCAGCCGCTGGGCGAGGTCGAGGCCGTCCCGTCCCGGCATCCGCATGTCGAGCACGGCCCGGTCGAACCGGCTCGAGCGAGCCAACGCGAGCGCTTCCTCGGCGTCGCCGGCCGCAACCGCGGTGTGGCCACGCGCCTCGAAGGCACGGACAGCCCGATTGCGGTGCATCAGGTCGTCGTCGACGACGAGGATGTGGGTGCTCGCGCGGACGACGGTGGCGATGGGACGTTCAGAGAGTGTGCTCATCATGTGTGATCATTAACTCGGCCTCCGTGCCAAGACCAATTTCTGAACGAAATCTCAGTTCTCCCCCCATGCCATCAACCATCAACTTGGCCAGGAACAGCCCGATGCCCATTCCCTGACCAGCTGGCTTTGTCGTATAAAATGCTTCAAATACGCGATTCAAAACCTGATTTGGCATGCCTGAGCCTTGATCGGTGACGATCAGCCGCGTCATGTCGCCACGTCTTAAAACGTTCAGATTGACCGACTGATCGGGCCGCGAGGCATCGAACGCATTGCGGACCAGGATCAGCAGCACCTGCACCGTCGCCTGGGTCATCAGCCGGACGCGCTCCAGCCCGGGTTCGACGGAGACCTCCAACCGATCCGCGTCCCGGCCCAGCGCCGCCCGCAGCCCGTGCACGACCTCCTGCGGGTCCACCTCCTGCGGCTCCTGCGTCAGCCAGGCGACCATCTCCTCGGAACGCAGCCGATCGAGGATGTCGCGGCAGCGGTCGACCTCGGCGCGAATCAGCCGGGCGTCCTCGGCCACCTCGTCGACCGTGGTGGTGACGGTCGGCCCGGTCGCGACGTCGGCTTGATCCAACCCGGTGGCGCGCTCGATCTCCCGGCTGGCCATCGCGATGGTGCCCAGCGGCGAGCCGAGCTCGTGCGCGGCGCCGGCCGCCAGGGTGGTCAGGCTCGCCAGTCGGGCGTTGTCGACCTCGACGCGCTGCAGCCGCGCGAGCTTGGCCTCGCGCTCGAGCAGCGCAGACTTCACCAGCCAGATGAAATACGCGATCAGCACCGCCGCCACCGCCAACGCCAGCCACGCCGCCGCCGCCTCCGCTACCTCCCACTCGGCCGGCACGTCCACCGGCCGTCGCCAGCGGAACATCAGCCCGTACGCCGCCGCGGTCATCACCGTCAGCGCCGCCGCCCACGTCAACGGCAGCAGCACCACGCCCATCGCCACGTGCACCATGTAGATCGTGCACAAGGGGTTGCTCGACCCGCCCGTCAGAAACATCAGCACGCTGAACGCCGTCAGGTCGAACAGCACCACCGCCGGCATCCACGGCGACACCCGCTGCGGCCAGCACCGCCACGCCACGCGCAGGCCGATGTTGCTCAGCAGCGTCACCCCGATTACCGCCGCCACCGCCGCCACGTCGAAACCGATCCCCAGCCAGATCGCCATCCCCATCACCGCCAGCTGCCCCCCGACCGCCACGTCGCGCATCCGGAGCACCGTCGGCCACAACACCGCCTGGCCGTCGCCGCGCACCGGCGTCACGCCCATCGCCTCGGTCGCCCCGCTCCGGCTTGTCGCCTGCCACGTCGCCATCACGCGAGTCTAGGTCGGCCGCCCGGCCGATCGATCGTGGCCGGCCGCGGCCCGTCGCCGCGAAGCCACGGAATCAGCTAGTCTTACGAACCGTCAGGCCCGCATCTCCGCCGCTTCCCGTCGGCCACGGCAAGGACACCGCCGACCATGCAGCAATTTGTCCTCGGGCTGGAGTGGTTCACTGGCTATTTCTACATCGCGCTGATGGCGATGCTTATTGTCGTCGGCCTGCTGCTGACGATCTCGTCGCGGTTCGTGCAGTTCCGCTACTTCCTGCGCATGTTCCGCGTGCTCCGCCAGGCGACGGCCCACGAGGGCAACCACGTCAGCCCGTTCCAGGCGCTCGTCCTCAGCGTGGCCGGCCGCGTCGGCGGCGGCAACATCATCGGCGTCGCCGTCGCGCTCACGCTCGGCGGGCCGGGCGCGATCTTCTGGATGTGGGTGCTCGCGCTGATCGGCATGGCGTCGAGCTTCTTCGAGTGTGCCCTCGCTCAGCTCTACAAGCGCAGCGAGCCGGACGGCACTTACCGCGGCGGCCCGGCGTACTACATCCTCCACGGCCTCAAGCAGCCCTGGATGGCCGTCGTCTTCTCGGTCCTGCTCTTTATCACGTACGGCTTCTGCCTCAACGCCTTCCAGTCCTTCGGCGTCGCCGAGACGTTCAACGACGCCTTCGGGGCGCCGACGTGGATCATCGGGTTGATCATGGCCGTGCTCGTCGGGCTCATTATCTTCGGCGGCGTCAAGCGCATCGCCTCGGTCACCGAGTTCCTCGTGCCGATCATGGCGATCGGGTACGTCCTCTTGGCGTTGTTCGTCCTCGTGAAGGACATCGACGAAGTACCCGGCGTGCTATGGTCGATCGTCGCTAACGCCGTCGGCCTCGACACCGCGTTCGCCGGCGGCATCGGGGCCGCGATCAGCCAGGGCGTCCGCCGCGGCCTGCTCTCCAACGAGGCTGGCATGGGGTCGGCGCCCAACGTCGCCGCCGTCGCCTACGCTCGCCACCCCGCGTCGCAGGGGGTCATCCAGTCGTTCAGCGTCTTTGTCGACACGATCATCATGTGCACCTGCACCGCGACGATCATCCTCCTCGCCGACGGGACCTATCCGCCTGATGGGCAGGTCGCCGGCCTGGCGCTGACGCAGAACGCCCTCGCCGAGCACATCGGCGCATTCGCCAAGTACTTCGTGGTCATCGCGCTGCTGATGTTCGCCTTCAGCACGGTGCTCTACAACTACTACCTCGGCGAGACCGCGCTCAGCTCGATCGTCGGCGAGAGGCGGTCCGTCTTCTACGCCTTCCGCGTCTTCATCCTGGTCCTGATCTTCGTCGCCGCCATCCTCGATCTTGACACTGTTCTCGCCTTCACCGACCTGTCCATCGGGCTGATGGCGATGACGAACCTGTTCGCGTTGTTGTTCCTCTACAAGATCGCCATGCGACTGCTCGCCGATTACGACGGCCAGCTCAAGGCCGGCAACGATCATCCGTCGCTCGACGCCAGCAAGTTCAACGACCTTGACCTCGACCGCACCGCCTGGCAGGACGACCGGGACTACGACTGAAGCGTGGCCGGTCAGGCTCGACCCACTCGCCAGGCGACGCCCATCGCTTAGACTCGCGGTGGTTCCGATCACCATCTCACCGAGGGCAACGCCATGACCCCACGCGTTCAAGAAATCCTCAGCTGGTACGGCAGCGACAACCCCGGCACGCTCACCAACCTGGCGCGCCTCCTCAACCACGGCAAGCTCGCCGGCACCGGCAAGCTCGTCATCCTCCCCGTCGATCAGGGCTTCGAGCACGGCCCGGCCCGCAGCTTTGCGCCCAATCCCCCGGCCTACGACCCTCGCTATCACTTCCAGCTCGCCATCTACGCCGGCTGCAACGCCTACGCCGCGCCGCTCGGCTTCCTCGAGGCCGGCGCCCGTGACTTCGCCGGCGACATCCCCCTGATCCTCAAGCTCAACGACCACGACGTCCTGTCTGACGATGCCGACCCCACGCAGGCCCTCACCGGCAGCGTCGACGACGCCCTGCGCCTCGGTTGCTCGGCCATCGGGTTCACGATCTACCCCGGCTCGGCCCACCGCTTCGAGCTCTACCAGCAGATCCGCGACCTCGCCGAGCAGGCCAAGCAGGCCGGCCTCGTCGTCGTCATCTGGTCCTACCCCCGCGGCTCGGGCCTCTCCACCGCCGGCGAGACCGCCATCGACGTCGTCGGCTACGCCGGCCAGATCGCCGCCCAACTCGGCGCCCACATCGTCAAGATCAAGCTCCCCTCGGACCACATCGAGCAGGACGCCGCTCGCAAGGTCTACGAGAAGCAGCAGATCCCCATCGCGACCCAGGCCGAGCGCGTCAAGCACGTCGTGCAGTGCGTGTTCAACGGCCGACGCATCGTCATTTTCTCCGGCGGGGCCGCGACCGACGACGCGACCATGCTCGACGAGATCCGCGCCATCCACGACGGCGGCGGCTTCGGCTCGATCATCGGCCGCAACTCCTTCCAGCGCAGCAAGCCGGACGCGATCCGCCTGCTCGGCGAGATCATGGACGTGTACGCGGGTTGATCGGTACAGCGTTGCCTCTTGTGCGCGCTGGCCGGGCCGATGTTGCCTCGGTCGGAAAGCCATGCGAGCGGTCTCGACCCCTACGGCAGGGCGTGGCACGTGTCGAGCGAGTCAAGACCGGGGTGGACCGCCGAGATGGATGCCTCCCGCGCACGGCGTGGGCGTTACGCGGGGCTCGTTGACCATCGATGACCGGCGTCGACAGCGGCGTCGCTGGCTTAGCTCAGAATGCGCCGTAGGCCGACACGCCCGGGGGCAGGCTTTCTTTGAGGAGGTTGTGCGCGCCGCGGCCCTCGATGAGCGTGCCGCCCTGGCGGTAGGGCGAGTCGGGCTTGAGGCGATAGCCGACCAGCGCCTGCATCGTGGTGAGATCGATGTTGGTCGGGGCTTGGCCCGGGTCGACGAAGTGAGGGCTGGTGGTCCGGGCCTGGTCGTCGGTGGGGTGGGGCGTGAGTCGGTGGTAGACGTTGTTGCGGAAGGTGGTGTTGATGCCCTCGGCACGCGGTCCCCAGCCGCCTTCGCCCTGAAAGTAGAAGATGTTGTTCTCGAACCGACTGTTGAGAGGCGTGCGTCGCTCGGGGAAGACGACGGCGTCGAGACCGCGGGCCACGTAGTGGGTGTTGTTGTAGATGTGGATGTCGTCGGCCTGCTGGCGGCTGTTGAAGCCGTAGAAGTAGATGCCGTCGCGGTCGTTGACGCTGAGGTTGTAGCGGATGACGACATGGCGGTTGGGGCGTTTCATGATGCCGCAGAACCACTGGTTGTCGTGGCTGTAGTTGTACTGGATGAAGGTGTGGACGCAGTTGTAGTCGGCGTCGAACCCGCCGCGGTCCCTGGAGCCAGGGCCGATGTTGCCGTAGGCCTCGTTGAACTGGATCTTGATGCCGTCGGTGTTGAAGCAGAAGATGCTGTGCCCGGTGCTGAATCGGCTGCTGTAAGCCAGGGTGTTGCGTTCGTAGATGGCGTCCTTGCTCACGCGGGCGATGACGTTGTTTCGGCCGGTGTGACCGACGTAGTTGTCGGCGACGTAGACGTTGGTCCAGAGGTTCTGCGTCGTGACGCCGTCGGGGGTGATGTGAACGCGGGCGCAGCTGGAGTCGTTGCCGATGCCGACGCCGCCGACGTGCTCGACGCGGTTGTGGGTGATTCGAAGGTTGTTGAAGGTGGAGTGCTCGAGCTCTTTCATGTGGACGTGGATGCCGCCTCGGCGTTTGCCGGCGACGCGTCCGTTGACGTGGTGGACGAAGCAGCGGTCGATGTGGATGTGCTCGACGGTGCGCTCCTGTTCGTCGGCGAGGACGTAGATGCCAAAGAGGTTGCCCTGGCCGTCGGGGGAGCCGTCGGTGTTGGTGACCTCGAGGTGACGGACCTCCCAGTGGATGACGTTGTGGAGGAAGACGGCGGCGGGGTGTTGGCCGCCGGCGTGGATCTGGGGGAGGTCGCCGGCGCCGAAGGCGTCGATGGTGATGGGGGCATCGGGTGCGCCATCGCCCTTCGGAGCGAACATGCCGGTGAAGGACCGGCCGCGCCGGAAGAGGATGCGGTCGCCGGGCTGGAAGGTGGCGGACTTGAGGCGATCGAAGTCCGCCTGGGTGGCGACGCGGTGCTCGGCGGCGTAGACGGCGGTCGCGAGCAGGCCGGTCAGCAGGGCGGCGAAGAGGCTTGGGAGTCTGGTGTGCATGGGGGCATTGTGGCAGCGTTTGGTCGATGGCATCGGGTAATAGTTGACTTCATAGGCTTCGCCGATGCTGGGGGCGGTAACGATCAACGTCGGCGAGGCGATCGGTTGTGGCGTGTCGCCCGCGCGCGCCAGACTGGCCGATGCCGCGTGGGTAGGGAAGCCTCGTGAGCGGTCTCGACCCCCATGGCAGGGCACGTGTCGAGCGAGTCAAGAGCGGGGTGGACCGCTGAGATGGACGCCCCCCGCGCACGTCGCGGGCCGGTGGGCCGATGGTTGAAGCCGGTGTTGCCCCTGCCCCAGTCCGGCCAGCCGCGCGGGATCGCGAGACCGACCCCCACCCTCCGCTCGGCGTGTTGTGTGGCGCGACGGGGATCGTGCGATCCCTGAGACCCGGGCCGTCGAACATCGGCGAAGCGGCGCGGGTGTCACGCGGGGCTCGTTGACAATGTGTGGCGTTGTTCCGGCGCGTTCGCGGCGATCAGCGGGCGCGTCGGCGGGTGGGGGCGACGGCGACGCCGAGGGCGGCGAGGGCGAGGAGCATGGCGGAGGGCTCGGGGACGCCCTGGACCTCGCCGGTGCCGGAGGCCGTGAAGCCCGTGAAGTCGCCGCTGTCGATCTGCGTGCTGAAGGAGACCTCGATGGGGTCGGCCAGTTCGAGGCCGAAGGGCAGCGATTGGCCGTCGATAGAGGCGCCGACCTCGGCGCCGAAGACGAACTTGATGCTGCCGGAGTCGAAGTACGTGACCTCGACCTCATCGACGGTGAGGTCGAGGAACTCGGTGCCGAAGGTCAGGTCGAAGTCGCCGGTGCCGGACGTGGCGGTGGAGCTGCCCGGGATCGAGGAGGGGGCGGGGAGGACGACCGGAATCGCGACGTCGGCGAAGACATCGGTGGTGATGGTGCCGACGGTGACGCCATCGACGCGGAAGGTGACGGCGTCGAGTTCGTCGGGGAGACCGCCGGGCGTGGTGATGACCGACCCGTCGTACTCGAGGTCGAGGAATTGGAACGCGATTTCGATGACGCTGGCGGAGGCGGTCGGCGAGACGGCCGTGACCCCGAGCGCGGACAGAGCGATGAGATGAGTACGCACGACGTTAGCCTCCCGTGACCGGCGCTGACCAGGAACTAACCTGAGACCGCCGGCGACCTCCTTGACTAACGTAACTCTAGCGGAACCGGCCGCTGCGCCAAGGATTTAAATGTATTTAACAAATTCTGCGCGAGCTGGGTGTCTTTCTCGTACGAGATTCTGGGGAAGATTGTGGGGATTGGGTAAATCGTGGGTTGAAACGATCGGCCCTGCGGGGCTCTGGCAGGGTGTTGTGACGCCCGACGCGGGGCGGTTTGCACGGGTTCGATAGGCTCCTGGGATGCTTGAAGCGGTGATTTTCGATTTCGATGGGGTGATCGCGGACTCCGAGCCGGTGCACTGCACCGCGATCCGGGAGGTGGCGGGGACGGTGGGGGTGACGATTAGTGACGCTGAGTACCAGGCCGTGTACATCGGGTTTGACGATCGGGACGCGTTTCGGGAGGTCTTGCGGCGGGCGGATGGTCTTGCGGCGGGGTCGGCGGTGGACGAGAGTCGCGTGGCGGGGATGTGCGGGGCGAAGGCGTTGGCGTTCGATCGGCTGGCGGCGTCGGGGGTGCCGGCGGTGCCGGGGTCGCTGGAGCTGGCGCGGGCGGTGCGGGCGGCGGGGGTGCCGATGGCGATCGCCAGCGGGGCGACGCGGCGTGAGATCGACGGGATGCTGGCGGCGCTGGACGCGGACGGGCTGTTCGAGGTGATGGTCACGGCCGACGACGTCGAGCGCAGCAAGCCGGACCCGCAGACCTACGCGATGGCGGTGGACCGGCTGGGGGCGGCGGAGGGGAGAGCGCTGGCGGCGGGGCGGTGCGTGGCGATCGAGGACACGTCGGCGGGGGTGGCGGCGGCGAAGGGGGCGGGGCTGGCCGTCCTGGGCGTGACGACGACGGGGCCTCGGGAGGCCTTGCGCGAGGCGGACGCGGTGGTGTCGGGGCCGGCGGCCGTGGATTTAGGGATGCTGGAGCGAGTGGCGGGCGGGGTGTGATAGGTTTCGCGCATGAGCGGAGCGGCCGAGCAGGCAGAGGCGCCCCTGATGCTGAGCGTCAGCGGGATGCGGGGGATCGTGGGGGCGTCGCTGACGCCGGCGCAGGCGGTGCGGTTCGCGGCGGCATTTGCGGGCTGGGTGCGGGGGCAGTCGGGCGTTGTCGGTGAGCCGGTGGTGCTCGTAGGTCGTGACTCGCGTCCCTCAGGCGAGGCGTTGGCGGGGGCGGTGAGCTCGGCGTTGGCGTGTTGCGGGGTGCGGGCGGTCGATCTGGGGGTCTGCACGACGCCGGCGGTGGGGGTGATGGTGCGCAAGCTCGGGGCGTGGGGCGGGCTGGTGCTAACGGCCAGCCACAACCCGACGCCGTGGAATGGGATCAAGCCGATCCGTTCGGACGGGGCGTCGCTCCCGCCTGCGGAGGCGGGGGCACTGATCGAGGCATTTGAGCAAGGCGCCGCGGCGTGGGTCGGCGCCGAGGAGGTCGCGTCGATTAACCGAGACGACCGAGCGGACGAAATGCACGTCGACGCGGTGCTTGAAGGCATCGATGTCGAGGCCGTCCGACGGGCGGGCCTGAGGGTCGTCGTCGACAGCGTGCACGGGGCAGGTGGGCGCTCGGCGGGGATGCTGCTGAACCGCTTGGGCGTGGTGGCGGACCTGCGATACGTCGAGCCGACGGGGCGGTTTCCGCATCCACCCGAACCGACGCAGAGCCATCTGGCCGAGCTTTGCGCGGCCGTTGAGGCGAGCGGTGCCGACCTGGGCTTTGCGCAGGACCCCGACGCGGATCGCTTGGCCATCATTGGGTCGGGCGGCGAGTACCTCGGCGAAGAGTGCACGCTGGTTGCGGCGGCGATTCGGGTGATGGAGCCGGGCGGCGTGGCCGTGGCCAACCTGTCGACCAGCCGGATGATCGACGACGTCGCGGAGACGGTTGGTGGCCGGGTCGTGCGGTCGGCGGTCGGAGAGGCGAACGTCGCTTCGGCGATGCGGGATCACGGCGCGGCGATCGGCGGTGAGGGGAACGGAGGCGTCGTCTGGTCTCGGGTCGGTCAGATACGCGATTCGCTGGCGGGTATGGCGCTAGTGCTCGAGTTGATGGCCACCTCGGGTAAGGCGCTGCACGAGTTGCTGGAACCTTATCGTCGCTACAGAATCCTCAAAGAGAAGATCCCGGCCGAGGCCGGTTTACGCGATCGACTGACATCCGCCATGAAGCAAGCGTTTCCGTCCGCCTCGGTCAACACGTCCGATGGCGTTCGTGTGGATGAAGGTCGCGCGTGGGTTCACGTACGTCCGAGCAATACCGAGCCGATCTTCCGTTTGATCGCGGAGGCCGAGAGCGAAGGCGAAGCACGGCGGATCTTGTCCGTAAGCCGGCGTGCACTGGGTGTCGAGTGACGACGGAGTCCCCACGGGGTCAGCGACGATCCCGCGAGATCAGAGGAGCCGACGCCTCCAGTGTTCTTCCACCGGGCAAGTCCGCACGGGCTCGCAACCGAGTCGCGTGCTCCGCCGGTGCAAAGCTGTCCAGCGTCAAGGGGAATACGTAGGATCGCGTGACCGCGTCGTACCTCTCTAATTGATCGCTCTCTGACCGGACGATCTCATCCCAGCGGTAGAACATGGCCTCGGCGTCGTCGAGTCCCACGCCGTCACGCGTCAGCTCGAACTGGTAGCTGCCCGAAGCTTTGATGGGGTCGCCCATGTCATCGAACAGTTCGACCCGGACTTCGAGGACAGGCTCGCCATCCAGCAATCGATACTGGGTCGCGGGGTGGATCCGAAGGGAGACCGGGACGGGGCGCCAGGCGTCCGTGGCCGCGGCGCGGCCGATCGCGGGACCGGTGATCTCGTTCGAGTTGCACGCCACGCCCCCGACCCCGAGTGCGGCGGCGCACAAGATCAGCCGCCACCGATGCCCGCGTCGCAAACGCCTCATGCCGCCAAGGGTAACGCCTCGCGCCGCCAGTCGGTCGTTGATGCGCACCGGTTGACGGATCGTCCGATCTGTCGGGACAAACGCGGAGGCGCGGCACCCGCGCCGGCGTCTTGGCCGAGCGGTGCCCCGCGCCTCCGCGGCACGTTCTCTCTGCGGTTGATCCGCGAAGCGGAATCCCCTTCGGGGGCTTCCTGGGCTACGCCGCCTCGGCCGAACCGCCCTCGACCTCCGGCTCGCTCAGCGTGCCGAAGCCGATGTGCGTGCTCACCGGCGGGCAGGCCGGCCCGCTCTCGGCCTTGCGGTTGTACCAGTAGGCCGTGACCCACACCTTCGCGCCCTGAGGCACGCTGTCCTCGAAGACCACGTCCACGTCCAGCCGCGTCGTGTTCCCCTCGAACGACCAGTCCCGGATGCTGCTGGGGATCGTCTCGCCGACGTAGCTGAGCACCGTCGCGCCCGTCACGCCCGTCGGCTTGCGACGCTCGCCGGTCGACTGCTCGCGCAGCCGCAGCGACAGCCGCCGTCCGTTCACCGCCGCCACGTCCAGCTGCGGCTCCTCGGTCGGCACGGGCACCGGCGTCGGCTCGGGGTCCGGCACCGTGATCCCCAGGTCCGACCGCTTCTGGTTCGTCATCTCCGGCCACGCCTGCGCGATCCGCACCAGCGCCCGCGTCTCGGCCAACACCGCATCCTTGGCCGTGTCTTTTGCTTCGATCGACGAGGGCGTGCGCGTCGTCGGCTCCTGCGCCGTCTGATACGCGTCGAGGAACGCCGTCGCCAGCGTGCCGTACGCCGTCGCTTGGGTCGACGTCAGCCCGTAGGCCGTCGCGTCGTCGTCCAGTCGGTTCTTGAAGTTCGTGATCCAGGTCACCAGTTCCGCTTCTCGGTTCGGCAAGTAGTTCGCCACAGCGATCGCTCCTCTCAGCAGGGAGGTCCACAACACAACGCACCGGACAGCGAGGCCACGCCGCGTAGAACCCCGGAAACCCAGCCCCCGGAAGCCCGGACCCCGGATAGCCCCGGAAGCCCCGGAAGCCCCGCAAGCCCGAGCCACGCGCAAGCGTCGCACGCGGCATGCGCACGACCGCCCGAGTCGCTCGGACAGGGTTGGGAAAAGGTTCGACCCGCCGGAAAGGCCCTCGGAATGTCCGCCGCCGAACACCGGCGACGGCAGCTCTATCGACCCGCGTCACCTCTCGCTTAAAGCCAACACAGGATCGCCCATAACCCGCCACGTTCTCGGCCCCAAGCCAACGCTCGTCTAGCCAACCGTGCGCGCCATATTTCGCGACGACCGCTTTCCAACGAACGTTGGAAGCCACCAAACAGTCGTTGGACGCGAGGAAACGCTCGTTGGAAGCCACCCAACGTTCGTTGGACACGAGGAAACGTTCGCTGGAAGCCGCCAAACGTTCGTTGGGCGCGAAGAAACGTTCGTTGGAAGCCGCCAAACGTTCGCTGGACGCAAGGAAACATTCGTTGGAAGCCACCCAACGTTCCTTGGAAACGAGCAAGCCTACGTTTGAATGGAGCAGACGCTCGTTGGAGCGCCGCCGACCGGACGCATCGACAACCATGCCTGAGCACTAAACCGCCGCAACGGCCCGCCCCAAGCGGGCCGACAAACCCGCCGCGCGCCGCTAACGGAGCGCGATAAACTATTCGGATTCATGGGGACCGAACCAGACCATCCCGGGTGGATCGAAGCGCGGCGGCGGATCGCCCAGGCCCGCGATGAGGAAACCACCTCGCTCGATCTCGCCAAGTTGAGCCTTGATGCGTTACCGGCCGGGCTATCCGACCTGCCCAACCTCACCTCGCTCGACCTCAGCGGCAACAAGATCGGCGAAGCCGAGGCGCGGGCGATCGCCAAACGCCTGCCCAACCTCACCTCGCTCAACCTCAGCAGCAACAGAATCGGCGACGCCGGGGCGCGGGCCATCGCCGAACGCCTGCCCATCCTCACCTCGCTCAACCTCGGTCTCAACGACATCGGCGAAGCCGGGGCGCGGGCGATCGCCGAACGCCTGCCCAACCTCACCTCGCTCAACCTCGGTCTCAACGACATCGGCGAAGCCGGGGCGCGGGCGATCGCCGAACGCCTGCCCAACC
>JBCBUE010000002.1:0-109449 GCA_039818285.1 Planctomycetota bacterium | reverse complement strand
CGCGACGCCGTGCCGATCGACGCTGATCCGGCGGTTGGTGGGGCAGGCCCGCTTGGACGACGCGGCGGCGGCGATGCTCGCGCCGTTCAGCCTGACGGCCGAGGTGGTGCGCGGCGAGCGGCGGGGGCGAACGATCGGATTCCCGACGGCGAACCTGTCGGCCGAGGACCTGGCGCCGTTCATCGTGCCGCCGGACGGCGTGTATGCGTGCACGGCGACGGTCGCGGGCGACGTGATGCCGGCCGCCGTGTCGATCGGGGTCAAGCCGACGTTTCACGGCGAGCGGCTGACCGTCGAGGCCCACCTGATCGACCCGCCGTCGCGTCTGATCCCCGACGCCGACGCCCTGTACGGCCAGACCATCACGCTGGCGTTTCGCCGATTCGTGCGCGATCAGCAGCGTTTCCCTACGCTTGACGCGCTCGTCGCGCAGCTCGCACGCGACGTGGAGCTGGCGCGAGACTGGCTCGGCCCCGCCTCGATCCTCCGTTAACCGTTCGCCGCATGACCGACTACGCCGCCACGCTCGACGCCCCCGCCGCCGCCGACCTGCTCCGCGACGCCGACACCGTCACTTTGCTGACCCACGCCAAGCCCGACGGCGACGCCTTCGCGTCGGTCATCGCGCTCGCCGCCGCGTTGCAACACCTCGGCAAGACGACCCACGCCGCCTTCGCCCCGCCCGTGCCCGCCGCGTTCGAGCACCTGCCCGGCGCCGATCTCGCGATCACGACCCGCGACCCCGCTGACCTGCCGGGCGCCGTTGATCTGCTGGTCGTGCTCGACACCGGCGCCCGCTCGCAGCTCGGGCCGTTGGTCGAGGTCGTCGATCGTCAGGTCGCGGCCGGCAAGCCGACGCTCATCGTCGACCACCACCTCTCCGGCGACCTCCCCGCCGAGCACCGCCTCATCGACGCGACCCGCGCCGCCAACGCCGAGCTCGTCGCCGACCCGATCGAGCACCTCGCCCCCGACCTGCTCACCCCCGACCACCCCTCCCCCGTCCCCACCGCCCTCTACCTCGGCATCGCCACCGACACCGGCTGGTTCCGCTTCCCCAACACCACGCCCGCCACCCTCCGCCTCGCCGCCCGCCTCATCGAGCTCGGCGTCGACCACGCCAACCTCTACAACGCCGTCGAGAACGACAACCGCCCCGAGAAGCTCGCCCTCGTCACCGCCGCCCTCGACTCGCTCACCTACCTGCACGCCGGCCGCGTCGCCCTCATGACCCTCACCCCCGAGGACTTCGCCCGCACCGGCGCCCGCTACGAGGAGACCGAGCGCCTCGTCGACTTCCCCCAGATGGTCGGCCGGGTTCACGCCGTCGCCCTCGTCGCCGAGGTCCACGCCCCCGACGGCCGACACCTCACCCGCATCTCCCTGCGCTCCAAGCCCGCCACCCCCCAGGGCCCGCCCGCCATCGACGTCGCCGCCATCGCCAACGCCCTCGGCGGCGGCGGCCACTTCCACGCCGCCGGCGTCAAGCTCCCCGGCCCCCTCGCCAACCACCTCCCCGCCCTCCGCGCCGCCATCGACCACGCCCTCGCCTTGGCCCCCACCCCCGCCACGCCGGCGACCGCCTCCGCCACCTCGGCGACCGCCCCCGCCCAACCCTGACACCCGCCGGCCAAACCCGGCCGCGAGTTTTCCACATCCACGTTAGGGACTTGTCGGTTCCGATCGCGACCCGTCGCCTGTCGGCAGCGCGAGCGCCGTTTTTCCCAGCCCCCCAAGCCCCCCCAGCGCCTAACTCTCTGCGGCGCACCCCCTTACCAAAATGACACCCCAACCGACACAAAACCCCCCAAGATTTGCTCAAGTCGGCGCTTGGACACACAAGATATAGGGTGTATAGTCGTCCCCTGCCCCGATCGCGTCCGCCGGCCTGCCTTCTCTCGCCGGACGCCCCTGGGAGTGCCGGGGCACGCCAAACCGAACCGACCGCACCCGCGCGGTGGCACCAAACGCCACCCGACCCTGTATCGCGTTGCCCAATCGACAACCCTAGCATTCACCGTACGAAACACCAAACCGCCCACGACCCCCACCCACCCCGCTCCCCCACCGACCCCTCCCCCACCCGCCTTCCCCGAGACCCCCATGCCCGTCCTCTGCGACACCCAGATCCGCGACCGACTCACCGTCGCCCCCTTCGCCGAGGCCCAGAAGCGGCCCGGCAAGATCTCCTACGGCGTCTCCTCCTACGGCTACGACGTCCGCGTCGGCACCCTCTTCAAGATCTTCACCAACGCCCCCACCGACGGCGGGGCCTCCATCGTCGACCCCAAAAACTTCGACGACCGCAACTTCGTCACCGTCGACACCGACTACACCGGCAAAGACCACGTCATCATCCCCCCCAACTCCTTCGCCCTCTGCGAGACCGTCGAGACCTTCGACATCCCCCGCGACATCCTCGTCGTCTGCGTCGGCAAATCCACCTACGCCCGCTGCGGCATCATCGTCAACGTCACCCCCCTCGAGCCCGAGTGGCGCGGCAAGGTCACCATCGAGATCTCCAACACCACGCCCCTGCCCGCCAAGATCTACGCCAACGAAGGCATCGCTCAGATGATCTTCTTCAAGGCCGACACCGTCTGCGAAACGTCCTACGCCGACAAGGCCGGCAAGTACCAGGACCAGACCGGGCTCGTGCTGCCCAAGGTGGATTGAAGTGAACAAGCAAGCTGAATTTTGTTGTTGGTGTTTGACGCGGTATGGACACCGCTTAAATCCGGCAGAGTGGATCTTCGCTCGTCCCTGCGAAGTGACATTTCTGCGTCCTTCTGAAAGGAATCACTGATGCAAATCCAAAATTACAAGTTTGAAGGTCCGTACTACTCGACTGACGGTATCTACGACAGCGGAGGCATATACGTCATCCTGGATCATAGGACCGACGGCGAATATTACGTTGTTGATGTGGGACAGTCTGGGTCTATACGCACCCGTCTGGCTGCGCATGATCGCCAAAGTTGCTGGCTCCAGAGCCGTCAAGGTGAATTGTCTTACTGGGTCCTTTACACCCCTCGCTGGACGGAAGAACAGCGGATGTTGCTTGAAGGCAATATTCGCGCTCAATTCAATCCCAAGTGTGGTGTTAACTAATTAATTGAGTCCTCCCGTGTCAAACGGTGGGAGGGACTCACACAGTTCCTCCCATTTTTCTTTATCTCGCAGAACCCTTTGGACGCAATGATGCCTGGCAAATTCGAGGTTTACCAAGACAAGGCCGACAAGTACCGCTTCCGTCTCAAGGCCGGTAACGGCGAGGTCATCGCCGTCGGCGAGGCGTACGAGAGCAAGGCATCGTGCCTGAACGGCATCGAATCCATCAAGAAGAACGCGCCCGAGGCCCCCATCGTCGAGGTCGACGGCTGACCGATTTTCTCCCTCCCACGGTCGACGGCTCGTAACCGGGCGTCGGCCGTTTCGCCCCGCATCTTCGGGGCACCCGTTCGATCCAACATCCCCATCATTCTTCATCAGGGAAGCGTGTACGCATGAAATTCACCCGACAGTTCACCCAGCCCGACAAGGACGTCTTCAAGCAGGTCGAGTGGACCACGCGATCGTCCAAGATCGCCAACCTGGACGGCTCGGTCGTGTTCGAGATGAACGACGCCGAGGTCCCCGCTTCGTGGTCGCAGCTCGCGACCGACATCATGGTCAGCAAGTACTTCCGCAAGGCCGGTGTCCCGCAGACCGACGCCGACGGCAAGGCGATCAAGGACAAGGACGGCAAGCCCGTCACCGGCCCGGAGAAGTCGGCCCGCGACGTGATCCACCGCCTCGCCGGCTGCTGGCGCCACTGGGGGCAGGCCTACGGGTACTTCGACACGGACGAGGACGCCCAGGTCTTCTACGACGAGCTGTGCTACATGATGCTGAACCAGATGGCGGCGCCCAACAGCCCGCAGTGGTTCAACACCGGGCTCAACTTCGCCTACGGCATCAACGGCCCGGCCCAGGGCCACTGGATCGCCGACGACGAGACCGGCGCCACCTCCCTGTCGACCGACGCTTACACCCACCCCCAGCCGCACGCCTGCTTTATCCAGTCCGTCGGCGACGACCTGGTCAACGAGGGCGGCATCATGGACCTCTGGGTCCGCGAGGCGCGGCTGTTCAAGTACGGCTCGGGCACCGGCACGAACTTCAGCAACCTCCGCGGCGAGAACGAGCCGCTGTCCGGCGGCGGCAAGTCCTCCGGCCTCATGTCCTTCCTCAAGATCGGCGACCGCGCCGCCGGGGCGATCAAGTCCGGCGGCACCACCCGCCGCGCCGCCAAGATGGTCTGCCTCGACCTCGACCACCCCGACATCGAGAACTTCGTGTCGTGGAAGGTGCGTGAGGAGCTGAAGGTTCAGGCGCTGGTCGAGGGCATGAAGGCCCTGCCCGGCGATCGGGCCGAGCTCGCCCAGCAGCTCGGCCTCGAGCTCGGCTACGACTTCAACAACGAGTCGTACCAGACCGTCTCCGGCCAGAACTCCAACAACTCGGTCCGCATCCCCGACCGCTTCTTCCACGCCATCGACAACGACGAGTCGTGGGACCTCGTCCGCCGCACGGATGGCGAGGTCGCCAAGACCGTCCGCGCCCGCGACCTGTGGGACCTCATTGGTTTGTCGGCCTGGTCGTGCGCCGACCCGGGCGTGCAGTACGACTCGACGATCAACGCCTGGCACACCTGCCCCGAGTCCGGTCGCATCAACGCGAGCAACCCCTGCTCGGAGTACATGTTCCTCGACAACACGGCCTGCAACCTCGCGTCGCTGAACCTGCTGACGTTCTACAACTCGCAGACCCGCGAGTTCGACCTCGCCAGGTACGAGCACGCCGTGCGCGTCTGGACGACCGTCCTCGAGATCAGCGTGCTGATGGCGCAGTTCCCGAGCAAAGAGATCGCCGAGCTGAGTTGGAAGTACCGCACGCTGGGGCTGGGTTACGCCAACCTGGGCGCGATGCTGATGCAGGCGGGCATCCCGTACGACAGCGAGCGCGGCCGGGCGATCTGCGGCTGCCTCTCGTCGATCCTGACCGGCCGCAGCTACGCCACCTCGGCGGAGCTGGCCAAGGAGATGGGCGCGTTCGACGGGTACGCCGACAACAAGGAGCCCATGCTCCGCGTGATGCGCAACCACCGCCGGGCGGCGTACGGCGTGCCGCGCGACCTCGTCGCCTCCGACAAGCACGCGCTGGGCTCGTACGAAGAGCTGGAGATCAAGCCCGTGCCCATCGACGCGGAAGCCCTGACCAGCGACGCCGAGCCGTTCGGCAAGCTGGCCGAGAGCGACGAGCTCGCGACCGCCGCGCGGCAGGCGTGGGACGACGCCGTCTCGCTGGGCAACAAGCACGGCTACCGCAACGCCCAGACGACCGTCATCGCCCCGACCGGGACCATTGGCCTGTTGATGGACTGCGACACGACGGGCGTCGAGCCGGACTTCGCCTTGGTGAAGTTCAAGAAGCTCGCGGGCGGGGGCTACTTCAAGATCGCCAACCAGTCGCTCAAGCCGTCGCTGGTGGCGCTGGGTTATTCGGACGACCAGGTGCGTGACATCCTCACGCACGTGATGGGCACGCTGTCGCTTGACGTGCCCATGCCCGGCGAGGACGGAACCTTCGCCGACTGGTTGACCGCGAAGGGATTCACGCCGGCTGCGCTTGACCGAGTCAAGGATGCGTTGCCGACGGTGTTCGAGCTGCCCTACGCGTTCAACGCGTGGACGCTGGGCAAGGAAACGCTCGAGGCCGTCGGGCTCGGCGAGCGGGCCGACGACCCGACCCTGGACGTGCTGACCGCGCTGGGGCTGGACCGCAAGCAGGTCAAGGCGTTGAACGCGATCGTCTGCGGCTCGCAGACCGTCGAGGGCGCCCCGCACCTGACAGACGACCACCTGCCGGTCTTCGACTGCGCCAACACCTGCGGGCCGACCGGCGAGCGCTTCATCGCCCCCGAGGGCCACATCCGCATGATGGCCGCGGCCCAGCCGTTCATCTCGGGCGCGATCAGCAAGACGATCAACCTGCCCAACTCAGCGAACGAGGACGACATCAAGTCGGCCTACCGCCTGTCGTGGGAGCTGGGCATCAAGGCCAACGCGCTGTACCGCGACGGCTGCAAGCTCAGCCAGGTGCTCAGCAACAAGGTCGAGGACGAGGGCGAGCAGGACGAGGACGACATCGAGGCCGTCAAGGACGAGCTGGCCGACGAGGTCGAGCGCGTCGTCGAGGCGGCCGAGGAAGACGCCCCGGTCGAGGTCCGCGAGAAGATCGTCGAGAAGATCGTCGAGCGCGTGGTCGAGCGGCCGCTGCGTCGTCGGCTGAGCGACACGCGGATGAGCAAGACGCACAAGTTCAACGTCGCCGGCCACGAGGGCTACCTGACCGTCGGGCTGTACGACGACGGCGACCCGGGCGAGCTGTTCATCACGATGGCCAAGGAAGGCTCGACGATCGGCGGGCTGATGGACTCGCTGGGCACGGCGATCTCGGTGGCGCTGCAGTACGGCGTGCCGGTGGAGTCGCTGGTGTACAAGTTCACGCACCAGCGGTTCGAGCCGGCGGGCATGACGCACAACCCCGACATCCCGTTCGCCAAGTCGCTGGTCGACTACATCTTCCGGTGGATGGGCATGGAGTTCGTCTCGGGCTACCGCGAGGCCAACGCCCCGCGTCGCGGCGGCAAGGCCGAGACCAAGGCCGACCAGTCCAAGGCCACGGCCAAGTCGCGCTCGATGAGCAAGCCGGCCGGGGCGGTCGACGTCGCCGAGGTCGGCGTGAAGGATGACATCATCGGCGACACCGCGTCGACGCCGCGCCGCATGACCAACGGCAACGGCGGCGGCCACGGCGACGGTTCGGGCAACGGCCGACCGGCCGAGAAGCTCACCGCCGGGCGCGTCCCGACCGAATCGGCCGGCACGGCCACCGAGGCCCAGGCCGACTCGACCCTTACCACCGCGATGAAGGACATGCAGGCCGACGCCCCCGCCTGCGACGTCTGCGGCACCATCACGGTCCGCAACGGCACCTGCTACAAGTGCCTAAATTGCGGTAATTCAATGGGTTGCAGCTAAGTGTTAAATTGCGTCGATTGAGGCGAACCCGGGGGCACCCCCCGCGTATTACTGCTGAAAACCACGCCTCCTCCTGCCCCCGCCAGCCGCGAAAACGCGACGGCGGGGGTTTTTCTTGCGCCGCGTCTCCGCCCGGATCAACCCCCGTCGCGCGGGCCGCGTCGCACGCCTTGGCCCAACTCCGCCCAGCCCTCGAACCCGCCGGTCGGGGCGTGCCTTGGCCAGCCCGCCGCGACGCGCTGGGCGATCGCGGACCACGCCGGCAGCGCGGACGTGGCATCGGTCGTTTCCACGCTCGCCCCGCCCACGGCCGTCGCGGCGGTCAGGCAGTCGATCGGCCCGTCACCCCGCATCACCGACGCGAGGAACCCGGCGATGGTGCAATCGCCCGTGCCCGTCGTGCCGAGCACCTCGGCTTGAAAGCACGGCGCGTACAGCTCGCGGCTGGCCCACCCGGCGCCGACGCGCGGCACGAGTCGCTCGGGCGGGTCGCTTGCCGTGCGAAGGGACGCGCCGCGGTCGCCGAGCTTGAGCATCACGACGCGGGCTCCGAGGTCGAGCAATCGATCGGTGACCGTCGCCAGCGTCTTCGGCGTCGGTGGCCCGGGCGGCTCACCGAGCATGGTGAGCGTCTCGTCGAGGCTGGGCAGGAACAGGTCGACCGTCGGCAGCACGCGCCGCAGCCACGCGATCCAGTCGACGTGCGCGGCGCCGGAGGCCGGGTCGATCGCCGTCATGTCGAGGCTGGTGATGAGCCCGCGTCGATGCGCCTCGGTGAACATGCGGTACCCCGGCTCGGGGTCGAGCATCGATCGCATGACCGGCGGGTAGCCGAAATGCAGGATCGCGGCGTCGTCGAGGCGGTCCCAGTCGATGTCGGCGTCGGTGAAGGTGTCGTTGGCGCCGGGGCAGTGCAGGAAGAGCCGGTCGACGTCGGGCGGGTCGATGACGACGGTGTAGCTGGAGGTCGCGCCGGCGGCGACGGTCATGGCCTCAGCGAGTCGGGGATCGATGTCGTTGAGCAGGTTGAGCACGCCGCGACCGAAGCCGTCGTCGCCGAGCTTGCCGATCAGGCGCACGGGCTGGCCGAGCCGGTGCAGGGCGAGGCCGGTGTTGCCGACGGCCCCGCCGATCGACCGCACGGAGGGCCCGACGTGGATCAGCGCCCCCGGCGCCAGCTCCACGCGGGCGTGCGGCGGGAACGTCGGGATCATGTCGAGGCAGACGTGACCGGCGACGGCGATCGTTGGCGAGGTCACGGGCTCAGCCCGCCTCGGGCGTCGAGGCGTCCTTGACCTTCGGCGTGTAGCCCTTGACCTTGAACGACAGGGCGATCAGGGCGATGCCGAAGACGATGGCGTAGATGCCGGCGACCATGATCAGGGCGGCGGCGGCGACGACCGGCATCAGCGCCAGCAGCAGGCCGAACGCGATCGACAGCACGCCCTGAACGAAGACCCACGCCCCGGCGTGCTCCTTGTGCTGGACGACCGCGGCGATCTCCGCGACGCCGGCGATCACCAGCCCGGCGGCCACGAAGTACACGAGCACCACCGCCGCGACCGCGCCGAACACCGCGGGCGCCGCCACGATGATCACGCCGATGATCAGCGTGAGCAGCCCACGCCCGATCGACCAGCCCGACCCGCCGCCGAGCCCCGAGGCGATCGAGATCACGGCGTCGACGATCAGGAACAGGCCGAAGATCAGGCAGAAGGTCGCGAGCGTCTGGCCGGGCATGACCAGGGCGTACAGGCCGAGGACGACCAGCAGGACGCCGCGGATCAGCAGGACCCACCAGTCGCGGGCGAGCTTCTGCATCAGCTGGTTCATGTCCACGGTCGTCTCGTTGGTCATGGCGTGCTCCGGGTCGGGGGCGTTGGGGGGGGCGAGGGGTACGCCGGTCGTTGTACCCGGCGGCGGGGCGGGGTGTCGAACGCGGGGCTTGACGGGCCGAGCAAGCGACATACAATGTAAGTGTACGCCTACATTGCGAGCCGCCGCGTGACGACCGCCCGAGCCCAACAACGACGCCTGGACCTGCTGCCGACTCTCGCCGAGTCGTTCGCCGAGCTGGGGTATCGGCGGTCGACGACGGCCGAGCTGGCCCGGCGGTGCGGGCTGCGGGAGAACCAGCTCTACCGGCTGTGGCCGAGCAAGAAGGCGATGTTCATCGCGGCGATCGGCTGGCTGTTCGACGCCGCGGTGGCGCGGTGGGGCGAGATCGCCGACGCGGGCGGCCCGGGCACGGCGGCCGAGCGCATCCTGGCCTACGAGTCGCGGCACCGCGGTCGGTCGGGGCTGTACCGCATCATCTTCGCGGCGCTCAGCGAGACCGAGGATGACGAGATCCGTCGCTCGCTGCGCGACCTGTACCGCCGGCTGCACGCGTTCATCCGCGATCGCGTCGCTGAGCACCGTGGCGGGTCGAGCGACCCGGCCGCGTCGGCTCGGATCGCGTGGGCGGTGATCGGGCTCGCGACGATCGGCGACATCACGCGGGAGCTGCGCCTGGCGGCCGAGCCGCAGCGGCGATCGATGATGACGGCGACCGGGGCGCGGCTGCTCGAGGGCGACTGACTTCTTTTTTTTGACCGATGATGTAAGTAAAAACTTACGGAGAAGACGCATGTGGATCGAAGCCGTCGTGATCGTGCTGGTGGTGGTGCTCGCGGCTTTGGGCATGGGGGTGGTGGGGTTCTCCATCGCCCTGCGGGCTCAACTGGGCGTCGGCGACCTGAGGCGTCGCATGCATCGCCTTGAGCGGGCGTCGGTGGCGGCGGTCGACGCGCCGGCCCAGGGTCGGACCGTCACGGCTCGGGCCATCGAGTCCGTTCAACGGGCGCGGCCGTCGACGCCTGGTGAAGAGCCGGTCCGGCCCGAGGCGGAGGAGCCCGAGCCGCCCGCGGTCGCGGCTCGCGAAGCCGACGACACCGACGCGGCCGACGTTTCGTCCGTCGAGGTTGCGCCGGCGTCGCCGCGGTCGAGGGCGCCTTCGCCGGCGGCGTTGGTCGACGCGGCCTATCGGTCGCGGCCCAGCGAGGAAGCGGCCAAGTCCGAGCCGGTTGCGCCAGTCGCGCCGGATGCGTCCGATCGACCCGGCGAGGGGTTGAGTCTCGAGCAGCGGCTGGGCGGTCGGGTACTGGTGTGGGTGGGCGGGATCGCGTTGGCGCTGGCGGGGGCGTTCCTGCTGAAGTGGGGTTACGACAACGTCGTGCTGTCGCCGGCGCAGCGCCTGGGCATTGGCGCGTTCTTCGGTGCGGCCTTGCTGGCGGCGGGGCTGGCGCTGAAGGGTCGGGCGCCGCATGTGAGTCAGGCGTCGGTTGGCGCGGCGATGGCGGTCTGGTACGGGTGCATCGTCGCGGCGACGCGGGTGTTCGGGCTGATCGACGCGAACGCGGCGTTTGGGCTGGCGACGGCGGTGACGGCGGCGGCGGTCGCGCTGGCGCTTCGGCACGGGCCGTTCGTGGCGGTGCTGGGGATGCTGGGCGGGTTCGCGATGCCGGCGGTGCTGGGCGGCGAGTCGGAGAGCGTCGGGCCGGTGCTGGCGTACCTGCTGGTGCTGGAGGGGGGGCTGGTCGCGGTGAGCGCGCGACGGGGCTGGGTGTCGATCTCGTCGATGACGATGGCGTTGGCGGTGCTGTGGGCGGTCGCGGCGATCTTCCTGGGCGAAGGGCAGACCGACCGGCTGTTCGTGAGCGGGTTCCTGATCGTGAGCACCGCGGTGTACCTGGTGCAGTCGGCGCTCACGGGGCCGCGCGGCCGGGCGGGGAGACGGGCGGCGCTCTTGCAGACCGGATCGGCGGCGGGATCGGCGGCGCTGCTCACGGGCGTGCTGGTCGCGACGGGGGGGTACACGGTGGTCGATCTGTCGATGCTCGCGGTGGTGAGCGCCGGGTTGCTGGTGCTCGGTCGTTGGCGGGCTGAGTACGTCGCGCTGCCGGTGGTGGCGGCGGGCGTGTGCGCGGCGGTGACGCTGGGGTACCACGCGGACTGGGCGTGGCGGGCAGGCGTGGCGATGGACTCGGCGTTGGCGTGGATGTGCGTGGCGTTCGGGGCGTTGTTCGGGTTGGGCGGGTACGCGGCGAGCGTTCGGTCCCGTCAGCGGGTGGTGTTTGCGAGCCTGTCGGGGGCGAGCGGGTTTGTGTTTTTCGCGATCGCGTTGACGCGGTTGCCGATCGAGCCCTTCCGGACGGGGCTGGCCGTCGCCGCGGTGGCGGCGGTCGCGTTGATGGTCGCCGGCAGCTGGCCATGGCTACGCCGCCGGGGCGTGGTGGCGCGGCGGATGCAGTCCGCGCTGCTGCTGCCGGCGACCGGGGTGGCGACGCTGGCGATCGGCGTGTTGCTGCCGCTGGAGGCGAGGGGTTTGGCGTGGGCGGGTCTGGGCGTCGCGATCGCTGGGCTGTGGCCTTGGCTGCGGACCGACGCGATGCGAGCGGGGTCGTGCGTTGCGTTGGGGTTGGCGGCGTTCACGTTCTCGGCCGTGCTCCCACGCTTTGGGGCGCTCGAGGCGTGGCCGGGTCACACGCTGCTTCCGATGCAACTGGTGTTCGGGCTTGGGGCGTTGTCGTTGACGGCCTGGTTGTGGGTGCGGCGGGGCGAGGCGTCGACGGCGGTCGGCGTGTGTTGGGCGGCCGTGGTGTATGGCGTGGTCGCGGCGGCGTGGCTCGTGCGGTACGGGTTTGTTGGGGCCGACTGGCTGGCCGAGCCCACGCTGATCGAGGCGTCGGTGCTGGCGTTGGCCTGGCTGGCGGGCGGGGCGGCGCTGCGCTGGATCGGCGGGCAACGACTGAGCGGTGCCCTCGACTCGGCGGGGCAGGCAGTCGTGTGGCTGGCGTTGTCGGCCTCGTGCGTGCTGGGGTTGTTGGCGCTGAACCCGCTGTGGGCGGGCGGGTCGGTGGGGGCTTGGCCGGTGGCCAACTGGTTGGCGTTGGCGTATGGCGTGCCGGCCGTCGCGGCGGGGTGTGTGGCGTACGTCGAGCGTCTGCGTCGACCGGTGCTGGCGCAGGCGGGCGGCGTGGTGTCGCTCGTGATGGTGTTTGTCTGGGTGAGCCTGGCGACGCGGCAGGCGTTCGTCGGCGGCGACCTGCGGTTCGAGACGCACGACGTGGGTCAGGCGGAGAGCTACGCGTACTCGGCCGTGTGGGTCGGGCTGGGTTTGACCTTGCTGGTGGCGGGGCTGTGGCGTCGCGCCGCGTGGCTGCGGTACGGGTCGCTGGCGGTGATGCTGATCGCGGTCGGCAAGGTGTTCCTGGTGGATGCCGCTACGTTGGAGGGCTTGCTGCGTGTGCTGAGCTTTTTCGGGCTGGGGCTGTCGTTGCTGGCGCTGGGGTATGTGTATCAGCGATTCGTGCTGGTGCGGAAGCAGGAGCCGACGGCGGGCGGGGTGGGCGCGGGTTAGCATCCGCCGATGGCGACATCGGCCGTGCATCGCGAAGAGGTGGTGGGGGTGTTGGCCGGGGTGCTGGTGGCGTTGGCGGTGCTGCCGTGGGTGGTGACGTTCGCGCCCGAGGTGGTGTGGGACATCGATCCGCGGAGCACGCTGGACGAGATGGGGCGGGTGTTGTCGGTGACGGCGGTCGGGCCGGTGGGCGCGGCGTGGTGGTCGGTCGGGCTGGTGGGGTGGTCGGCGGTGGTGATGGCGGGGGCGCTTGGGTGCGGGGTGCGGGTGCGGTGGTGGGCGGTGGGGCTGTGGGCGTTGGGGGTGGCGTGGGCGGTGCCGTGGATGGGGGGTCGGATGACCGAGACCTGGCTGGTGGGGGCGTGGATCGGCGGGGCGTCGGCGGGGCTGGCGATGGCGCACGCGGCGCGGCTGGGGGCGGCGCGGCGGTGGGCGGCGGCGGTGCTGCTGGGCGTGTCGATCCCGGTGATGGTGGACGCGGCGTGGTACATGGCGGTCGAGCACCCGGTGACGGTCGCGCAGTACGAGGCGACGCGAGAGGAGACGCTGGCGTCGCGCGGGTGGGCGGTGGGGTCGGCGCAGGCGGAACTGTATGAGCGTCGGTTGCGGTCGCCCGACGTGATCGGGGCGATCGGGTTCAGCAACGTCATGGGGACGATCGCGGGGGCGCTGGGCGTGTTGGCGCTGGGTTTGGCGGCGTCGGGGTGGTGGCGATCACGCGGGCGCAACGAGATAGACCGCAGGGTGGGGCGGTCGGGGGTCGGGGGCTTGGTCGTGCTGCTGTTGCTGACGGTGGGGTTGGCGTGGCTGGTGTGGGCGACGCGGAGTAAGGGGGCGCTCGCGGCGACGGCGGCGGGGGCCGGGTGGGTGGCGTTGGCTTGGGTGGTGACGCTGTGGGCGTCGCGCAGGGGCGCGTTGAAGCCGGTGCGGGGCGTGCTGGTGGGCGCGGCGTTGCTGCCGGTGGTGGGCGCGGTCACCGCGGTGTTCGTGCGCGGGGCGATGGGGCCGCCGGCTGACTGGACGGGTGAGCGGTCGCTGCTGTTCCGCTGGCACTATTGGGTGGGTGCCTGGCGGGCGTGGGTCGAGCAGGGGGTGGGCGGGCGGTGGTGGGGCGTGGGGCCGAGCGGTTTCTCGACGGGTTACCTGCGGCACAAGCCGACGATCAATCCCGAGGAGGTGACGAGCGCGCACGCGGTGTGGGTGGACTGGCCGGTGATGCTGGGCCTGGGTGGCGCGGCGTGGGTGGCGCTGCTGTTGGGGATGCTCGCGTTGGGGGCGTGGCGATGCGTGGGCTCGGGTGACCCGGTGATCGCATCGGGCGAGGCGGTGGGGTGGAACTGGCGGGTGCGGGCGGGGGTCGGCGTGGTGATCGCGGCGCTGGTGATGGGGTCGCAGTTGGCGTACGAGGCGCCGATGATGTGGCTCGATGCGAGGCTGGTGTGGCTGGTGGCGGCGGGCGGGATGATCGCGGTCATCGCGGTAATGAGCGGTTGGGGGGGCGAGCGGGGTTGGGCGTGGGGGTTGGGTTGGGTTGGCGCGGCGGTGGTGGTGGTGGCGCAGAGCCAGATCGAGATGGGGTTCTTCCAGCCGGGCGGCGTGGCGGGGCTGTGGTGCGTGGTGGGGGTGGCGTCGGCGGTCGGGCTGCGTGAGGTATCACGCGAGGCGGGTCCAAGCGTGCGATTCATCTCTGGCATCGCCTTGATCGGCGTCGTCGGCGGTGCGCTCGCGATCACCCTCGTGGCACGCGCCTCGGTACCGATCATGTTCCAGCACACGATGTTGGTTGGAGCGGCCGAGCTCTGGCGCCGCGGCGACATCGATCACCCAAGGTTTGTCGAGTCACTGACCCAGTCGGCGGTGCACGCCCCGATCTCCGAACGAGCGTGGTCGTGGTCGTCGCGCATCGGTCAGGCCACCGGTGATGACGAATGGCTCGAGACCTTGATCGCCCGGGGCGGCGACCTGCACCGCCCCACCTCGGTGCAGCGCACCCGAGCGGCGCTGGCTCGGTTGCGCGACGATTTGCCGGCCGAGATCGACGCCTGGCGGGCGGCCATCGACGCCGCGCCGGGCCAGCTGACTTACCGCCTGCAGCTGGCGCAATCCCTCGATCGTTCAGGGCGATCCGACGAGGCGACCGAGGCGTATCGCGCGGCCCTCGAACTCAACGACCGGCTCTACCTTGACCCCGCCAAGCAGCTCCCCGCCGACCAGGTCGAGGCCATCCGCCAACGCGTCGATCGCCTCACGCCATGATCGTTCGCGTCGCCAGCGCGGTCACGCCGGCTTGCCGCAGTTGCTCCGCCACGCGCGCCGCCTCGGTCATCGACGACGCCACGGTAAACAGCGTCGACCCCGAGCCCGTCACCCGCACGCGATCGTCCCCGATCACCGCCCCCACCGCGGCCGCCGCGTCTCGCAACGCCGGCACCGCCCGCATCGCCGGCTCGGCCAGGTCGTTGAACAACCCCTCGACCGACCCTCGCGGTTGCCGGTCGACCATCGCTTCGACCGCCGCCTCGTCCGCGGCGAGTGTTTCGCCTTGGATCATCTCGTCGAACGCGCGATACACCGGTCCGGTCGGGCACTTGCACGTCGGCAGCACCAACACCACCGCGATCGCTTCGGTCAGCCTCGCGGGCCGCAACGCCTCGCCCAGCCCCGTCGCCACCATCGACGGCTCGCCGCGCATCGCGTGCACCAGGAACGGCACGTCCGATCCCAGCGTCGCCGACACCTCCGCCAGCGATTCCGTGCTCAGCCCGAGTTCCCACAACGCGTCCAGCCCCACCAGCACCGCCGCCGCGTCCGACGACCCCCCGCCTAGGCCCGCCCCCGTGGGGATGCGCTTCTCGACGACGATCACCGTCGGCAATGCCCGCCCAACGCGTTGCTCGAGCGCTTTCCACGCCCGCCATGCCAGGTCCTTCTCCGGCGCCCAGTCGATCGACTCCGGCCGCGGCGCGTCGTCGGTGTAGCTGGCGGCGAACGAGCCGTGACCACCGTCGTCGCGGATCAGCCGAACCGTGTCGTGAAAGTCGATCGCCACCATCCACGAGGCGATCGGGTGCATGCCGGTGGTCGGGTCGGGCGAGCCCACCGACAGAGTCAGATTGACTTTCGCCGGCGCGTCGAGGGTGAGGGTGCTGTGCGTCATCGGCCGGGGCGTCAGGCCGGCACGCGCCGCAGCTCGTCGGCGTCGATCGGCGGTTCGGCGGGGTTTGCCTTGCCGGCTTCGCCCACCCGCAACGCCGGCAGGCGCCGCCGCGCCGGCTCGGGCTCGCTCGCGGCCTCGGCCGCGCCGGGCAGCGGCTTGCCGAGCATGATCGACCCGTGCAGCTGCGCCCACATCCGCTCGGCCCGGTCGCGATCGCCCAGCGTCTGCGCCCAGCCCGCGATGATCGCCGCGATCGATCGAGGCATCGGCGGGTCGGCGGCGTCGGGGTCGCTCGCGGCCAGCCAGAACATCAGCCGGTACAGCACCGAGTTCTCGTCGGCCGCCCGCCGGTACATCGCGATCGTCGCGTCGATCGGTGCCCCGGCCGCGTGCGCCCGCTCGACGGCCGACAGCTCGCGATCGCCGAGCTCGACCAGCAGGTCGCGCTTGTCGCGGAAGTAGCGGTAGATCGAGCCGACCGCGCAGCCGAGCTCGCCGGCGATCCGGCGGATCGTCGTGCCGTCGTAGCCGTGGTCGTTCAGGCACGCCAGCGTCGCGTCGAAGATCTGCTGACGATCCAGCGACGGTCGCGGCCGGTCGCTTGCCTGCTGCGAGGCCAGCATCACGCGATCCAGCGGCAGCCGCTGCGACGCCGTGTGGGGGGGAGTAGTCGTGTTCGACATCGGCGGGGCCGATCCTTCGGCGCTTGGGTCCATCCTTGACCTCCGGTCCTGTGTGGGTCAACTATCGCGCGATCATAGCGCGCTGTCAAGGCCGCGTCCGGGCCGGCGATCCGAGCCGATTGTTGGTGCGTAGTACTGCGTCGGTGCCCGCTACCGAGCCGCGTCTCGCCTCGTCCGTTACGACCCGAGCCGCCACGGGCCCCAGGAAAGGAACCCGACCCACCATGACCCACACCCCCCTGAAATGGCCCGCGGCGCTCGCCCTCATCGCCCTCCTCGGCACGCTCGCGATGCCGGCCGTCGCCGGCGAGAAGGTCCCCTTCGCCGACGCCCCCGAGGCCGTTCGCCAGACTGTCGAACGCGAGGTCGGCCGGGCCGTCCGCACGCTCGAACTCGAGACCTTCGACGGACAGACCGCCTACGAGGCCGAGTACGAGGTGGACGACGTCGACCGCGGCCTCTGGGTCGCCGAGGACGGCGCCGTCTTGGCCCGTTCGGTCGAGATCCGCGTGCGCGACCTGCCCAAGGCCGTTGTCGACGCCGTGCTGGCCAAGTACCCCGGCGCCGAGCTCGAGGAGGCCGAGCGCATCGAGATGGCCTCGCCCGCCGGCACCGCGACGCAGCCCGCGGAGGTCCGTTACGAAGTCGAGATCGAGATCGAGCGCAACGGCCGCGAGATCGAGCGCGAGCTCATCGTGACGGCCGACGGCGACATCCTCAGCGACGAGCTTGACGACTGACCGCCGAGCCGATCAGTCGTCGGTCACGCAGCCCTGCGACGCCGTCTTGACGTTCTTGATGAACTTCCACAGCGTCCCGCGGCTCGCCTTGTAGGGCGGCTTGACCCACGCCGCGCGGCGCTTGGCCAGCTCGTCGTCCGAGACCGCCATGTCGATCCGGTGCGTGTCGCAGTCGATCGTGACCTTGTCGCCGGTCTTGACCAGCGCGATCGGCCCGCCCTCGATCGCCTCGGGCGTGACGTGGCCGATGATGAAGCCGTGCGAGCCACCCGAGAACCGCCCGTCGGTCATGAGCGCCACGTCCTTGATCAGCCCCGCGCCGGCGATCGCCGACGTCGGCGTCAGCATCTCCGGCATGCCCGGCCCGCCCTTGGGCCCCTCGTAGCGGATGATGATCACGTCGCCCTTGTTGATCATCCCCGCCTCGAGCGCGACGAGCATCTCTTCTTCAGAGTCGAACACGTTGGCCGTGCCCTCGAAGCGGGTGCCCTCCTTGCCGGTGATCTTCCCGACGGCGCCGTCGGGCGCGAGGTTGCCGCGCAGGATTTGCAGGTGGCCGGTCGCCTTGAGCGGCTTGTCGAGCGGCGCCAGCAGGTCTTGGTAGCCCGGGCCGGCGCCATACGGCGGGAGCTTGGCCTTGTCACCCAGCTCGGCGAGGTTCTCGGCGATCGTCTTGCCCGTCACCGTCATCTGCTCGCCGTCGAGCATCCCCTCGTCCAGCATGAACCGCATCACCGCCGGCGTCCCGCCGAGCTTGTGCACGTCCTCCATCACGTACTTGCCGCTGGGCTTCATGTCGCACAGCAGCGGCGTCTGGTCCGTCACCACCTGGAACTCGTCGATCTCCAGTTCGATGTCGAACGCCGACGCGATCGCCAGCAGGTGCAGCACCGCGTTGGTCGACCCGCCCATCACGACGACCAGCCGCATCGCGTTGATCAGCGATTGACGGGTCACGATGTCTCGCGGCTTGAGGTCCAGCTCCAGGAGCTTGAGCATCGCCTCGCCGGCCGCGACGCACTCCAGCTTCTTGGCCTCGCTCACCGCCGGCGCCGACGCCGAGTACGGCAGGCTCAACCCCAGGCACTCGATCGCCGCGGCCATTGTGTTGGCCGTGTACATCCCGCCGCAGGCCCCGGCGCCGGGGCAGGACTTGGCGACGATGGTCTGCCGCTCGTCCTCGGTGATCGTCCCGGCCAGCGACTGCCCGTAGGACTGGAACGCCGAGACGATGTCGAGCGTGAGGTCTTCGCCCTGCACGGTCGCGCAGCCGGGCTTGATGGTGCCGCCATAGACCATGATCGCCGGTCGGTTGAGCCGGCCCATGGCGATGACGCAGCCGGGCATATTCTTGTCGCAGCCGGGCACGGTGATCACGCCGTCGTACCACTGAGCGGAGACGACGGTCTCGATCGAGTCGGCGATGAGCTCGCGGGACTGCAGGGAGAAACCCATGCCGTCGGTGCCCATGGAGATGCCGTCGGACACGCCGATGGTGTTGAACCGCAGGCCGACGCACCCGGCCGCGTCGACGCCACGCTTGGCCTCGGCGGCAAGGTCGTTGAGGTGCATGTTGCAGGAGTTGCCCTCGTACCACATGGCGGCGATGCCGACCTGCGGCTTGTCCATGTCGGCGCGGGACATGCCGGTGGCGTAGAGCATCGCCTGCGACGCGCCCTGAGATTTGGGCTGCGTGATGCGGGCGGAGTAGCGGTTGAGGGAGGTGTGGTTGGCGGGTTCGATCATGGCGGGCCTGCACGCGGGGCGGAAAACCGGCCAGTCTAGCGGCGTTTCGCCAACTGCCGCTGGCGCCGTCGGGCGTAGCTGGCTTGGACCAGGTCGGCCACCGACTCGCCGCACTCGGGGCAACGCCGCGTCGACTCGGGCAGCCCGTCGAGCGTGTAACCGCAGGTCCCGCAGCTCATGATCAGCATCCCCTCGACATCGCGGATCGCCTCGGCCGCGACCGCCCGGAACGTCAGCACGTACGACCACGCGATCGCCGCGACCAGCGACCCCGCGATCAGCACCACCCACACCGCCTCGAGCGCCGGGTGCGGCGAGAACTGCAGCAACTCCGCCACGAAGAACAGCCCCATCATCAACACGAACCACCCCGCCAGGCAGAGCACGAGGTGCGTGAACCCCAGCGCCAGGTTCTCGTCGCTGAACGGCCGCCACACCTGACGCGCCTGCTCATCGGTGAGCCCGCGCAACCCCTTGACCCGTCGCCACGGCTTGTAAACGCGGTACAGCATGGCGGATCACGAGCGCCGCCCCATCGGGTTCAGCATGACGTTGTCGTGCCCCGGCACGATCACGTCCGCGATCTCGATCGCTTCCTTCAGGCTCTCCATCGCCAGCTCGGCGTCGTACGCCCCGCGCAGCACGCGGCCGGCTTGCAGGTGCTCGATCGTCGGTACCGCATCGCCGGCGATCAGCACCGTCCGCGTTGGCTCGGGCAAGAGCAACCCGCATGTCCCCGGCGTGAAGCCGGGCAGCGGGAACAGGTCGACTTGCTCGGCCAGCTTGTCCGGCGCGGCCTGGCAGCGCTGCAGCAGGGCGATCTCCTTGCGGTAGATCTCGGCCTCGTCCGAGTCCTCGGGCTCGGCCTTGTACCGCTCGACCAGCATCGCGCCCACGGCCTCGCGCTCGGCCTCGGCGACCCACCACGTCGCGTTATCGAAGGCGGCCAGCCCGAGGCGGTGACCGGGGCGGAAGCAAGTGAGGAAGACGTGAGTGATGTCGCTGGGCGCGAGGCCGGCGCGTTCTTCAAGACGGGGCACGAGGGCCTGGGCCGGCAGGGCCGGGTCGACGAGGATGCGCCTGTCGCCGGCGGTGACGAGCGTGGTCGTCGCGTGGGCGGTGCGCGGCGGGGCGGGGCGGTCCCACAGCTCGTGGACCGAGAGGGCGCCGATGGAGATCACACGCAGGTCGGGCATGCGGGCAGGGTAGGGCAACGCTGCGCGATCGACACTCCGGCCCGTAGCCGGCGAGTCACACTCGCCGGGGTGGCGGTGCCGCGGGTTCTGGCGTGGTTGAACTGGCTGAGACCCACCCCCGGCATGCGTGGCATGCCGGCTAACGCGCCCGTCATCAGGGCCGTGTCAGTTTCATCGATACGCCGGGTTGTCGAAGTCGAACCGGCAGCCCGCGTCCCACTGCGACCGCTGATTGCCGTGGGCAGGCAGCCCGCCGGCGTCTTTGAGCATCCGGGCCATGTGCAGCAGGTTCCAGGTCATGAACGTGGTGTTGCGGTTGGTGAAGTCGTTGTCGGGGCCCCCTGATCCCTCGTCGAGGTAGGACGGCCCGGGGCCGGCCTCGCCGAGCCAGGCGGCGTCGGCCTGCGGCGGGATGACGTAGCCGAGGTGCTGCAGCGAGTAGAGGATGTTCATCGCGCAGTGCTTGGCGCCGTCCTCGTTGCCGGTGATCAGGCAGCCGCCGACCTTGCCGTAATAGGCGTACTGGCCGTGCTGGTTGAGCTGGCCGGACATCGCGTAGAGGCGTTCGATGGCCTGGGTGCAGACGGAGGTCTTCTCGCCGAGCCAGATGGAGGTGCCGAGGACGAGGATGTCGGCGGCCTTGACCTTCTCGAAGAGCTCGGGCCATTCGTCGGTCGGCCAGCCGTGCTCGGTCATGTCGGGGTAGACGCCGAAGGCGAGGTCGTGGTCGACGGGGCGGACGACCTCGGTGGCGACGCCGTTGGCCTGCATGATGGCCTGGCTGATGTTGATGAGTCCTTCGGTGTGCGAGAGCTGGGGCGACTTCTTAAGGGTGCAGTTGAGGAACAGCGCGGAGAGGTCGTCGTACTGAGCGGGCGCGGACGAGCAGAGCGCGAGCTGGCGGTCGGAGAGATCGGTCATGGCGTTTCCCTGGCGCGGCGTTGGAGTGACCCGGGTCGAATGGCGTCGATCGGCTGGCTATTCCTTGAGGTGGTCGATGGTCGCCCAGGGGAGCTTGCCGCCGTTGGCGTCTTTCTTTCGCTTCATCGCGTCGATGACGGGCTTGGGCAGGAGCTGATCGAGCCGGTCGATGTCGCCGCCGGAGGCGATCTGCTTGATCAGGGTGGAGGAGGTGAAGCCGTACTGCTCGCCGGACATGACAAAGGCGGTCTCGATGCCGGCGATGGCGCGGTTGGTCAGGGCGAGCTGGAACTCGAAGTTGAGGTCGGTGACGTTGCGGAGCCCGCGGAGGATGGCGGTGGCGCCGATCGCGCGGGCGTAATCGACGGTCAGGCCCTTGAAGCTGGCGACGTGCACGTGGTCCTCGCAGCGGTCGCGGACCAGCGCCTCGATCATGGCGCAGCGTTCTTCGATGCCGAAGAGCTCGGCCTTGGCGGGGTTGCGGCCGACGGCGACGACCAGGCGGTCGAAAAGGCGTTGGCCGCGGAGGAGGATGTCGAGGTGACCGTTGGTGATGGGGTCGAAGGTGCCGGGGAACAGGCCGAGCTTCTCGCCGGGGGCGGCCGGAGGGGCGTCCATGGCCGGCAGTATACGGTCGGCCCGTGCTCACCCCGCACAAATCGCGACTCATGGAGGGTTTACGGCGTTGATCGGGAATCGTGACAAGTTCAGTTGCCCCGCGGCGGGGTGTATCGGACTGTTCTGGAGTTCCCATCACGCCGGCCGCACACCAGGCCGGCCCCGGCCAACGCCGGCTCAACACGCCCTGGATCGGGTCTCGTGGCGGCCGCCTCCCCGCCCGAGACCTTTCACGAAGCGGGCCTCCCAAGCGGAGGCCCGTTTTTCTTGCATCTCTCACCGGGCGAGCGTCTGCGACGAACAGGCGATTTCGCGGCGGTCTTGTCGTATGATGTCCACCCACGGAGGAGCCGAGGGGCGATATCCGGCGGTGGGGCCTCGGCGATTCACGCCGGCGAGGATCGATCCCGTATGAGATTCGTGATTCAGCGTTTTCATCGACTGGCCGCGTGCTGTTTGGCCTTCACGTTGTGCTCGATCGCCGGGTTGGCTTCGGGCGACCCGACCGAGCGGGTTGACGCCCTGGTCGAGCGGCTGAAGCTGGAAGCCCCGCAGTTGCCGGTCGAGAAGGCCAACGAGCGAGCCAACGCGCCCAGCTTCTCCAAGCCGCACCGCACGCTCCCCCGATCCGAGCTCTCGCCGGCGTTGGCCGAGGCGGCGGCCCGCGAGCTGCTCAAGGTGAGCGGCGACTCGCTCGAGGCCCGGTACCTGCGTTATCACCTGATCGGGGTGATCGAGGCCGGCCTGGAGCGACCCGGCGCCTCGACGCAGGCGGCGCCCTCGCCGGTCATCGCCGAGGCGGCGGTGAAAACGCTGGCGGCGGATCGCCCGGCGGAGTATCTCCGCGGCGACTTCGAGCCGGTCGAGATCCGCGAGCCGATCGAGCTGTTCCATGAGTATCAGCGGCTCGACGGCGAGACGACCGTGAGCGTGGGGGTCCCGCCGTTCACGCGCACGCTGCGCGGGGAGGCCGCGATCCGCGTGGTCGGACCGGCCCAGGCGCAACGGATCCGTGCCGCGATGGCCCGGCGCGAAGCGCTGGATGATCGACTGACGCCCCTGAAGACGGATCGCGAGGCCGCCGCCCGCAATCAGCGGCGCAGCGAGCTGAATTGGCTCACCCGCGACCCCCGCGCGTCCGCGGCCGAACTCATCATCAGCTACGGCGACGACGCCGACGTTGAGAAGACGATCGACTCTGCGAAGAGCGCGGCCGATCGGCACCAGCAGTCCGGCTTCGACGTGCTCGACGCCATCACGCGCCAGATCATCGACGGCCGCGCCGACCTCACCCGCCTGGACTCGGCCACGATCGACGCGATCTCTCAACGGCTCGGGCGCGCCTCGCGCGGTTCGGGCAAGTGGTCGTACCCCAGCGAGGGCAAGACCAGGCTGACGAATCAACGCTCGGTCCAGCGCAACCCGGCCGAACTCGCGCGGCAGATGGAGGTGTACTTCCGCTTCCCGGCGATCTCGGCATCGTTGGCCAACGCCGCCAAGACGATCCAGCAAGCCCCCAGCGCCCGCCCGCCGAGCTACCGATCGGCCAACGCCTCGGGCCCGCTCACGCTCGAGTCGATCGAGGGGTCGATCGATGCCGCTCGCCCGTGGATTAACGACGCGTATGGCCGGTACGGGGTGTCTCAGCCGATGCGGATCGACCTGCCGCCGTATCGCTACAACGATTGGCTGAACTGGGGACGTCGCGCCGCGTTGAACCGCAAGCGTGGCACGCAGTCGGCGCTGGCGTGGGCGATGGTGGGCACCGGCCAGCCGAGCCAGTCGCCCGGGCTGTTGAATCGCGTGCAGACCGGGCTCGCCGGGGACTCGCCGACGACGTTTAATCGCGCGATGCGCACGCTCATGGCCGCTCAGCTGCCCGGCGCGGTCTACGAGCCCGACCTGCGTCGCCAGGTCGCCGGGTTGATCGAGGGCATGTCCGACAAGGGCGGCTGGGGGGCCTCGACGAACGGGGACGCGGGCTGGGGGGATCACGCCCACGCCCAATACGCCGTGTACGCCCTCGCGGCCGCCGAGCGGGCCGGGGTGAGCATCCCCAACAAAGTCTGGGAGGCGATCGATCGCCACTGGCGGGCGACGCAGCAGAAGACGCCCGGCGATCAGCCGGCGGGCTGGCGCATCGCGGGCATGCCCTTTGGCCAGGAGCCCGACGGCGCACGCGTCGACGAGGTCTCGCTGGTGCCGACGGCCGGCGGCGTCGCCGCGCTGAGCATCGTCGACCGCGTCCTCGCCGACGGCTCCGAGGAACGCCGCAAAGCGATCGACAAGGGCGTGGCGTGGCTCGACAGGCACTTCACCACCGCCGAGTCCCCCAACGACCGCATCGACTGGTACTTCACCATGTGGAGCCTCCAGCAGGTCGGCAAGGCGTCGGGGCGGTCCGTCTTCAACGACGTCGACTGGTTCCGGGACATCACCCCGCTGATCATCCAGCGCCAGCGCAACGGCCTGTGGTACTCCGAAGCGTTCAGCAACGACCCGACCATGCCTACCGCCATGGCCCTGCTCTACCTTGCCTCGGCGCTCGACCCCGTCGCCGTCGCCCGTGTCGAGCACGGCTCGGGCTGGGACGACGAGATCGGCGGCCTCGGCCGATTCACCCGCTACGCCTCGGACCGCTACGAGCGCGACACCCACTGGACCACGACCGACCTCAGCCGACCGCTGGCCGAGCTGCTCGACTACCCGATGCTGTTCATCGGCGCAACCGACGCGTTGAACTTCTCCGACGCCCAGGTCGACAAGCTGCGCGACTACGTCCAGGCCGGCGGCCTGCTGCTGCTCAACCCGTCGGACCCCAAGGCCGCGGTCGGCCGCAGCTTCCGCACGCTGCTGGAGAAGATCGCGCCCGGGCGAGAGATCGCGACGATCGAGCCGGAGGACACGATCTACGACATCCACCGCGAGGTCCGCCCCTCGGTGCGGATGCAGGCGATCGGGTCGGACGTGCGGCCGTGGGCGATCTGGTTCATCAAAGACCTCAACGAGGACCTGGCCAAGAGCCGGGGCGAGTCGGACGCGCTCGTCACGATGTCGAACCTGTACCTCTACCGGGTGGGCCGCAACCCCCGGCGCACCCGCCTGGACTCCCCGCACCTCGCCGCGGCGCCACGTCCGTCGCGCACGGTTTCCGCCGCCCGGCTGAGCCACAGCGGCGACTTCGACCCCGAGCCCGCCGCGCTCGAACAGCTCAGCCGATACCTGGCCGCCAACCACCGCACCGGGCTGAATGTCACGACCGTCGCGCCCGGCTCGCTGTCCGACTCGGTCGACATCGCCTTCCTGACGACGGTCGGCGACGGCGTGCTCGACGCCGACGAGGCCGAGGCCATCCGGCGCTGGTGCGAGGCGGGGGGCACGCTGGTGATGGACGCCGCGGGCGGGTCGGCCGAGGCCGTCGCCGCCGCCGAAGCCATGTTCGCCACCATCTTCCCCGACCGAACGCCCGTGCCGATCTCGCTGGCCTCCCCCGTGCTCACCGGCCAAGGGCTGCCCGACAAGGCCAGCGACCGCTCGTCCGTCGAGTACCGGCTGTACACCCTGCAGCAGGGCGTGCTCACGGATCGGCCGCGGCTGTCGACGGTCACGCTCGACGGGCGCGACGCCGTGATCTTCAGCGCCGAGGACCTGACCTGCGGCTGGGCCGGCCTGGAGCACTGGGGCATCAACGGCTACACGATCGACGACGCCCGCGGCCTGGGCGCCAACGCCGTGCTCGGCGCGTCGCGCTAACCCCGAACACGATCAGTCGCTCAACGCCTCGATCTGCGTGTTGGCTTGGCGGAGCTTGGTGCTCAGGTCGCGGCCGACGTTCTCCATCACTTTCAGCGCGATCTCGGTGTGCTCGGCACGCAGCCTGTCGAACGAGTCGAGCGTCAGCACGAGGTAGTGCATCGGGTCGTCGGCGCGAACGGTCGCCGAGCGCGGCCGACGCTCGAGCAGCGACATCTCGCCGACGGTGATGACCGGCGAGCAGGTCGCGACGCGGATCGGCCGATCGCCCTCGAGCAGGACGCTCGCGGTGCCGGAGACGAGGAAGTACACGCCGTCTGGCTCGTCGCCCTGTCGCATCAGGTACTCGCCGGGCGCCGCGTAGCGTTCTTCCAGCAGGTGGCGCATCACGTCCAGCTCCTCGGCGGTCAGCGCGTTAAGCAGGTCGAACTGCTCGATCGACGCCAGGGAGACCGGGCGCTGGCAGAGCGACTCGTCGAGCAGGCGGTCCTCGCACCACTCGATGGCGGCGTCGGTGTCGGCGCAGACGCGAGCGGGGCGCTGCGGCAACGACCCGAACGCCGCGTCGATCGCCTGGGTCATCGCGGCGTGCGGCTCGGCGTGGGCGAACACGACCGCCCGGCCGTGCTCCGTGGCGTCCACCGCGAAGCGCGCGAGCATCATCGCCGACGACTGCTGCACGCCCGTGATCCGGCGCAGGTCGAACACGACGTGCGTCATGTCCCGGCTGTTGGCCAGCACGTCGCGGATCACCAGCTCCGCGCCGTACACCGGCAGGTAGCCCTGCAGCTCCCAGACGCCGACCTTCTCGCCGAGCCGATCGAGCGTCTGCGTCTGCACCGAGTTGCGCTGGCGGCGCGAGCGGACGTTCTTGCCGCTGTAGCGGTTGCGGATGAACGTGTGCGATGGGTCGGTGCGGTGGAACATGTGCAGCCCGAGCATGGCCGCAAGGTCATTGAACACGCGGATACCGCGCACGCTGTTGCCCTTGGCGTCCAGCGGCGGCGAGAACACCGCGACGCCCAGCTGCCCGGGCAAGACGCCCAGCACCCCGCCCGCCACGCCCGACTTGGCCGGCATGCCCACGCGGAAGACCCACTCGCCGGCGTAGTCGTACATCCCGCACGTCGCCATCAGGCTGAGCATGTGTCGCACCGTTCGCTCGGAGATCGCCCGCTCGCTGGTGATCGGGCACACGCCGCCTGCCGCGAGCGTCGCGCCCATCACGGCCAGGTCGCGGCAGCTGGTCAGGATCGCGCACTGCTGGAAGTAGACGTCGAGCACCTCGTCGGGGTCGCCCTGAAGGATCTCGAAGTTGCGCAGCAGGTTGGCGATCGCGCGGTTGCGAAACCCGGTGTCGGACTCGGAGCGATAGACGTCGCCGTCGATGGCGACGTCGTGGCCGACGAAGCGGGCGAACATGTCGAGGATGCGGTTGATGCGGTCGGTGGGGTTGTCGGCCTCGACAAGCCCGGCGGAGGCAATCGCGCCGGCGTTGATCATCGGGTTCGACGGCCGGCCGGTGACGGGGTCGAGGCTGATTGAGTTGAATGCCTCGCCCGACGGCTCGACGCCGACGTACCTGCTGACCTCGTCGAGCCCGTGGTCCTCGAGCGCCAGGCCGTAGACGAACGGCTTGGAGATCGACTGGATCGAGAACGGCACGTCGGCGTCGCCGGTCAGGTAGACGTGGCCGTCGGCGGTGGCGATCGCGATGCCGAACCAGTCGGCGTCGGCCCGGCCAAGCTGGGCGATGTAGTCGGCGACCTGGCCCTCGCGGCAGGCCAGGTGCCGCTCGTGCAGCTCGTCGATGTAGGCCTGCAGCGGGTGTGCGAGTGGATCGATCGCGTCGATCTCCGCCGGGGCGCCCAGGTCGCGCAACGCGGTGGTCAAACCGGCTGTCTCCTCAATGGTTCGCGGCCAATACCGCGTTCACGCAAGCCGTCAGCAAGATTAACAGGCGGTGTCATTGGGGGAAATTCCTTGCTCGTGATTAGGGTCGATCCGGGGGTGCCGAAGGTGGGATCGACCCCGTCACTCGATCGGATAACGACTACCATCGAACGCGATTCAAATCCCAACCGGGAGCATCGCATGGCCCCTGCCCAACGCTCTTCCGTCGGCCTCGGCGTCCTCGCGTCGGCGGTCCCCGCCCCCGCCTTCGCCGGCGTCGACACCCTCCCCCCCGCCTTTTACCTCGCGCCGATCGGCGCGGTGGTCGCGCTGGTCATGGCGGTCGTCTTCTATCGAGGCTTCATGAAGACTTCCGAGGGCGACGAGAAGATGGTGCGCATCGCGCAGGCCGTCCGCGACGGCGCGTACGCGTACCTCGGCCGTCAGGCGCGCGTCGTTTACATCGTCGTCGCCGTGCTCGCGGTCGTGCTCGCCGTTATGGGGATCGTCGGCCTGCAGCAGCAGATGACCTTCGTGGGCGTCGCGATCGCGTCCGTCCTCTCGGGGCTCTGCGGGTTCCTGGGCATGAGGACCGCGACCAACGCCTCGGCCCGCACGACCCACGCCGCCAAGCAATCGCTCAACGAGGGGCTCAAGGTCGCCTTTCGCGCGGGCGCCGTGATGGGGCTGTGCGTCACCGGTTTTGCGCTGCTCGACGTGTCGGTGTGGTTCTTCGTGCTCGGGCTGTTCAGCGACCTGACCGACCTGAGCGTGCTCAACCGGGTGACGACGCTGACGCTGAGCTTCGCGATGGGCGCCTCGTTGCAGGCGTTGTTCGCGCGCGTCGGCGGGGGGATCTACACCAAGGCGGCCGACGTCGGCGCCGACCTCGTTGGCAAGGTCGAGGCCGGCATCCCCGAGGACGACGCCCGCAACCCCGCGACCATCGCCGACAACGTGGGCGACAATGTCGGCGACGTCGCCGGCATGGGCGCCGACCTCTACGAGTCTTATTACGGCTCGATCCTCGCCGCCATGGCCTTGGCCGCGTCGGCCGCCGTCGCGCTCGGCTTCGGCGCCGCCGACGACGCTTGGAAGGCCATCCAGCTCGTCGTCGTCGCCCCGACGCTCGCCGGCCTGGGCATCCTCTGCTCGGTCGTCGCCATCTACACCGTCCGCGCCGACGAGAACGCTAGCTTCGCTCAGCTGCTCAAGAGCCTCCACAAGGGCGTGTGGGTCAGCTCGGGCATGATCGTCGCCGGCTCGGCCGCGATCCTCTGGCTGCTCGTCGGCGGGATCGAGGAGGTTCATTGGTACGGCCTGTGGGGCTCGATCGTTGCCGGGCTGCTCGCCGGGCTGGTCATCGCCTGGGGCACCGAGCACTTCACCAGCTACGAGCACCACCCCACGCAGATGATCAGCGAGCAGGCCGAGATGGGCCCGGCGACGGTCATCATCGCCGGCATCGCCGAGGGGATGCTCTCGACGTGGGTCCCGCTGCTGACCGTCGTCGTCGCCATCATGGCCGCGTATTGGTCGGCCGGCGGCGCGAGCGAGCCCCTGCTGGGCGTCTTCGGCGTCGGCATCGCCGCCGTCGGCATGCTCTCGACGCTCGGCATCACCCTGGCCACCGACGCCTACGGCCCGATCGCCGACAACGCCGGCGGCAACGCCGAGATGACCCACCAGCCCCCCGAGGTCCGCGAGCGCACCGACATGCTCGACTCCCTGGGCAACACCACCGCCGCCACCGGTAAGGGCTTTGCAATCGGCTCCGCGGCGCTCACCGCCCTGGCCCTGCTGGCCGCGTACGCCGCCACGATCGCCTCCACGGACGGCCTGGCCAACATCAACGCGGTCATGGAGAAGTTCAACGTCACGCTCATCAACCCCTCCGTGCTCGGCGGGCTCTTCATCGGCGTCCTGCTCGTCTTCGTCTTCTGCGCGATGACCATGAACGCCGTCGGCCGCGCCGCCTTCGCGATGATCGACGAGTGCCGCCGGCAGTTCGGCGTGATGCGCGAGCAGTTCCGCAAGAACGGCATGTCCGACGCCGACATCGCCGACCCGACCCATTGGCCCGACGAGGTCGACGTCGATGGCGAGTCCTACCCGCACTACGCCAACTGCGTCGCGATCTCGACCAGCGGGGCGCTGCGCGAGATGGTCGTGCCGACGCTGCTGGCCGTGGTCGTGCCGATCCTCGTGGGCGTGCTGCTCGGCGTCGCGGGCGTGATGGGCATGCTCGCGGGCACCCTGGTCTGCGGGTTCGGCGTGGCGATCTTCATGGCCAACGCCGGCGGCGCGTGGGACAACGCCAAGAAGTACATCGAGGCCGGCCACCACGGCGGCAAGGGCTCCGACGCCCACAAGGCCGGCGTCGTCGGCGACACCGTCGGCGACCCCTTCAAGGACACCTCCGGGCCGTCGCTCAACATCCTCATCAAGCTCGTCTCCATCGTCTCCATCGTTTTCGCCGGGCTCACCGTCGCCGTCCACGGCTGACGCGACCCTTGGAAGACCGCGCTGCCCCCGTACAATGCGGGTATGCGGTCGACGCCACGAGTGCTCGCGGTTGCCTTCACGACGCTTGTCGCGGTCGCGGCGGGCGTGGCCTGCGGCCAATCCCTCTCGGCCGAGGCCGAGCGACGCACCCAGGCCCGGCTGAACCGGCCGATCTCGGTCGACTTCCGCGGCGTCCCCCTCGAGCAGGCCATCGCCTACGTCCGGGCCTTGACCGGCGTCAACGTCGACGTCCGCTGGAACCGCCTCGAGGAGGCCGGCGTGCCGCGCGACGCCTCGGTCGAGCTCGTCCTCAACGACGTCCCCGCCGGAATCGTCCTCCGCCGCGCCCTGCAACAGGTCAGCACCGAGTTCGACCCGATCGACTACGCCATCGAGGGCGGTATCGTCACCACCTCGACCCGTCGCCAGCTCGACCAACGCATGGTCACCCGCATCTACGACGTCCGCGGCGACCTCATGCCCATCCGCGATTTCAACAACGCCCCAGAGCTCGACCTCAATCAGGTTCTCAACGGCGTGTCCGACGGCGGGGCCGGCGATCTCTTCCAGGACAACGACGACGACGAGCCCGTGCAGACGCGGGCCGAGCGCGTGCAGGAGTTGATCGACCTCATCCGACTGATGATCACGGATCGGGACGCCTGACCCGGGGGCAACGATGTCGCTGCTGCTTGCTCAACAGAACGTGTTCGGCCTGAACCCGCAGGTGAACGCGTTGACGATCACCTCCGCGGCCGTGCTGACGCTGGCGCTCATCGGGTTGGTGATGTTCTTCGTCGTCGCCCCGGTCGGCCGCATCTGGCAGAACGGACCGAAGGCCCGCCTGAACCTCATCCTCGGCGTCGTCGCCTTCCTCGCGATCGTCGGCGTCTTCATCGCGATGGTGCTGTCGATGAACACCGGCGGCGAACTGCAGACGTAGCTTGAGCTTCGGTCGCCTCGGTGCGCCGAGTCGCGAGCGAACGATCGCGGCAGGGCTCGAACCTGCGACCTGCTGCTCCGGAGGCAGCCGCTCTATCCAACTGAGCTACGCGATCAAGGCATCGGCGACGCGGGCCGCCGGAACCTCGCAGTGTAGGGGAGTTCGTCGAGTGGTGAAAGCGTTCGAGAAACGGCCGGGGTGGGTCGCGTCAGGCGACCGACTGCATGACCTTCACCAGGGGCATCGCCACGGCCAGCACGCAGATCACCGATGCCAGCATCGTGGCGAGCAGCGCGAAGATCGCTAGTAGCGCGACCGCGGTCGGCCTGCGTCGACCGGCGATCGAGACGACGACGAGCGCGATCGCGACGGCGCCGAGGGCGACCCCGCCCGGCGGGCCGGAGACGTTGAGCACGGCGACGGTCAGGGCGGGGATCGCGACGTCGAAGTCGGCGAACGTGTGGCGGAACGAGGGGACGACCCACCCCACCGCGACGGCGAGCGAGATCAGCGAGGCCACCGCCAGCGTGGTGATGGCGTGGGCGACGAAGGCGGCCGCGGGCGAGGGGGGCTTGGGGCCGACGGGCGGTGGGCTGCCGGTGGATGCCGAGTCGGAGGCGATCGCGTCGCGCATAGGGAAGGTTGGCCGCGACGCGGGGGCCGGGCTTCTTGAAGGTAGAAGAGACGTCCTACGATGGCCGGCATGGTCGCGGGCCTGATCCAAGTTAGCGAGCGGGGGCTGTGGTGCGACAGAGGCGGGTTTCACGTCGACCCGTGGTCGCCGGTGGAGCGGGCGGTGATCACGCACGCGCACAGCGATCACGCGGTGCCGGGGTGTGGGGCGTACGTGTGCGCCGAGGTCGGGGCCGGGGTGCTGCGTCGGCGGGTGCAGGCGGGGGCGCGGATCGAGACGCGCGATTACGGCCAGGCGTGGGACGAGGGGGCGGCGCGGGTGTCGCTGCACCCGGCGGGTCACCTGCTTGGTTCGGCGCAGGTGCGCGTCGAGGCGGCAGGTGCGATGGAGCGAGGCGGGGGCGTGACGGTGGTGAGCGGGGATTACAAGGTCGAGCCGGACCCGACGTGCGCGGCGTTCGCGCCTGTCGCGTGCGACACGTTCATCACCGAGAGCACGTTCGGGCTGCCGATCTACCGTTGGCCGGACGCGGACGGGGTGTTCGACGGGATGATCGATTGGTGGCGGGGCAACGCCGAGTCGGGGCGGACGACGGTGGTGTACGCCTACGCGCTGGGCAAGGCGCAACGGCTGCTCGCGGGGCTGCGGCGGGGAGTCGATGAGGGGCTGGGGCCGATCCTGGAGCACGGCGCGATGCGGGGGCTGACCGAGGCGTATCGGCAGGCGGGGATCGACCTGCCCGAGACCGCGCACGCGACGGTGGAGGCGGTGAAGGCCGCGAAGAAGGCGGGGACGGGGCTGCTGGTGATCGCGCCGCCGTCGGCGAACGGGACGGCGTGGGTGAAAAAGCTGAGGCCGATGTCGGCGGCGCTGGCGTCGGGCTGGATGGCGGTGCGCGGACGGCGGCGGTTCCGGGCGGTCGATCGGGGGTTCGTGGTGTCGGACCACGCGGACTGGCCGGGGCTGCTGGACGCGATCGCGGCCACGGGGGCCTGTCGGGTCGGGGTAACGCACGGGTATCGCGAAGAGCTGGTGCGTTACCTGCGTGAAGAGCGGGACACGGACGCGTTCGTCGTGCCGGCCCGGTACGAGGGCGAGGGCGGCGACGCCCAGCCGGGCGGGGAAGGGTAAGGCGAGCGTTGCGTCGGTTCACCGAGCTGTTCGAGCGCCTGGACGCCAGCAACGCGACGAACGCGAAGATGGCAGCGCTGCGTGACTATTTCACGGGCGTCGATCCGCGTAGCGGAGCGTGGGCGTTGTCGGCGTTGATGGGGCGCAAGCTGGTGCGGGGGACGCCGTCGCGGCTGCTGCGTCGGTGGGCAGCCCAGCGGACGGGCTACCCGAGCTGGCTGATCGATCGGTCTTATTCAGTGGTCGGCGATTTATCGGAAACGTTGAGTTTGATTTTGCCGGATGAAGAAGTTGACGGGACCGACGAGCCGCTGTGGCGTGTGGTGGAGGATCGGGTGTTGCCTTTGGGCGTGCTGCCGGAGGAGAAGCGGCGGGCGGTGGTGGAGGCGGCGTGGGCGGTGATGGATCGGCGACAGCGGTTTGTTTATCACAAGCTCATCTCGACGGCGTTTCGTGTGGGCGTGTCGAAGAAGCTGGTGACTCGGGCATTGGCCGAGGTCGCGGGGGTGGAGCCGGCGGAGATGGCGCACCGGCTGTCGGGGTCGTGGCAGCCGACGGGGGAATCGTTTGCGGCGCTGCTGTCGGGCGAGGGGTTGGCGAGCGACGGGGGGAGGCCGTATCCGTTCTGTCTCGCGTATGCCCTGGATTTGCCGACGGAACAGCTGGGCAGCGTGACGGACTGGCGCGTGGAGTGGAAGTGGGACGGCATCCGCGGGCAGGTGATCCGGCGGGAGGGGAAGGTGTGGGTCTGGTCGCGTGGGGAGGAGCTGGTGACCGAGGCGTTCCCGGAGGTGGTGCAGGCGGTGCAGGCGTTGCCGCGGGATGTGGTGCTGGACGGCGAGCTGCTGGCGTGGGGCGAACAGGGGGTGGGTTCGTTCGCCGATCTTCAGACACGGATCGGTCGCAAGCGGGTGGAACTGACGCTGTTTGACCGGTTGGCCGTGCGGTTTATGGCGTACGACGTGTTGGAGTTGGACGGCGTCGATCTGCGGTCGCAGACCACGGATAAGCGTCGGGCTGAACTCGATGACTTGCTGGTCGACGTGACGCACGGGCTCGATGGGGACTCGCCGATCGGACGTTCGCCGTTGCTTGAACCGGCGAGCTGGGGCGAGGTGGAGGCGTTGAAGGATTCGGCACGCGAGCGTGGCACGGAAGGGGTGATGCTGAAGCGGAGGGACGCTGTGTACGAGGTGGGGCGGGTGCGGGGCGGGTGGTTCAAGTGGAAGGTCGATCCGTACACGGTGGACGCGGTGCTGGTTCAGGCCGAGCAGGGGTCCGGGCGTCGCGCGGGGTTGTTCACGGCGTACACGTTCGCGTGCTGGCGGGATGGGGAACTGGTGCCGGTGACGCGGGCGTACTCGGGGCTGACGAACGACGAGATCGAGTCGGTGGATCGCTGGGTGCGGGGGCACACGGTGGGTCGGCACGGGCCGGTGCGGGTGGTGGAGCCGGCGCGTGTATTCGAGATCGGGTTCGAGGGACTGGCGCGGAGCGACAGGCACCGCAGCGGGGTGGCGTTGCGGTTTCCGAGGATGCTGCGCATCCGCGACGACAAAGCGGCGGCCGACGCGGATCGGCTGGAGACGCTCGAGGCGATGCTGCGATGAGCGATCCCGAGGCGGTAGTCAAGGTCGCGTCGGGGTTGATGCGCTCGGCGGGTTACGAGCCCGCGTTGTTTCAACAGCAGGCGTGGCGGGCGTACGCCGAGGGGCGGTCGGGGCTGGTTCATGCGCCGACGGGGACGGGCAAGACGCTGGCGGCTTGGCTGGGGGCGGTGGCCGAAGGCGTGCTGGAGGGTCAGAAGGGCGAAGGCGAGCGATTGCGGGCGTTGTGGGTGACGCCGTTGCGGGCGCTGGCGAACGACTCGCTGCGGTCGCTGACTCGGCCGATGGAGGCGGCGGGCTTGGCTGGTGACGGCGGTTGGACGGCGGAGTTGCGGACGGGGGATGTGTCGTCTTCGGTGAAGAAGCGTCAGCGCAAGCGGTTGCCGACGGTGCTGGTGACGACGCCGGAGAGCCTGACGCTGCTGTTGAGTTACGGGGATGCGCGGGAGTTGTTCGCGACGCTGCGGCTGGTGGTGGTGGACGAGTGGCACGAGTTGATGGGGACCAAGCGGGGGACGCAGACGGAGCTGGCGTTGTCGCGGTTGCGGCGGTGGGGTCGGGAGCGTGGGCGGGGGCTGCGGACGTGGGGGTTGTCGGCGACGCTGGGGAACATCGAGGAGTCGGCGCGTTGCCTGGTGGGGGTAGATCGCGCGGGGCGGGTGCGGCCGCACCGGGTGGTGAAGGGGCCGAGCGAGAAAGCGGTGAAGCTGGACATCCTGTTGCCCGAGTCGATCGAGCGGTTTCCGTGGGCGGGGCACATGGGGCTGACGATGGTGGGGCCGGTGGTGGAGCGGATTCGTTCGGCGCGAACGAGCCTGGTGTTCACGAACACCAAGGCGCAGTGCGAGCGATGGTTCGAGGCGATTCTCAAGTTTGATCCGTCGCTTATCGGGAAGGTGGCGATCCATCACGGGTCGTTGGAGCGCGAGTTGCGTGAGCGGGTCGAGGGGATGCTGGCGGCGGGAGAGCTGTCGGCGGTGGTGTGCACGTCGAGCCTGGACCTGGGGGTGGACTTTCCGACGGTGGACCGGGTGATGCAGCTGGGGAGCCCGAAGGGCGTGGGGCGGTTGATCCAGCGGGCGGGTCGATCGGGGCACCGGCCGGGCGGGGTGAGCGAGGTGGTGTGCGTGGCGAGCCACGCGTTTGAGTTGATGGAGTTCTCGGCGGCGCGGGCGGCGTTGGAGGCGGGACGGGTCGAGCCACGCGAGCCGTTAGTTGCGCCGCTCGATGTTTTGGCGCAGCACGTGGTCACGTGCGCGGCGGGGGGTGGGTTCGTGGCGGAAGAGTTGATGGGGGAGGTGAAGACGGCGGCGAGCTATTCGGTGCTGACCGAGGAGCAGTGGGGCTGGGTGATGGACTTCGCGGCCAAGGGTGGGGCGGCGCTGGGGGCGTACCCGGAGTACCAGCGGATCAAGGCGCAAGGAGGGCGGTGGGGGATCGCGACGCCGGCGATCGAGCGGACGCACCGGATGACGATCGGCACGATCACGGGCGACGTGGTGGTGACGCTGGCGTACGTGAGCGGGCGGCGGCTGGGGACGGTGGAGGAAAGTTTTGTCGGGCGGTTGAAGCCCGGTGAGCGATTTGTGTTTGCGGGGCGGTTGCTGGAGTTCGTGCGGCTGCGAGAGATGACGGCCCAGGTGCGGCCGGCGAAGGGGAAGAAGGCGACGGTGCCGCGGTGGGGTGGGAGTCGTTTCCCGTTGAGCACGCGGCTGGCGGACTCGGTGCTGGCGAGGTTCGGCGAGTTTGATGACGGGGTGGTCGCGGACGAGGCGATGGCGTCGATGCGGCCGTTGCTGGAGCTGCAGCGGGCGGTGTCGCGGCTGCCGCGTCGGGGTGAGCTCTTGATCGAGCGGGTGCGGCTGCGGGACGGGGATCACTATTACCTGTATCCGTTCCTGGGCCGGCTGGTGCACGAGGGGTTGGGGGCGTTGATCAGCCATCGGCTTACGTCGTCGGCGGAGCGGTCGCTGGTGGTGAACGTGAACGACTACGGGATCGAGCTGAGCAGCCCGGACGCGGTGGGGCTGGCGGACGACGAGTGGCGGGCGGTGTTGGCGGAGGAGGGATTGCTGGAGGACTTGCTGGCGTGCATGAACACGACGGTGCTGGCGCGTCGGGCGTTCCGGGAGGTGGCGCGGGTGGCGGGGCTGGTGGTGCCGGGCTTTCCGGGGATGCGCAAGAGCGGGCGCCACCTGCAGGCGAGCAGCGAGATGTTCTTTGATGTGCTGACGGAGTTCGATCCGGGGAATCTGCTGCTAAAGCAGGCGGAGCGGGAGGTGCTGGAGCGGCAGCTGGAGGTGGATCGTCTTCGGGCGGCCTTGGTGGGTTTGGAGCGTCGGCCGATCGTGCGGGTGGAGGTCGATCGGCTGACGCCGTTGAGTTTCCCGCTGTGGGCGGATCGGTTGCGAGCGGAGACGGTGAGCAGCGAGACGTGGGAGGCGCGGGTGCGTCGGGCGGCGGCGGAGCTTGAAGAATTATGAGTATGGAATGATGAGTGCGGAATGGGGGACCGGGGGTTGACGGGGGTGGTGGGTTTTTGTTCAGTGGGTGGATGAGCATGGATGCGATGGCGGAGCCGGGGTGTGGCGTGGCGGGGGCGGTGCGGGTCGTCGTGCCCACGCTCTTAAAGCGTGGGCTTCCTGGCGGGAAGGTTGAGGCAGACCCGAACGGGGAGGTGGTGTGGCTGCTGCCGGGTCGGGCGGTGTGGTGGCCCGGGCGGTCGACGGTGGTGGTGGCGGATTTGCATCTGGGGAAGGTCGACGTGTTTCGCCGGGCGGGGGTGCCGATGCCGACGGGGCTGGCGGACGCGGACCTTGGCCGGGCGGGCGGGTTGATCGACGCGGTGGGGGCGCGGCGGCTGGTGGTGCTGGGTGATTTTTTCCACGGCGTCGTGGCGGAGCGTGACGCGGTGCGGGGGGTGTTGTCGGATTGGCTGGCGTCGCGGGCGAGGCTGTCGGTGGTGTTGGTGCGGGGGAATCACGATCGGTCGGCGTGGCCGATGGCGGAGTCGATGGGGATCGAGGTGGTGGGCGAGGGGGCGGTGGACGGGCCGTTTGTATGGCGTCACGAGCCGATGGAAGACGAGCGGGGGTATGTGTGGGCGGGGCACCTGCACCCGGCGGTGGTGCTGAAGGGTTGGGGTCGGGGTCGGCGGGGTGCGGAGAAGGCGGCGTGCTATTGGGTGGGCGAGCGGGTGGGGGTGCTGCCGGCGTTCGGGCGGTTCACGGGGACTCACGCGATCCGAGCGGGGGCGGGGGATCGGGTGTGGGCGGCGGGTGATGAGGCGGTGGTGCGGGTGCGGTGACCCGCGCTCGCAGAGCGTGGGCTTGGGCGGTGGGGTGATTTTTGGGGAGGCGACCCAACCGGGCGCTGCGCTTTCGATTGGCTTAGGGTCCGGGGTCGGCGGATCGGTGGTGTTGTGGGCGTGGGATTAGGATCGGTGGATGGCGGAGGCGTTGTCGCTGACGAGTCGGGTGGGGGAGCTGGCGGGGGTCAGTGAGCGGGCGGTGGAGGCGTTTGCGCGGCTGGGGGTGGTCAGCGTGTTGGATTTGTTGCGGCATTACCCGAGCCGGTATGAGCGGGAGGCGGCGGAGTCGGGGGTGGGCGGGGGGTGGGGGGGGGGGGGCGCGGGGGGGGGGCGGTGACGAGCTGTCAGTGGACGCGGGGGATGGGGCGTCGGCCGGGGCGGTTTGCGGCGACGCTGCGGGACGAGGCGGGGGAGACGCTGCGGGTGACGTGGTTCAACATGCGTTGGCTGGCGGAGCGGATTCATCCCGGCGACGCGATCCGCGTGCAGGGGAAGGTGAAGCGCGGGGCGGGTGGGGGGGTGTCGATGTCGCAGCCGCGTTGGGAGGCGGTGCGGGAGCCGGGCGAGGACGGGGCGGAGGATGCTTCGACCGGGGATGGGCTTGCGCCGCTGGAGGATCGGTGGCGGGCGGTGTATCCGGCGACGGAGGGGCTGCCGAGCTGGGCGATCGAGAAGGCGGTGGGGGCGGCGTTGGACTCGGGGGTGTTGGATGAGATGAGCGATCCACTGCCGGTGGCGATGCGAGAGCGGCTGGCGCTACCGGTGCTGGCGGAGGCGTGGCGGATGATTCACCGGCCGGCGGACATGGACGCGTCCAAGTCGGCGCGGCGGCGGTTGGCGTTCAACGAGTTGTTTCTGTTGCAGCTGGGGATCGCGATGAAGCGGCGGTTCAACGCCGAGCACCTGGTGGCGCCGGCGCTGGAGCGTCACGAGGCGGTGGATGCGCAGATCGCGGGGGTGTTTCCGTTCTCGCTGACCGAGGCGCAGCGGAAGGCGGTCGGGCTGATTGCGGACGACCTGGCGCGCGACCTGCCGATGAATCGGTTGTTGCAGGGGGACGTGGGTGCGGGCAAGACGGTGGTGGCGCTGGACGCGATGCTGCGGGCGGTGATGGCGGGCAAGCAGGCGGCGTTGGTGGCGCCGACGGAGTTGCTTGCGGAGCAGCACTACGCATCGATCCGCGGGATGCTGGCGTCGAGCAAGGTGAGCGTCGGGCTGGTGACGGGGGCGACGGCGCGGGAGGGACGGGCGGACGTGTGGGGTGCGGATGTGGTGGTGGGGACGCACGCGGTGATGAATCGGGCGGCGGGGTTTCGCGACCTGGCGGTGGTGGTGATCGACGAGCAGCATCGGTTCGGGGTGGGGCAGCGCGGGGCGATGCGTGGCGTGGGGAAGCGCGACGAGCGCGGACGCGAGGTGGTGCCGCATCACCTGGTGATGACGGCGACGCCGATCCCGCGGTCGATGACGCTGACGGTGTTTGGGGACCTGGACGTGGCGACGATCGATCAGCTGCCGCCCGGCCGGACGCCGGTGGTGAATCGCTGGGTCGGGCGGGAGACGCGGGACGAGGTGTATGGGTATCTGAAGACTCGGCTGGAGCGTGGGGAGCAGGCGTATGTGGTGGTGCCGTTGGTGGGCGAGGAGAAAAGTGATGAGTTAGGGGTGATGAGCGAGGCGTGGGAGAGGCAGCCGAGCGGACCGCAGAGCGAGCTGGCGAGCGTGAAGGCGATGGTCAAGGAGCTGCGCGATCGGCTCGGGCCTGAGCATCGGGTAGCGGCGGCGCACGGGCGGCTGAAGCGGACAGCGCGGGAGCGGGTGATGGATGCGTTCCGCCGGGGGGACGCGGCGGTGCTGGTGGCGACGACGGTGATCGAGGTCGGTGTGGATGTGCCCAACGCGACGGTGATGGTGATCGAGCACGCCGAGCGGTTCGGGCTGGCTCAGCTGCACCAGCTGCGCGGTCGGGTGGGGCGGAACAGCGACGGTCGACAGAGCCTTTGCGTGTTCGTTGCGGACCCGACCACTGACGACGCGCAGCGTCGGCTCGAGGCGATCACGAGCACGACGGACGGGTTCCGCATCGCCGAGCTGGACCTGGAGATCCGCGGGACGGGCGAGCTGTTTGGCACGCGGCAGCACGGGGCGTTGCCGCTGCGGATCGCCGAGCTGGGCAAGGACATGGACCTGCTGTCGGCCGCCCGGCGCGAGGCGCGGGCGTTGATCGACGCCGACCCCGAGTTGAAGGGCGAAGAGCACGCGACGTTGCGCCGGCTGCTGATGCGCGAGTACGGCGCGACGATGGGCCTCGTGGACGTGGGGTGAGCCCGGACGGGGCTGGCCCGTAGACTCTCGCGATGCTGGATCGTTGGCGGCACGAGTTGCTGGGGCGTTGGTCGCGCGTGGTGGCGTACCACCCGCGTCGGGTGCTGGCGATCGGGCTGCTGCTGGCGTTGCTTGGCGTGGTGTACGCGGCGACGCACCTGACGTTCCAGTCCAACCGCAACGACCTGATTTCGCCGGAGCTGGCGTGGAACCAGCGGTTCATCCAGTGGCAGGAGCACTTCCCGGGCAACGCCGACTTGATGGTCGTGATCGACACGCACCGTCGCGACGGCGGGCCTGACGGGGCGGCGGTGTACCCGGCGGCGGACGTGGCGGGGGCGCGGCGGCTGGCGGACGAGCTGGGCGAGCGGCTGAGCGGGCTTCCGGCGGTGGCGCGAGTGACGTGGCGGATCGACGTGAGTCGTGTGTCGGGCGAGGCGATCCGGCTGCTGGACGGGGCGTCGTTCGACGAGGCGGTGGGCATGCTGGCGCAGGCGGGGCCGGTGATGTCGTCGCCGACGGTGGTCGACCTGCTGGAGTCGGCGTCGGCCGAGGCGGGGGCGGCGTTGCGCGGGGGCGCGGGGGGGATGTCTGCGACCGAGACGGCCGAGCAGTTGGCCGGGCTGGCGGCGTTGTTCGAGGCGATTGACGCGGGGCTGTCCGACGAGCGATCGACGCACGAGCCCAACCCGTTCGGCGAGGCGATGGACGAGCTGATGGGGGTGGGAGGGTATCAGTACTTCGAGACCCCCAACGGTCGGCTGCTGCTGTTGCGGGTGACGCCGATGCACGAGTCGGGCGGGGCGGGGATCCTGCCGTACGAGGCGGCGATCGCGCAGGTGCGCGAGGTCGTGGCGGAGGTCGAGGCGGCGAACCCGGCGTTCGACGTCGGGCTGACGGGGATCGAGGTGGTGGAGGCCGACGAGACGGAGGCGGCCGAGCGGGACTCGACGCGGGCGTCGATCGTGGCCGCGTTGCTGATCGCGACGCTGATGATCGTGGCGTTTTGGTCGTTCCGGACGCCGGCGATCCTGATGGTGTCGCTGCTGGTGGCGATGGCGTGGGCGTTCGGGTATCTGACGCTGGCGATCGGTCACCTGCAGGTGATCAGCGTCGTGTTCGCGGTGATCCTGCTGGGGCTGGGCGTGGATTTCGGGATTCACTTGCTCAGCCGGTTCGAGCGGGTGCGGCACGATCATCCTGACGGGCCCGAGGGGTTCGCGGCGACGCTGCAGGACACGCTGGAGGTCGCCGGGCCGGGCGTGGTGACGGGGGCGTTGACGACGGCGGCGGCGCTGTCGACGACGATGCTGACGGAGTTCACGGGGGTGGCGGAGATGGGGCACATCGCGGCGGTGGGGGTGTTGCTGTGCCTGCTGTCGATGTTCACGGTCCTGCCGGCGTTGCTGCGGCTGCTGCGTCACGCGACGGGGAAGGTCAAGCCGATGCACGCGCGCCGGGTGCACGTATATGTCGAGGGGTGGTCGGCGGTGGCGGCGCGTCGGCCGTGGCTGACGCTGGCGATCACGGCGGCGGTGCTGGTGGCGGCGTGGTTCGGCGTGACGCGGGTGCGGTACAGCTTCAATCTGGCCGACCTGATGCCGCGGGGGGTGGAGAGCGTGGAGTGGGCTGAGCGGATCGAGCGTGACGGGGCGCAGTCGATCTACTTCGGCGTGAGCGTGGTGGCGGATATGGACACGGCGCGGCGGCTGGCCGAGAGGTATCTCGCGTTGCCGACGGTGGAGGGGCTGGGGGGCGTGGGGTTGGCGATCCCGCGCGACGAGCGAGCCAAGCTCGACCGGCTGGAGGCGTTGCGGGCGGCGTTGCCGACGGTGGACGCCGCCGACCCCGGCGCGGTCACGCCCGACGACTTGGCGGCGTTGCGATCGACGCTGGGTCGGTGGGGCGGGTTGTTGACGCTGGCGGGGTTTACGACGCCGGCGGAGGCGCGGCCGGCGCTGGTCGCGGCGCAGGGGGCACTGTCGTCGGCGACCGCGCGGTTGAGCGCTTCCGACGAGGCGTTGGCGTTGGCGCGGGCGGGGCGGCTCCGGGGCGACTACCGCGCCTGGCGATCCGAGGCGGTGCGTCGGATCGAGGAGGCGGTCGACCCCGAGCCGATGGGGCTGGATGCGTTGCCGGATGCGTTGACTCGGCCGTATGTGGCGACCTGGGACGGGCAGCGGCGGTTGGCGCTGGAGGTGTTCCCGCGGTTGACCGACGGGGTCGAGTCGCCGCTGGACCCGCGGTTCCTGGGCGAGTTCGTGCGTCAGTTGCAGTCGGTCGACCCGGACGTGACGGGGGTGATCGTGCAGGTGTACGAGTCCAACGCGTTGATCGTGCGGTCTTACCTGTGGGCGGGGGCGTTGGCGCTGGGGGCGGTGGCGATCATCCTTTGGATCGACTTCCGTCGGCCGGACGACGCGCTGATGTGCCTGGTGCCGACGCTGATGGCGTTCTGGGTGACGCTGGGCGTGATGGGCTGGCTGGATGACCCGATCGACCCGGCGAACATCATCGTGCTGCCGCTGCTGTTCGGGATCGGCGTTGATGCGGGCGTGCACCTGATGCACCGCTATCGCCAGGAGCCGACGCAGCGGCCGCTGGGTCTGGCGAGCGGGACGGGCAAGGGGATTGCGCTCACGAGCTACACGACGATCATCGGGTTTGGCGCGTTGATGATCGCCAGCCACCGCGGGATCGCCGGGCTGGGGTTTGTCATGTCGCTGGGCATCGCGCTGACGCTGGGGGCGTGCTGCTACATGATCCCGTCGATGCTGGAGCTTCGTCAGCGCTCGATCGAGCGGGCCCGCGCGTCAGCCGCGGCGGGCGCGGAAGAAGTCGCGGAGTAGCTCGGCGGCCTCGTCGGCCATGACTTCGGGCAGGACGGCCATGCGGTGGTTGAAGCGGGGCTCGTCGCAGAGGCGGTGCAGGGTGCGGGCGCAGCCCATCTTGGGGTCGTCGGCGGCGTAGACCAGTCGATCGATCCGCGCATTGACCAGCGCGCCGGCGCACATCGGGCAGGGCTCGAGCGTGACGGCCACGCTGTGGCCGGTGAGCCGCCAGGTGCCGAGTCGGCGGGCCGCGTCGCGGAGGGCGAGGACCTCGGCGTGCGCGGTCGGGTCGTTGTCCAGCTCGCGGCGGTTGTGGGCGGCGGCGACGGGGTCGAGGTCGGTCGGCGGGGCGGCCGCGTCGGTGGGGTTGGGGTAGACGACGGCGGCGACGGGGACTTCGCCGGCGGCGGCGGCTTGTTCGGCGAGGGCGAGCGCGTGGCGCATCATCGCGCGATCGAGCTCGGTGACGGTGTCGAGGGGGGCGGGCCGGCCGGGCATCGCCGCAGGGTAGTGCGGTAGGGTTTGGCGATGCGCGTGCTGGTGGCGCCCGACAGCTTCAAGGGGTCGATGACGGCGGTGACGGCCGCGGCGGCGATCGCTCGTGGGTTGCGGTCGGCGGTGGGCGAGGCGGGCGTGACGATCGACGCGTGCCCGATCGCCGACGGCGGGGAGGGGACGCTGGACACGCTGCTCGCGGCGGACGCATCGGGGGAGGCGCGGACGCTGGAGGTCGTGGGTCCGTTGGGGCAGGCGCGGTCGGCGCGGTGGGGGTTGGTCGCGGGCGGGGCGGTCGGCGTGGTGGAGATGGCCGAGGCGGCGGGGCTGACGCTGGTTCCCGAGGCGGATCGCGACCCGACCCGGACGACGACCTACGGCGTGGGGCAGCTGATCGACGCGGCGCTTCGAGCGGGGGTCGAGCGCGTGGTGCTCGGGCTGGGCGGCAGCGCGACGAACGACGGCGGGGCAGGGGCGGCGCAGGCGTTGGGCGTGGTGTTTACCCGGGCGGACGGCTCGGTGATCGGGGAGCCGATGCGCGGCGGGCTGCTGAGCGAGGTGGCGGGCGTCGATCGGTCGGGGTTGCGTAAGCGGTTGGGCTCGGGGGCGGCGGAGCTGAGCGTGGCGTGCGACGTGACCAACCCGCTGTGCGGGCAGCGCGGCGCGGCGGCGGTGTACGGGCCGCAGAAGGGCGCGACGGCTGAGCAGGTGGCGTTGCTCGATGCGGGGTTGGCGCAGCTGGCGGAGGTGGCGGGCGAGGCGGGCGCGTTTGTAGGGGCGGGGGCGGCGGGCGGATTTGGCTATGGCGCGGTGGCGCTGCTGGGCGGGCGGTTGCGGCCCGGGATCGAGCTGGTGTTGGAGGCGGTGGGGTTCGCCGAGCGCGTGACGGCGGCGGATGTCGTGATCACGGGCGAGGGGCGCCTGGACGATCAGTCGCTGTCGGGCAAGGCGACGGCGGGGGTGGCGGCGGCGGCGCGGGGGGCGGGGCGGCCTTGCGTGGCGCTGGCGGGGTCGGTCGGCGTGGCGGGATGGGCGCTGGCCGACGCGGGGATCGTCGAGGCGGTGGCGATCGGGGCGGGGTTGTCGGTCGATGAGGCGATGCGCCGCGGGCCCGAGCTGATCGAGCGGGCGGCGGCGGCGTGGGCTCACCGATGGCTGACACGCGATTGATAAGCTGCCGGCCATGGGCATGACGCTCGGTCGAGTCGTGATGGGGACGTTGCTGGTGCTGATCGTCGGGGTCCCGGTGCTGCTGCGGCTGGCCTCGGGCGAATCGACGGCGCGGGCGTCCTCGGACGGTGAGCGTCTGATCGTCCGCACGCCGCACAACGAGCAGATCCGCCACGAGTTCACCGCGGGGTTCAACCGCTGGCGTGCCGAGCAGGGGCTGGCGCCGATCACGATCGACTGGCGGACCGGCGGGACGAGCGACCTGCGCAAGCAGACGCTCGCAGAATACGGGGCGCTGGCCGCGCGGGACGCGCTCGACGAGGGCGTGGGGATTGACTTGTTCTTTGGTGGTGGCGACTACGACCACGGCAAGCTGGCGTCGGGCGTGATGGTGGGCGAGAGCAGGCAGCCGGTGAGCGAGGTGCCACGGATCGATCCGGCGCTGCTGGCCGAGGCGTTCCCGAGCGAGACGATCGGCGGGGAACCGTTGGTGCACCCCGAGGGGCTGTGGATCGGCACGGCGTTGTCGAGCTTTGGGATCGTTTACAACCGCGACGTCGTCGAGATGCTCGGGGCGACCGAGCCCGCGGATTGGACGGACCTGGCCGATCCGCGGCTGGCGGGCTGGGTGGCGCTGGCGGACCCGTCGCACTCGGGGTCGATCGCGCAGACGTACAACGTGATCCTGCGTCGGTTGGGGTGGGAGCGTGGGTGGGAGGTGTTGCGGGAGAGCTTCGCGAACGCGCGTTACTTCGCGGCGAGCTCGAGCAAGGTGCCGGTCGACGCGTCGGCGGGCGAGGCGGCGGCGGGGATGTGCATCGATTTCTACGGTCGGTACCAGGCGGGCGCGATTGGCGGCGATCGCGTGGGGTACGCCGATCCGTCGGCGCCGGTGGCGAGCGGCGAGCGGGTGAGCACGACGGTGACGACGGCGGACCCCGTGAGCCTGCTGCGTGGGGCGCCGCACCGCGAGCTGGCCGAGCAGTACATCGCGTGGGTGATCTCGCCGGAGGCGCAGAACCTGTGGCAGCGGAAGCTCGGCGTCGAGGGCGGGCCGACGCGGTTCGAGCTGCGTCGCCAGCCGGTGCGGGCGGACTTGTTTACGCCGGAGAACCGGGCGACGTGGACCGACCCCGAGATCGATCCGTTTGGCGTCGCGGCGGCGGTGCCGGACGGCACGCCCAACTACTTCGGCGTCGTGGCGACGCTGACGCAAGCCATGGGGATCGACGTGCACGACGACCTCAAGGCGGCGTGGCTGCGGCTGCGCGACGGGGACTGGAGCGAGGCCGAGTACGCCGAGGCCTACGGGCTGTTGCACGCGATGCCGGCCGAGCTGTCGATCGACTGGCCGACCGGCCTGGATCAGAGATGGACGTTGGTGTTGACCGATCCGAGCCACCCGCGCCGCGGCGAGGTGGTCGAGACGCTGGACGCGTTCATGGGCTCGATCTTCGACCGGTGGAGCACGAGTCAGGGCAGGATCAACGACCGGCTGGCGTGGACGCTTTTCTTCCGGGAGAACTACCGGGCGGTGGCCAGCGGCGACATCGACCGGGTGATGCGGCGCAGCGAGGCGATCCGGGCGTCGGGCGCGACGCTGGGCGGGGCTCCGGTGGCGGGGCCGGGCGAGGCGGCAACGGCGAGCGCGGGCTGATCGGCTTGCGCATCCTCCTGACCAACGACGACGGGATCGACGCGCCGGGCATTGGCGCGCTGTACGCCGCGCTCGAGGGGCTGGGCGAGGTGACGGTGGTGGCGCCGGCCGAGGTGCAGTCGGCGATGAGCCACGCGGTGACGTTCCACCGGCCGGTCGAGGTGCGGCGTCGGCGGGTGGCGCTGAACGGGCTGTCGGGCGGCGGCGTCGCCTCGTTCGAGGGGTTCGCGGTCGACGGCAAGCCGGCCGACTGCGTGAAGCTGGCGATCGAGCACCTGCTCGGTGGCGAGCGGCCGGACGTGGTGATCAGCGGGATGAACGCGGGGGCGAACGTGGGGCTGAACGTCCTGTACTCCGGGACGGTGGCCGCCGCGGTGGAGGCGGCGTTCATCGGGTTGCCGGCGATCGCGGTGAGCCTGCACCTGGGCGACAAGGACGGCATCCGCTGGCGGAGCGCCGCGGAGCACGCGCGGGCGGCGATCGATCGCGTCCTGGCCGGGCCGATGCACGGGCACACGGCGATGAACATCAACGTGCCGATTCTCGACGAGCGCGACGTGCCCGAGGGGATCGTGGTGGTGCCCGTGGACACCGGGCCGACGGTCACGACCTACGCGGTGTCCGAGCACGACGACGGCTGCGTGCGCTATCGGGTGAGCAACAGCCTGACGTTCGAGCGGATGCTGCCGGACACGGACGTGCACGCGTTGTTCGGCGGTTACACGACGATCACGCCGCTGCAGTTCGACCTGACGGGGCACGGTCGGCTGGACGTGTGGCGGGACCACTTCGACGCGCGTGGGTGACGCCGGGCGTCGGGGCCCGGCTTTATGATGCCGACGCATGGCCGACCCGCCGCCGACCACGTCCGAGCTCGATGAACTCTCGCCGGACACGCTCGCGGCGCTGGCCGAGGTTATCGACGACGCGCACCCCGAGTCGCTGGCGACCTTCGTCCGGCTGATCGCGCCCGAGGACACGGCCTACACCGTCAGCCGGCTCGACGAGGACCGGCGGACGACCATGCTCGACGCGCTGGCGGTGGAAGACCCGGACCTGGCTGCGTCGATCCTCGGCCACTTCGACGACACCGTTGCTGCGCAGATGCTCAACGAGCTGGACGCGCCTAAGGCGGCGGCGATCGTCGACCTGCTGGACTCGGACGAGCAGACCGATGTGTTGGCCGACCTGCCGGACACCTTCGCCGAGGAGGTCCTGCAGGAGATGGACCCCGAGGAGGCGCGGGACGCGCGTCAGCGGCTGGTCTACGGCGAGGACACGGCCGGCGGGCGGATGATCACCGAGTACCTGCTGTTCGAGGAGAGCGACGACGTCGCGGACGTGATCCAGGACCTCAAGGACCAGGCCGACCGGTACGACCACTACGAGTCGCGTTACGTGTACGTGACGGACGGCCGCGGGCATCTCAGCGGCGTCGTGCCGATGCGGTCGCTGGTGCTGGCGCACCACGGGCGGCGTCTGGCGGAGCTGGCGAAGCGCGACCCGGTGACGGCGAGCGTGCACGACCCGCTCGAGGAACTGGAGGACATGTTCGACCGCTACGCGTTCTCGGCGATCCCGGTGCTGGACGACGACGGCTTGCTGGCGGGGGTGATCCAGCGGCACGCGGTGCACGAGGCGGTGGGCGAGCGCGAGTCGGAGAACCTGCTGAAGTTCGGCGGCATCGTCGGCGGCGAGGAGGTGCGGTCGATGCCGGTGCTCGGGCGCGCGGGTCGGCGGCTGCTGTTCCTGCTGCCGAACATCGCGTTGAGCTACGCGGCGGTGAGCATCATCGCGGCGTTCGAGCCGGTGATCGAGAAGCTGACGGCGCTGGCGGTGTTCATCCCGATGGTGGCGAACCTGTCGGGGGCGGCGGGGAACCAGGCGGTGGCGGTGAGCATCCGCGAGCAGTCGCTGGGCCTGGTCGAGTTCCGCGACGTGATCCGCGTGTGGCGGGCGGAACTGCTGGTGGGTCTGGTGAACGGGGCGGTGATTGGGACGATCCTGGCGATCCTGGTGTTGCTGCTGTGGAACAACACGGTGCTGGCGGGGTCGGTGGGCGGGGCGTACGCGTTGAACTGCGTGTTTGCGGTGCTGCTGGGGGGGGCGTTGCCGCTGGCGCTCAAGGCGATGAAGGTCGACCCGGCGATGGTCAGCAGCCCGATCCTGACGACGCTGACCGACATGGTGGGTTTCCTGCTGGTGCTGGGGATCGCGGCGGTGGCGTTGTCGATGGGGGCGGTGACGGTGGAGGCGGGGTAGAAAAACGGGGTTGGTCGGCCTCGCGGGTCGGCTCTGGGGTTAGCATGAAGTGGGATGTCGCTGGACGAGGCGCCGCTGCTGCTGATCGTGACCGGTTCGGGCCTGGAGCCCGAGGCTCACGACCGCCCGCTGGCGTACGACATGTCGGACCGGGTGGTGGCGTGGTGCGGCGAGCACTCGGACGTGATGGCCAAGCCGGTGGTGCCGATCGTGGTGAGCGACCTGGCGTACCTGAACCACAAGTCGTGGCAGCGTCTGCCGACGATCGGGATCGGCGGGCCCGAGCAGAACGCGTTCACGGAGTACTACGCGAGCTTCCTGCCCGAGCCGGACCCGATCGAGGACCCCGAGCGGCAGGTGGTGATCCAGATGGACCCCGAGTTCACGGACCTGCACGTGAGCGTGTGGGGGTCGACGTCGACCCTGACGCAGCGCGGGGTGGAGCTGTTCTGCGACGACTACCTGGATCGTTATCTGAGGGCGGTGGCGACGCAGGTGGAGCCGGAGATCGACTGACGGGTCGGGGGGAGATGACCGGTCGGCGTGGGTTGCGGGGCGGGGTTAGACTGATTGGATGATGCTTCGGGTGGTCATGGTGTGCAGCGGGAACACGTGCCGATCGCCGATGGCCGAGGCGTTCATGCGGCAGATGCTCGACGAAGCGGGCGGTGTGCACGCGCCTGGGCTGGAGGGCGTGGAGGTGACCTCGGCGGGCGTGTTTGCCGGGGCGGGTCAGCGGGCGACGGAGGAGGCGTCGGTCGCGGCGGCGGCGTACGGGGCCGAGCTGAACGGGCATCGCTCGACGCCGCTGACGCGGGAGGCGGTGGCCGAGGCGGACCTGATCTATACGATGACGGACGCGCACCGCAACGCGGTGCTGGCGATGGCGCCCGAGGCCAAGGGCAAGACGCAGCGGCTCGACCCGAGGTCGGACATCGACGATCCGTTTGGCGGTACGCAGGACGTGTACCGCGACACCGCGGAGCAGATCCGCGCGGCTCTCTCGTCTCGCATCAAGGAACTGAACGGATGAAAATCGCGATCGGGTCGGACCACCGCGGCGTGGACGTGGCGCGCCGGGTGATGGCGTTGTTGGTCGAGCAGGGGCACGGGGTGGCGTCGTCGATCTGTGGGGACGAGCGGGCGAGCGACTACCCCGACATGGCGTACGCGGTGTCGTCGGCCGTGGCGGACGGCGCGGCGGAGCTGGGCATCCTGGTGTGCGGGTCGGGGATCGGGATGAGCATCGCGGCCAACAAGGTCAGGGGCGTTCGGGCGGCGCTGGTGCACGACGAGGTGGGCGCCGAGCAGGCGCGCAGCCACGCGGACGCGAACGTGCTGTGCCTGCCGGCGGACCTGCTGGGGATGCGGCTGATCGAGCGGATCGTGATGGTGTTCGTGTCGGCCGAGTTCAGCGGGGGGCGGCACGAGCGGCGGGTGAGCAAGATCGCGGCGATCGAGTCGGGCGCCTACGTGCCGCCGGCCGAGGGGACGGGCGGCGCGACGGACCCGGCGGGCGAGCCGCGGGCCGACCTGGCGTCGCCGGAGTCGCTGTTGCGTCGGCGGGGCTGACACCGGGGTGGCGTCCGGGGCGCGGGGGCGGGGTTCTCTATGATGCCGCGGATGCCGCAGCGCGTCCGTTCAGCGACAGAGCAGAGCCCGGAGCCGACGCGCGACGCGGACCCGCATCGGTCGATCGTGGACGGGGTCGATTGGGCCGAGGTGCTGCCGTCGGTTCGGATGCTGTCGGCGTGCCGGCTGGCGTTCTCGCCGTCGCGGCTGGTGCTGGGGTTGTTGGCGGTGGTGCTGATCTACGTGCTGGGGACGGCGATGGACGCGGCGTGGGGGCCGGTGCCCGAGGGTTCGGGAGGCGGGGGGTACCTGATCTTCGAGCGGCTGGTGGACTGGGAGGTGGCGGCGTTCAAGCAGACGATCGGGTCGGCGTTGCGGCTGGAGATCGGCGTGCCGACGCTGCTGGTGCCTGGGTCGAGCGAGGGGTCGGGCGTGCTGGGGGGGTTGACGGCGATGGTGTTTGGCGTGCCGGCGTGGCTGGTGACGACGCACCCGGGGTTCGCGGCCGTGTTCGCGGCGGTGGCGCTGGTGGTGACGGTGACGCTGGGCGGGGCGATCAGCCGATCGATGGCGGTGCAGGTGGGTCGGCATCGGCGGATCGGCGCGGGGGAGTCGATCGGTTACGTCGCGCGGCGGATGGTGTGGTACCTGGCGACGGCGCTGATCCCGCCGGGCGTGGTGGCGGTGCTGGCGCTGCTGGCGTCGGCGATCGGGTTGTTGTTCAACGTGCCGATGCTGGACGTGGTGGGCGGGCTGCTGTACGGGGTGGTGCTGCTGCTGTCGGTGGCCGCGGCGGTGGTGGTGATCGGCATGGCGGCGGCGGGGAACCTGATGATGCCGGCGCTGGCGGTGGAGGGGACGGACGCGTTCGACGCGGTGAGCCGGGGGTTTGCGTATGTGTACGGCCGGCCGCTGCACTTTTTGTGGTACACGGCGGTGGTGCTGGTGGCGGGGGCGTTGACGTACGCGTTCCTGGGCTTGGCGGTGTGGCTGACGCTGTGGCTGGCGCGGACGTCGGCGGGGCTGTGGGTGTTTCGGGGCGACGAGGGCGGCTGGTGGTACGACGCGGCGCTGCCGGCGCCTCAGGGCGGGCAGATCCTCGTGCCGATCGCGTGGGAGGGGATGACCGAGTCGACGCAGCTGACGGCGACGCTGGTGCGTCAGTGGCAGATGCTCATGCTGGCGATCCTGCCGGCCTACGCGTTCTGCTACTACTTTTGCGCGTCCACGTGGGTGTACCTGCTGATCCGCCGGTCGGCCGACGGGGCACCGATCTCGGAGGTGTACGAGGGGGAAGCGGACGCCGAGCCGGGCTCGGACCCGACGCCGGCGGGGCAGGCGTGACGGCGCGGGGCGTGCTGCTGGCGGTGTGGCTGGTGCTGGTCGCCGGCGTGGTGCGGGCGGCGGAGCCGGTCGACGATCCGTCGTACGAGCGGATCGTCTCGCTGTCGCCGGTGCTGACGCGGATCGTGGTGGACCTGGGGTTGGGGGAGCGGTTGGTGGGCGTGGCGGAGCACGACGGCGTCCGGCCGGACCTGCCGGTCACGGGGTCGTTCGGCGAGGCCGACGCCGAGCGCGTGCTGTTGCTCGACCCGGACGTGATCCTGGTGACGGGCCTGGCCGGTGAGCCCAAGGCGTCGGTCGTCGCGGCGGCGGAGCGGGTGGGGGCCGACGTGTACGGCTGGGACCTGCCGGTCACGCTGGCGATGATCGAGGCGGCGGTGTACACGGCCGATGAGCCGACGAGCCTGTCGCACCGCCTGGGGGTGCCGGGGCGGGGGCGTGCGTTGCGCGAGCGGTTTGTCGAGGAGCTGGACGCGATCGAGGCGGCGTCGGTGGACGAGGTGGCGGGTCGGCGGGTGTTGTTGTTGCTGGACGCGTCGCCGGCGAGCGCGCTGGGGCCGGGATCGCCGTTTGTTGAGTTGGTGGAGCGGTTGGGGGCGGTGAGCGCGTCGCCGTTATCGAGCGCATGGGGCGTGCTGGACGAGGAGCGGCTGATGCTGGCGCGGCCGGACGTGGTGCTGTTGATCCGTCCGGGTGAGGCGCCGCTGGTGGCGAGGGACGGTCGATTGGGGGCGTTGTCGGAATCGATCGACGTGCCGGGCGTGCGGGTGGTGCTGATCGATCACCCGCTCGGGCTGTTGCCGACGACGTCGCTGGCGGAGGTGGCCGAGGCGATGGCGGGGGCGATCGCGGGGCAGGGCGGCGTGGTGCTGGGGGCGGGCGAGGAGGCGGCGCGCTGAGCGGTGGCGCGCGGCGAGTGCCGGTCTTGGCGGCGGTGGCGGCGGCGATCGGGCTGTTGACGGTGTGCGTGTTGGTGCGGGTGTTGGTGGGGTCGACGGCGGTGGGTTTCCCGGAGGGGGTGGCGTGGTGGCGGGTGGCGGGGGTGCGGGCCGAGCGCGTGTGGCCGGCGTTGCTGGTCGGGGCGTCGCTGGCGTTGAGTGGGCTGGCGTTGCAGGGGTTGTTGCGTAACGCGTTGGCCGAGCCGTTTGTCCTGGGGCTGGCGAGCGGTGCGGGGCTGGGGGCGGCGGTGCAGGCGTCGATCGGTGGCTGGCTGGGGGTGTGGCCGGGGCCGCTGTATGTCGGGGCGACGGCCGGGTCGGCGGCGGCGCTGGGGCTGGTGTACCTGCTGGGGCGACGGCGGGGGGAGATCGATCCGCTGGGGCTGCTGTTGGCCGGGGTGGTGGTGGGGACGATCGCGGGGTCGGGGGTGATGCTGCTGCGGGCGATGGCGGGGTCGGACGTGCTGCGGGAGACGATCGCGCGCTGGATGATGGGTCACCTGGATGCGTCGGCGGGGTGGGGGCGGCTGACGGTGGTGGCGGCGGTGGCGGTGGGTGGCGGGGCGTGGCTGTGGTGGGTGGGGCGGTGGCTGGACGCGGCGTCGCTGGGGCGGGAGGAGGCGTTGGCGCTGGGCGTGCCGATGGGGCGGCTGCGGGCGGGGCTGTTGGTGGTGTCGAGTTTGTTGGCGGCGGGGGCGGTGGTGCTGGCGGGGCCGGTGGCGTTCGTGGGGTTGATCGCGCCGCACGCGGCGCGGATGGTGATCGGGCCGGGGCATCGCGGGCTGGCGCTGGTGAGCCCGGTCGTGGGGGCGGCGTTGGTGGTGGGGGCGGATGCGGCGTCGGCGGGGGCGAGCCTGGCGATGGGGATCGGCGAGCTGCCGATCGGGGTGGTGTCGGCGGTGCTGGGCGGGCCGGTGTTTTTGGTGATGCTGAGGCGGTACCTCGCGGGGCAAGGAGACGTGTGATGGGCGATCACTTCGCGGATCGGTTGACGGCGGCGGTGGTGCGGACGGGCGGGCCGGTGTGCGTCGGGCTGGACCCGGTGCCTGATCGGTTGCCGGCTGCGTTGCGAGCGATGCCGATCGGTGTGGCGCTCGCCGCGTTCGGCCAGGGTGTGATCGAGGCCGTCAAAGACACGGCGGCGGCGGTCAAGCCGCAGCTGGCGTGCTACGAGCGGCACGGCGTGGCGGGGCTGGCGGCCTACGAGGCGACGGTCGCGGCGGCGAAGGCGGCGGGGCTGCTGGTGATCGCCGACGCCAAGCGTGGGGACATCGGCATCTCGGCCGGGCACTACGCGGCGGCCCTGCTCGGGCCGGACGGGGTCGGCGGGGGGGCGGACGCGGTGACGGTCAGCCCGTACCTCGGGCCGGACACGCTCGAGCCGTTTGTCGAGGCGGCGACGCGTCACGGCGCGGGGCTGTTCGTGCTCGTGCGGACGTCGAACCCGGGGTCGGCGGCGTTGCAACGCCTGCGTCTCGACGACGGGCGGGAGGTCTGCGAGGCGGTGGCGGATCAGGTCGTGACGCTCGGCGAGCGCAGCGTCGGGGCGTGCGGGTACAGCGCGATCGGGGCGGTGGTCGGCGCGACGCATCCGGAGGACGCGGCGCGGCTGCGCGGTCGGATGGCGAGGCAGGTCTTCCTCGTGCCGGGGTATGGGGCGCAGGGCGGCGGGGTGGCCGAGGTGCTGCCTTGCTTCAACGGCGACGGGGCGGGGGCGCTGATCACGGCGAGCCGATCGGTGATCTACGCGTACGAGAAGATGGACGCCGACGATTGGCGGGAGCCGGTGCGTGCGGCGGCGGCGGCGATGCGCGACGAGCTAGCGGCGGGCCTGCGGGGCGGGGGCGGCTGAGGCGTCGATGCGGGCCGATGGCTCGCCGGGCTCGGCGGGTTGGACCTGGGCCTCGGTCGGCGTGGCGCTGCCGACCTCGGGCAGGGTGCCGGACTGAGCGGCGTCGATGAGCCATGAGCCGAAGATGCCGAGGAAGAGGGTCGCGAAGGCGGCGATGCCGGCGCCGAGGCGTCGGCCGGGCCAGAGCACGCGCTCGACGCGGGGGTGGGGCTTGCCGAAGAAGCAGGCGCCGGCGATCCGCAGGTAGTAGCCGGCGGAGATGGCCGAGTTGACCACGCCGATGACGACGAGCAGCCAGAGCCCGGCGTCGAAGGCCGCGCCGAAGAGGTAGACCTTGCCGACGAAGCCGACGAACGGCGGCATGCCCAGCAGGCTGAACACGCTGAGCAGCATGATCCAGGCGAGCCAGGGGTATTTCTCGGCCAGGCCGGAGAGGTCCTCGAAGTCGTCGGCCTCCTCGCCGCGGTCGCGGAGGCAGCCGATGACGGCGAAGGAGCCGATGGTGCCGAAGGCATAGCCGACCAGGTAGAAGAGGATGGCCGAGACGCCCTCGGAGCCGGGCCCGGTGTGGGCGACCAGCGACGGGCCGACGAGCAAGCCGATGAGCATGTAGCCGGAGTGGGCGATGGAGGAGTAGGCGAGGGTGCGCTTGACGCTTTTCTGCACGAGGCCCAGCACGTTGCCCATGGTCATGGTGAGCACGGCCATCCACCAGATGAGGTGGAAGATCGGTCCGGGCAGCGTGAGGGCCTGGCCGTCGGCGGCGGGGTGCCAGGCGACGAGGCTGAGGATCGAGAGCAGGGCGACGAAGCCGGCGGTCTTGGGGACGAAGGCGATGAAGGCGGTGACGGCCGTCGAGGCGCCCTTGTAGACGTCGGCGGCGTAGAAGTGCATGGGGAACGCGGCGATCTTGAAGGCGATGCCGAGGATCGAGAGCACGACGCCGACGAGCATCATCATCGAGATCGACCCGGTCTGGTCGACCTGTTCGACGACGGCGGCGCGGATGCCCGCGAAATCCGTGAAGCCGGTGGCGCCGTAGATCAGCGTGAAGCCGTAGAGGAAGACCGCTGCCGAGAGGGCGCCGAGGAAGAAGTACTTGACGGCCGACTCCTGGGCGCCGGGCCGTTCGCGGGAGACGGCGACCATGACGTAGGTCGGCAGGCTGGTGAGCTCGAGGGCGAGGAAGAGCCAGACGAGGTCGCTGGCGCCGGCGCAGAGCATGACGCCGGTGAGCGAGAACAGGAAGAAGGCGAAGAACTCGCCGCGCAGGGACTGGCCGGGGTCGAAGGCGTCGTCTTCGTCGACGGCGAGGACCTGGCCGAGCTGGCTGGGGACGGCGGCGGCGACCATGAGCAGGACGAAGCCGACGAGGCAGACGGCGAGCTTGATGTAGCCGGCGAAGTCCTGGATGCCGTAGCTGAAGAGGACGGGGCCGTCGATGGGGCCGACGTCGATGTCGTCGCCGTGCCAGTCGAGGCTGAGGACCATGGCCGAGAAGAGGGCGGCGGCGGTGAGCCAGGGGGCGGCCTTGCGGCCGGCCTCGGGGTTGGCCAGGCCGGCGACCAGGCAGGCCAGCGCGCCCGTGAGCATGGCGATCTCGGGGCCGAGCAGCGTGAGGTCCTTGGCCATCTCGTTCATCGCCCGGCCTCCTCGGCCGTGGCGGCCGGCAGGGTCAGGGTCATCGAGACGGTCGCGACGCGGTCGGCCGATTCGGGCAGCTCCTGCACGAAGCTCGGGTCGCCGGCGTTGCGCTGCATCACCAGCTGCGCCGGGCGGAGGATCGGGCGGACGCAGGCCTCGAGGGACTCAAGGATCGGCGCTGGGTAGAGGCCCATGACCAGGCAGATCACGGCGAGCGGCGAGAGGACCCACATCTCGCGGGTGGTGAGGTCGTGCTGCTCGATGACGTGCTCGCGGGTCTTGGGGATCCTGACGGCGCCGAAGCAGACCTTGGCGACCATGGTCAGCAGGTACATCGCGGCGACGATCATGCCCAGGCCGGCGAGCAGGGCGAACAGCCAGCCCGCGCCCAGGGCGTCGCTGGCCTGCCAGGTGCCGATGATGACGAGGATCTCGCCGACGAAGCCGTTAAGCCCCGGCAGGCCGACGGAGGCGAAGGCGAAGAAGATCAGGAAGAACGACCAGACGGGCATGACCTTGGCGAGCCCGCCGATCTCGGACATCTGACGGGTGTGCATGCGGGTGTACATCATGCCGACGCAGAGGAACAGGGCCCCGGTCGAGATGCCGTGGGCGATCATGTAGAACGCCGAGCCGGTGGTGGCGGTGAGGTCGAGGGCGAACATGCCGAGGATGCAGAAGCCCATGTGGCTCACCGAGGAATAGGCGATGAGCTTTTTCATGTCCTTCTGGACCCAACAGATCATGGCGGCGTAGAGGATGCCGATGACGCCGAGGCCGGCGAGATAGGGCGCGGCGGCGACGACGGCGTCGGGGACGGTCTGCAGGGTGAAGCGGAGGATGCCGTAGGTGCCGAGCTTGAGCAGGACGGCGGCGAGGTCGACCGAGCCGGCGGTGGGGGCCTCGGTGTGCGCCAGCGGCAGCCAGGTGTGGACGGGGAAGAGGGGGACCTTGACGGCGAAGCCGGCGAGCAGGGCGATGAGCAGTAGCGTCTGTTCGGCGGTGCTGAGGAACTGGGAGGCGACGAGGATCGTCGGGAAGTCGAGCGACCAGACGCCCAGGTCGAGATTCATGCGGGTCGCGGTGGCGACCTGAGCGAGCTCGCCGGGCGTGAGCGTGGCGTTGTGCCAGGCGAGGTAGAGGATGCCGGCGAGCATGAGCATCGAGCCGGTGAACGAGTAGATGAAGTACATCGTCGCCGCGCGGAAGCGGTTGGCCCCGCCGAAGACGCCGATGAGGAAGAACAAGGGGATGAGCGTGAACTCGTAGCAGACGTAGAAGTAGATGAGGTCGGAGGCGGTGAAGGCGGCGATCATCGCGGCCTCGGCGAAGAGCAGCCAGAAGAAGAACTCCTTGGCGCGGTAGCCGACGCGTTCCTTGAGGTGCGTGAACGACTCGAGCATCACCAGGGGCATGATGAACGTCGTGAGCAGGACGAACCACATGGACAGGGCGTCGGCGCCGCCGACGAACCGCAGGCCGAAGGCGGGGACCCAGGCGAACTCGTAGACCAGCTGCGTCTCGCCGGGCCTGGACCAGTCGAACAGGCCCATGCCAGGCAGGGCGGCGGTGAGGGCGAGGAAGAAGGTGATGAGGGTCGTGAAGAAGGTGGTGTAGCAGATCTCGCTGAACCGCTTGGCCGGGATGAGCAGCAGCAGGATGCCGCCGAGCACCGGGAAGATGAAGCAGGCGGGCAGGATGGCGGGGGCGAGGAAGGACATTCAGGCAGTGGGCGGTGCGTAGGGAGTGGTGACGAGTGTTTACCGGGGGGCGAAGAAGAAGACGACGGCGGCGAGGACGGCGATGCCGGCGACCATGAAGATGCCGTAGCCCTGCAGGTGGCCGGTCTGGCTCTTGCGGATGGCCAGGCCAACGCCGACGGGCAGCAGGCCGACGAGGCGGACGCACCAGTCGATGACGAGCTGGTCGAAGGCGGCCATGAGGTAGGCGATGAAGCGCAGCGGGGTGACGATGAGCTTGCGGTAGGCGGTGTCGAGGAAGTAGCCGTGCTCGAAGACGTAGCCGAGGGGGCGGGTGGCGGCGCCCAGCGCCTGGCCGAGGCCGCGGTTGAGGGTGAAGAGCAGGAAGGCCAGGCCGATGCCCGAGAGGGCGATGACGCCGGAGATCAGGGCGACGGCGGTGTGGGCGTCGAGGCCGAGCAGATAGGTGTGGGGCGGCTTGGGGGCGGCCATGAACTGCGTGGAGCGCAGGAGCATGGCGTCGATGTAGTGCGGGCCGACCTTGTGGAGCAGGAATCCGCCCAGGACGGCGCCCAGGGCGAGGATGACCAGGGGGAAGTTCATCGGCCAGGCGGGCATCTCGTGGGGCTCGGTGGCGTGGTGCCCGCCGTGGGCCTCGATCTCTTTGGCCTCTTCCTCGGCGACGTCGATCATGGCGGCCTCGAGGTCGGAGAGGGGCTCGCGGGCGTCCTCGCCCTGGCCGCGGCCCATGACGAACTGCTCGGGTCCGGTGAAGACGCGGAACCAGAGGCGGAAGGTGTAGAAGGCGGTGAGGAAGGCGGCGGCGAGGCCCATGAGGCCGGCGAACATGGCCCACCAGTACTCGGGGCCGACCAGTCCTAGGGCGACGGCGTCGCCGAGGATGAGGTCCTTGCTGTAGAAGCCGGCGGAGAAGGGGAAGCCGGCCAGGGCGAGGCAGCCGAAGAACATCAACCACTTGGTGACGGGCATCTTGTGGCCCAAGCCGGACATGGTGCGGATGTCGAGCGAGCCGGCCAGGGCGTGCATGACCGAGCCGGCGGTGAGGAAGAGCAGGGCCTTGAAGAAGGCGTGGGTGACGAGGTGGAAGACGCCGCCGACCGAGAGGATCGCGACGCCGACGAACATGTACCCGAGCTGAGAGATGGTCGAGTAGGCAAAGACGCCCTTGAGGTCGTTGGAGGACATGGCGATCGTCGCGGCGTAGAGCGCGGTGATCGCCCCGACGACGGCGACCAGCTCGAGGGCGCCGGGGGCGAGCTGGAAGATGGGCGTCATGCGGGCGATGAGGTAGACGCCTGCGGTGACCATGGTGGCGGCGTGGACCAAGGCGGAGACGGGCGTGGGGCCGGCCATGGCGTCGGGCAGCCACACGTACAGCGGCAGCTGGGCGGACTTGCCGAAGGCGCCGAGCATGATGAGGAATGGGGCGTAGATCAGGCCGGGCGAGATCTCGCGGGTGCCCTCGAGCATCTGCTGGGCCTGGGGGAGGATGTCGTCGAAGCGGACCGAGCCCATCTCGTAGTAGATGAGGGCGATGCCCAGGGCGAAGCCGAGGTCGCCGATGCGGTTGACGACGAACGCCTTCTTAGCGGCGTCGACGGCGACGGGGTGCTTGAAGTAGTGGCCGATGAGCAGGTAGGAGCACAGGCCCACGCCCTCCCAGCCGAGGTAGAGCAGCAGGAGGTTGTCGGCCATGACCAGCAGGAGCATGGAACAGACGAAGAGGCTGACGCCCATGAAGAAGCGGGCCTCGCCGGGGTCGTGGGCCATGTAGCCGGTGGCGTACAGCGCGATGAGCCCGCCGATGCCGGTGATGACGAGCATCATGATGATCGTCAGGGGATCGATGAAGAAGGCGACGTCGGCCTGGAGGTTGCCGACGCGGATCCAGGGGAAGGCGGTGACGGTGTGGGAGACCAGGCCCGGCGCGGTGTCGCCGTGGACGTCCTCGCCGTGGGGGTGTCCGTCGGTGACGGGGGCCTCGGCGGGGTCGGCGACGAGCGTGAGGGCGGGGTCGGCGGCGGCGTGGTGATCGCTGTGGGCCTTGCCGCCGGAGAGGTCGCCGACGGCGGCGGAGAAGATGCCGACGGTGAGGACGAAGGACAGGAAGATCGAGCCGACGCAGACCCAGCCGGCGGCCTTGCGGAGGCGGTCGTCGACGGCGCCCAGGCCGCAGACGAGGGCGGCGAGGCCGGGGATCCAGGGGATCAGCTTGGCGAGGTCGAGCGTGGTCACGCGGGGGTGGGGTCCTGGGGCTAATCGTGCAGTTGGGCCCACGCCTCGGCGTCGAGGGTGCGGCGTCGGCGGAAGAGCATGACGACCAGGCCGAGCGCGAGGGCGGCCTCGGCGGCGGCGATCGTCAGGACGAAGATCACGAAGGTCTGGCCGGTGACGTTGCCGTGATAGGCGCTGAACGCGATGAGCGAGATCGCGACGCCCTGGAACATCATCTCGGTGCAGAGGAACATGACGATGAGGTTGCGGCGGGTGACGAAGCCGACGAGCCCGAGGCAGAACAGGACGGCGGCGGTGGCCTGGAAGTGGCCCAGCGCGGCGTCGGAGAGGCTCACCGCGAGCAGCGGGGCGAGGCTGATCGGGGCGGCGTCGATCATTCAGCTCAGCCCCTGGGTTTCGGGGGCATCGTGGCCGGCGGGGTGGGCGGCGCCGCTGGGACGGGGCTCGGGGTGGTCCTCGACGCGGGTCTTGGCGATAACCACCGCGCCGATAAGCGCGACGAGCAGCACGATGCCGGCCAGCTCGATGCCCAGCGGGTGGGACTGGAAGAGGTCAAGGCCGACCCCTTCGACGTTGCTGAGGCGATCGGGGTCGGCCTGGGCGATGACGGGCGAGGCGGTGGGGTCGAGGCGGGCGATCTCGGCCTCGATGCGGCCGCGGACGACATCGGCGGTGCGGTTGGGCAGGATCTCGGCGATGACCTCCCGGTCCGGCGGCGACGCGGCCAGCGGGTTGGGGCGGTTGGAGGCGTCGAAGGAGAGGGTGAGCAGGACGGCGAGCATGAGCAGGCCGGCGAACACGGCGGCGCCGGGCTCGCGGGCCTGGAGGTCGAAGATCTCGTCCTCGCCGGGGTCGTTGGGCCCGCCGGCCGAGGCGGCGAGCATGATGACGAACATGTAGGTCACCAGGATCGCGCCCGCGTAGATGATGACCATGGCAAAGGCCATGAACTCGGCGGAGAGCACGAGAAACAAGCCGGCCGAGGCGAGCACCACCATCACGAACCACAGGGCCGAGTGGACCGGCTTGGTGGCGATGATCACCATGATGGCCGAGCCGATCGCGATGGCGGAGAAGACGTAGTAGTAGACAAAGGCGGTGACCGACAGGCCGAGGTCGGCGAAGTCGAGCGTCTCGTACATCACGAGCCAGGCGATGCCCAGGGCGCCGGCGGCGAGGAGGCCGCCGAGCAGGGGGCGGTGGTGGCGGGGCTTGGGCATGAGGCACCACAGACCGAACGCGCCGGCGAGCACCGCGAGGTAGATCGCCAGCGGATTGGTGAGGGTGGTCTGCATGCCCAGCGACGCCAGAGGGGGGGCCGGCCCGGCCCAAGGTTGCGGGAATCCCTGTCCTCCCGCACGCGGCGGCAGCATAACAGGGGCAGGGTGGGTGGGTGTCGGCCCGTCTCTTCGCGGCGGCGTTCCGAAATCCACGCTGGCGACGTGGATAGTTGCGAAACCGTCGCATTGGAATCGGCCGTGGATGAGACCCGTCCCGCCTTCACCACCGTCTCGAGCTGAGAGCGCCGCCTTGCCGCGTCCGGGCACCGAACCGTGCGGGCTCTCACACGGCGCCGTCAAGAGATCGTTTGTCGCGCCGCTGCGTCGAGGCTCAATCGCGCTCGAGAGATTGGGCGATCTCTTTCCAGTCCAGCGCGCGGTCGATTTCGGTGAGCATCTGCGTCTGATCGACGGTGCCCGGCTGCGTCAACCACTCCATCCGGTTGTCGCGTCGGTGGGCGGAGGGGCGGAACGACACCTCGCGGTTCGCGATCTCGATGGCCTGCCAGCCGTCGTGGGTGTGAAACACGCCCTTGAGTCGGATCACTTGGTTGTCCGCGATGCCCTGATGGCAGACACGCATGAGATTGACCAGCAAGACCTGTTCGTCAAAGCTCCGCTCGGCGTCGAGCACAAAGCCGCCCGGGTGGATGGTCGGGTCGTGGCTGTGGCCGTGCTCGTGGTGGTGGGCGTGCGCATGATCATGTCCATGCTCGTGCCCGTGGTCGTCATGTCCGTGCTTGTGGTCGTGCCCGTGCTGCGGGGCGTGAGCTACGTGGTCGTGATGATGATGGCCGCGGTCTGCCGTTTCGGCGAAGGGCTCGAACACCTCGGAAGGCAGTTGCCCGTGGGAGGTGGTGAGCACGCGCAGCTTCGGCGGGTCGAGCCGGTCGGCCCACCGTTGCGCCCGTTCGATCTTCGACGCCTTGGCCAGGTCGCACCGGTTGAAGACGAGGATGTCGGCCGCCTCGCAGAACATCTGGTAATAGCCCATCCGCTCGAACGTCGCTTCGTCGAAGTCCGGCATGCTCAGCATCACGATGGACGGCTGCAGGCTGATGTTCAGTTCCGCCTCGGTACCGCGAAGCAGGTCGATGACCTGGGCGGGTGACGCCATCCCGCTGGGCTCGATGATGATCCGATCGATGCCCGGATCCGCGGATAGGCGACCGACACGCTCAGGCAGTTCGGCGAGCATGGTGCAGCAGATGCACCCGCCGGGCACGTTGAGGACCTTGGTGGACGGCGCCTCGGCCGCGAGGGTGGTGCTGTCCAGGCCGACCGGGCCGAAGTCGTTGACCAGCACGCCGACCCGCTCACGCGAGGCGTGGTGGCGGAGGTAATGCAGGATCGCCGATGTCTTGCCGACGCCCAGGGGGCCGGCGACGATGTGGCAGGGTTTGGGGGGTGTGGATGTCATCGGCGAAATCGCTTGATGGTTCGGCTCAATCACGGCGGTGGGTGAGAGTTTCGCGTGATTCGAAGTCTAATGCTAGTTCTTTCGATCTTGATCTAAGGTAGTTCACGCGGATGTATCGCCGTATGCTTCCACGACACGCTGCACCAAGTTGTGGCGGACGATGTCCGAGCCGGAGAGGGACATCGTGGCGACGCCGGGGACGGGCCCGAGGCGTCGGACGGCGTCGAGCAGCCCGGAGTCGGTGGGGTCGTCAAGATCGGTCTGCGACGTATCGCCCGTGACGACCATGCGGCTGCCGTGGCCGAGGCGGGTGAGGAACATCAGCATCTGCGAGCGCGTCGCGTTCTGGGCCTCGTCGAGAATGATCATCGCGTCGTTGAGGGTTCGGCCGCGCATGAACGCGAGGGGGATGATCTCGATGAGGTCGGCGGCCATGAAGCGCTCGACCTGGTTGAAGTCCATCATGTCGTGCAGGGCGTCGAGCAGGGGGCGGAGATAGGGGTTGACCTTTTCCTGCATGGTGCCGGGCAGGAAGCCGAGGCGTTCGCCGGCCTCGACGGCGGGTCGGACGAGGACGAGCTTTCGGACGTGGCCGCGTTTGAGCAGGGCCGCGGCGACGGCGGTGGCGAGGTAGGTCTTGCCGGTGCCGGCGGGTCCGGTGCAGATGGTGAGGTCGTGCTCGAGGATGGCTTGGACGTAGCGTCGCTGGCCGGGGGTCTTGGGCTTGACGGCGCGGCCGGTGAGGTAGACGTCGAGCCGGCCGGCGTCGACGGGGGGCTGGTGGGGGGCGGCGGCGGTCGTGGGGTCGAGCTGGGTGACCTCGGTGATGAGCTCGAGGACGCGGGGGGTGGCGATGGGCTTGCGCGCGGCGGCGGCGTGGGTGAGCTGCTCGAGGACGCGGGCGGCGCGGCCGACCTGTTCGTCGGGGCCGGCGATGCGCAGGGCCTCGCCGCGGTCGGTGATGGACACGTCGAGGGCGTCGCGGATGAGCTTGAGGTGTCGGTCGGCGGGCCCGGTGACGGCGAGGCGCGCCGGGCCGGCGGGCAGGGGGATGGTGAGGTCCACGGTCAGCGGGCCTTGTGGCCTTGGGGGGCGTTGTCGACGCGGTCGGCGTAGAGGGCGCGGACCTGCTCGGCGGTGGCGGGGATGAGGGTGCCGCCGTCGGCGAGGTCGATCTGCAGGAGGTTGCCGTTGGCGTCGAAGAGGTAGTTGCGCCAGCCGGAGGTGAGGCTGGCGCGGGTGTTGATGGACCAGGCACCGTTGTCGAGCTGGGTGGTGGTTTCGGTGCGCAGGGCGATGCTGTGGTCTTCGGCGTCGCCGTGGTAGGCGTAGGACTGCATGCGGACGGGCCGGCCGTCGAGGAGGACCATGGCGAGGAGTTCGGTTTCGATGCGAGAGAGGTAGCCGACGGGCGGGACGGGCCAGGCGGTCTCGTCGGCGTGTTCGGCGGAGTCTCGGATGACCGTGAGTTGCCCGCCGGAGCGCACGCCGGTCTGGGTCATGACGTGCTTGGCGGCCTGGATGGGCACGGGCACGGCGGGCTGGCCTTCATTGGGCTTCACGTTGACGCGTGGGAGGGTGCGCGGGTCGAGCAGACGGCTCTCGGTCTCGATCGACCAGAGCTCCTCGTCGCGGCGCTCGGAGAGGAAGAACTCGGCTTTGGTGTTGAGCTCGGTCTCGCCGATGACCTCGTGCGAGGCGACTTGCAGGGTGTAGCCGGGCGTGCCCATCTCCTGGCCTCGGCCGAAGGTGAGTCGGCGGACGCCGACCTCCTCGCCGTTGCGGATCAGGCGGAACCAGGCGTGCCTGGGCAGGCGGTCCCAGAGGCCGTCGAAGTCCAGGCCGTTGGCCCATTCGTCGGCGGTCTCGACGAGCTGGACGCGGCCGCGATCGATGGTGTCGAGCGAGGCGACGTCGACGCTGCGCAGGAATTGGTGGAAGACCTCGCGGGCGGCGGGGGTGAAGTCGGCGGCCTCGAGGTCGGCCTGGAAGACGACGAAGCGCGTGGGGTCGAGCTTCATCAGCACGAGGTCGGCGACCCAGGCCGGCATCCGGTCTTCGGCGGGGACGGCGAAGCCGAGCCGCAGCGTTGGGCGGCCGGCGGGCTTGATGTGTTCGTCGGGCGGGGCGAGCTCGATGGCCGACGGGCTGGCCGAGGCGAACTGGCGCAGGGTGATGGCGGCGGCCTGGCGCAGGGTGATCGGGTCGTCGGTTTCGTGCAGGTGGACGGCGATGCGGAAGCCGCCGGGCAGGGCGAAGGTGACCAGCGAGCCCGAGCGTGTGTTCTGCACCTCGGTCGAGCCGGCGGGCGGGTCGAACGACAGGCCGTAGGACGGTTCGAACCACCGCTGACGGCTGGCGGGTGGGACGGCTTGCCGGGCGTCGGGCGCGACGGCGGGGCTGGGCTCGTCGAGCGGGGAGCGGACGACCTGGGCGTCGGTCGGGGCGACGGTCGCGCACGCGAGCAGCGCGAGCGTGACCGATTGGATCGTTCGGCGGGCGGTCGGGATGGTGCGGTGGCGTGGCGGGGTCATGGCACGGGTCGGGCGGTGCTGACGAGTTGGCCGACGATGAAGTTGTTGGCCGTCTCGCGGGACTTGGTGAGGGGTTCGCCGGGGGGGCTGCGGTCCTCGAGGTAGATGATCCATCGCCGGTCGTCGGCCTCGTTGAAGAGCACGGCGAGGTAGTGATGCGTGATGGCCTGGGCGTCGTTGGAGACGCTCTTGCCGATCAGGGCGAAGCCCTGGAGGTCGCCGATGAGGTCGAGCCTGACGGGCGTGAGCGGTTCGACCGAGAGATCGCCTTCTTCGCTGGAGCGGTCGTTGAGCAGGGCCTGGAAGAGCACGACGACGAGGTTGACGGGCGGCGCGTCGGAGCGGGTGACGGCGAGGGTGAGGAGGCGTTCGGGCTGGTCGGGGTCGACGAAGGTCTCGTAGGGCCCGATCTGGCGGAGCGGGTCGGGGGTGTCGTTCTCGGCGACCTGCCAGTGGGGATTGAGGCCGAAGCGCAGGCCGTCGACCTCGATGATGGAGGCGCGTTCGGCGGGCTCGTAGGCGAGCCGGGCTTTGAGCCAGGCGGCGGTGGTGGAGCCGGCGAGGAGGGTGAGCATGACCGCGGCGATCGCGGCCCGCCGGCGGATGGAGAGTCGGATGGGGACGTTGGCGGAGACGGTCGAGGCCGGCACGCCATCAGCATACCGCCCGTTGGCGGCGTCCCGGGCGTGACGGTCAGGCGGCGCGGCGTGCGAAGGTGGGTTGGACGGGCGCGGCGATCTTGTCGGCGCGGGGGTCGGCGTAGAGGCGTGCGACGAGGTCGGGGGCGACGGTCTCGGGCGGGCCGGTGAGTCGGCGTTGCGGCGGGACGGCGTCGATGGTTGGGCCGGCGGTGTCGGGGTGGTCGAGCAGGGCGAAGTCGGGCGTGGCGTCGGCGTGTTGGGCGAGGCCGGGCCGGGCCCGGCAGCCGGCGAAGTCGACGGCGATGGGCGCCTGCGGCAAGGCGTGTCTCAGGCTCATGAGCGACGGGGCCGAGAGGACGGTCATGTGGAACGGCGCCTCGTCGAGCAGCGCGTCGAGCGCGTGGGGCAGGCGGGCGTACCGGGCGAGTCGGCCGCGGCGGACGAGCATGGTGTCGGGCGCGGCGTCGTGGATCGTGCGCCAGTCGTGTTGGTTGATCGGTCGATCGATCAGGGTGAGCAGCTTGAGGTGGCCGCGCTTGGCGAACTGGGTCACGAAGCGCCAGAGCCGGCCGTTGGGCCCGTCGGAGACGGGGCGAGGCGTGGCGTGGGCGACCATCAGCAGGCGTGGCGCGTTGTCGGGCATGGCGTCGTCTTCCGTGACGGGAGCGATGGGGTGGCGTGTCGTGCCGGGGGGTTTCTCACCTCCGCCCCGTGGCCGATGGTGGCGGGTCAGGCGGCCTTGCGCCCGGGCTTGCCCTCGGGCTTGCCGTAGTGGTAGCCGTAGCGGTAGCGATAGCCGTAGCGGTACTGGTAGCTGCGTCGGCGGGTGCGCTGCTGGTCGGTCGCGATCATGCCGGCGACCGGGGCGTGGTAGCTCTGCAGGGTGCTGATGGCCTGCTCGATCATGGCCTTGGGCGTGCGGTTCATGCGCGAGACGAGCAGGACTTCGTCGGACTGAGCGCCGAGGATGCCGGCGTCGGCGAGCTCGACGACCGGTGGCGTGTCGATGATCACGTGGTCGAACTCGGCGCGGACCTTGTCGAGCAGTTCGGCGGTGGTCTGGGAGTGCAGGAGTTGGACGGCGTCGGTGTCGGCGCGGCTGCCAGCGCAGGCGACGGTCAGGCCGGTGTCGCCGACGGTGCGGAAGACGTCGCGGTAGTCGGCGTCGCCGCGGAGGTAGTCGGTGATGCCGTGCCCGGCGCCGGGGTCGACGTTGAGCAGCTTGGCGATGGTGGGCAGGCGGAGGTCGCACTCGAGGACGAGGGTGCGTCGGTTGCGCAGCTCGGCGAAGGACAGGCCGAGGTTGAGCGACGTGATGGTCTTGCCTTCCTGCGGGGTGGCGGAGGTGATGGTGTGCAGGAGGTGGCGCTTGTTCTGCCAGCGGGCGAGCAGGGCGGTGCGGATGGAGCGGTACTGCTCGGCGATGATGGAGCCGGGCTCGGTGATGACGACGAGGCGCTGGTCGACGTCGCCGAGCGCGACGTTGGGGGTGTCGGCGGCCGACCGGGCGGGCGCCGGGGACGACGCGGGGGCGACGCGGGACTCGTGACGGGCGTAGGAGCGCTCGGGCGGCTGGGCGAGGGTCAGTGGGCGGGGGGCCGCGGGCTCGGCGGTCTCGTCGTGAGCGACGGCGGGCTCGCCGGTTTCCCGGGGCTCGTCGGCGGGGTCGGCCTCGTCGAGACGGTCGGTCTCGTGCGGCGAGGCGAAGTCGTTCTCGATCGCGTCGAGCGCGTCGTCCTGGTCGAGCGCGGGGGGCGGGGGCGTGGGGTCGCCCGGCGTCGCCGCGGGGTCGCGGCGCTGCTCGTCGTCGGATCGGTTGAGTGCGTCGAAGATGTAACCCATGGCTTATCCGGCGAGCTTGTAGGGCGTGTCGGTGGCGCGGTGGACGTCGGCGGTCATGCCGAAGCTGGGGACCATGTCGTCGACGACCTGGCTGACCATGGCGGGGGTGATCCGCCGGGCCTCGCGGACGTAGCCGACGAGCAGGCAGTTGTCGCAGACGACGTTGACGAGTCGCGGCACGCCGTGGGTGAACTGGTAGAGGGCCTGGATGGCGTCGCCGGCGAAGGAGACGCCGACGGCCTTGGGGTCGGTCGAGGCGGCGCGGATGCGGTGGGCGATGTAGCCGGCGGTGTCGTGGATCGAGAGCGGGCGGAGCTGCTTGGCCATGACGACGCGCTGTCGCAGGGGCGACATGGCGGGGCTGGCGATGCGGTCGCGCAGCTCGGGCTGGCCGACGAGGATGAGCTGGAGCAGCTTGGCGGTGTCGGTGTCGAAGTTGGAGATGAGGCGGAGCTCTTCGAGCGCGGGGTCGGAGAGGGTCTGGGCCTCGTCGATGAAGAGGACGACGGGTCGGCCGCGGCGGTTCTGCTCGAGCAGGTGGTGGTTGAGCCGCTCGAGCATGCGGGTGTGGTCGTCGGTGTCGTCGACGGTGACGTCGAGGGCGCGGAGGATGTGGCGGATGAGCTCGCCGCCGGTCTGGTGGCCGTGGAGGAGCTGGACGATGGTGGCCGCGTTGCCGCAGCGCTGGAGCATGGTGCGGCCGACGGTGGTCTTGCCCGAGCCGATGTCGCCGGTGACCAGGACGATGCCCTTGCGCAGGCGGATGGTGTACTCGATCGCGGCGAGCGCCTCGCGGTGCTGCTCAGAGGCGAAGAAGAACCGCGGGTCGGGCGTGTTCTCGAAGGGCAGTCGTTTGAGTTTGTAGAAGGCTTCGTACATGGCGATCACTCCGGCGGCGTCGTGGCGGCGGGGCGGGCGTCCTGGGGCTCGGGGGCCGGGGCGGCGACGCTCGGGGCGTAGTCGGGGTTGACGTAGGGCGTGGCGGCGGGGGCGACGCGCGGGGCGGCGGGGGTCTCGGCCGCGGTGGCCGAGGCGAGCCGCAGCCAGCCGGTGAGCAGGTCGGGTCGTCGGAGGTCGACGTAGAGCACGCCGACGAGGGTGGCGAGCACGAGGAAGATCGCGGCGGCGTTGAGCGGGTAGATGACGGCGTTGCGCAGGTTCTGCACGCGTCGGTGCTGAGCGGTGACCAGCTCGTTGACGCAGCCGAAGAGGTGCAGGTCGACGGCCTGGGCGGCGTGCTCGCCGTCGAGGAAGGTGTCGTTGCTGCGGTGGGCGATGAGGACGTTGACGGCCCCGCCGACGAGCCCGAGCAGTAGCGCCGCGACGATGACCTGGCCGAGGTCGGGCGAGATCGGCAGCACGGCGCGGGTGGCGGGCTGGACGACGCCGAGTCGCACGCCCATGTTGCCGGCCTCGGCGGTGAGGGCGAGCTGAGCGTTTCGCAGGTTGTCCTCCCAGAAGGCGAGCTGACGTTGGGCCTCGTCGGCCTCGCGCTGCAGGGCGCGGTACTGGCCGCGAACCCGGTAGACGTGGTCGGACTCGCTCTGCAGGTCGTTGACGCGCGACTCGAGCCGGGCGGCGCGCTCGGTGAGGGTCTTGGCCTGGCTGCGGGCCTGGGTGAGCTGGAGCTCGAGCTCGGCTCGCTTGGGGTTGGCGATGCGCTGGCGCTCGGCGAGCACCTCGAGGGGAGCGGCGGCGATGGCGGCGTCGATCTTGCCGAGCTGGGTGCGGGCGGCGATGAGGTCGGGGTGGGCGTCCTTCATCTTGAGCACGTCGGTGTACTCGTTGATGCGTTCGACGACGCCGCGGCGTTCGCCTTCGAGGCGGGTGAGCTCGGGGTTCTTGGCGTTGACGAGGGTCTCGACGTGCGTGGGCTCGGCGGCGAGGGCGGCGTCGAGGGACTCGGCGTGGCCGACGGCGACGTTGCGGTTGGTGATGGCGTCCTCGAGGGACTGGCGTTCCTCGTACATCGAGTCGGTGATGCTGTTGGGCGAGTCGGGCAGGAGTCGGGCGTGCTGCATCTCGAAGTCGAGCAGCTGGGTCTCGATGCCGCGGAGGGTGTCGCGGTGGCGGGCGACCTCGGCGCGGAAGAAGTCGGCGGACTCGTCGATCTTGGCTTCGTGGGCGCGTCGCTCGGCGTCGATGTACTCGGCGACCAGGCCGTCGACCACGAGCTGGGCGGTGCGGGGGTGGTCGGCCTTGAAGGAGACGCGGATGAGGTCGCGTTCGGCGTCGGAGAGCTCGAAGGCGACGGCGCTGTGTCGGGCGATCTCGAACTTGAGCCGGCTGAGCTGGCCCGAGGAGGCGACCAGGCCCTCTTCGCGGAGCGCGGGGGCGATGGCGTTGACGACGCGTTCGACGGCGGCGGGGTTCTTGATCTCGTTGAGGACGGCGGCGCGGGACTCGCTGGCGTGCCGGCCTCGGTGGCCGAAGCCGGCGACGTCGGTCATGACGACCTCGTGGCGGCGCTCGAAGGTGGCCTCGGACTTGTAGACGCGGGGGATGAAAAGGCTGACGGCGAGCGCGACGGCGGAGAGGACGAAGGCGGGGAGCACGAACCGCCAGCGGTAGCGACGGAGGATCTCCCAGGCGTCGAGCAGGGCGTGGGTGGGTTGTGCGTTCTTGTCGGTCATCGGGCCATCCGTTGGCGGGTGAGAGACGCGTCCTTGCGGGGCGTGGTTAGTTGTCTTCGGACGGGTAGGCGCCGGGGGCGACGGTGTCGTCGTAGATGTCGGACGGGGCGCGGATGGTTTGGGCGATCGGCTGGATCGGCAGGAGGACCTGCTGGAAGGCCAGGCCGACGGAGGCGAGCGGGTTGGGCGGGATGTAGAGGATGTCGCCCTCTTCAAGGACGGCGTCGAGGGTGGTGTCGCCCTTCTTGACCATGTCGTTGAGGTTGATGGTCATGCGCTTGCGGACGTCGCCGTCGGGGCTGGGGCGGAGCACCTGGATCTTCTCGGGGTCGGCCAGGCGGGTGGGCTGGGCGCGGGACATGGTTTCGAGCACGGTGTTGGCCCCGAAGTAGGGGTAAGGGCCGGGGGCGGCGACCTCGCCGAAGATGAAGATCTTCTTGGAGGCGAAGCGGGCGACGGAGACGGTGACGTCGGCGTCCTCGTAGTAGTCGCGGGCCATGTAGGAGAGCTGCTCGGAGAGCTCTTCGGGGGACTTGCCGGCGACGTGGATGCGGCCGAGCAGGGGGAGCATGACGGTGCCGTCTGGGGCGACGGTGGCGGTCTGGCCGTTGATCTCGCGGACGCGCTTGGACTGGATGGTGATGGCGTCGGGCGGGCCGATGCGGTAGTCGGTGGAGGTGACTTCCGGGCGAGGCTCTTTGACGAAGGCGGCGTAGTCGGTGTAGGTGGGCGCGCACCCGCCGAGCCAGGCGGCGGCGACGGCGACGAGGGTCGCGAGCGGCGCGAGACGGCGGAAGGGGTGTCGGGTGGCGGCCATGGGGACTCTCCGGATCGGCATTAGCACGCGGCGTGGTCCCAGAACTTCGGGACGGTCTTGACGACCACGTGGGCGTCGGCGAGCAACGAGCGTCGCCGCAGGTAGGCGAGGTCGTAGCGGAGCTTGGTCCGCATGCCCTCGGTGTCGTTGGAATAGCCGGCGGCGACCTGGGCCAGGCCGGTCAGGCCGGGGGTGGCGTCGAGGCGGGCCTCGAAGTCGGGGATGTCGGGGCGGAGCTGCTCGATCATCTCGGGCCGCTCGGGTCGGGGGCCGACGAGGCTCATCTCGCCCTTGAGGATGTTGAAGAGCTGGGGGAGCTCGTCGACGTGCGATCGTCGCATCCAGGCGCAGCCGGGGATGATCCGGCTGTCGTTGGCCGAGGCGAAGCGGGCGCCGCCCTTTTCGGCGTCGAGCCGCATGGTGCGGAACTTGTAGATGACAAAGAGCCAGCCGCCGCGACCGGTACGCCACTGTCGGTAGAGCACCGGGCCGCCGTCGGCGAGCTTGATCCAGGCGGCGCAGAAGGCCAGGACGGGGCTGAGCAGGGCGATGGCCAGGGCCGAGCCGGCGATGTCGAAGGCCCGCTTGGCCAGCGGGTACGCGGCGGTCGGCCGGCCGCCCAGGAGGGCGACGCGGTCGTTGTCGGGCTGGGGTGAGGGCGTCTTGGCCATGGCGGCACGCGGTTCCTGTCGGCGTCAAGCCGATCTGAGGGCGTTGGGTTCATCGGTGGGCCGGCTGTTCCACTTAAGCCCGCTGGGCAGATTGGGCGAGTCGCGGCGGTTATTGGCCGTGTCGGGGTCGGGCGAGCGTCGGCGTGTGCTGAAGGGCGTGGCGCGGCCGCGGGCGACTTATCGGCGGGCGGGCCGTCGGGTTGAGGCAGAGGGGCGGACGGGGGCGTCGCGGGCGGTCGGGGGTGGGCTTATATTGGCCCGTCAAACTGGGCCAGTAGCTCAATTGGATAGAGCAGCTGACTTCGGATCAGCAGGTTGGGGGTTCGAGTCCCTCCTGGCCCGTTTGCCGGTGGTCGTCGCCGGCGAGAAAAACCTCAAAATTATTGGGAGGGGGGTTGGCGAGCGAGCGATCGCTGCTAACCTTCGCGCGACCACTGTCCTGGTCGTGGCGGCTACCCCCTGGCCGATCGAGGTTCCCGTGAATCGCCCTCCAACCGATGCCGCCACGGCGGCCGCGTCGCTGCCCGCGGGGCGCGGCGAACGCTCCGAGCCACGCTTCGGGGTGATGGATCGGCTGTTGCGTTTCGGCCGGCGGCACCGCCGCAGCCTGGTCGCCGACGCGAGCACGCGGCGCAAGCAGCTGGTGATCGTGACGGTGGCGTGGCTGTTCGGCGCGGGTTGGCTGGCGATCGTAACCAGCGCGGTCGCCGTTCAATACGCGCGGTCGCTGGGCATGCCGGAGTGGGGCTTTGGGCTGCTGGCGGCGGCGCCGTTCGTGGGGGCGCTGGGTCAGCTGCCGGTGGCGTACGCGATGGAGCGGTGGGGGCACCGTCGGCTGTTGTTCCTGGTGACGGGGATGTCGGGTCGGCTGATGTGGGTGGTGGCGGGGCTGGTGCCGTGGCTGTTGCCGGACGTCGGGCCGACGTGGGCGATCGCGTACGGGGCGTGCAGCGTGCTGGGGTGGCTGCTGCTGCAGAGCTGCGGGCCGGCGTGGATGAACTGGATGGGCGACGTGATCCCGCGTCCGATCCGAGGGCGCTACATGGCGCTGCGGGGCAACCTCGGCACGGTGGTGGTGGTCGTCGCGTCGTTCGTCTCGGCGTGGCTGCTGGATCGATCCGGCGTGCTGCAAAGCTGGTGGGGGCTGAGTGAGGGCGACGCGCTGCTGGTGATGGGGTCGGCGTTGATTGTCGTGGCGGGGATCGCCGGCGCGATCGACATCGCGTGTTTCCTGCCGATGCCCGACCACCACGCCGACATCACGAACCCCGACGCGCGGCTCTTCGGCACGCTGGCCAAGCCGCTTCGCGACCGCCGGCTGTGGCCTTACCTGGGGTTTTTCTTCGTGTTTAACCTGGCGATCGGCTACGTCCCGACGTACGTGACGCTGTACCTGATCGACGAGTGCGGGTTCACGACGGCCGGGGTCAACGCGTTGATGTTCTCGATCCCGCCGATCATGACGATGATCGCGATGCCGTTCTGGGGGCGGTTCATCGACAGCCACGGCAAGAAGCCGACGATGATGATCGCGGGCTGGGTGATCAGCGTGGGCGGGATCGGGTGGCTGTTCATGACGCCGGACCGCTGGCTGCTGCCGTACGCGATCGTGCTGGTGGTGGTGATGGCGTGGGCGGCGGTGCAACTGGCGATGATCAACTTCATGATCGACCTGGGGGAGACCAGCCGGCCGCGTCGCTCGGACGCCGCCCGGGCGGCCGACGGACGGGCCGGCGAAGCGCCGGGTGGCGCGTCCTACCTCGCGGCCTGCTCGCTGGCGGTGGCGTTGGGCGGCGGGCTGTCGGGCGTGTTCGGCGCGGCCATCGCCGGCTGGCTGCACGACATCCGGCTGGAACTGACGTGGATCGACCTGACGATCACCTATCACGGCGTCCTGCTGGTGATCAGCATGGCGTTGCGCGGGGTGGCGGTGCTGTTTGTCTCGCGGTTCCACGAGCCCGAGGCCAAGTCGGCGACGCAGGCGTTGCGTCTGACCTCCACCGCGGCGTACACGAGCGTGCGCGACCTGGCGATCGTGCCCGGCCGGTACGCGCGGCGGTCGGTGCGGGGCCTTCGGCTGCAGGTGATCAGCAAGCGCCGCACCCTGGCCGGGCGGTCGAAGAACGATCCGCGCAAGGCGGCCTGACCGGTCGTTGAACCGCGGGCTTACGCCCCCGCGGGCTCGCCGACGCCGATGGCCGAGGTGATCAGCTTGGCGGCCTCGGTGATGTCGCGGCCGGTCTGCAGGGTGGGGATGTCGGCCTTGGCGGCCTCGAGCATCTCGCGGGCCTTGTCGACGTTGGTCCCCTCGAGTCGGACGACCAGCGGCACGGTGAAGCCGACTTCCTTGGCGGCGGTGATGATGGCCGCGGCGATGGTGTCGCACTTGGCGATGCCGCCGAAGATGTTGACGAGGATGCCCTTGACCTTGGGGTCGTTGAGGATGATGCGGAAGGCCTCGGTGACGGCCTCCTCGGTCGCCGAGCCGCCGACGTCCAGGAAGTTGGCGGGCTCGCCGCCGTGGAGCTTGATGATGTCCATGGTGGCCATGGCCAGGCCGGCGCCGTTGACCAGGCAGCCGATGTTGCCGTCGAGGGCGATGTAGGACAGGCCGTACTTGCGGGCGGCGACCTCGTCGGGGTCTTCCTCGGCGGGGTCGTGGAAAGCCTTGAGCTGTTCCTGGCGGTAGACGGAGTTCTCATCGAAGTTGAGCTTGGCGTCGATGGCCAGGACGCGGCCGTCGGGGTGCTCGGTGGAGGGCGGGGTGACGATCAGGGGGTTGATCTCGGCGATCGAGCAGTCGCGTTCGAGGAAGAGCTCGACGAGCTGGGTGATGATCTTGGAGGCCTGGCGGACCTGCCCGCCGTGGAACCCCAGGAAGTAGGCGAGCTTGCGAGCCTCGTAGGCACGCAGGCCGGCGACCGAGCTGACCGGCTGGCGGATGATGGCCTCGGGGTGGGTCTCGGCGATCTCCTCGATGTCCATGCCGCCCTCGGCCGAGGCCATGAGCACGGGCATGCCGATCGAGCGGTCGATCGTGATCGCGATGTAGTACTCCTTGACGATGTCGACGCCGGCGGCGACGAGGAGCTTGTTGACCGGGACGCCCTCGGGCGGGGTCTGGGGGGTGACGAGGTTCTTGGAGAGGATGGTCTTGGCGGCCTCGTGGGCCTCCTCGGGCGAGCGGACGAGCTTGACGCCGCCGCCCTTGCCGCGGCCGCCGGCGTGGACCTGGGCCTTGACGACGGCCAGCGTGGCGCCGTAGCGCTTGGTGAGCTCTTCGTAGGCCTTGGCCGCGTCCTGGGCGGTCTCAACGACGATCCCGGGGGGGACGGGGATGCCGTGCTGCTCGAGGAGTTCGCGCGCCTGGTACTCGTGAATATTCATGCGGGGGAGTGTAGCGGGGCGGCGAGAATCGTTTGACCCGAGGGGGTGGGCGGTCGATGATGTGCGTATGGCCCCGGCTCGGACTCCCGATGTCTCCGCACAGGCCGCCAAGCTGGCGATCGCGATGGTCGCGTGGCTGGCGATCATGCACACGCCCGGGGCCGGCGCGGCGATGGTCGTCACCGCCGCCGCCACGGCCCACAGCCAGTCGATCGCCTGGGCCCAGTCGGTCCGCCGGGCCACGCCGCACCGCGCCGGCATGGTGACCCGCCGGCCGATCCTCGCGATCCACGCCCCCGGCCAGGCGACGCCCGGCCCGGCCCCGCTGAGCCGACCCGCGACCGTCGCGGCCGCGATGGCTCATCGCCTGAATCTCCCCCCGCCGTCGGCTTAAAACCCTCCGCCGACGCTCAACGCGCGCAGGCTTCCCGCCCGGCGTGCTCCCTCATCGATCTCGACCCGGACCCCGCTCCTTCCCTCACGGCAGGTCGCCCCCGCGATCCCCGTCCCGCCCCCGAACCCGCCATGATCCACGTCGCCAGCAAAGCCTTCGCCGCCGTCTTCGGCACCCGCAACGACCGCCTGCTCAAGCGCTACCGCAAGCGTGTCGAGCAGATCAACGCCCAGGAACCCGTCGTCAGTCAGCTGACCGACGCGCAGCTCCGCGAGAAGACCGCCGAGTTCCGCCGGCGGATCACCGACGGCGAGACCCTGGCCGACCTGCTGCCCGAGGTGATGGCCGTTGCCCGCGAGGCGATGGACCGGGCGGTGGGCATCCGCAACATCTTCAACCCCGAGCACGCCGACAAGTTCGACCCCTCGCGACTGCCCGCGAACCTGCAGCCGGTCTACGCCGACCTGAAAGAACAGGCCGCCGCCACCGAGCCGCAGCCCGTCCTCGGCGGCGACCCCGCGCCCGGCCACCTGCTGATCGACGTGCCCAACGCCATGTACGACGCCGTGCGCGAGCTGTACTCCCAGTCCCGCCCGCCGTTCCGGGCTCGGCCGTTCGACGTGCAGCTCATCGGCGGCACCGTGCTCGGCGAGGGCAAGATCGCCGAGATGAAGACCGGCGAGGGCAAGACCATCGTCGCGCCGCTGGCCTGCTACATGGCCGCGGTCGACGGGCTCAAGTGCCACGTCGTCACCGTCAACGACTACCTCGTGCAACGCGACCGCGACTGGGTCTTCCCCTTCTACCACGCGCTGGGGCTGACGGTCGGGGCCATCCACCCGTACCACCAGCAGCCGCCGCAGCTCAAGGCCCAGGCGTACGAGTGCGACGCCGTGTACGGCACGAACAGCGAGTTCGGCTTCGACTACCTCCGCGACAACATGAAGATGTCGCCCGCTGAGCAGGTCCAGAAGCGCCGTGACTTCTGCATCGTCGACGAGATCGACTCCATCCTCGTCGACGAGGCCCGCACGCCGCTGATCATCTCCGGCCCGGCCCACCAGGACGCGCCCAAGTACGCCGAGGCCGACAAGATCGCCAAACACCTCGTGCAGATGCAGCGCGAGTGGGACGCCGTCAACCACAAGGTCGAGCAGGTCGAGGCCCGGATCAAGGGCCTCGAGGGCGACATCCGCAACGCCCGCGACAAGGCGAAGGTCCCCGCGATGCGCGACGAGATGAAAAAGCTCCAGGCCGACCTGCCCGGCATGGAGGCCGATCGCGACCAGCACACGCAGTACTTCGAGCGCGAGCTCGACAAGAAGCAGGCCCACCTCACGCACCACGGCGTGGCCGAGGCCCAGAAGGTCGCCGGCATCGGGTCGTTCTACGTCGGCAACAACATGGACTTCCCGCACCTGCTGGAAAACGCCCTGCGTGCCCACGTCGTCTACAAGCGCGACAAGGACTACGTCGTGCAGGACGGCGAGGTCGTCATCGTCGACGAGTTCACCGGCCGCCTGATGGTCGGCCGCCAGTGGTCCGACGGCCTGCATCAGGCGGTCGAGGCAAAAGAGGGCGTCAAGATCAAGCAGGAGACGCAGACCCTCGCCACCGTCACCATCCAGAACTTCTTCAAGCTCTACAAGCGCCTCGCGGGCATGACCGGCACGGCCATCACCGAGGCCACCGAGTTCAACGAGATCTACAAGCTCGACGTCGTCGCCATCCCGACCAACAAGCCCATCGCCCGCACCGACCGCGACGACCTCATCTTCCTCTCCACCAAGGACAAGAACGAGGCCATCGTCGACGAGGTCAAGCGCATGCACGACCTCGGCCGGCCCGTCCTCGTCGGCACGACGTCGGTCGAGAAGTCCGAGCAGCTCTCTGCGGCGCTCAAGAAGAAGCACGGCATCCAGCACAGCGTCCTCAACGCCAAGGCCGAGAACGCCGAGCGCGAGGGCAACATCGTCGAGGACGCCGGCCACCTCGGCGCCGTCATGATCGCCACGAACATGGCCGGCCGAGGCACCGACATCAAGCTCCAGCCGATCGACCGCGCCGCCCTGGTCGACCACTGGCAGCGCCGCGACCTCTTGCCCAAGCAGGCCAAGGCCGACATGGCCGACGACGAGCTCGTCGCGATGAGCTACCGCCACCAGGCGATCCGCGAGCTCGGGCTCAAGCCCAAGGACGCCGAGTCGATGTCCGACGACGAGTTCAAGCTCCGCCTCTTCCGCCACTGGTGCGTCAAGGACGCCTGGATCGAGGAGAAGAAGGCCGAGTCGTTCGACCTCGACCGCTGCGTCGCCGAGCTCGACAAGCTGCCCGACTACGACCGGCACCGCCTGGCCGTGTGGACGCACGGCGAGCAGATGGGCGGGCTGCACATCGTCGGCACCGAGCGCCACGAGTCCCGCCGGATCGACAACCAGCTCCGCGGCCGGTCCGGCCGGCAGGGCGACAACGGCTCGTCGCGCTTCTTCATCTCCCTCGAGGACGACCTGATGAAGATGTTCGCCGGCAAGACCACCCTCCGCGCCCTCTCGGCCCTGGGCATGAAGGAGGGCGACGCCCTCGAGCATCGCTGGGTCTCCAACTCCGTCCAGCGCGCCCAGCGCAAGGTCGAGGAACGCAACTACGAGATCCGCAAGAACCTGCTCGAGTACGACGAGATCATGGAGGTGCAGCGGTCGTTCTTCTACGGCCTGCGGCAGGACGTGCTCGAGTCCAAGGGCATCGACAAGCTCGTCTTCGACTACCTGGATGACGCCATCGCCGACGCCGTCGAGACGTACCTCGCATCGGGGTACGTCAAGCAGCAGGCCGCCGAGTGGTGTCGGGCCGAGCTGGACATCTCGGTCGATCCGTCGCGACTGCACTTGGACGACCTTCAGGAGCTGGAGTCGATCGTCCGCCGCGAGGCCCGCAACGACGCGGACGCGGTGATCGACGTCACGCTCGGCGAGTACATGGACATCGACGCCGACCCCGCCGACTGGGACTTGAAAGGCCTGCGTCAGTGGGCGATGAGCAAGTTCAACGTCGACATGCCGGTCTCACGCCTGCGCGGCATGAAGCCCGGCGAGATCAAGCGCGACCTCTCGCTGGCCGCCGGCGAACAGCTCGACAAGAAGGACCTGTCCGGCATCGCCAAGTTCCTCGAGCCCAACTACGCGCTCAAGGACCTCGGGCACTGGACGCAGACCAAGTTCGGCCTGGAGTTGGACCTCGACGAGCTCACCGGCATGCCGCCCGAGGACGTGGAGCAGAAGGTGCTCGACGCCGCGCGCGACCTCTACCGTCAGCGCGAGGTGCGTTACCCCGTGGAGTTCAACCTCGAGGTCGCCATGCAGGGCGCCGCGCAGGACCCCAACTGGGGCGCGAACCACCTGGTCAACTTCGCCAAGACGCGCTACGACCTCGAGCTGTCGCCTGAAGACCTCAACGGCAAGACCGGGCAGGACGTGTTCAAGCTGCTCGCCGACGAGGCCGAGGCCTGGCTGAAGGAAGGCGGCAAGCTCGAGCAGGCGGTCGACGCCAAGCTCGCCGAGTTCGCCGGCCGCTCGCAGGAGTTGAGCCAGTGGCTGCGCGAGCGGTTCGGCGTCGAGACCACGGCCGAAGAACTCGAGGCCCTGCCGACCGAAGAGGAGCCGGCGATCGGCCGCCACGCCGAGCCGCGGCCGACGCTGCGCGAGACCTGCCTGGGCCGGGCCCGCGAGGCGTTGCGCGTCGAGGTGACGCAGCTCGAGCGGTTCGTCCTGCTGCAGATCCTGGATCAGGCGTGGAAGGACCACCTGTACGCGATGGACCAGGCGCGCGACTCGGTCGGCCTGCGTGGTTACGCCGAGAAAGACCCGCGCATCGAATACAAGCGCGAGGGCGCCCGGCTGTTCCAGGAGATGCAGGCCAACGTCCGCGACCGCGTGACCGAGCTGGTCTTCCGCGCGAGGCTGACGCCCAACGTCCAGATCCAGTCGGCCTACGGTGACCAGCAGACGGCCGAGCAGCCCGCGGCTCAGCCGACGCCGCGGCCCGAGCCCGTCGGCGCCGGCGCGTCCGCGTCGCCCGGCGCCGGCCAGGCCGTCAGCCGCGAAGACCTCCGCCCCGACGACGCGGAGGCCGAGGGCGGTCGCCGCCTGACCCGCAAGCAACGTCGAGCGCGTTCGTCGAAGGAACGCAAGGAAGACGGCGGCGGCGGGTTCAAGTCGCGGAAGAAGCGGTGAGGTGAATTAAAAGTCTTGCCGTGTAGCCGGGCTGCGGCGCAGCGTGAGGCTGAGGGGCGCACGGCCTTGCAGGGCTCAGCAGGCTGTTCTTGTGTCCTGTGTCGAACCCCGGGACGCGTCGCATCCCGGCGGTGCCGCGATCCGTTAGCCCCGGGTTTCACCCGGGGTCACCCCGGCTGGAAGCCGGGGCTAATGGCCACGCCTGCGCGCGCCACGCTTGCCACGCGTCCAGGGGTAGGAACGCCCCGTGAGCGGCTCGACCCCCATCGGCAGGGCACGCGTCGAGCAGGCAAGACCGGGGCCGACCGCCGGACGGGACGCCCCCCGTGCACGTCACGGGCCGGGCGGCCGACGAACGACGATCGCGACCCTGCCTTAGCGATCGACGGACGCGTGAGCTGCAGAGGCCGCGCCGCCCCTCCCCCCGGCGTGTTGCGTGACAGCGGCTCATGCTCCGGAACGTCGGCGAAGGAGCAACGAGCGTCACGCGAGGCTCGTTGACAACTCGAACTGCTGACGCTGTTAGCTGCGACGCGACGCGTTGCTGAAAGATGTGTCGTGCGTTGCCGTAGTTCCTTCAGCGACGCATAGCGTCGCAGCTGCCGGAACTCGGTTCATCGCAGGAAGGGTTCGATCAGCGGCGCAAACGCCCGGCGGAACGCCGCGCGTCGCTCACGCTGGCGAAACGACCAGGCCAAAGCGGTGAGTGGGATAGCTTGCAGGATAAGAGCAACCCACACGATCCCCGGCGTCGTTTGCTCGGGGTTAATGCCGAAGATCGGTCCGGCGAGCCAGCGTCCGAGGCCTTCCCAACTCATGGCGGGTCACGCCGCGCCGACGGTCTCGACGGGGCGGGTCGCGCGGTTCGGGGCGACGTTGCTGCCGTTGGCGTTGGCGTCGAGCTGAGCCTTGCGGTTCTCGATGTTGACCTGCAGCTTGACCAGCGGGCTGGAGGGCTTGCTCTTGGCTTCCTCGAGGCGGTTCTGGGCGGCGGGGTTGGCGTAGGCGTTGAAGAGCATGGCCTTGACCGTGCCGAACACCCCCGAGAAGGCGGAGAAGGTGTGGTCGACGGCGGTGGGCTCGAAGCCGCAGTGGACCATGCACTGCTGGCAGGCGGGGTTGCCCGAGGCGTGCCCGTAGTTGTCCCACTCGGTGTCGTCGATAAGTTCCTGAAAGGAGTCGGCGTATCCGTCCTGGAGGAGGTAGCAGGGCTTCTGCCAGCCGAAGAGGTTGTAGGTCGGGTTGCCCCAGGGCGTGCACTCGTAGGTGCGTTTGCCCATGAGGTACTCGAGGAAGAGGGGCGACTGGTTGAAGACCCAGCGCTTCTTGCGGTTGGACAGGAGCGTCTCGAAGGCTTCGTGGGTCTTGGATCGCTCGGTCATGAAGGAGGCCTGGTCGGGGGCCTTGGGGTAGGCGTAGCCGGGCGAGACCATCATGCCCTCGACGCCGAGGTCCATCATCTCTTCGAAGAAGGCGCGGACGGAGTTGGGGTCGAAGCCCTCGAAGAGGGTGGTGTTGGTCGTGACGCGAAAGCCCATCTTCACGGCGAGCCTGATGCCGGCGGTGGCTTCGTCGTAGGTGCCCTCGCGACAGACGGCGAAGTCGTGGTGGTCCTTCTGGCCGTCCATGTGCACCGAGAAGGTGAGGTACTTGGAGGGCTTGAAGAGGCCTTCGTTGAGCTTCTTCTCGAGCAGGCGGGCGTTGGTGCAGAGGTAGATGTACTTCTTGCGGGCGATGAGGCCCTCGACGATCTTGTCGATGTCGGGGTGGAGCAGGGGCTCGCCGCCTGGGATCGAGACCATCGGGGCGGGGCACTCGTCGACGGCCTTGAGGCAGTCTTCGACCGAGACGTTCTGCTTGAGGATGTGGGGGGGGTACTGGATCTTGCCGCACCCGGCGCAAGCGAGGTTGCAGCGGAAGAGCGGCTCGAGCATGAGCACCAGCGGGTAGCGTTTGTTGCCCTTGAGCTTCTGGCTCAGGACGTAGCTGGCGACGGTATACATCTGCGAGATCGGTACGCCCATGAAGCGGATTCTCGGGTGGGGGGCACGGCTGGTGAGTCGCGGCGCGCGGGGGGACGACCGCGGAAAGGGAATAGGGTACGGCGGGCGGGCGGTTGTGTCATCACCGGTGCGGGGTGTGCGGCGGCGTGGCCGGCCCTGGGCGTCGCGCCGTCGCTCCCGACCCCGCCGGTTGGGCTTGGTAGGCTTCGCGGATGTACGCCAGTCACGGTTTTTTGCGATCGGACATCGGGGACGTCGACGTCGTCTGGGACGGCGAGCGTTTCCATCTGTTTCACCTGGTCTTGCCCAACCACGACTTCATCGCCCACGCGGTGAGCGACGACGCGTTGATGTGGAAGCGGGTGCCCAACGCGCTGTGGGTGGGGGATCCTGGGGCCTGGGACGACGACATGCTCTGGACGATGAGCGTGACGCGGGATCCTTGGGTCGAGGGCCGGTGGCGGATGTTCTACACGGGGCTTAGCCGCAAGGAGTGGGGCCGGGTGCAGCGGGTCGGGCTGGCGGTGTCGGACGACCTGTACAAGTGGGAGAAGGTCAACGACAAGTACCCGATCGAGGCCCGGGCGCCGCACTACGAGCACGACGCCTCGCGGGACCGCAAGTGGGTCAGCTTCCGCGACCCGTTCTACTATCACGAGGAAGACGAGCGGCTGCTGCTGGTGGCGGCGCGGTCGGACACTGGGCCGCTGATCCGGCGGGGCTGCGTGGCCGCGTTGCGGGAGGTGGGGCCGAACCAGTTCGAGCCCCTGCCGCCGCTGCACCGGCCGAACCTGTACGACGACGTCGAGGTGCCGAACCTGATCCGGATCGCCGGGCGGTTCTTCCTGCTGGGTTCGATCCGCGAGGACGTGAAGGTGCACTACTGGTACGCCGACGACCTCAAGGGCCCGTACGAGAACTTCTTCGACAACGTGCTGCTGCCGGGGGGCAACTACGCGGCGCGGGTGTGCCGGGCGGACGACCAGATGCTGCTGTTCAACTTCTTTCAGAAGCGCGACGACGACGGCATCCTCAAGCGCATGCTACCGCCGCCGAAGGAGCTGGCGATGGACGCCACCGGTCGCCTGCGGCTGACGACCTACCGGGGGTTCAACGATGAGGTCGTGGGCGTGATGACGCACCGCGACGTGGGCGTGCTCGACACTCTGTTTCACAACGCCACCGCTCACATCCAGCACGACGAAGACGACATGCACCTGTCCGCCCGTTCGGGCTACGAGGCGTTCCTGCTGCCCGGCGAGCAGGATCACTGCCGCGTCCGGTGCCGGCTCGATCTGGAGGGCGAGGGCAAGTGCGGGCTCGTCCTGAGGCTGGACGAGCAGGCCAACGGCTACTACCTCAGCCTGGACCTCATCAAGGGCATCGCTCAGATCCGGGCCTGGGGCGAGCGCGAGGGCGGGACCACCGAGACGGCGTTTGACTATCAGCAGCTGCAGGCGGCCAACTTCCTCACGGACCCCGAGGGGCCGTGGGAGCTGGAGGTCGTGCTCTACGGGCAGTACATCGAGTGCGCGATCAACGACTACGTGGTGCTGACGCTGGCGGATCACTCGTACCGCCGCGGGCGTGCGGGGTTCTACGTTGAGAGCGCCAAGCTGCGGGTGTCGGAATTGCGGGTGGATCAACTCCGGGCGCCGCGCGACGAGCTGCACCCGGTCGACGAGGACATGGAGCTGGCCGCCGATCACGCCCGTGGCGGGCCGGGTCACCACTGAGCGTGCCGCCGGCGACGGTGCTCAACGCCGAGCGTTGCTTGCCGCGACCCGGTCTTCACCCAGGGTTTCTTCAAGCAGCTCGTTGATGCGGTTCTGATTGAGCAGGCGGATGCGGTCGATCAGGGCGCGGCCTGAACTGGTGCTGCGGGAGCCGAGCTGGCCTGTGGTCCCGGAGACGACGATGAGCTCGGAATTGCCGCCGCCCAGGACGCCGGCCGCGGTGGAGACGACGTCCACGGCGATGTCGTCGGCCTGCATGGCCAGCGGCACGGTCTGGCCGTCGATCTCGATCTCGGCCGTGCCGCCGATCGGGTCGCCGGGGGTGACCTGGAACAAGGCGTCGCGCCAACGCCCGTCGTAGACCCGCCAGACCTCGACGCGGGCGGTGCGGGCCTGGCTGCCGACGAGGAAGTAGTAGAGCTCGGGCTCGATCGTGACCGGGTTCGACCAGACGCCCGTGCTGGCGTCGTTGCCGGGATCGGCGGTCGCGGCGAGTTCTTCCGCCGACGGGCCGAGCGTGAGGCGGAAGAAGTTTTCTTCTTTCTGAGCGGCCGGCACGGAGGTCTTGCGGAACAGCGGGTTGCGCACCGTCACGACGACGCGGTAGCGATAGGTGCGGCCGGGCTCGACGGTCAGGTCGTGGGCCCAGACGCGGATCTCGTCGGGGTTTTCTTCGACCGCTTCGACGATCACGCTGTCCGGGTCGGTCTGCCGATCGGGCCTGGCCGGACGCGTTGGCTGGGGGCGTCTGTTGGCTTGGCGCGGGATGGCCGGGATGTCTCGGTTGAAGCGTTCGAGGCCTCTCTGCCGGCGCGCGTCGGGGATATCGGGGATGTCGAAGTCCGGTTCGGGCTCGTATTCGAAGGGGTCGCGCTGCTCGATCGCTGTCTCGCCCAGCAGCGACCTGCCGACGAGTTCGTTGATCTGTATGGCGACGTCGGCCTGCTCGGCGCTGAGCTTGGCCTCGCGGTCCCGCAGGGAGTTGAGGCGATCGCCGGTGGCGCCGCGATCGATCGTCCGACGCAGGTTCTCGATGAGCTTGTTCTTCGAGTCGAGGTCCTTGAAGAGCGCCTCGAGTTCGCGCTCTTCCTGGTCGGATCGCTTCTCGACGAACGGGTCTTCGAGGAGGTAGGGCTGGGCGACGCGGACGAAGGGCGGCCGGCGGTAGGTTGGCTGCTCGTTGCGGACGGCGGTCAGCGCGGCTTCGATCGCGTCGTCGGTGTTGCCCTCGACGTCGTAGTCGGGCTCCAGGGCGTCGAGCGAGCGGAGCGGGTCGAGTCGGACGGGCTCGGACCATTCGCCCGTCGCCGGGTCGAGCAGCTCCTGTCGTTCCAAGAAGACGCCGGTGATGTCTTGGAGCGAGTTCTGCCACCAGTTGGGCCGGACCTGGGGGTCGCCGGACTCGAGCCGGCGACGCCACTCGGCGAGGTCGAAGATCGCGCCGACCGTGACGTAGCGGAAGTCGTACGGCTCGTCCTCGGCGTTGAGCAGGCGGAGCAAGGGCTGGTCAACCCCGGCCTCGCCGGTGAGCTCGAGCACGGCGGTGCCCTGACGGGCGATGGCGCCGCGGGCGATCGGGGGGTTGGGCAGGTCGTAGGGTTCCAGGTTGTCGATGCTGCCGACCACGTTGAGACCGGGCCGGTCGACCGGCTCGAAGGCGAGGCGTGGCGAGGGCCGGTCGGCGTCGCGCTGCGCGATGATCTGAGCGAACTCTGGCAGCGGGAAGTCGGGCAGGGGGTGTTCGCGGTCCAGGGCGGTGCGGAGTTCCTGGGCCTTGGTGCTCAGCAGGTCGGGCACCTCGCCGGGGAGCATGTCCTTGCGGTTGACTTCGGTGCGGTTGGGCGTTGCGACGACGAAGAAATAGACGCCGGCCGCGGCGAGCAGGACGGCCGCGGCAAGGACGATCTTCTCGAGGTAGCGATCGGCGAAGTTGGCTTTCTTCATCGTGGACCTCGGTTGTTGCCGCGCTGGTTGCCGCGTCGCTGGCCGCCCTGATTGCCCTGGTTGTCCGGGGCGGGCTGCCCGACCGAGCGGGCGATGACGGCGGGCATCATCGGCGCCAGCCAGTCGCGGAACCAGACCGTCTCGATGGTCAGCGTTACTTCGGCGATGTCGTCGGAGCCGTAGAAGTAGTTTTCATTCAACATCTCGTATTCATCGACGCGCCGGATATCCATGTCGACGATGGTCATGAAGTTGACTTCGTCGATGGCGTCGATGAGCAGGGGCAGCTTGTTGATGGAGATATCGGCCTGGAGCGTGGCGTAGCGGACGAGATAGACGCCGTTGGTCGCGCGGCCGGAGGGGGAGACAACGAAGTTGGGCGGCTGCTGGACGTTGGGGGCGGGCATGCGCAGCGGGGTGTCGGCGTCCCTTCCCGATCCGCCGGCGAGGCCGCCGCTGTCGAGGCCGATGTAGCCGGGCTCGACCGTCAGAGAGATCAGCCGCTTGACGACCGACGCCGGCACGCCGTTGAGGCCGGAGTCCTCGGCGGCTCGCTCATTGGCCAGCTCGATGGCCTCGACGACGTCTTCGAGCACCCACAACTGCATCTGCCCTTCCCACATCTCGGCCACGCTGGGCGGATCGACGTCGAGCGCCCAGCCCTGGATGACGAACGGGAAATCCGGGCTGAAAGGATCGGTGTCGGCGTAGACCGTCGCCTGGGACGCGGCGTCCTGGAGGACGTCGATGAGCCGCTGCTGCTTGGCCTCGAAGACTTCCTGCGTCTCGGATTCGGTGAGCCCGCCGTCCTGGGCCTCGAGCCGGATCGACACGATGGCGTCGAGCGTGGACTCCTCGGCGTCGGCGATCTCGTTGGCGATGCGTTCGGACGAGGGCGGTTCGCTCGCGTCGAGCGCCGGGCCGCTCGTGTCGCCGCCGCCGGCACCCAGCAGGGCCACGACCCGATCGCGATAAGCCGACCGGGCGTCGAACGGCAGGTCGGCGGACGCGGGCGAGGGGAACAACCCTTCGAGCATGACCTGCTTGCCGTCCCGGTTGCGCCGGATCGCGTAGGCATAGAGGTCCTCGAACTGCTGGTCGAATCGGCCGAAGATGACCTCGAACTCGTCGATAACGCCCTGGTTAATGGCGATGTTCTGGACGGGGATCTCGGGTTGCGTCGGGTCGGCGTTGGGGAACGGGATGGACTGGCGACGGAGCGAGTCCAGCGTGCTCAGCGGCTGGCGCTGGGCCTGCATGCGTTCCTGGAGCGCGGTGTTGAGGGTGTAGGCGTAGCCGAAGAGGCCGGCCGCGACGAGGGCGACGACGATCGCGGCGACCGTGATGGGGTTGTTGCGGACCCAGTTGAGGACGTTGGTCATCGCGCGTCTCCCTGGCTGGCCAGCCGGTCGTCGGTTCGAGGCCCGGCGGCCTGGGGATCGGTCGGGGTGTCATCGGGCGAGGGCGTCGCCGGATCGGGTTGGTCCGCGGCGGGGGGTGGGCTCTCGGCGATGCGTGCCTTCTGAGGCGAGAGGAGCTGGACGATCCACTCGATCTCGAATCGGTAGTAGGGGGTGTCCTCGGTCTTGACCGGAGCGTCTGGCGTGACGCCCTGGGCGCTGGACTGATTGCCTCGCCGATCACGGTTGTTGCGATCGGCTCTCTCGCCCGGCAGGAGGGGGGCCGCGCCGGGCAGGACGGGTGCATCGAGTCGTCGGTCGGGGGCGGCGCGGTTCGGACGCCCGCGGTTGTCGGCCAGCTGGGATTCGTTGATGCGTTGGAGCGTGCGGATCGGGGTGTCGGGCACGATGATGCGGTAGGGGCGGTCCGGCCGGTCGGCGTTGTCGCGGAGCCAGCCGATCACGACGTCGTTGAGCAGTTGCGGGGCACGGAGGTTGGGCGTGGTTCCGCGGACGACGATCTGGATAGCGGGCCCTTTGGTGTCGTCGTTTGCCGAGAAGAACGCGCCGAGGTTGTGGTTCTCGCGCCAATCGAGGCCTTCGGCGAGGTCGCCGCCCGAGTCTCGCCCACGATTACCGCCGTAGCGCGGGTCGAAGGGGACATCCTCCGCCCGCGACTCGGTCCCGAGGGCCTCGAGGGTGGGCTCGTAACGCGTCGTGATCTCCTCGACGAACAGGCGGGGCCACGAGGCCCGCTGGTCGGCGGGCCACTTGTCGTAGTCGGCTGACAGCAGCACGGTGTAGGGCGAATCGGTCGCGATGCCGGCGGTGGTGGCCTGGGCGACGTCGTCGAGGATGTTGGCCCAGAGGCCGCGGTAGTCGAGGACGCGGCTGATGTTCTCGATGCGCGGGCGGGCGTCGGAGCGGCTGGACACGTCGTCGAACTCGCGCCTGAAGCGCTGGGCCTCGTTGGTGACCGACTGCACCTGACCCTGCACGCTCGCCAGGCCGCCGTCGAACGCGGCCGCATCGACAAAGCTCTTGCCCAGCGCGAGGCAGGCGGCGAGCAGCAGCAGGGCGGCGGCGGCGGCGAACCAGGGCTGCTTGGCCTTCCAGACCCGGCGGTGCAGGATCGCGGCGGGCATGATGTTGCAGTCGACGGACGGGAGCCCGACGCCCTGGAGGGCGAGCCCGTAGGCGGTGGCGAGGTTGACGGCGTGGTCGGCGAACTCGGCCGAACGCGGGCCGTCGATGGCGATCCGGTCGAAGCCGTCGGGACGGATGACGTCCATCTGCAGCTGCTGCTTCAGGAACTTCTGCAGGCCCGGCAGGCGGAAGGTCGAGCCGAAGCCGATGATCTGCTTGAGCTCGGATTCGCGGTTGAGCGACTGGTAATAGCCGATCGAGCGCTGCACTTCCTGGACGAGGTCGGCGAAGACCGGGCGCATGGCCTGGAAGATCTGCCGGGCGTACTTGCTGGTGCGGGCCTCGAGCTTGAGTTTCTCGGCCTTGGGGAAGCTGAGCTTGAAGCTGCGCACCAGGGCCTGCGTGAAGTCGTTGCCGCCCAACGGCAAGGTGCGGAGCCAGACGCGGCCGCCCTCGACGATGATCACGTCGGTCGACTGCGTGCCGATGTCGATCAGCACCGACCCCGGGGGCTCCTCGCCGCCCTCGGAGGCCTCGTACTGGAAAGCGTTGAACACGGCCAGCGGCGAGAGCGTCAGCGCCTCGACCTGGATTCCCGCCGCGTTGAAGTTGCTCAGGTACTCCATCACCCGGTCCTTGGTGATGGCGAAGATGCCGACTTCGACGTCGGGCATGTCCTCGTCCTGGAAGACCTGATAGTCCCACTCGACCTGTTCGATCGGGAAGGGGATCTGCTGGCGAGCCTCGAACTCGACGATCTTGGGGACCTGCTTGGGCTCGACGGGCGGCAGCTTGGCGAACCGGCCGAACGCCATGTTGCCCGGCACGCTGAGCACGACCGACGATCGCTTGACGTCGTGCTTGGCCAGGAAGGCGTCGAGCTGGACCTGGATCGCCTCGGCGACGTTCAGGTCGGGGGTGGTGAGGATGGGCTTGAAGGGCAGGACGTCGTAGTCGGCGACGGTCACCTTGTCGCCGCTGCGGGTCAGCCGGATTGCCTTAAGGGCGCTGGAGCCTACTTCGATGCCCCAGGCGTCGGTGCTGTTGGCCATGCGAACCTCGCGAATCTCTCTCAGAACTGATACCCGCCGCGGTCGGCAGGGGTTCGCCGCCCTCGTCGAGCAATATAACCGCTCTTGCGACGATCGCTTGCCTCAGGCGGAAGGTTCGCGGCCCGGCTTGCCTAAATTCGCTTCGGCCCAGGCAAATCCGTCGAACATCGCGCGGTGCGACCCCGGCCCGTACAGACGCAGCGAACCCAGCCCGCGCCGGTTGAGCCTGCCCTTCAACGCGTCCTCCTCGAGCGTCAGATCGTCCTCGGCTCGCCCGCACAACGCGAACGACCACAGCCCACCGTACATCTGCAAGTACTGGTGATACAGACGGGCCGCCGGGAACACCCCCCGCACCACGTCCCGCACCCGGCGGTGCCAGTCGGGCAAGAGGATCGCCGACTCGCACTGCATCGCGACCCGCCCGCCCGGCGCCAAGGCGCCCAGCAGCGAGCGAAAAAACGCCGGCTCGTACACCGACTCGGCCGGGCCGACCGGGTCCGTGAAGTCTGTGAGGATCACGTCGTAAGGCTCGGCGTCGGGCCCGAGGAAGGCCGCGCCGTCCGTGCAGTGCAGGTGGAACCTGGGGTCGTCGAAGCAACCGCCGTTGACGCTCGGCAGCAGGTCGCGGCAGGCGGCCACGAGCTCGGCGTCGATATCGACCAGGTCGACGTGAGTCACCGACGGGTGTCGCAGGGCCTCGCGTGCCGCCCCGCCGTCGCCGCCGCCGACGATCAGCACCCGCTTGGGGTCGGGGTGAAGGGTCATGGCCGGGTGGACCAGCGCCTCGTGATAGGCGAACTCCATCGACTCGACGAGCTGCACCGCGCCGTCGAGCGCCAGCAGTCGGCCGAAGTGGGCTGTCTGCCAGACCTCGATCCGCTGATAGGGCGTCTGTTGCTCGAGCAGCCGCTGCGTGCACGCGAAGCCGTAGCTGTAGCGGTCGTCGTGTCGCTCGGTGAACCAGTCGGTCACGGGCTTAGGCCACGGCCGGGGCCGGCGGACCGACGGAGGCGTTGGCCGAGGCCGGCAGGTCGACGCCGCGAGCGATCGTGCGGACCTCGACGCGGGTGGCGCCCAAGGCCTCGCCGATGTACCGGCAGCAGCGGGCCGGGTCGGCCGTCGTGCCGCAGGTAAAGGCATCGACCGCGGCGTAGCCGTGCTCGGGCCAGGTGTGGATCGAGAGGTGCGACTCGGCGAGCAGAGCTAGCGCGGTGACGCCTTGGGGCTCGAACCGGTGGCAGGTCATGTTGAGAAGCGTCGACATGCCGTGCTGAGCGGCGTCGGCGAGCGTGCGGCGGACGTGGTCGAGGTCGTCCAGCAGGGCGGGGTCGCAGCCGTGCAGTTCGACGAGGCAGTGCTTGCCGACGGGGGGCAGGTCGTTCAACTCAACGGGCCTCCGGGGTAAAGGGACGGGCAGATTGCCGGTGGGCACCGGCGGGCGAATCGCGAATGCTATGCACCGCGTATCGGCGTTGCAACGGCATTTGCTTGACGGGCGGGCATCGGTGCGGGACACTCCGCGGCTCGGCCGGCGACGCCGGTCATGCCCGTTGGGGCGGTAGCTCAATTGGGAGAGCGCCTCGGTCGCATCGAGGAGGTTGTGGGTTCGATCCCCATCCGCTCCACTGAAACCCGGTCGGCCTGACCGGGTTTTTTTGTGGCCGATCGGGCTTCAGACAGTGGCGGTCAGAGGTTGTTGGGGTCGCGGAAGAAGTCCGAGACGGCCCACTCGTTGACCGGCCGAAAGGCGGGGAAGCGGCGCGACTTGGTGGACCCGTCGGCCATGGCGTAGTTGGCCGACCCGGTGCCGGCCGAGCCGCCGCTGTCGGGCCCAAAGTGGCGGACGTGGGCGACCTGAGTGAGGACGTCTCCCGCGCCGCCGACGAGGATGTCGCAGTAGAAGTGGTCCATGGTGAGCTTCTCGCCGAAGAGCACGGTCGACGAGGGTTGCTCGATCGCCCGACGCGGCACCGAGGTGCCGGCGATGCCGCCGAGGGCGCTGAAATCGGCGCGGCTCTGGGCGAAGTAGTCGTTGAAGCCGTTGATGAAATAGCTTCGGATCACGTTGGACTGCTCGTCCCAGCGGGTGTCCTCGATCATCTCGGGGTCGTCCGGGCAGATCAACACGTCGTCCGCCACGAAGTATGGCTTGAGCAGCGTGGGCCAGCGGAACGAGTCCGTCGGCTCGGTGCGGGCGGGGAACAATCCCTTGGCCTCGTCGGCGTACATGTTGGTCGCCAGGCCCATCGTTCGCAGGTTGACGGCGCACTGCAAGTTGCGCGCGGTGGCGCGGGCCGCTCCAAGCGCGGGGAGCAGCAGGCCGATGAGCAGGGCGATGATCGAGATGACGACCAGCAGCTCGATGAGCGAGAACGCCGGACAGCACTGAGATTGTCGAGGTCGAGGCATCGGTTGATTTCCTTTGGTCTTGGCGGCGATTAACCTGGTCTTGGGTTAGCGATAGGCGTCGGTGACCGCCCATTGATTAATCGGGACAAAGGCCGGGAACCGGATGGACTTGGTCGACCCGTCGACCAGGGCGTAGTTGGCTGAGCCGGTGCCGCTGTCGCCAGCCGAGTCGGGCCCGAAGTGCCGGACGTGGGCGACCTCGGCCAGCGGGTTGCCGACGCCCTCGAGCACGTCGCAGTAGAAGTGGCGGTTGCCGTCACCGTTGTCGTCGCGGACCTCACCGAACAGGAAGGTGTCGGTGGTCTTCACGATCGCGCGCCGCGGCATGGCGAGGCCGTCGATGTTGAAGTCCGGAACGGTGTCGTTGTCGACGTCGGGGTAGTAATCGTTGAAGCCGTTGATGAAGTAGCTGCGCTCGACCCGGCTCTGATCGTCCGCGGCGACCAACTCGGTCGACGTGTCAATCTGCACATCTTTGTCGTCCGGGCACAGCAGGACGTCGTCCGCGCTGTAATACCGCTCCAGCAGGCTGGGCCAGCGGACGGGCGTGCTGGTGTAGCGGGGCGGGAAGAAGTCTTTCTCGTCGTCGGCGTACATGTGGGTCGCTAGTCCCATCGTCCGCAACTGCGTAGCGCACTGGATGTTGCGCGCGGTGGCCCGGGCCGCGCCAAGCGCGGGGAGCAGCAGCCCGACGAGAAGGGCGATGATCGAAATGACTACCAGCAGCTCGATGAGCGTGAACCCGGAAACGACGGTCTGACGGTGGTTCGTCATGGCGACCCTCCTCAAATGCGTGCTCATAAGGTAGGCTGACCGGCGTTCGGGGTTCAAGGCCGATCTATCCGATAACCGCCTTGAACCCCTGTCAGATCGGCCCCACGGGGCCATGGACTTCAATTCATCCGGTTTCTTGGGAGTTGTCCGATGAGCGGGAAGCAGATCACGCTGGTGGCGGTCTTGGTGGTGATCGCGGTGGCCTATCTGTTGGTGTACGTGGACTGGACGCGGGACGAGCTGATGATCACCTACGAGCTCCGCCCGCCCCGCCGGGCCCAGCCCGGGGCGGTCTACACGGTCGCCTTCGGTTTCCCGACGGCCATGCAGTTCGAGGAGATCGAGGTGACCGTCGCCCCCGAGGGCGCCACGCCCAAGTACGGCGGCGTCGCGACGACCTCCGAGCCGGTCGACCCCGATGCCGGCAACGCGGGCGACGAACCCGAGGCGGACGATCTCGCGATGTCCGAGCAGGCAATGCAGGCCGGCCTGGTGATGGACCGGATGGAGCGCAGCGACGAAGTGATCGAGCGGATGCGGAGGCGAGCCGAGGAACGCAACCGACCCGAGCCGACCTTCGAGCGGTCGTACCTCGTCTACGGCCGAGGCGTGGCGGGGATGGCCCGCGAGAGCCGGCCGATCCGCCTCAAGGAGGGCACGGTCTATCGGCTGAGTGTCAGGACGGTCGATGGCCTGGCCGGCCAGATCGACTTCGCGACGCGTGAGATCCCCGAGGGCTGAGGCCACCGCCTCGCGTCGGCGATACGATAACGCGATGGCCGAAGCGTCCGACCAACTCACCGACCGCAAGCCCGTCATCGGCGTGACGATGGGCGAGCCCGCGGGCGTCGGCCCCGAGGTCGTCGTCAAGGCCTTGGCCGACCCCGACATCCGCCGGCTCGCCCGCTTCGTCGTCTTCGGCATGAACGAGCAGCTCGCCTACGCCGCCGACCTCGCCGAGGTCGAGGTCTTCTGGCACCGCCTGCAGCACGACGCCGACCGCGCCGCCTACGAGCTCATGCACCCCGTGGTCGTCCTCGACTACGACGAGATCAGCCTGCTGGCCGCCGCCCAGCCCGGCCCCAGCAAGCCCGGCGGGCACGCCTCGCTCGCCTTCGTCGACGACGCCATCAAGGCCGCCCAACGCCCACACGACCAGGGCGGCATCGACGCCGTCGTCACCGCCCCCATCAGCAAGCAGTCCTGGCAGATGGCCGGCTGCCGATTCCCTGGCCACACCGAGCTGTTCCAGCACCGCACCCGCAGCAAGCGTGCGATCATGATGTTCGACTCGCCGCGGCTGCGCGTGGCCCTGGCGACCTGCCACATCGCCCTGATGGACGTTCGGAATCAGCTGACCGTTGGCAAGGTGTTCGACCCGATCGATCTCGGTCACGCGGCGCTTCGCCGCATGGGCGTCGAGAAGCCCAAGATCGCCGTCTGCGGGCTCAACCCGCACGCCGGCGAGGCCGGCCAGTTCGGCGACGAGGAGACCCGCCTCATCACCCCCGCCGTCGAGCTCGCCCAGCAGCACGGCATCGACGCCCACGGCCCGTTCCCCGCCGACACCATCTTCATCCAGGCCGTCGACGGCGGCTACGACCTCGTCGTCGCCATGTACCACGACCAGGGCCTCATCCCCGTCAAGCTGCTCGGCTGGGACGCCGCCGTGAACACCACGCTCGGCCTGCCGATCGTCCGCACCTCGCCCGACCACGGCACGGCGTTCGACATCGCCGGCAAGAACCAGGCCGACCCCGGCTCGATGAAGTCGGCCATCAAGCTGGCCGTGAAGCTGGCGAACATCAACGCCGAGGTCGCGGGGCGAGCGGGCCGCGCGGCGGGGTAACGATCATTCGGTCGCAAGCGCCGCGTTGCAGAACGCCGCGATGCGCTCGATGTCCTTCTCACCCGGCCGATCCGGGAACTCAACCCCGCTCGAGACATCGACCGCGTAGGGCTTAGCCGCGGCGATCGCGTCCGCGACGTTTTCGGGGGTCAGGCCGCCGGCGAGGATGACCGGCGGCAGGCCGGTACGGTCCATCGCGCCGATGGCGGCGTAGTCGTGCGATCGGCCGGTGCCGCCGGTGAGCTCGCCGTCGACGCGGGGGGCGTCGATCAGCAGGGCGACGCAGTGCGAGATGCCGCGCCACCGGTCGAGGAGCTTCATGTCGTGCGGCAGGGCCTTGATCACGCGGAACCGCCGGGAGAGCTGCAACGCGGCGTCGGGGCCCTCGTCGCCGTGGAGCTGAATGGTCGTCACGCGGGCCTGCTCGGCGATCGCGGCGATCTGGTCGACCGGCGTGTTGACGAACAGCCCGACCGGCTCGACGAAGGCCGGCAGCTTGCCGACGATCATCGCGGCCTTGCCCGGATCGACGAGTCGCGGCGAGCCCTCGGCGAAGACAAACCCCAGCGCGTCGGCCCCGGCGTCGACCGCGGCGCGGGCGGCGGCGAGCGTGCCGATCCCGCAGATCTTGATGCGCGTGCGGCCGGTCATGCAGGAGTTTTAGCGGGGTTGCTCGGGCTCGGCGCGGGGGGGCGTTGTTGGCCGCGGCGTCGGCGGCTAGTCTCACCACCCAGCCGGCGGCCTGCTCCGCTTGCCTGACGGGAGCGACGCGTGTTTGCCTGGGCCAGCCTCCTCGAGAACGCCGGTGAGCCGGCCATCGAGTCGCAGTACCGCGACCCCGCCGCCCTGCGCGACCTCGGCTACACCGGGGCCGTGCTCTACGCGACCACGGCCCTGTCCGGGCTGGCCAAGGTCGATCAGGTCCGCTCGACCGAGATCCGCTCCTGGCTCGACGCCCAGATCGCCGCGCTGCACGCCAAGATCGACGCCTATCGCTCGGTCGGCATGGACGTCTTCGCTTCGCTCGACGCGTTGGTGCTGCCCAAGGACGTGATCGAGCGCGGCGGGCCCAGCATGCGCTGCCGCGGCCGCACGGCGCTGTGCCCCGCCGCGGAGCCGGCCTGGGAGGCGGTGATGGCCGGCGTCCGCGCGACGCTCCGCCGCTGGCCGCAGTTGACCGGCATCGTTGTCCGCTTCGGCGACCACGACGCCGACCGCCTGCCCCACCTCGCGGGCAACGACCTCTACACCCCGCACTGCCCGCGCTGCTCGGGCATCGGCCGGGCCGACCGCATCACCGACCTGGTCCACCGCTACCGCAAGGTCGTCGTCGAGGAGTTCGACAAGACCCTCGTCGTCCGCGCCTGGAACGTCCGACCCGGCGGCCTGCACGACCACGCCGACCTCGCCTCCGCCGTCGCCGCCGGCCTCGACCGCAAGGCCAACGACGGCAAGACCATCTTCTCCTTCAAGTTCACGCAGACCGACTTCTGGCGCTATCAGCCGTGGAACCCCTCCAGCCTGTCGATGGGCGACTGGCCGGTCGTCTACGAACTGCAGTGCCAGCGCGAGTTCGAGGGCAAGGGCGGCGTCCCTGACTGGCAGCCCCCGCTCTGGCGGGACGGCATGCCCGAGGTGGCGCCCCCCGCTGGCGGCAGGGCCAAGGCCAAGAAGCCCGTCGTCGGGCTGGCCGACGCCGCCAAGCACGCCAACGTGGTCGGCCTGTGGGCCTGGGTCCGCGGCGGCGGCTGGGGTGGGCCCTTCGTCGGCGACGAGCGGTGGATCGACGCCAACGTCGCCGCCGTCCCGCAGCTGGCCAAGGACCCCGCCCGCAAGCTCGGCGACCTGGCCGATCACTGGCTCAAGCAACGCCTCGGCATCAAGACCGGCCCGCTGCGCAAGGCACTGCGGCGTGTGCTCGTCGAGTCGCCCGAGGTCGTCCTCCGCGCGTTCTACCTCGAGGCCTACGCCGCCACCCGCCCCGACGCCTGGCACCCCAACGGCGACTGGGTGCAGGACGACAACGTCGACGCCGAGGCCCTCTGGCGGATCATCCAACGCCTCCCCGACGCCAAGCTCGACGCCGTCGTCGGCGAGAAGCAGGACGCCGCCGCCCGCATCGTCGACCTCCGCGCCGAGCTGCAACGCGCCGTGGGCGATCGACAGCACCCCACGCTCGAGCCACTGGTCAACACGCTGCTCTACGCCGAGGCCCTGTTCGAGGCGTGGCGCGACCTCGCCGACGGCCTGGTCGCTTACCGGCGCTTCAAGGCCGGCCTCGTCGACGGCCGGCTCGTCGTCCAACGCCTCGCCGCCGCCCAGTCCCACTGGAACCACCACGCCCAGCGCTTCAGCGCCCTGCCCGGCACCGCCACCGCCTTCCGCGAACGCGGTCTCTGGGACCTCACGCAGCGCCTGCTCGAAGACGCGGCCGCGGGCTAACGCTCACTTCGCCGCGAACCAGTCCGCCCCCACGCCCGCTTCGGCGACCAGCGGCACCTGCAGCGCCATCGCCGACTCCATCGTCTCGACGACCAGTGTCTTGGCCGCGTCCGCTTCGTCGTCCGGCGCCTCGACCACGAGCTCGTCGTGGATCTGCAGCAGCATCCGCGACGCCATCCCCGACTCGGCCAGCCGATCCGCCAGCCGGATCATCGCGACCTTGATGAGGTCGGCCGCCGAGCCCTGCACGACCGAGTTGATCGCCAGTCGCTCGCCCAGCGCCCGCTGCTGGGGGTTGCGGGCCTGCACCTGCTCGATCACGCGCCGCCGGCCGAGGATCGTGGCGACGTAGCCGTGCTCGGTCGCCTGTTCGACGCAGGCGTTCATGAAGCGGTCGATCCCGGCGAAGCGGGCCTTGTAGCCGTCGATGAGCTTGCCCGCCTCCTCGCGCGAGAGCCCGTCGATCCGCCGCGCGAGGCCGAACGCGGTGATGCCGTAGATGATGCCGAAGTTGATGACCTTGGCCCGCCCGCGCTGCTCGCTGGTGACCGCGTCGAGCGGGACGCCGAACACCTCGGCCGCGACGGCCGCGTGGATGTCCTGGCCCTCGCGAAACGCCGCGATCAACGCCTCGTCCTCCGAGAGATGCGCGAGCATGCGCAGCTCGATCTGCGAGTAGTCCGCGGCGATCAGCACGTGCCCGGGCTCGGCGACGAACGCCTTGCGGATGTCGCGGCCGACGTCCGTGCGGATGGGGATGTTCTGCAGGTTCGGGTCGTTGCTCGCCAGCCGCCCCGTCGCGGCCGAGACCTGCGAGAACCGCGTGTGCACCCGCCCGTCGTCGGCGATCGCCTCCTTGAGGGCGACCAGGTACGTGCCGACCAGCTTGGTCAGCATCCGGTACTCGAGGATCAGCCCGGGGATCGGCCGATGCCCCTCGGCCACGCCGCCCAGCTCGCCCGCCGCCGCTCGCTCGGTTAGCGTCTCCAGCACCTCCGAGTCGGTCGAGTAGCCGGTCTTGGTCTTCTTGATCGTCGGGAAGCCGAGCGTCGTGAACAGCAGCTCGGCCAGCTGCTTGGGCGAGTCGGGGTTGAAGTCCACGCCCGCCGCGTCCAGCACGTCGCGCCGCAGCTCGGCGATCCTGGCTTCGAGCTTCTCGCGCTGCTCGTCGAGCACCGACGGCGCCACGCGGATGCCAGCGAGCTCCATGTCGCCCAGCACCCGCACCAGCGGCATCTCGACCTCGTCGGCGAGCGACGTCATCCCCGCCGCCTCGAGCTCGGGCTTGAGCTTCTCGTACAGCCGAAGCGTCACGTCCGCGTCCTCGGCGGCGTAGGGCCCGATCCGAGACAACGCGACCTCGTTCATCCGCTTCTGCGGCGGGTCGGCCTTGCGGCGGGGTTTTTGCCCGATCAGCTCGGAGATCTTGATCGTCGTCCGCCCCAGCTCCGCCAGCGCGAGGTTGTCCATCGACAGCCCCGGGCGGTTCAGCAGGAACGCCGCGACCATCGTGTCGAAGCACGGCGGCCCGACCGTCAGCCCCGACCGACGCAACACCCGGTAGTCGTACTTGAGGTTCTGCGCGACCTTAATCGTGTCGGGTGAGGTTAACGCCGGCCGTAGTGCGTCGACCACCTTGTCCAGCGGCAGGCAGCGCTCGGGCTCGGGCGACTCGATCGGCAGGTAGACCGCCTCGCCGGGTTGCCACGCCAGCGACACGCCGATGCACCGCGTGTCTTCGCCCGACCCCACCGTCTCGGTGTCGAAGCACAATACCGGCCGATCGGCGATCGTCTCGGCGAGCTCGGCCAGCCCGTCCAGCGAGTCCACGACGCGGTAGTCGCCGTCGGCGGGCGTGACCTCATCGCCGCCCTCCTCGTCGGGCATGTCGAACAGCCCGCCGGCGCCGGCGGTCGAGGCCTTGGGCTTGTTCTTGGCGGTCGGCGGCGGGCCGACGAGGCGGTTCAGCTCGTCGACGTGCCGATTGAAGCCCAGCGTGCGGAACAGCTCGCGGAGTTCGTCGGCCTCGACCCTCGCCGAGCCGTCCGTCTTGCACGCCGCGAGGTCGAACGGGAACTCGACCGCCGGGTCGAGCGTGACCAGCCGGCGCGACAGGTCGAGCGAGCCGTCGGCGATGGCGGCCTCGATGCGCTCCTTTTGCTTGCCCTTCAGCTCGCCGGTGCGGGCTTCGAGGGCGTCGACGCTGCCGAACCGTTCGAGCAGCGTGGCGGCCGTCTTGGCGCCGATGCCCGGCACGCCGGGGATGTTGTCGACGGTGTCGCCGAGCAGCGACTGGTAGTCGATGACTTGGTCGGGGCGGATGCCGCGCTTGGCCAGCAGCGCGTCGGCGTCCATCTCGGCCGCCTCCTGCACGTCGTACAGCGTGACGCGGTCGTTGATCGTCTGCTCGAGGTCCTTGTCCTTGGCGACGAGCCGAAGGCGCAGGCCGTCGGGCATGGCGGGCAGCGAGCCGTCGGTGACGCGGCGGGCGACGGTGGCCATGAGGTCGTCGGCCTCGAAGCCGGCCTTCTCGTACAGCGGCAGGCCGAACAGCCGGGCCAACTCGTACATGCGAGGGATCTGGGCGACGAACTCGTCGGGCGGGGCGTCGCGATTGGCCTTGTAGTCGGCGAAGAGGGCGTCGCGGAAAGTCGGGGCGTCGGCGTCGAAGGCGACCGCGGCGTACTCGGGCCGGCAGTCGTGGAATAGCTTGAGCAGCATGCCGGTGAACGCGAAGAGTGCGTTGGTCGGCTCGCCGGTGACGGGCGAGGTCATGCCGCCGCGGATGGCGAAGAACGCCCGGAACATCTGCGCGTGGCCGTCGATGAGGTAGAGCGTGGGCGGCGGGGCATCGGGCACGGCGGCGAGTGTAGCCCGCGCCGCCGCGCGGCCGTCATCCGTCCGCCGGCCGAAGCGGCCGCGTCGTCGCCACGGCGTGGTGCACCCGCATCGTGGCGGGGTCCTGCAGCCAGACGGTCAGGCGGGCCGAGTCGGGGTCGACCCCCTCGGGCACGTCGATGCGCACGGTCGTGTCGGGTCGGGCGGGCGCGCTGCCGAGGGCCCGGACGACGGCCGTCTCGCGCAGCGTCTTGCCGGCGTTCTCGCCCCGCGGGACCGCCGTCGCGTGCGGGCCGTCGCTGAGCGCCGCGAACAGGCGGGCGCCCGTGGGGATGTCGGTGGCGTCCACGTCGATCGTCAGCCGACGGCCGTCCACCGCGAGCCGGCGTAGCGCCAGGCTCGGGCCCGACGCGTCGGGGTCGTCTGCGCGAGCGATCGCCCGTTGAGCCGACACCGCGTCGGAGCCGACGAACTCGCGTCGCCCGTCGACGACCATCTGGGGCGTGTAGACCGAGCGGTTGTTGAACGCGACGGCGTACGCGCGCTGCCGGTTCGAGTACGCCGCGTCGGAGAACGGGTCGGCCCAGCCGAGTCGGTTCCAGTAGTCGACGTGGAAGGCGAGGAAGCTCATCGGTCGGTCGTTGCGCCGGGCCTCGCGCTCCAACCGGGCGAGCAGCGCATCGGCCGGCGGGCACGAGTGGCAGCCCTGCGACGTGAACAGCTCGACCAGCGTCACCGGACGCGTTTGGGTCGGCAGATCGGCGGCGAGGGCGGTGGGGACGATCGACATCAGGGACAGCGCAGCCGCGGCGAGCAGCGATCGCATGGGCGTGCTCCGAGAGATAGCGGACGGCGACACAACCGGCGCGGGGGGCGTTGTGTTCCCGGTCGCCGTTGATCGGGCGTCACCAGTCCAGCGGCGTGAGCCAGGACCGTCGCAGGTCGTCGATCGGCTCGTCCATCGACGGGCCGCCCTGACCCTCGATCATGAGGCGGGGCGTCTCGGTCACGACGCCCAGCGGGCCGTGCGGCACCCCCGCGGCGCGAAGCGCCGCCACCACCGCGTCCAGACGATCGGAACGGACTTCGAGCAGGTACCGCGACGCCGCTTCGCCGAACAACCGGGCCGGCGTCGCGGCCTGCGAGCCCAGGTTCAGGCCCAGGCCCGACGCGATGCACATCTCGGCCGCGGCAGGCAACAGCCCGCCCTCGCTGCAGTCGTGCGCCGACGCCACGTGCCCGGCGGCGATCAGCGCGGCCACCGCCCGGGCGATCCGTGGCCCCATCGCCAGGTCGACCGTCGGGATGCGCAGGTCGGCGTCGGCCGGCGCGTGGCCGATCCGCCCCAGGTGCGACCCGCCCAGCCGCAGGTCGTCGATCGGGCCCACATGGATCAGCCGGTTGCCCGGCCGCTTGAGGTCCATCGTCACGCACCGCGACGCGTCGGGCAGCACGGCCAGCGCGGTCACCAGCAGCGTCGGCGGGATCGCGATGACGCGGCCGTCGGCGGTGGTGAACTGGTTGTGAAGCGAGTCCTTGCCGGAGACGAACGGCGTGTGGTACGCCAGCGCGCCGTCGTAGCACGCCTCCGCGGCTCGGACCAGCGAGCCCATCGACTCGGGGTCGTCGCAGGACGGCCAGCAGAAGTTGTCGAGGATCGCGATGCCCGGCAGCGGGGCGGCGATGTCGCGCGTCGCGGCCGGGTCGAACGGCGTCGCGCCGACGCACACGACGTTGCGCACCGCCTCGTCGATCGCATGCAGCGTCGCCTGGTACACGTCCGCGTCCGTCGCGAAGCCGCGCCCGTTGGCGGGGTCGGCCATCCATGGGCAGACGCCATTGCCCAACGCGATCGCGCGGTAGCCGTTGGGCTTAGGGCGGATCACCGCCGCGTCCGACGGGCCTCGATGGTCCGGGCCGACCAGCGGCTTGATGACCGTGCCGCCCTGCACCTCGTGGTCGTACTGGCGGACGACCCAGTGCTTGCTGGCGAGGTTGGGGTGGGCAAGCAGGGCGTGGAGCGAGTCAGCGAACGTCGCGCTCGCGGCGCGGGTGCTCATGGGCGGGGACGCGGCGATCGGCGTCGGGTCGGCGGCGAGACGCGTGGTGTTCGGCAGGCCGTCGTGAAGGAAGGGCATCGACAGGCGGCCGACCTCGTGCCCCTCGTAACGCAAGACGAGGTGCGCACACGCGGTCGGGCGGGTGCCGTCCTGCGGGGTCACCGCGTAGTTGGTGACGCCGAACCGCCCGAGCACGGCCAGCGGCACGCCCTCGTCGTCGCAGATCGCCTGCAGGACGTCGAGCCTGTCGGGCGGGACGCTGAGCACCATGCGCTCCTGGGCCTCGCTGATCCACACCTCGGTGTACGACAGGCCGGCGTACTTGAGCGGAGCCTTGTCGAGGTCGACCTCGGCGCCGACCTGCTCGGCCATCTCGCCGATGGCCGAGGAGAACCCGCCGGCGCCGCAGTCCGTGATGGCCGAGAAGAGCGGGCCGGTGGGGTGATCGCGGGCGGCGAGGATGGCGTCGAGGGTGCGCTTCTGGGTGATGGCGTTGCCGATCTGCACGGCGTGGCCGAACTCGTCGGCGTGCGCGTCGGTGAGCTCGGCCGAGCTGAAGGTCGCGCCGTGGATGCCGTCCCGCCCCGTGAGCCCGCCGAGGGCGACAATCAGGTCACCGGGCCGCGCGTCGCCGAAGCACTTGTCCAACGGGATCAGCCCGACGCAGCCGGCGAAGACCAGCGGGTTGCCGACGTAGCCGGGGTCGAAGTGCGTGCAGCCGTTGACGGTCGGGATGCCCATGCGGTTGCCGTAGTCGCGGACGCCGGCGACGACCTGTTCGAGGAGTCGGCGGGGGCGGATCACGCCGTCGGGAAGCTCGGCGTCGGGCGTGTCGGGTGGGGCGGTGAAGAACGCCGAGGTGTTGGCGATCGGCCGGGCAAACAGGCCGGTGCCCATGACGTCGCGGATGCAGCCGCCGATGCCGGTCGCGGCCCCGCCGTAGGGCTCGATGGCCGAGGGGTGGTTGTGGGTCTCGACCTTGATGGCCACGCCGTCGGTGTCGTCGAGGCGGACGATGCCGGCGTTGTCGTCGAAGACCGACACCAGCCAGTTCGCGATCGCGGGGTGGTTGTCGCGGAGGGTGAACGTCGCGGCGGCGACGGTCGACTTGAGCAGGTTGTGGATGGTGACGGTGCCATCCGGGTGAGTCTCGTGGCCGGGCTTGCCTCGGAAGATCGCCAGCGGGTCGGGCCGATCGTCGGACGCGGGGCGCGGCGTGTAGCGGACGGTCGCCTTGAGCGTCTTGTGCACGCAGTGCTCGGACCACGTCTGGGCCAGCGTCTCGAGCTCGATGTCGGTCGGCTCGCGTTGGAGCAAGACGAAGTGGTCGCGGATCGTGCGCATCTCGTCGAGCGAGAGGAACAGGTGAGCCTCCCGCGAGAGGCGTTGCAGGGCGTCGTCGTCGAGCGTGGTCAGCGGGACCTGCGCGACGCGGAACTCGTACGGCCCGGGGTGGGCAAAAGCGTCGGGGTGGTGCGGGGCAAGGTGCACGTCGTGGATGACGGTGTTGGCCAAACGGGTGCGGGCGAAGTCGGCGAGGAGGTCGTCGCCCGGCAGATCGACGTCGGGCGCGAAGGCCAGGTCAATGCGGTCGGCGGTGCGGACCTCGAGGTCCGCCGGCAGGCCGGGGCGGAGGTCGAACAACCCGTCGCGCACCGTCATGGCGACGGGGTCCATGACGCCGGGCTGGTGATGCACCTCGACCGTGCGGACGCGGTCGGCGGCCGGGCCGATGCCGATGTGCAGCCGCTCGGCGACGGGGTCGACGAGTAGGGCGTCGGCGAGGTCGTCGTACGCCGGTTCGCCCTCGGGGCGTTCGATCAAGAAGACGCGGACGCGGATCGCGCCGACGAGCCCCGGCAGGGCGGCGGCCCAGTCGGCGGGCGGATCGGCCGGCGGCGTGGCGGGCCAGACCTCGACGCGGTCGATCGTGCGCGGCGCGGCTTCGGCGGCGGGGTCGGTCGGCGAGGCGGGGGCTTGGCTCACGACGCGAGTTTAGCCGGCCGCTCAGTCAGCCCCGCTCGTCGCCGTCGGCCGCACCACGATCGGCTCGGGGCCGCCGACCTTGCCGGGGAAAATCAACCACCCGCTGAACGGGTACTCGGCCTCGTGCCCCGGCGGGTCGGGCTTCACCGAGACCTGCAGCGGCGTGTCGAAGACGGGGAGGTAGACGCGGCCGAACTCATCGGTGCTGTTGTCGGGGTAGGCGAGTCGCAGTGAGTCGTCGAGCACATCGTTGGCCTTGCGAGCGAAGGTGAGCTCGATGTCGCCGATCGGTTGGTTGGCGAATGGCCGGTCGTCGAGACCGCGATAAGTCAGTGTCAGCACTGCCGGAGCGGACTCGTAAGCTTCGCTAAGGTAGGCGTCAAAGTCCTGCGTGTTTTGGCCGTCGAGCAGCGAGCCCTTGGCAAGTAGCCAGTAGAAGTACCAATCGGTCGCTGTCGGAGAGGGGCGAACGAGTGGTAAGTCGTCAATGTGAGCCGGCTTGCCTTGTCTAGCGTTCACTGACCAGGCGTTGAGTTGCTCCTCCACGGCGGGCGTTACGGCAAAAGGCAATTCCTTCTTGATCTTCGACCCGTACGGCCCACGCATGTACCGCGGCGGCTCGGTCAGCAAGATCGTCGTCGCGGGCATCACGACCCACTCGGCGCGATTCGCGTAGTCGAGCGTGTCGTCCGCTTCGATCGGGTGGGCGCTGAACCACTTGCCGGCCGCCCAGAAACCGACGCCGATGAGCACGAACACCGCGATGGACGCCAGCACGATCAGCTTGCCGGAGACGAGGCCCGGGGGGTTGGGGTTCGCGGTGGCGGTGGCGTTCGTCGAGGCCATGCCACAAGCGTAGCCGGCGACGCGTGGTTAGTCGGCCAGCACGCCGTGGCGTGACAGGTGGCCGCGCATCTGCGGGGCGGTCTCGGCGTCCGGGTCAATCAGCTCGGCGAGCCAGCCGGCGTCGCGAGCGGCGCTGACGTTGGGCTCGGTGTCGTCGAAGAAGAGGATCGACGACGGCGGCAGGGCCAGCAGGGCGGCGGCGTGGTGGTAGATGTCGTGCAGCGGCTTGCGCCGCCCGAGCTCGAAGCTGGTGAATCGGTGGTGCAGTCGGTGCAGCGGCAGGTGCGGGTCGACGGGCGGCTCCGCGGCGGGGTCGCCGGCGAGGACACGCCAGTGCCGGGCGTTGGTGTTCGACAGGCAGGCGGTGACGACGCCGGCGGCGTGCAGGTCGTCGATCAGCGGCTCGAGGTCGGCGTAGGCGTGCCCGATCCAGTCGTCGAAGACGCGGGCGATCCAGTCCGCCGGCTTGCCGGAGATGGAGGCGACGTGGGCGATGAAGTCGTCCGGCTCGACCTCGCCGGCGTCGAGGTTGGCGATCGCCGGCAAGATCAGCTCAATCTGTTTCGGGTCGAACAACTCGGCCGGTGGGTTGAGTCGGGTCATCACGCCCCCGATGTCGAAGACGACCGCCTGGATCGCGGGCCCGCGCTCGGCCATCAGCTGCGCACCTGGCCGTCGCCGCGGCAGACCCATTGATAGGTGCAGAGGTCGGCCGCCCCCATCGGGCCGCGGGCGTGGAGCTTGTCGGTGGAGATGCCGATCTCGGCCCCGAGGCCGTACTCGCCGCCGTCGGAGAAGCGGGTCGAGCAGTTGACCATGGCGTTGGCGGTGTCGACGCCGTCGATGAAGGCATCGATGGTCGCGGCGTCGCGGGTGACGATGGCGTCTGTGTGCCGGCTGCCGTAGCGGTTGATGTGGGCGACGGCGTCATCGACGTCGTCGACGGCCTTGACGGCGACGATCATGTCGAGGAACTCGGCGCCCCAGTCGTCGTCGTGCGCCGGCGTGGCGCCTTCCAGCAGGGCGGCGAGCGCGGCGTCGGCACGGACCTCGACGCCGGCGTCGATCAGGGCCTGACAGACTCGAGCGCCCAGCCCGTCCGCCGACTCGCAAAGCGCGTGGTGGAAGAGGATCGTCTCGGCCGCGTTGCACACGCCGGTGCGCTGCGTCTTGGCATTCAGGCAGATGTCCGTTGCCATCGCGGGGTCGGCCGCGACATCCACATAGACGTGGCAGTTGCCGGTGTAGTGCTTGATGACCGGCAGGTGGGCCTGCTCGACCACGGCGCGGATGAGCGACTCGCCTCCGCGCGGGATGCAGACGTCGATCAGTTGGTCGAGCTTGAGCAGGTGCCCCACGGCCGCGCGGTCCGGCGTGTCGACCAGTTGCACGGCGTCGCCCGGCAGGCCCGCCTCGGTCAGCCCGGCCCGCACGCACTCGGCCAGCGCCGCGTTGCTGTGCGCCGCCTCCTTGCCGCCCCGCAGGATCGATGCGTTGGCCGACTTCAGGCACAGCGCCGCCGCGTCGATCGTCACGTTCGGCCGCGACTCGAAGATGATCAGCACCACGCCCATCGGCACCCGCCGCTTCTCCAGCCGGATGCCGTTGGGCAGGCGTCGGCCCTCAAGGACCGCGCCGACCGGGTCCGGCTGGGCGGCGATCTGCTCGACGGCCGTCGCGATCTTTTCGACACGGGCGTCGTCGATCCGCAGCCGGTCGATCATCGCCGACGACAGGCCGTTGGTCTCGGCGGCCGCGAGGTCGATCGCGTTGGCTTCGATCAGACCGGCCGACGCGGCGCGGATCGCGGCGGCGATCGCCCTCAGCGCGGCGTCTCGCTGAGCCCCCGAGGCGGTCGCCAGCCGATGCGACGCGACCCGCGCTCGCTCGGCCATTGCTCGGCAGTGCGCGGGCAGGTCGGCGCCCGATCGCGCGTCGGTCTGGGCTGGCGTGGACAGCGTGGTCATGGCATCAGTGTATGGCGACCGTGCGGCGGGATCACTCGGCCGGGCCGTTGGCCGACCTCGGCGTCGCGGTGAAGGTCGCCTGCGGGATCGTGGAGACGACCTCGACGCCGGCCGGGGTCTCGATATCGATCGGCAGCGACGTCAGCCCCCGCTCCAGGTCGTCCAGCGTCGGGTTGATCTGGGCCTTGACCGTCGCCTCGCCGGACGCGATCGCCGCGATCGCCGACGCCGGCCCCGACAGCTCGATGTCCCGCACGAACCACTGATCCTCGGGCAACACCACCTCGTATCGCCGCATCACCAGCGGCGACTGAAGCAGGTCCACCGTCAGCCGCTCGATCGTGATCGTCGACGTCCGTCGGGCCACCGTGAACGTCACCTCCACCGACCGCGTGATCAGCTCGGTATGCGGCGAGCTCAAAGACTCGGGCAGGTCCAGCAGCACCGTCACGGTCATCGGTTCGCCCGGCGTCGCGGCCTCGAACATCGTCGGCGTCAGCCGCACCCGGAAGCTCGACTCGTTCGACGGCGGCCGCAGCGACGCCGGCAGACGCACCACCGCCTCGGCCGGCTGCACCGCCGGCGGCTGCTCCAGCGCCGCGTCGCTGGGGTAAAGCAACGCCACCGGGAACGCCCGGTCTACCACTCGATCGACCCGCACCTCGATCGCCGACGGGTCCAGTTCCTCCACGTCGATCCGCAGCCCGCCGAACAGCCCGCCCTCGAGCTGCGCCTGCAGGTTCAACGGTCCCGTGCTCGTGTCCCCCTCGCCCGGCGGCGGCACCGTGACCAGCACCGGCCCGTCGTCGATCGCGTCGATGAACTCGTCGTACTGAGCCGACGACGTCTCGAACGTCGCCAGAGCTTCCACGCTGGTCGGCTCGATCACCAGCGTCTCCTCCATCCCCGCCGGCGCGACGAACCGCACCGGGACGACCTCGTCGACGTACCGCCGCACGTCCTTGCCCTCGGCCCACAGCCACACCAGCGCCGCGACGAGCGTGGTGATCACGATCGCCTCGAGGTGCTCGATCATCGACATGTGGTCGCCGTGGCGTGCCATGGGTTCAGGCGGGTTTGGGCTCGGGGGTCTCGGCGTCGTCGATCGGGTCGAAGCCGTCGGCGCCGGTCTCGATGGCCTTGCCGACGTTGCGCGTGAGGATCGGCCGCAGCTCGTCGGCCGTCAGCCCGCGCCGCAGCTGGCCGCGCTCGGCGATCGAGATCGTCCCCGTCTCCTCGCTCACCACCAGCACCAGCGCGTCCGACTCCTGGCTCAGCCCCAGCGCCGCGCGGTGCCGGCTGCCCAGCTCCTGGGGGATGTCCTCGCCCTCGGCCAGCGGGAACTGCACGCCCGCCGCCACCACCCGATCCCCGCGGATCACCACCCCCATGTCGTGCAGCGCCGAGCCCGGCCAGAAGATCGTCTGCAACAACGCCGCCGTCACCTCCCCACCCACCGGCGTGCCCTGCTCCACGATGCCGCGCAGCCCCACCTGCCGCTCGATCGCGACCAACGCCCCGATCTTGTTCCTCGCCATGTATGTGATCGCGTTGACCAGCTCGTCGGCGACCACCTGCTTGCGCACCCCGCTCGCCCGGAACAGCCGCGCCTCGCCCAGCCGCACCAACGCCCGACGCAGCTCCGGCTGGAACACCACGACCAGGATCAACGCCGCCGTCGTCAGGAAGTTCTCATACAGGTAGCTGAGCCGGGCGAACTGGTTCTCCCGCGCCAGGATCTGCACCGCCAGCGTGCCGGTAAACAGAATCAGCAGCACCGCCTTGATGATGCGCGCCCCGCGCGTCCCCCGCAGGAAACGCAGAATCACGTACACCGCGGTCCAGATGATCAAAACCTCGATCACGACCTGCACCGGCTGCGTCTCCCAGTGCCCCTGCACTCGGTTCCACAACTGCCAGAATCGTTCGAGATCGATGTTCATCCGCGCACGCAGGCCCTGCCCAAGCATAGCCGCCCGATCCGCCCGGGCCACGGCCCATCGCCGGGTCCGATAGCGCGCAAGTCGCACGCCAGACCGAGCTTGCTATCGACCGACCCGCCCCGCCCGCAACAGTCCCAGACCCTCAACCCCGGTATACTCCCTCCCTCATCGACTCGCCCGGCCCCGGCCTATGCAACAGCTCGACGCCCTACGGGCCAACATCCAGTCCGTCTTCCTCGGCAACCGCCAGGCCATCGACCGCGTCCTCGTCTGCCTCCTCGCCGGCGGCCACATCCTCATCGAAGACGTCCCCGGCGTCGGCAAGACCACCCTCGCCGTCGCCCTCTCCAAGTCCGTCGACGCCTCCCTCGCCCGCGTCCAGATGACCCCCGACATGCTCCCAGCCGACATCCTCGGCGTCACCGTCTGGGATCAGAAGCAAAACGACTTCGTCTTCAAGCCCGGCCCCATCTTCAACAACATCGTCCTCGCCGACGAGATCAACCGCACCACCCCCCGCACCCAGTCCGCCCTCCTCGAGGCCATGTCCGAGGGACAGGTCTCCATCGACGGCACCACCCGCCGCCTCGTCGACCCCTTCCTCGTCATCGCCACCCAGAACCCCTTCGAGTTCGAGGGCACTTACTTCCTGCCCGAGTCCCAGCTGGACCGCTTCCTCATGCGCCTCAAGCTGGGCTACCCCGCCCCGTCCGACGAGGCCCGCATCCTCCGCCTCGACCCCCACCGCCAGGCCCTCGCCGGACTCAAGCCCGTCACCACCGCCGCCGAGCTGGTGCAGATGCAGCGCAAGGTCGACCAGGTCGAGATGGACCCCACGCTCTACGAGTACATCGTCGCCATCGCCGACCACACCCGCCACAACGACCAGCTCCAACTCGGCGTCTCCCCCCGCGGCGCCATGGCCCTGGCCCACGCCGCCAAGGCGACGGCGTTCCTGCACGGCCGCGACTACGCCGTCCCCGAAGACATCACCCAGAACGTCCTGCCCGTCTTCACCCACCGCATCGTCCCCCGCGCCCACGCCGCCGACACCACCGGCCTCACCGCCCAACGCATCATGCAGCAGACGATCGAGGCGATTCCGTCGCCGGTGTAATTTGAGGCCTACGTCACGGTATGTCGTTTAGATCGTCTATGTATACAGCGTGGGTTGTTCGAGACGCGAGCTAATGTCAACGACTTCCCCTCGTCTGATGGCGTCAAAGGCATCGGCTAGTTCGGCAGGGTTGGCTTCACTCTCAAGAAATCTGAAAACCGATGCCGCTATATATTCTTTGTCCAGATCGATTGCCATCCACCTGCGTCCCTCCGCCTCAGCAACTTGACCGGTCGTATTCGAACCAGCGAAGATATCGACCACAAGGTCGTTTGGATCGGTCAGGAACCGAATGAAGAATTCTGGTAGTTTGGCCGGAAAGCGAGCGGGATGTGCTTTGATTCCTGCCGCCTTGCAGCCTCGAAGATATTGACCATTCGACTCTGAGTTCGGGATTTGCAATAGATTTGAAGGAATTGCGCCTCCGTTGTCTTTTCCGAAGCTCTTGCCGATGTCGTGACCAGAAGGACGCTTCTTAGGCTCATAAAATCCTTCTGGATCTTTGAGCAGTTTTTTCATACGCTCCGAGTATTCCGTTAGCACGCGTGTGACATCCGCCTTTGGGAACGGGCTTTTTGAAAACCACCAGACGTTGTTCACAGAGTCTTTGGCACGAATTTTACGCTTATTCACCCATTCAATCGGGCTTGGCAGCTTAGACGGATTGAACCAGTAAAAATCTTCTGCGATGAAATTGGTTTCCACCTTGCAGAAGAT
>JBCBUE010000001.1:23387-115507 GCA_039818285.1 Planctomycetota bacterium | reverse complement strand
ATGGGGGCCGTGGCCAGCGCTTAACTGGCCATCATTTCTCCTTCGCCCAGCTCAATTAGAAACTGCATCGCTTTGGCAATGTACTGGGCGCATCGGTGGGGTGTGGCCTGGTAAAAGGATCGCCAGGCTTTTGCTTTGTCCTGGAGATAGCGATGGGCACGATGATCGCCTCCGTCAATCCAGGCAAGGCGGACGGCGTGGCCGTGCGCGAGCTCTACGAAGCGGTGGCGGGGATGCTGGACGACGACCTCCCGCGCGTGGTGGTCGATCTCGTCGGCGTGCGGCACCTCGGCTCGGGCATGCTGGGCATGCTCGTCACGGCCATGAAAAAGCTACGCCAGGCCGGCGGACGCATGGCCGTCGCCGCCGGCGACCCGCTGGTCCGCGAGGAGATCCGCGTCATGCACCTCGACCGCGTGCTCGACATCCACGAAACGCGCGAATCCGCCGAGAAACGCGTCGCCTGACCGCGGACTCACCCGCTCCCAGTCCCGGGCAATTGACACGTCGGCTCATCGCTCAAGCACCGGCCCAGCGGATAAGCTCAACCGGTGATGCGGCGGTCGGGGCCCTCGTCGGGCAACGGCCCGTGCGCGGACACGAGCCCCATGCCCAACGCCACCACCAACCCGCCTCGCCCACCCGCCGCGTCGCCCGTCGACCCCCCGCCCGGCGACCCCTGGACGACCCACCGACTCGCCCTCGACGCCAACCACCCCTGGCCCCACGTCGCCCAGGACTGGCTGCTCACCAACGGCACCGGCGCCTACGCCGCCGGCACCCCCCTGGGCTGCAACACCCGCCGCTACCACGCCCAGCTCGTCGCCCCCACCGCCCCGCCCCTCGGCCGCGTCGTCGTCCTCAACCAGACCTTCGACACCCTCGAACTCATCCACGGCGACGACCCCTCCGCCCGACAACGCGTCGAGTTCTCCACCTGCATGTTCCGCGACGACCACGGCCAGTGGACCTTCGCCCCCGACGGCCACGCCAAGCTCGTCGCCTTCACCAAAGGCCTCGACGTCGCCTGGACCTACCGCTGGGGCGACCTCACCATCGAACGCCGACTCGCCCTGCACGACCACGCCCCCGCCATCACCCTCTCCTACCGAGTCACCGGCCTCGACGCCGCCGGCTGCGACGCCCGACTCCACGTCGCGCCCATGCTCACCCTCCGCGACTATCACGGCCTGATGTTCCGTGGCCACGCCCTCATCCAACTCGACCGACCCGACGACCACACCCTCATCGCCCAGCACCGAAACCTCGCCGCTGCCTTCCACGCCCCCGGCAGCGCCTACACCCCTCACCCCGACTGGTGGTACGGCGTCCTCTACGCCCAGGACGCCGAGCGCGGCCAGGGCGACATCGAGGACTATTTCATCCCCGGCTCGTTCGTCTTCGACCTCCCCCGCGACCACGCCGCCCCGCTCCACCTCACCGCCACCCTCGGCGACACGCCCGTTGACCCCCAGCCCGACCCCGCGCCCCGCCTCGCCCGCCTCAACCCCATCGCCGAGCACCTCCCGCCCCTCCAACGCCTCGCCGACTACACGCCCCCGGGCCTCACCACCATCGACCCCGAGGCCTCCGCCCAACGCAACACCACCCTCCGACACGCCCTCGCCATCGCCGCCGACGACTTCGTCGTCACCCGCACCCACGACGGCCAACCTCTCGCCACCATCCTCGCCGGCTACCCCTGGTTCGGCGACTGGGGACGCGACACCTTCATCGCCCTGCCCGGCCTCATGCTCCTCACCGGCCGACACCGGCAGGCCCGCGACACCCTCCACGCCTTCGCCCACCACATCCGCGACGGCATCGTCCCCAACCGATTCGACGACTACGGCAACGACCCCCAATACAACACCATCGACGCCTCACTCTGGTTCATCAAGGCCGCCGCTGACTACCTCGCCACGACCAACGACCACAAGAGCTGGAAACAATGGCTCGCCGAGGCCTGCTGCGACATCGTCGACGGCTACGCCGCCGGCAACGACCTCGTCACCCTCGACGCCGACGGCCTCGTCGACGCCGGCAACCACGCCACACAGCTCACCTGGATGGACGCCGCCTGCAACGGCGTCGTCTTCACCCCGCGCTACGGCAAAGCCTGCGAAATCAACGCCCTCTGGCACCACGCCCTCGTCACCCTCAATCAAACTTTGCCCGACGCCTTGTCCCAAAAAGCCGCGTCTTACAAAAAGCTCGCCTCGAAGGCCAAGCGCTCCTTCGCCAAGCTCTTCCGCCGCGACGACAAGCTCGGCCTCTTCGACCACGCCCACCGCGCCCAAGGCCACGAAGCCATGGGCGTCGATGCCAAAGGCGTCTGGCGCGACGCCTCCGTCCGACCCAACCAGCTCATCGCCGCCGCCCTGCCCGACTCGCCCCTCTCCCTGGCCGACCGCAAGAACGTCGTCGCCGCCGCCCGACGCCTCCTGCTCACCCCCATGGGCATCCGCACCCTCCCGCAAGACGACTGGCACTACCACCCCCGCTACGCCGGCCACCAGTTCGACCGCGACCGCGCCTATCACCAGGGCACCGTCTGGGCCTGGCTCATCGGCCCCTACGTCGAAGCCGTCCTCCGCGCCCACAAGTTCTCCCCCAAGGCCAAGGCCCACGCGACCGAAGCCCTCCGCCCCCTCGCCGACCACCTCCTCTCCGACCGCGGCCTCGGCCAGATCCACGAGATCTTCGACGCCGACCCCTCCGGCACCGACGACCTCGGCCGCCCCCACCACCGCCCCGCAGGCACGTTCGCCCAGGCCTGGTCCGTCAGCGAATTCATCCGCGCCGCCGCGCTGCTGGACCCTTAAAGTCCAAGACCGTGGCCGGGCTAACCCACTTAACTTTCGACGGAACTAGCCGCGATCTTCTGATCAACGGCAAGCCACTCTTGAGCATTCTCGCCCGCAACGAAGATGTGCGAGCAGACATGTATCAGCTTTCTATCGGGTGCCAACCTCTAGCTAGAGAACGGCTATTGGCAGAAGCCGAGCCGGACCTGGGTACGACTCACGCGGCCATCTATCTGTGCGGCATGTGCGGCGGCTATGACGGCTCGCCCATCGGTGCCCGAGTTCACGTCAACGACGATGCCATCAGATGGACTCAACTCGGACACTACGACGACGTGGATGACACCCTCTGGCCATTCAAGAAAGTCATCAGTTTTCACTTCGAGCCAGACGCTTATCGAAGCGCACTAAAGCAAGCAACGCGATAGCTCAACTACACCCACACGCTCATAAACAGCGCGTCCTCCGTGTTCTTCCCCACGAGCTTGCCGATCGACTGCGACACGAACTTCACCTCGTACTCGGGGTGAGCGTCCAGCCACGAGTTGACCTGCTCGTCCATGTGCTCGATCGCGTCCAGACGCAGCTTGGTCACGAACGTCTTGACGTGGATCGCGCCCCGGCCCGTCACGTTCGGCGAACGATCCCAGTGCTCGTCGTGCGGCTTGCGCTCCGTGAGCATGCGGATCTTGCTCGACTTGCCCGCCCCCGGCGGCGCCGCGCCGTACGGATCGTCCGACGACCCGCCCGCGCCCCCCGCGGCCTCGCTCTCGTCCGCCGGCTCGATCTCGATCGGCTCCAGCTCGTCGGCCTCCGCCTCGTCCTCGACCATCTCGATCGGGATCGCCGCGTCGAGCAGCTCGTCGTCGCCCGGCGTGCGTTGCTGATCGGCCATGTCGAATCACCTTTCCGAGATCGAGAGTCGAGCCCCAAAGACGCAACCGAGCCTAAGCCCATCCCGCCCGCCGATCAACGCCCGTCACCCCGCACCACCCCCAGCCGCCACCGCGCCCCCACGCCCACCCCCTGCCCCGTCCCCGCCAGCCGATCCAGCCGCCAACGCCACCCGCCCGACCCCGCCAGCCACACCCCCAACTCCACCCGGCTCGCCCCCCACCGCGCCGCCCACGCCACCCCCCCGTCCAGCCGACGCACCGACCCCCGCCCCGCCCGCCCCGGGCCCCGCCGCCCCGGCTCGTCGAACGCCCCGTCCACCGGCCCCTGATACGCCAAGTACCGCCGCCGGTGCAGCGCCAGCTCCACCCCCGTCAGCGTCTCGCCGCCCCGCCACCCCGCCGGGTCCCCGCCCGGCAGCCCCAGCCGCAGCGTCCACAGCCCCGCCGACCCGTCCGCCGCCCGCAGCCCCCCCCGCGCCGCCACCCCCGCCGGCGGCTCGATCAACACGTCCACGTGCGCATCCCCCCGCGCGGGGCTCGCGTGCCGCAGCATCGCCACCCGCAACCCCGGCCCCGCCATGCCCCCCCCACCGCCCCCCGCCGTGGCGTCCCGACCCAACGCTGCATATGTTGGCCCCAACATGCCGATCAAGGATACGCCATGACCTCACGATTCCGCCGCGCCACCGCCGCCCTCGCCCTCGCCGCCGTCGCCCTCCTCACGGCCGGCTGCGTCACCAACACCATGCTCCGCGAGAACGGCTACGAAGCCATCCAGCAGGACGACTGGGTCACCGCCCGCGACTACTTCCAGCGCGCCGTCCGCCAGGCCCCCAACGACGGCATCGCTCACTACTACCTCGGCCGATGCGAGCTCGAGCTCGGCGACCCCCTCGCCGCCCAGCTCGCCCTCGAACGCGCCTACACCCTCAAGGGCAACGACCCCGCCTTCCGCGACCGCATCCTCGATCACCTCGCCCAGGCCCTCTACCGCCAAGGCGAGTACGAAAAGCTCACCACCTTCCTCGGCAACGTCGCCAACGAGTCCGCCCTCACCCGCGACCACCTCCGCCACGCCAACTACCTCGTCGCCATCGGCGACAACGACGCCGCCCAACTCGCCTTCCGCAAGGCCGCCTTCTTCGCCCCCGAAGGCGACCCCTCGGCCATGATCGACATCGCCGACTTCTACCGTTCCATCGGCGACGTCCCCAACGAGGCCCTCGCCCTCCGCTACGCCTACTGGATCGACCCCGACACCCCCGGCCTGCCCGACCGCCTCCGCCAGGTCGGCGTCGTCCCCGGCCCCACCGCCGCCGCCGAGCCGCCAAGGCCCGAGATGCTGCGCTAGCCGCCTCGTCTCGCAACGCAACGCCAACCGACCGGCCGCTTTGCTCGAAACAGGCTGCGCCGCTTCGACACGAGCGACCAACTGCTCGCTTGCGCACCTAATAAAGTTAGAAATTCAGCCCCACGAGCGAGCAACCTGTACGCTGCAGCTAGTAAGTACGGATTAAAGGAGAAGGTCCGATGCCCAATGCCACGCTCGCTGCATTCTGTCTCGCCGTCACCACGGCGACCGCGTCGCACGCCACCATCGTGGTCGATGACTTCTCCACCCCGCAAGGCCCGACCTCGGTCGCCGGCGAGGTCACCGGCAGCGGCATCCTCGGCGGCACGCGGGACTACTCTCCCTTCACCGGATCGCTCGACGTCAGCGGCGGGCAGGCAAAGCTGATCAGCGAAGAGATTGTCCCCGACGACGATACGGGCGCGACCAGCACGCAGGCGCAGGCCTTCCTGATCTACGGCAGCACCGACGGCACACGCGACCTCAACCTCGACCTCTCCGACCCCGACATCGTCTTCATCATCAACATCGCCAGCATCGGCACGCCAACCGACTTTCCTCTGTTCCTCAACCTCCGGATCAGAACCGCAGAGGGCGAGCAGGCACGCGTCGCCCAACCCGAAATCACCCAGGCCGGCTTATTTCAAGTGCCGATCGGCGATTTCTTCCAAGGCGATGCGAATCCCGCCGACTTGACCGACATCGACCTGATCAGCTTCGAGTTCGCCTCCAGCTCGATCGTCGCCGACCCGATCACAATCAGCTCGATCCTGATCGTTCCCGAGCCCGCGTCGGCCCTGCTTCTTGTCGCGCTGGGCCTCGCCACGACCGTCGCCCGGCCTCGGCGATCCGCGTAGCCTCGGCCTCGCCCTTTCCCACCGCCCGCCGATCCCGTATCCTGCTCGGCCCGGCCGACTCGATCGGCACCCACGCCTCGGGGCGTAGCTCAGCTTGGTAGAGCGCTTCGTTCGGGACGAAGAGGTCGCATGTTCAAATCATGTCGCCCCGATTGACATTCAATCCCCGCTGAAACAGGCATTTGCCCGTTACCCGACACCGTGTCGGTGCAGCCGCAACCAAGGTCCGCATTCCTGTCAGTTGATAGGAGTGCACTGTTTCGGCGGCATCGCCATGCAAACAAGCTGAAGTCCTTTGATTTCCTCGCTCAGCAGGCCTGAGCCCGCTTTGGCAGAAAGAAGTTCAGCATCCTCGTGATGGTTCGCAGGCACGGGGCCGAGTGACCGCCTCACCCGCCCACGGGCAGCGGCCGACTCAGCCTTTCCGCGTCGTTCGTCACCGGCCGGCGCCCCAGCAGCTGGTCCTCGTAGTCCGGGTTCGGGCCGGGGATCAACGCCTCGACCTCTTCCCGCCAGGCGACGAGCTTGGCGTGCAGGTCTTCGACCCGTTGCGTGTGCGTCGCGGCCAGGTCGTGCTCTTCCTGGAGGTCGTCGCGCAGGTTGTAGAGTTCGAGCCTCCCATCCTCGAAGAACTCGATCAGCTTCCAGTCGCCGTCGCGCACCGAGCAGCCCGGCGAGCCGCCCTGGTTGGAGTAGTGCGGGTAGTGCCAGAAGATCGGCCCGCGGTCGAACATCGAGCCATCGGTCAGGGCAGGCAACAAGCTCACGCCATCGGCGTGCTGCTCCGGCTCCAGAGGCAGCCCGGCGGCCTCCAGAAAGGTCGGGTAGAAGTCGGTGCTCGTCGCCAGCGCGTCCGTGACACGCCCCGCTCCGACCTTGCAGGGCCAGCGGACCAGCAGCGGCTCGCGCACCCCGCCGTCGTACATCCAGCCCTTGCCTTCGGCCAACGGGAAGTTGCAGGTCGGAGAGCCCTCGCTCGTCGACAGCCCCCCGTTGTCGCTGGTGAACACCACGAGGGTGTTGTCCGCGAGGCCCAGTTCATCGAGCAGGTCGAGCAGACGCCCGACGTTGCGGTCGAGGTTCTCGATCATCGCCGCGTACGCGGGATGGGACTGGATCACACGCCGTTGGATCGGGATGTCCTTCTTGTGCAAGCACGGATGCGGGCCGCCCGACACGAACGTGCGCTGACGATCCAACCCCAACGCCTCGGCTTTCCGCTCGTACTTGTCGATCAGGTCGGCCGGCGCTTCGATCGGCGTGTGCACCGCGTAGTGAGCGAAATGCATGAAAAACGGGCGATCCGCGTCGCGATCGCGCAGCAAGTCGGCCGCGCGGTCGGTCAAGTAGTCGGTGAGATACTGGCCCGCGTGGTCGCCGCGGGGCAGGTTCGGGAAGTTCCATGGCGAGAAGTACCCGTCGCGCGGCGCCCCCCATTCACAGCCGCCGACGTTGACGTCGAAGCCGAAGTCTTCGGGGTAGCGCCCGGGTTTCCCGAGGTGCCACTTCCCCACGTGCCAGGTCTGATACCCGCCGTCCTTCAGGGCGTGGGCGATGCTCCGCTCGGTCAGCGGCAGCTGATGAAAGTAAGGCACCCCGGCCAGCTTGCCGGTCGCGTTGCCGGGGATGTAGTTCGTGATCCCCACTCGCGCGGGGTACTTGCCCGTGAGCACGCTGGCCCGCGTCGGCGAGCACACCGGACAAGAAGCGTAGGCGTCGGTGAATCGCAGGCCCTCCTTGGCGAGTCGATCGATGTTCGGCGTTTCGTAGAACGTGCTGCCGTAGCAAGCAAGGTCCTTCCAACCCATGTCATCGAGCAAGAAAAACAGGATGTTCGGTGCGGGCATCGACATCTCCTAAGCACAGAGCGTGAAATCAGCTCGTGACCTCTCCGATCCTAAACACCCTAGCACGGCCTCGGATCAGCAATCACGGTTTGCTCTTTCTCGGCAACCCGTCAAGGCGAAGCCGGTATCGTGACTGTTCCGATGCCGCAACGCCCCAACATCCTCTTCATCCTCACCGACGATCAGGGCTACGGCGACCTGTCCTGCCACGGCAACCCGATCCTCCGCACCCCCGCGATGGACCGGCTGCACGACGATTCGGTCCGGCTCACCGACTTCCACGTCGGCCCCACCTGCGCCCCGACCCGCGCCACCCTGCTCACCGGGCACTACGCCAACAGCACCGGCGTCTGGCACACCGTCGGCGGCCGATCGCTGCTCCGCGAGGACGAGTGGACCCTCGCCGACGCCCTGCACGACGCCGGCTACGCCACCGGGCTCTTCGGCAAGTGGCACCTCGGCGACAATCACCCTTACCGACCGATGGACCGCGGCTTCGAGCGGACGATCACCCACGGCGGCGGCGGCATCACCCAGACCCCCGACCACTGGGGCAACGACTACTTCGACGACGTCTACCGCGTCAACGACGTGCCCGCCCGCTTCGAGGGGTACTGCACCGACGTCTGGTTCCGCCTGACGCGCAACTTTATCCGCGACTCGGTCGACGCCGACCGACCGTGGTTCGCGATGCTCACGCCGAACGCGCCGCACAGCCCTTACAACGTCGCTCCGCCCTACGCCGAGCCCTACGTCGGCCGCGTGCCCGACCGCCGCGCCCGCTTCTACGGCATGATCGCCAACCTCGACGAGAACCTCGCGTCGATGCGCGACTGGCTCGACGAACAAGGCCTCGCCGAAAACACAATCGTGATCTTCATGACCGACAACGGCACCTCGCGGGGCGCGGCCATCGACGGCGCCGGTTTCCTCACCGACGGCTTCAACGCCGGGATGCGCGGCGTCAAGGGCTGGCCGTTCGAGGGCGGGCACCGCACGCCTTGCCTCTTGCATCACCCCGCCGGCGGACTGATCGGCGGCCGCGACGTCGCAACGCTGACCGCCAGCGTTGACGTGATGCCCACGCTGCTCGAGCTCTGCGGTGCCGAGGTGCCAGAGCAACGCGCGTTCGACGGCGTCAGCCTCGCTCCGACGCTGCGCGGCGGTGAGCAGGCCGACCTCAACGAACGCATCGTGGTCACCGACTCGCAACGGCTGCCCAACCCGATCAAGTGGCGCCAGTCCGCCGCGATGTCCGGGCCGTGGCGCCTGATCGACGGCGAGCAGCTCTACAACATCGTCGACGACCCCGAGCAACGCGACGACATCGCCGCGGATCACCCTCAGCAGGTCGAGCGCCTTCGCGCGGGCTACGAGTCGTGGTGGGATCGCGTCTCGACACGCTTCGACGAGCCGATCCCGATCGCCGTCCGCGCCGACGAACCGACCGACCTCACGGCCCACGACTGGCACAACGACAACGCCGACTGCCCCTGGCACCAGGGCATGATCCGCGCCGGCCACCGCTCGGCCGGCTACTGGGAACTGGAGGTTCACCAAGCCGGGCGGTACCGCGTCGAGCTGCGCCGCTGGCCCATCGAGGCCGACGCCGCGATCACCGACGTGCCCGAGCCGACGCCGATCGATCGCGCCAGCGTCGACCCGCACGACCTCGACTGGTACGAGGGCGACGCCGCGCTGCCGATCGTGTCCGCGCACCTCGACGTCGCCGGCCTCTCGCTCGACGCGCCGGTCCAACCACAGCATCAGTCCGCAAACTTCGTCGTCGACCTGCCCGCCGGCTATTGCGAGCTGTCCGGCCACTTCGTCGACGCCGACACGGGCCAACGGCGCGGCGCCTATTACGCCCGGGTGCAGGCCACGGCCTAGAGCGGCGCGACGCCCGGGTTGAAGTCCGCGAAGCGTCGGCCGTGCGTGGCGCGGATCGCGGCGGCGCCGGCGCCCCGGCCCGTCGCCTCGAGTCGGTCGAGGTAGTCGCGCAACCCCTGCGTGCCCGGCCCACCGGGCGGCGAGACGCTCGCGTGGAACGGCCCGCCCTCCTTGACGACGGTCCAGAGGGGGTCGACGACGTCGGAGCAGAATCGGGCCATCTTCTGCATGTTGGCGTCGTGCCAGCGGGACAGCCGCCAGGCGGCCTTGGCGCAGACATCCGGGTGTTGCTCGGCGACGTTCACCTGTTCGTGCGGGTCGTCGACGAGGTTGAACAGCATCTCCTGCGGGAAGTTGTGGAACCCGTCGTGGTAGGTGCGGACGTACATCCACGCGTGGTCGGCGTCGTCGTTGAAACGCACGCCGCGCTGGGCGACGTGGCAGCATTGGGAGACGACGAGGTCGTCGCGGCCGGCGGGCGTGCCGTTGCGGACGGTGGTTGCCCAGGACTGGCCGTCCCAGACCTCGGGGCACTGGTCGGTGTTGCCGTCGATGAGGTCGATGAGGGTGGGGGCGAAGTCGAGGTGGTAGTGGAGCTCGTGGTCGACGTGGCCCTGGACGACGCCGGGGCCGGCGAGGACGAACGGGAGGTGGCAGGTGGCGTGGTCGGCGGTGCCGTGCTCGCCGTAGATGCCGAGGTCGCCCTGGTTTTCGCCGTGGTCGGCGGAGACGAGGATGAGGGTGTCGTCGAGGACGCCGGCGGCTTCGAGCTTGGCCAGGAGTCTTGCGATGGCGTCGTCGACGTACTTGATGGCGGCGTCGTAGCCGTTGAGCCACTCGCGCAGGTCGGCCAGCGATTCGATCGTGTCGGGGTAGCGGCGGACGTTGGTTTTGGCGTAGCGGAACCCGTCGTAGGCGCCGATGTACATGCCGAGGTCTTGGGCTGCGTGGGGGCCGGTCTTCTTGAGGTGGCGTTGGACGAGCTCGTCGGTGAACCAGTCGGGCAGGGGCGCATCCTTGAAGGGGTCGCCGAAGTCCTCGGGCGTGCGGTAAGGCGTGTGGATATCCCAGAAATTGAGGTGCAGGTACCAGTCGTCGTTGGCGGCGTGCGCGTCGAGCCAGCGGTCGAGGACCGGCTCGACCTCGGCGACGATCTCGTTGCCGGATTTGCCGGTGTTGTGGATCTCTCGGAAGCCTGCGTAGAAATGATGCGCCGAGTGCCGATCGCCGAAGGGGGAGATCATCGCGGTGTGGTAGCCGCGCTGGACGAGCTGGCCGGCGAGGCCGTCGAGGGTGAAGTGGTCCTTGAATTCCCGGCTGGGGCCCTGGGGTTTGGGGTCGGCGGCGGTCCCGCCGTGGCCGACGACCCCGGTCTGGATGCCGAACCGTCCGGAGTAAAAGGCGGTGCGTGAGGGCAGGCAGGGGGCGTCGGAGCAATACACCCCGGTGCCGCGCAGCCCGCGTGCGGCGAGGGCGTCGATGGTGGGCGAGGTCTGCCGGGGGTAGCCGTAGCAGGACAGGTGCGAGGGGTTGAGGGCGTCGAGATCGAGGTAGAGGATGCGCATGAAGGCTCGGGGCGTGCGGAGCGGTGAGGGGGTTTGCCGGGCGATCCGGCGGGGTGGGACAGATTAGTGCAAGGCGGTTGTAACGATGAGCCGATGGGCGTCGTACACTGTACGACTCGCGATGAGTGACCAAACGCCCCCCGTACCCGATCCGCCTTCGCCCGAGTCGGACGCCCACCCCGTCCGCGGACGGGTGATCCGTGTCGTGACGCGCGTGGTGCTCGTGGTGGTGATTTTGTTGGCCGGAGCGGGGGTGTTCGGGCTGCTGGTGGCGACGGGCGAGAGCACGCCGCGGAACCCGCCGGGGGCGGACGCGCGTCGGGTGGTGGCGTTCGAGCTGGAGCCGTCGACGGTGCGCCGGCCTTGGCGGGGGTACGGGACGGCCGAGGCGATCGACTCGGCGGACGTGCCGGCGCGGGTGACGGCGACGGTGGCGTCGATCCCGGCCGAGGTCCGGGAGGGTCGGCGTGTGGCCGCGGGCGAGACGCTCGTGCGCCTGGACGCCGGCGACTTCGAGCGGGCGTTGGCGAGCGCGGGCAGTCAGCTCGACGACCTGCGGGCTCAGCTCGATCGGCTGGACGTCGAGCGGGGTCGGCTCGATCGGCAGGTCGAGTTGGAGACGCGCGACGTGGACATCATGCAGCGCGAGGTGGCTCGGTTCGAGCGGCTCCGCGACACGCAGTCGGCGAACGACAAGGATGTCGACGACTCGACGCGGCTGCTGATCGCGGCCGAGACGCAGCTGACGCGCACGCAGGAGTCGCTCGACGCGCTGCCGGCGAGGCGTCGATCGCTCGAGGCGTTGATCGCGGCGCAGGAACGAGCGGTCGAGCAGGCGCGGGTCGACCTGGAGCGGACGACGATCGTGAGCCCGCTGGACGGGATCGTCGAGGCGGTGGACGTGGAGGTGGGCGAGCAGGTGGCGGTCGGTCAGCGGGTGGCGCGGCTGGTGGGGCTGTCGTCGATGGAGGTGGGGCTGGCGTTGCCGGCTTCGGCGCGGGGGGCGGTGGTGGTGGGCGATCGGGCGGAGCTGACGAGCGTGAGCGACGGGACGGCGTGGGTCGGTGAGGTGGGGCGGGTGAATCCGCGGGACGACGCCGAGACGCGGACGGTGACGGTGTACGTGGACGTCGAGCAGCCGGGCGCCGACGAGCGGTTTGGCACCCGGGACGGCGCGGGGCTGCTGTTGCCCGGTGTGTTCGTGTCGGGCTGGGCAGTGGGCGAGGAGCGGGCGGGCTGCTGGGTGGTGCCGCGTCGGTCGGTGCGGGAGGGACGGGTGATGGTGGTGGACGGGTTGGACGAGCGGGGCGTGGGGCTGGTGCGATCCTTGCCGGTGGACGTGGCGTTCACGTTATCGAGCGACTCGGTGCCGGGGCTGGCGTCGGCGACGGGGCTGCCGGACGCGGAGTGGGTGGTGGTGGAGAGCGCTGAGGGGCAGTTGAGCGAGGGGGTGTCGGTGCTGGTGACGCCGCCGACGGACCTGCGGGACGGGTCGGCGGTGCAGCCCGTGTCGCCGCGCGAGGCGAACACGGCGACGGCGGTGGGTGTTGAGGCGGAGGGGACGGGCGTGTCGGCCGGGGGCGGGTCGTGAGAGAGCTGGCGAGCTTCGGCGTGCGTCAGCCGGTGCCGGCCAATCTGCTGATGCTGGTGCTGTTGATCGGCGGGATCGTGACGGGCTGGTCGCTGCGTCGCGAGTTCTTCCCCGAGATCAACCCCGAGCGGGCGGCGATCTCGATGCCCTACCCCGGCGCGAACCCCGAGGAGATCGAGCAGACGCTGGCGATCAAGGTCGAGGACGCCTTGGCCGAGCTGGACGAGGTCCGCGAGCTGCAGACGACGATCAACGAGGGCGGGGCGTCGATGAGCGTTCGGTTCCGCGAGGGGATCGACATCCCCGCGGCCGTGGACGAGGTCGAGCGAGCAGTCGATGCGTTGCAGGACCTGCCCGACGAAGCCGAGGAGATCGTCGTCACCGAGTTGGAGGAGCGGCTGCCGGTGATCCGCGTCGCGGTGTACGGGCCGGCCGACGAGGCGGTGTTGAAGTCGACGATCCGCGGCATCCGTGACGACCTGCGGTCGCTGCCGGGCATGGGGGAGATCGTCTTCGACGGCGTGCGGCAGTACGAGCTGCGGATCGACATCGACGCCGACGCCCTGGTCAAGCACGACCTCAGCCTGACCGAGGCCAATCAGCTCATCGGCAACTTCCTCGAAGACGTCCCGGGCGGGACGATCCGCACCGACACCGGCAACATCAAGGTCCGCACGCTCGGCGTCGAGGAGCGGGCGCCCGCCATCCGCGAGATCGTCTTGCAGGCGACGCCTGACGGGCGAACGCTTCGGCTGGGCGACATCGCGCGCGTGACCGAGGGGTTCGTCGACGAGCAGATCATCCAGCGCTTCAACCGCGAGCCGGCGGCCGTGCTGACCGTGTTCAAGGTCGGCGCGCAGGACATCGTGAAGATGGCGGAGACGGTCCGGGCCTACGTCGCCGCGCGGCGGGGCGAGCCGAGGCCCGGCGGCCTGCTGACGCCGGCGCTCCGGCCGCACGTGATCGAGGGGTATCGGCTGGGGTTGAACTCGCCGAACCCCCTGCCGCCGGGCGTGCGCGTGCAGGACCTGTCGGACCTCGCGCGGTTCGTCGAGGGCCGGCTCGACCTGCTGGGGCGCAACGCGGCGGCCGGGCTGGCGCTGGTGTTCGCGACGCTGCTGTTCTTCCTCAACTGGCGGGTCGCCTTCTGGGTCGGCATCGGGCTGGCGACGGCGTTGGCCGGCACGATCCTGCTGATGTGGTCGCTGGACATCACCCTCAACCTGCTGACGATGTTCGGGCTGATCGTGGTGCTCGGCCTGCTGGTCGACGACGCCATCGTGGTCGCCGAGAACATCCAGGCCCACCACGACAACACCGGCGAGCCCCCCAAGATCGCCGCGGTCAACGGCGCCAAGCAGGTCTTCTGGCCGGTCGTCGCGACCGTGCTGACGTCGATCGTCGCTTTCTCGCCGCTGTCGTTCATCAAGGGCAACATCGGCGACCTGATGGGCGCCCTGCCGCTGGTCGTCGCGTGCGCCCTGTTCATGAGCCTGGTCGAGTCGCTGCTGATCCTGCCGGGGCACATGAGCCACTCGCTCAAGTCGCGCGACGACGCCAAGCTCGGCCGGATCAGCGGGCTGCTCCGTCGGTTCGAGACCGCCCGCGATCGCATCCTGCACGAACGCGTCATCCCCGCCTATGGCCGCGTGCTCCAGCGGGCGCTGCGGTTCCGCTACATCTCGCTGGCGATCACGGTCGCCGTGCTGACCGGGTCGGCCGGGCTGGTCGCGGGGCGTTGGGTGCCGTTTGTCTTCCTGCCGACCAGCGACTCGGAGACGATCATCGTCGAGTTGGCGCTGCCGGTCGGTTCGTCCATCGACGAGACGCTGTCGGCCGTGCGCGTCGTCGAGGCCGCGGCCGATCGCCAGCCGGAGGTGACGTCGATCACGGCGTCGGTCGGGCAGTCGACCAACGTCGAGACCGGCGAGGTCGGCGGGGCGTTGCCGCACACGGCCCAGCTGTTCATCGAGCTGGCTTCCGTGGAGTCGCGCGACCGCGAGTCGGGCGTGGTGATCGACGATATCCGCCGCGACATCGAGCCGAAGCTGGCGAACCTCGACAGCCTGAGCTTCAGCGAGATCGCCGCGGGCCCCGGCGGGCCTGACATCACGATCCGCATGGCCGGCGACAACCTGGCCGAGCTCGAGGCCGCCGCGTTCCGGGTCAAGGACCTGCTCGCCGAGTTCGAGGGCGTGTACGCCATCGCGGACAACTCGGACGACGGCGAGCTGGAGCTGCGGATCGTCCCTCGTCCCGCGGCGGCCAAGGCCGTCGGCCTGGACCCCAACGAGGTCGCCCGCCAGGTGCGCGGGTTCCTCTTCGGCCTCGAGGCTCACGTCTTCGCCGAGCGCGAGGAGGACATCGAGGTCCGCGTCCGCGTCGACGAGCCGACCCGCCGAAGCGTGCACGAGATGATGAACGCCTGGCTCGTCACGCCGGTCGGCGCGGGGGGCGGTTCGGGCGGCACGCCGGTCCCCATCGGCGAGATTGTCGACGTCGTCGAGGCATCGACCTACGCCACCATCCGTCGCATCGACCGGCAGCGCTCGGTGACGGTCACGGCCGACGTCGCGCCCGGCTATTCGCCGGAGGACGTCATCGCGTCGCTGACCAACACGCCGCGCGGCTCGGACGAGTTGAGCCTGATCGACCAGGTGCGCGCCGAGTTCCCGACGCTGCGCGTCTTCTTCGGCGGCCGGCAGGAGCAGATGTCGGACGCGTTCTCGACCCTGCCCATCGGCATGGCCGCCGCGCTGATGATGGTGTACGTGATCCTCGCGTGGCTGTTCGGGTCGTATATCCAGCCGTTGATCGTGATGGCCGTGATCCCGTTCGCGCTGATCGGCGTGATCTGGGGGCACCTGCTGCTGGGCTACGAGATGACGTTCCTGTCGCTGATCGGGATGATCGCGTTGTCGGGGATCGTCGTGAACGACTCGCTGATCCTGATGGAGTTCTACAACGCGCGGCGGCGGGCGGGCGACACGGTCTTCGACGCGCTGGTCGTCGCGGGGCGGGCGCGGTTCCGCGCGATCATGCTCACGACGATCACGACCGTGCTCGGCCTCACGCCGTTGATCCTCGAGCAGAGCTTCCAGGCCAAGTTTCTGATCCCGATGGCGATCGCCATCGCCGGCGGGCTGATCGCGACGACGTTCCTGATCCTGCTGGTGCTGCCGTGCCTGGTGATGGTGTTCGATGATGCGCAGGCCGCGGCGTACTACCTTTGGCACGGGCGGCCGCGGCCCGCCAAGACGGTCCACGACGAGCCGGGCGCGGAGCTGGCGGTGGCGTGAGGCTGGCGTCGTCGGCGGTTCTGCGGTTCAATGGGGGCTCACGTCGCCGACACGAGGGAGCTGTCACATGCCGCCGATGCGTCGCATCGACATCGCGATCGAGGGGTTGATCTTCGCCGCCGAGCCCGCCGACCCGCCTCGGCCGGCGCCGACCGACGCGCAGGTCGCCGAGACCGAGCAGACGCTGGGTGCGAAGCTGCCGCCGAGCTTCCTGGAGTACATGCAGCGATGCGGGCTGTACGCGCTGCCGGACTGGACGACGTTCTGGGTCGGCGGGCACGAGCTGCTGTTCTCGAACATCGTCGAGGCCAACGAGTCGGCCCGCGCCGACGAAGACGCGCCGCTCCCCGAGTTCTTCCTCGCCTTCCAGGACAACGGCGAGGGCGATCTCTACTGCTTCGACACCCGCCTGCCCGACTCCCACGGCGAGTACCCCGTCATCCTCTTCGACACCACCCGCTCCACCGAGGCGAACCTCAAGGACCCCAGCCCCGTCGCCAAGACCTTCGCCGACTGGTTGTGCGAAGAGGTCCAGCAGTGGGGATAGCGGCAAGTGCGGAGTGATGAGTGGTCGATGAGTGTTGCCGGCACAGCTCACTCATCACTCATCACTTCTCACTCCTAATTCATCGAAGGGTCGGGCGGGACGATGTCGGGGTGGTCGATGACGGCGGCCTGGGCGGGGTTGATCTTGCGGAGCAGGCGGATCCACAGGTCCGGCCCCCCGTCGAAGACGGCGTCGTACGTCGCGTCGGTGACGATCCAGCTCGAGCGTTCCAGCTCTTGCTCCAGCTGCCCGGCGCCCCACCCGGCGTAGCCGGCGAAGACACGCAGCCGGTCGGGGGGGTCGGCCATCAGGGCGCGGATGTCGTCGGCGTCGGCGGTGAACTGCACCGCCGGCTCGTCGCCGGGCAGCTCGACGGCGATCTGCGACCGGATCTCGTGGTCGTGCAGCAACATCATCGGCCCGGGGCAAGGCCCGCCCTGATGCACCCACCCCTCGACCAGACAGGCCCCGTCCTCGACCTGCTTCCACGCCTCGGTCGTCAGCGTCTTGCTCGGGCGGTTGAGCACGAGGCCCAGCGCGCCGTCGGCCGTGTGCTCGACGATGAGCGTGACGGTCTGCGCGAAGTTGGGGTCGAGCATGTCGACGCCCGCGATGATGAGCTGGCCGGCCTTGCTGTCCACGCGGCCATCGTAGTGGGCCGGCCGGGATGCGCCGCTCAGTAATCCTCGTAAGGCAGCAGCCGGCTGACCCCGCCGTCGACGGTAAGGACCTGGCCGGTGACGAACCCGCCGGCCGGGGAGCAGAGGAACCAGCAGGCTTCGGCGATGTCGGTGTTGTGCCCGACGCGCCCGACCGGCTGCAGCGCGTGGTGCTCGGCGGTGAGGTAGCCCTCGTGCTCGCGTGGCGGGGCGATCCAGCCGGGGGCGATGGCGTTGACGCGGATCGCCGGGCCCAGGCTCATCGCCAGGTCGTGCGTGAGGCCGATGAGCCCGGCCTTGGTCGCTGAATAGGCGTAGTTCGGTTGGCGGGACTGCATGGCGCGGATCGACGACATGTTCACCACCGCGCCCGCGACGCGTTGTTGCGGCTTTGCGTCGGCGTCGTAGCCGGCGGCGAGGTGCTTGGCGGCGTGCTTCATCAGCAGCATCGGGCCGGTGAGGTTGGTCGCGAGGATCGCGTCCCAGGTCGCGCGGTCGAAGTCGGCGATGTCGGGGACCTGGTTGCCCCACCCGGCGTTGTTGATCAGCACGTCCAGCCCGCCGAACTCATCGACGCAGCGCGTCACGGCCGCGGCGACCTGTGTTTCGTCGGAGACGTCGCATTCGATGGCCAAGCAGGGCGTGCCGTCGGTGTCGGCGTTGATCGCGGCCGCCACCTGCTCGGCCATGTCGAGCTTGCGATCGACGACGGCGACGCGGGCCCCGCCCTCGGCAAACCGCCCCGCGACGCCCGACCCGATGTTGCCGCCGCCGCCGGTGACGAAGGCGACGCGTTGTGCTGGCATTACAGAGTCCCGTTGACTAGGAACAGGATTAACCTTGACCAAACCGATCTATTCTTCGGATGTCTAGTTTTCTTCTTCTCAAGTTCAGCAAATTCTCTGATCTCTTGAAGTCGTTCCTGCTTTACTTTTCGGTCTTGCTGACATTTCTCGAAATTCTTGTTTGCTTTTTCATACTTATTCATCGTTTGCTCCGTTGCATTCGAATCGGACATCCTCGTCCTGAATATCAATAGTTACGTTCTATTACGCGCCGTATGCACCCGCCGCGAGGTTGTTGAAGCGTGTCGTGCCGCCGTTGAACTGGAGTTTGACGACCCCGGTGGGGCCGTTGCGCTGCTTGGCGACGATGAGTTCGGCGATGTTGGTGTCGACGTAGCCGTCTTCGCCGCGGTGGTAGTAGTCCTCGCGGTGGAGCATCATCACGACGTCGGCGTCCTGCTCGATCGAGCCGGACTCGCGCAGGTCGGACATGCGGGGGCGGTGGCCCTCGCGGGACTCCGAGGCGCGGTTGAGTTGGGACAGGCAGATGACGGGGACGGAGAGCTCGCGGGCCAGGGCCTTGATGCCGCGGCTGATGCTGGACACTTCCTGCTGGCGGTTCTCGCGGGTCGAGGGGTCGGCCATGAGCTGGAGGTAGTCGACGAAGATCGCTTGGATGGAGTGGCGGGCGGCGAGGCGGCGGGCCTTGGCGCGGAGCTGGAGGATGGACAAGCCCGGCGTGTCGTCGATGTACATCGGGCACTCGCCGAGCTCGCCGCAGGCCATGGCGAGGCGCTCGAAGTCGTCGGGGGTGAGCGTGTTGCGGCGGACCTTCTGCGAGTCGACGTTCGACCGCGAGCAGAGCAGGCGCTGGGCTAGCTGGTCCTTGCTCATTTCGAGAGAGAACACGGCGACGGGCTGCTTGGTCTCGACGGACATGTGCTCGGCGATATTGAGCATGAGCGCGGTCTTCCCCATGGAGGGTCGGGCGGCGATGATGATCATCTCGCCCTCGTGCAGGCCGTTGGTCATCTCGTCGAACTCGTAGAAGCCGGACTTGAGCCCGGCGTCGGAGAGCCCGTCGTCGTTGGCGAGGCGTTCGTAGGTCTGCTCGAGGAGTTCCTGGAGGGTGGCGGCGTCCTCGTTGGTCTGGTGCTCGGCGAGGTCGAAGATGGCGCGCTCGGCTTTGTCGAGCAGGTCGCCGACGGGCTCGTCGGCGTGGTAGGCGTCGTAGATGATCGTCCCGGCCTTCTCGATGAGCCCGCGGAGGACGGCCTTGTCGCGGACGATCTTGGCGTAGTAGCCGGCGGAGGTGGCGGAGGGGACGGACTCGGCGAGCTCGACGAGGTAGTCGACGCCGCCGACCTGGTCGAGGATGGCCTTGTCGACGAGGCGCTGGTTGAGCTGGACGAGGTCGATGGACTGGGTGGTGTTGTAGAGCTCGATGAGGGCGTCGTAGATCGCGGCGTGGGCGGGCTTGGCGAAGTCGTCGCCGGTCTTGACGGTCTGGAGGACGTCGGCGCAGACGCGCCAGTCGAGGATCATCGAGCCGAGCAGGGCGGCCTCGGCCTCGGGGGCGGACGGCGGGAGCTTGTCGAAGAGCTTGGTGAGCTCGACCTTGCGCTCGTCGCGCTTGGTGAAGCGGGGTTGGGACAGGGCGGACATCTCGGCGAGTTTACGGGTAAGCGATGAGGGCGCCGCGAGCGTCGTTGGGTTGAGTTGGGGTGTCGTGGGAAGGCTGTCGGTTGCGGGGGATTACACGCTGATTTGCCGCTGCGGGAGCTTGTCGAGTGCCACAAAGTGCGATGGCGTGGGGATGGGCGTCCCGCACTCGGGGCAGTTGCCGGTGGACATGCGCAGGTCGTAGCCGCAGCCGAGGCAGACCTGGCCCGGACGGCCGGTCGGCATCTTGCGGACGAGGCGTTGGAGCCCGTAGAGGACGAGCATGTAGACGCCGAGGATGAGGTTCCATGCGAGCGCGGTGAGCAGGGTCCAGACGAAGATCGCGACGAAGTGTACGAGGCCGCTCGCCGCGCTGTCGTTCCATTGGTGCAGGCTGAAGCCGGCCGACAGAACGCTGTCGAGGGTCAAGCCGACGACGACGCCAACCAGCATGTCGGGGAACGCGCCGATCCCGGTGGCGGCGATCATCGAGAGGGCGATGCGCGTTCCGTAACCGATGTACGCGGTGAACATGATGAACGGGAGGCGGCGCAATCGTCGGCCCCAGGCGCTGACGGTCCATCGCGCGTAGGCCGCGATGATCAGCACGAGGCCGAGGCACATCGCCAGCACGCCGACGGGGTCGGCGTTTTGCATGAGCGTGCCCATCGCAAAGCTCGGGGCCGCGGATGCGGCCACGACGACGCACCACAGCCCGATCGCTTTGGTGATGTCGCGGGTTTCCAGCGGCGGCAGCGGGTCGTCCCAGAGGTAGCGGATGCGCGGTTGGGCCGAGCGGGGCGTCGCGCTGACGGCGTCGGTCATGGGGCGGCCCCTCGCGAGTCAGGCGGTCTATGAGTCGCCGGCTTGGGTGAGCCAGTCGAGGTCGACGGGGACATCGCAGCTCGCCCCGGCCTCGTCGGTGAGTACGACGCCGTCGGCGGCGGGTTCGATCGTGGCGACGCGGGTGAAGCCGGCGGGGCGGGGGACGCAGCCGAAGGCGTAGGGGACGGTGAAGGGGCGGTCGGGCCGGAGGTTGAAGACGGTGGGGACGCCGCGGTCGCGCCACTCGTTCTCGCCGACGGAGCCGGCGAGGCCGTCGTGGAAGAAGGAGGTGGTTTCCTCGATGCCGAGGACGCGGGTGTGTCGGCTGTTCCAGGGGGCGTAGTCGCGGCCGCCGTTGGAGTGCCAGAGGACGGTGGAGCGGAGGGCGGCGGGGTTCTTGAGGGCGAACCACAGCCAGCCGCCGGGTCGGGTCGGGTCGCCGTGGGGCGCGACGCTGACGGCGGACCAGGCGAGGCCCGAATCGCGGGCCGAGGCGAGCTGGACGAGGTCCTCGTAGCCGTCGCGGGCGGGGTAGGTGGTGAGGTCGGCGGTGGTGCCGTCAAGGCGGGGGACGGCGGCGAGGTCGTCGAACCACGCGCCGGGGGCGAGTGATTGGCGTCCGCCGTTGGCTTCGTCCTCGAAGGGGCCGGGGTAGACGCGGCCGGCGTCGAAGTCGCTGAAGGAGAGTCGTGCGATCTCGTCGTCGTCGAACTTGAGCATGGCGTGGTGGCCGAAGCACATGGGGCCGAGCAGACCGGTGACGACGTGGCGTTGGTAGACGACGGGGTGGTCGGCGACGAGTCGGACGGTCTTGGTGACGGTGCCGGGGCGGATGCGGGTGAGCATGGACAGGCGCATCCAGGCTTCGTTGTCGTCGCCGTCGCCGTCCTCCCAGGTCCAGTGGCGGTTGGCGGTCTCGCCGTGGATGGGGTGGGTCTCGGGGCCGGTGCCGTGGTGATAGGTGGCGTCGTTGCTGCCGAAGGGCATGCAGAAGAAGTCGCCGCGGAGGACGCGGAGGATGGTGGGCAGGTCGGGCGGGTGCTGTTCCTCGGCCCAGGGCGCGAGGGAGAGAGGTTCGAGGGCGGGGCGGGTGGGGTGATCGGGGGTGCGGAAGGTGACGGGCGCGAGGTGGCCGCCGGCCTCGGTGACGGCGAGCGTGACCCGCCCGCAGCTGAGCCGCCACGAGGGTTCGCCGCGCACGGAGTGCATCACGCCCCGCCGCCCGTCGATGCCGTTGGTCGACATGACGGGGAGCTTACTGACCCGCGTCGGCCTTGGGGGCCAGCAGGTCGAGCCAGGCCTCGGGCAGGACCTCGAGCCACCATCGGCCGTGGACGCGGCGGACGTAGACCCGGCAGCCATACACGTCGCTGAGGACTTCGGGGTTGACCACGTCCTCGGCGTGGCCTTGGGCGACGACGCGGCCCTGCTTCATCATGATCACGCGGTTGGTGCGGGGGCTGAGCTCCTCGACGTGGTGGGTGATCATGAGCACGGCCGTGCCGCGGCGGCGGGCGACGAGCATCTCGACGGCGCCGAGGACCTGTTCGCGGCCGGCGACGTCGAGGCCGGCGGTGGGCTCGTCGAGGATGAGCAACTCGGGCTCGGCGACCATGGCGCGGGCGACGAGCAGGCGGCGGCGCTCGCCGGTGGAGAGCAGGGCGGCGCGGTGGGCGAGGCGGTGGCCGAGGCCGACGGTGCGGAGCAGGGCGGCGGCGCGGTCGCGGTGGGCGTCGGTGACGGGGTCGTACAGGCCGACGGTGCCGAAGAAGCCGGTGCAGACGGCCGAGACGGCGTCGAGCTCGCCGTCGACGGTAGCGCCGATGGCGTGGGCCTCGCCCTCGTCGAGGGTGGGGTTGACCATGGCGACGCGGCGGCGGAGGGCGCGGAGGTCGGTCTGGCCGAGGCGTTTACCGAGGACGTCGATGGTGCCGGCGGTGGGCCAGACATAGCCCATCAGCGTGCGGGCGAGGGTGGTCTTGCCGCAGCCGTTGGGGCCGAGCAGGGCGACGATCTCGCCGGGGGCGATCGTGAGGTCGACACCGTCGAGGATGCGGTTGTCGCCGCGTTGGACGACGAGGCCCGTGGCTGTCACAGCTGTTGTCACCGATACACGTTAACTCTCGTTCACGTCGTTGCGTTGAGGTGCCATCGTTTCGCTTGCACGAACGGCGAGCGGAACTTAAGTATTGGGGCATGATCCGGGACCATTCATCCATCGTTCGTCTGCTTCCCGCCTTTGCTGTGGTCGTCTTGACGATGTTGCCTTGGCCGTACGCTGGGGAGAGAAGCGAGGCTCGACCCGCTAGCGTGGCGGGCCGAACGCTGGTCTTGCCCTCGCGGGGCGAGCTCAAAGTGCGGGATACCGACGGGTTGCGCGCCGAGTCGAAGGTCGTGGCTCGCGTCGTTTCGAGGTCTCGATTCGCGCGGCTGAAAAAGCTGAGCAACCCGGCCGCCGTTGAGGGCAAGCTGCCTTACCGCCGGTCGACCTTCGATGCGGGCCGCTCGCGCTTTGTTGTTGAAGGGGGTGAGCTCGCGACGCCCAGCGGGGCGGTGGCCGTGGAACGCGGGCAGATCGTCGTCAAGACGAATCGCGACGGCATCAAGTCCCATCGGATGCGCGTCCGCGGAGAACTCGAGTCTGGCGGAAACGTGTCGATCGTCCTGCGAAGCAGCGGGCGCGGTGTCATTCGCTGAGTCCCGGGTCGTCGGTTGAGCCGAGCTGCCTGCCCATTGGTCAGCCGAGCTCGATCGGGCTTATGATCGGCGGATGCCGACCTACCTCGATGACGCGCCCTTGGCGGTTGATGCGGCGACGCTGGACGCGGCGCTGGACGTGGCGCGGCGGGACGCGGAGGCGCAGGGGCGGTTGATCGTCGAGGTGTCGCTCGATGGCGAGTCGCTGATGGGGGATCGGCTGGACGCGGCGATGGGGACGGCGATCGGTGAGGCGGAGTTGCGGCTGTACTCGGCGGACGCGGCGCAGGTCGCCGGCGAGGCGTTGCACGAGGTGCGGGCGTCGATCGACCGGATCGAGGCGATGCACCAGGAAGCGGCCGACGAGCTGCAGCGAGGGGATCAGGCGGCGGGGCTGGCGACGGTGGGGCGGGTGATCGAGCTGTGGCTGGGGGTGCAGCGGGGGATCGGGCAGGCGGCGCAGGTGGCGGGGATCGAGCTGGACGGGCTGACGTTCGGGCAGACGAGCGCGACGGCCCTGTTCTCCGGGCTGTTGGAGCGGCTGCAGGAGCTGAAGGGGATGATCGAGTCGGGCGATACCATTGCCCTGGCGGACGCGCTGGCCTATGAGTGGTCTGAGATCACCGAGCCGTGGGGTGCGTTGGTCGATACGCTGATCGCGATGGTGGAGGCCGAGCCCGCCGCCTGACCGCCCGAGGATGCCCGCCCGAGACGGAACGAGCCGACTGCCATGACCTCCCCTTCCCTCGACCACCCGACGCTGCCGCTGGTCAAGCAGGCCTTCCCGGGCCGTCGGCTGCTGGCCACGGAGTACCGCGGCGTGACGACGCTGATCGTCGAGCCGGCCGACTTGCACGAGGTGCTGGCGTTCCTCAAGGACGACGACGGCTGCCGGTACGACTTCCTGTCGGACGTGGCTTGCGCGGACTACCTGAACTACCCCGGCAACGACGCCCCGAACCGGCCGCGCGGACGGTTCGGCGTGGTCTACAACCTCGTCTCGACGCGCGACAACCGCCGGCTGCTGATCAAGACGTTCCTGGACCCGTCGCTGGACACGTCCGGCATCGACGACGACCCCGCGCTGCACCTGCCGACCTGCACGGACCTGTGGCCGGGCGCCGAGTGGCGCGAGCGCGAGTGCTTCGACATGTTCGGCATCCGCTTCGACGGGCACCCCGACCTGCGGCGGATCCTGACGTGGGAGCACTACCCGGCCCACCCGCTGCGCAAGGACTACCCCGTCCGCGGTCGCGGCGAACGCGAGACGTACGCCGTGATCGATCGCGACACGGCCTGACCCCGGACCTCCCCGGAGACGATCTGATGCTCACGACACGACTCCCGCTTGTTGCCGCGGCGTTGCTGGTTGCTCCGGCCTTCGCGCAGGACGCCGAGCCGACGGACGCCTCGTCCGAGAGCTCCGAGGTGGTGCCCGAGACGTATTACGCGTTCACCGACCTGGGGGGGATGACCGTGCCGGAGGCGTTGTCGCGGGAAGGCTGGGGCGAGCAGACGGTGATGCCGGTGGACGGGCGGACGGTGCACAACCCGACGTACGCGCACCCGATCGAGCTGCGTGGAGACGCGTCGGGCCCGCTGGCCGAGCCGACGGTCGAGGAGCGGATGGTGGCGGCGCTGGCCGGCGCGGAGCCCATGAACTACGACGGGATGAACGTCTACGACACGGCGATGGGGTGGGGCTGGTTCGCGGCGGACGCGGCGTCGCTGATCCCGCGGATGATCTTCCAGCCGCCGCTGGCGAACGTGACGACGCCGCCTGGCGTGAGCGAGGCATCGTGGGGGTTCATGTTCCCCGAGCCGGTGGAGGTGATCGGCGGTGGGGCGTTCGACGCCGAGGCGGCGGTGGTGGAACCCGTCGAGGACGACTCGACCGACGGCGGCGCATGATCGGACGTGCGAGGGAGGACGGGTGGGCAGCCGGCGATCAATGCTCGCCGGGTTGGGCGTGTGATCGATGTTCCCAGCAAGCGTTGCTCGCCGGCTGACTCGATCAATTCTTTGCGTGAGAAGAGGGCTCAGCCGTCGGTGCGGTCGGCCAGGGCGGTGGATCGCCGGGTCAGCCAGGCGGTGATGGCGGCGTCGTAGGCGGCGGTGCGGGCGAAGGCGGCGCCGGCGAGCTCGCGTCGCAGCGAGAGGCTGGTGGCGCCCTCGTGGGCGTCGAGGTCGTTGCCGACGGCGTCGTACTGGCCGGGATCGGTGACGACGGCGACGAAGCGGTGGTTCTTGGCGGCGGCGCGGATCATGGTGGGCCCGCCGATGTCGATCTGTTCGATGGCGTCCTGCTCGGAGACGTCTGGATCGGCGACGGTCTTCTCGAAGGGGTAGAGGTTGACGCAGACGAGGTCGATGGGGGTGATGCCGTGGTCCTTGAGGGCCTGGGCGTGGTCGATCTTGTCGCGGACGGCGAGCAGGCCGCCGTGGATCTTGGGGTGGAGGGTCTTGACGCGGCCGTCCATCATTTCGGGAAAGCCGGTGAGCTCGGAGACGTCGGCGACGTTGAGCCCGGCGTCGCGGAGGGCGCGGGCGGTGCCGCCGGTGGAGACGAGGCGGACGCCGTGGGTGGCGAGGCGCTTGGCGAAGGGGATGAGGTCGGTTTTATCGGAGACGGACAGCAGGGCCGTGCGCACCGGTTGGGCGTCGTGGGGCATCGGGGGCTCGGGTTGGCGGGTCGTAGTGGGCCGGCGGGGGCAGCGCGTCAGTTGGCTCGCGCGACGCCGTCGCCCGTGGCCACGGGATTCAGGGGGTTGAGCGTGAGCAGGCGGCCGGCGGGGGAGACGAGCAGGAGGGTGCCGTTGTCGAGCATCATGGCCTCCTGAATGGGGTCGGTCGCGACGGAAGTGATGATCGAGCCGTCGGCGACGTCGAGGCGTCGCAGGCCGGACTCGCCGTAGGCCAGGAGCGTGCGGTCGTCGGAGGCCAGGGCGGTGAGGGGCTCGGGGTGGCGCCACTGCTCGGCGCCGTCCTGGACGCTGATGGCGACCAGGCCGACCTCGTCGATCGGTTGGTAGACGCTGAGGCCGAGGACGACGGGGCTGCGCGTCAGCGGTTGGGGGGCGCGGTAGATCCATCGATCTTCGCCGTTGTTGATGTCGACGGCGTAGAGGGAGCGGTCGGTGCTGGGGATGTAGACGGCGAGTCGATCGAGCGCGGCGGCGGCGACGATGGCGTCGAAGGTGCGGCCGCGCCAGCGGAGCTGGCCGTCGCGGGCGTCGATCATGGCGTAGACGCCGGCGGTGTCGGCGGCGAAGACGAAGGGGTCCTCGGCGATGACGGGGGCGGCGATCGCGGTGACCAGGCCGTACTCCCACATCGCGAACCCTCGGGTCGGGTCGTAGCCGAAGACGCGGCCGTTGACCGAGCCGACGGCGAGCAGGGGGTCGACCTCGGCGGCCATGGCGATGGCCTTGTGGTCGAGCATTTCGCCGGCCTCGACTTCGCCGGTCGCGGGGCGGATGTTCCACAGCTTCTCGTCGGTCAGGACGTAGATCGTGTCGTCGATCTCGTACGCGCCCAGCAGCGTCTCGATCGGGTCGCCGACCTGCGTGGTCCACTCGATCGAGCCGTCGGCGACGCGGACCGAGCGGACGAGGCTGTTGGGCTCCTCGATGACGATGAGCCGGTCGCCGACGCGGGTGATGGACTGGATGTGGCTGCGGGAGGGGACGGCGAGGTTGGTCGCCCAGCCAACGCGGAAGCCCATGGCCACGGCGTCCTCGGAAGCGATCAAAAGGTCCCGTTTGGCCCCGGTTCGTCCCATGGACTCGCAGCCGAGGGCAAATCCCAGCGTCCCCAGCACGAACGACAGGCACAACAGTCGGGCGAGGGGGGCGATCGGCATGCTGGGGGGCTCCAGAACGGGGAGAAAGAGGTCGCCCGCAGTATCCGAGGCCCTTGTTGGCCGGTCAAGCCGACGCTCCATTGGCCGGTCAGGTCGACGCCAGCTGGGCCCGCTTGTCCTTGATGGAGTCGAGGAGCTTCTTGAAGGGGTCGGCGAACTTGGCCAGGCCCTCTTCCATGAGGTCGGCGGTCATCTTGGCCTGGTCGACCTTGGCGTCGATCTCCTCCTGGATGGCCTGGCTGGGCATGTCGCCGACGGTCTTGGCGTAGGTCTTGCCGAGTTCCTGGATGGCGTCGTTGGTGGCGGGTGGGTTGGTCTGGATGTCCGAGCCGGCGAGGCGGGCGGGATAGTAGTCGGGGGCCTGCCAGTCGAGCTTGGCGCCGGTGGAGGCGAAGATGATCTCCTGGTCGAGCTTGAGGCCCTTGTCGGCCCACCAGGCCTGGTTGTCGTGCCAGATCCGCTTGGTGTTGAGCAGGCCGACCTCGCCCTGGGCGTCGTCGGAGAGGTCTTGATAGTGCTTGTCGGTGTAGGCGTCCACGCGGCTGACGAAGATCGAGTACACGGACTTGAAGGTGTCGAGGTTGCCGAAGCGCTGCCGGCCTTTCCAGACGGCCTCGCGGGCGGCGTGGTACTGCTCGTCGGAGAAGATGAGGGTGACGTTGAGGGTGATGCCGTGGGCGGCCAGCTCCTCGAGGGCGTCGAGGCCGGCGGGGGTGGCGGGCACCTTGATCATGCGGTTGTCGTGGCCCTCGTTGGCCTGCTTGCCCTGCTTGATGTAGGCGGCGACGCGCTCGTCGTGGGCCGGGCCGAGCTCGACGTCTTCGAGCAGCGGGTCGAGCTCGAAGCTGACCCAGCCGTCGTTGCAGGCGGTCTTCTGCCAGACGGGGTGGAAGCTCTTCTGAGCGTTGGCGATCAGGTAGTCGGTCATGGCCCAGGCGATGGCGGTGTCGTCGTGGCCGGCGTCGAGCAGCTCGGAGAGCTTGGCGTCGTGGTCGCCGGTGCCGAGGATGCCGGCGATGATGATGGGGTTGGAGGTCGCGCCGGTGGCGCCGTACTTGAGGTTCTTCTCGACCTCGACGGGGTCGACCGAGTCCAGCCAGAGCTTGGTGCCGGTGCTGACGAGCGATTCAAGCGGGGTCATGCGGTTCCTTTCGGCGGGGTTGGTCGGCGGATCGGGTCGCGGGTGGGTCGGTGGCGTCACCTTATCCCGGTGCATCGGCGGGGGCGAGGGTTTCCAGCCAATCGAGCAGCTCGTCGCGGTCGCGTCCGCCGGTCAGCCGGCCGAGCTCGCGGCCCTGGGGGTCGAGCAGGATGAGCGTGGGCAGGGCGTAGGCCCCCAGGGAGCGGGCGAGGTCGTGCGCCGGGCCGGGGGGTGGGTCGGTGAGATCGAGCTTGACCGGCGTGGCGGCGGCCACGATGGCGTCGGCGGTCGCGGCGTGGCCGAAGACGTGGCGCTGCATGGAGCGACAGGGCGGGCACCAGTCGGCGCCAACGTAGATGAGGGTCGGTCGATCGGCCGGAGCATCGAGCTCGGCGGCCAGGTCGGTCCGCCAAGGCACGAGGTCCTCGATGGGCCAGGACTGCATCGCGGCGAGCACGACCACGGTGGCGAGCAGCGTGCCGTAGGCCAGCCACTTGGTGCGTGCGAGGTTCACGTGGGCTCAATCCCCCGCCCGGAGCGGGTATTCCGCGCTCAGCCGCCGCCCGCGGCCATGGCGATGACGACGATGAGGAGGATCACGGAGACGGCCCAGCCGGCGACGGTGGTCCAGAACATCGGCTGGGCGAGCAGGGCAGGGCCCTTGTCGAGCGAGACGAGGCCGGCCTTGTCGTCGGGCTTCTGCTCGGGCTGGGGCTCGGGGGCCGAGAGCGCGGCGAAGTCGAACATCTTGCGGGCCTGGGGCGGGGCCTCGCCCTGGGCGACGGCCTCGAGGTCGATGAGCATGTCGGCGGCCGAGGCGTAGCGGGCCTTGCGGTCCTTGCTCATGGCGGCCTCGATGACCTCGGCGACGCCGTTGGACAGGTCGGGGTTGAGCTCGTCGGGGGGCTTGGGCTCGTTGCGCAGGTGCTTGTGCATGACGGCCGAGGGGTTGGGTCCGTCGAAGGGCACCTGGCCGGTGACCATGTGGTAGAGCGTGCAGCCCAGGCCGTAGATATCGGCGCGTTGATCGACGTCGACCTCGCCTCGGATCTGCTCGGGGCTGATGTAGTAAGGGGTGCCGAAGGCCTTGCCGGCCTCGGCCTCGGCGGCCTCGCGGTCGGAGACGGCGCGGGCCAGGCCCATGTCGGCGAGCTTCACGACCCCCTGCTTGGTGATCATGATGTTCTTGGGCTTGACGTCGCGGTGGATAAAGCCCTGCTTGTGCGCGTGGTCGAGTGCCTTGGCGACGCCGATGGCGATCTCGAGGGCGCGTTTTTCCTTGTAGCGGCCGTGCTTGACCAGCTCGTCGTAGACGGTGAGGCCGTCGACGAACTCCATGACGAAGTAGTGGGTCTCGCCGGCCAGGCCGACGTCAACGGCGCCGACGATGTTGGGGTGGTTGAGCTTGGCGGCGGCCTTGCCCTCGGCGTAGAAGCGCTCGATGAACTGCTTGTTGCTGGAGAACTTGCGGGGCAGGATCTTGACGGCGACCGGCCGGTCGAGGCTGATCTGCTTGGCCTTGTAGACGGTGGCCATGGCGCCGGCGCCGAGGCGTTCGAGCATCTGGTAGCCGGGGATCTGTCGCTGCTGCTTCTGCTCCTCGATCTCGGGTAGCAGGCGGTCGATCTGGCGTCGGGTGGCGATGCCGTTCTGGACGAGGAGTTCGCCGAGGCTGCTCTGGTTGGGGTTGCCGCTATCGGACTTTTGCGACTCGAGGCACTGCTCGACCTCGTCGGCGGTGGCGAGGCCGCGCTCGACAACGATCTTGCCGAGCATGGTGTCGACGCTGGTCTGGGTGGACGCCGATTCGGTCATGGCAACGGCAGGCCTCGGGGCGTCGGAGAGAGTCGTACGACGGGACGGCAGCGCAAGCTACGGAGGGGGATATCGGGTGTCAAACACTCGCACTTTGGCGGGGCGAGCGGTCGAAAAGGCTGTCGCTCACGGTGGATACGGCGGGCGCGGCTCGCGGGGTCGCGCGTTGGGCTAGGATCGTCGGCAGAACGAGGAACGCCGATGCTGATGCCGACAGATACCGACGCCCCGATCCGCCAGCGCCTGGCCGACGAGCTGGTGCGGGTGGAGTCGCGGTTCCGGGCGGAGCTGATGTCGGACTTGGACTGCGTGAACACGCTGGTGGAGCACGTCGAGCGGTACCGCGGCAAGATGCTGCGGCCGACGCTGGTGCTGGCGTGCGGGCTGGCGGCGTCGAACGGCGGGGCGGGAGAGGTCGACGAGCGGCTGCGCGTCGTGGCGACCGTCGTCGAGATGGTGCACATGGCCACGCTGGTGCACGACGACATCCTGGACGAGGCCGATGTCCGTCGCCGGGGCCACACCGTCAACGCCCTGAGCGGCAACGAGACGGCGGTGATGCTGGGCGACTACCTCATCAGCCACGCGTACCACCTCTGCTCGTCGCTCGACGACCAGTCGATCTCCCGGCAGGTGGCCGCGACCACGAACGTCGTGTGCGAGGGCGAGCTGCTGCAGCTAAGCAACCGGCACCACTGGGAGCTCGACGAGCCGACGTACTTCGACATCATCCGCCGCAAGACGGCCAGCCTCTGCGGGCTGTGCTGCCGGCTGGGGGCCGAGTTGGGCGGGGCCGACGCCGCGACGATCGAGGCGTTCGAGGGCTACGGCGAGCGGCTGGGCGTGGCGTTCCAGGTGATCGACGACGTGCTGGACCTCACGGGCGACGAGGCGGTGGTGGGCAAGTCGCTGGGGCTGGACGCGATGAAGCACAAGCTGACGCTGCCGCTGATCCACCACCTGTCGGTGGGCGACGCCGAGCAGCGACGCGCGACGCTGGGCCTGCTTCGGGAAGCGCCCGAGTCATCCTCGGGGCCGCCGCGGGGGCTGTTGCGTCGAGCGATCGAGTCGACGGGGTCGATCGCCTACGCGCGAGAGCAGGCGGGCCGGTTGGTGGAGCAGGCCAAGACGCGTGTGGCGTCGTCGTCGCCTTCGGGCCCGGCGGCGGAGCTGCTTATCGGGCTGGCGGACGCGGTGACGGCCCGCGATCGCTAGGTGAAAAACCGGCGTGGGCTCAAGTCATCCCCCATCGGCGGGCCGATACGGGTACCGTGACCCGGGTCCGTACGACCCGCCGGGGTATCCTTGGCGTAACAACTAAATGATGGCTGACGACTCGCCCCGCCTGCTGGTGATCCCCGGCCCGACCGTCGACCCGGAACAGATCCGACCGACGCTCGAAGGCGGCTATACGCTCGACATCGTCGACGACGCCGACAAGGCCGTCGAGGCGTTGCGGCGCGAGGACTACGCGGCGGTGTTGGCCGACGCGGCGGCGTTCCCACGGCTGCCGCGCGGGCTCGCGGCGGACAAGGCCGCGATGGCGCTCAACACCATCGGCGAGGGTGTGATCATCGTCGAGGCCGACGGCCGCGGCACGTGGACCAACCCGCGGATGCGCTCGTTTGCTCCCGAGGTCGTCGAGCACGTCAAGCGCGTCGGCGTGCAGGCGCTGCAGGTGTTCGCGACCGGCTCGGGCCCGATCACCGACATGTCGCAGACCCGCTCCAAGAAGTTCACCTTCCAGGTCAGCGAGCGGTACTTCGAGATGATCTGCTCGCCCGTGGTCGACGGTAACGGCCTGATCAAGCAGATCGTCGCCGTCGTCTGGGACGCCACGTCGGGCAAGCGGCTGCAGAGCAAGATCGACGCGATCGACGCCTCCGGCCGCGAGCTGGCCCGCATCACCTCCGACTCGGTCTCCGACCTCAACCCCAAGGAACGCCTCAAGCTCCTGCAGGACAAGATCATCCGGTACTCCAAGGACCTGATGCACTTCGATCACTTCGCGATCCGCCTGCTGAACAAGAAGACCAAGCGGCTGGACGTGGTGATCTCCGAGGGGCTGCCGCTGGAGGCGTTGGAGATCGACCTCTATGGCGAGCCGGAGGGCAACGGCATCTCGGGCTACGTCGCGGCGACGGGGCGGTCGTACCTCTGCCACGACTGCGAGAAGGACCCGCGGTACGTGCTGGGGCTGCGTCACTGCAAGAGCTCGCTGACCGTGCCGCTGATGCTGTACGACGAGGTGGTCGGCGTTTACAACGTCGAGTCCGAGACGGTCGGCGCGTTTAACGAGGACGACCGGCAGTTCGCCGAGATCTTCGGGCGGTACGTGGGGCTGGCGCTGAACATCCTGGACCTGCTGGTCGTCGAGCGGTACACGACGTCGGGCAAGATCACCAGCTCGGTGGTGGAGGAGATGGACCAGCCGCTGGGCGAGATCGTGACCGAGGCGCAGACGCTGCTGGAGGAGTACATCGGCGACGACAACATGCGCGGCAAGCTGCAGCACATCATCGACAAGGTCGAGCAGGTGCGGTCGAGCGTGAAGGACGTGGCGGCCGGGCCCAACGCGGTGCTGGGGGCGGGCAAGGCGGGGCAGGGCGACGAGGCGGAGGCGTCGGGCCTCAAGGGGATGCGGGTGCTGATCGCCGACGACGAGCCGAACATCCGTCAGACGCTGGCCAAGGTGCTGGGGGCGCTGGGTTGCGTGGTGGAGGTGTGCAAAGACGGGTACGAGGCGTGCGCCGAGCTGGAGCGAGCCGACTACGACCTGGTGATCAGCGACATCAAGATGCCGTACCGCAACGGTTACGAGATCTTCGCGGCGGCGCAGCGTTGCCAGGAGGGCACGCCGGTGCTGCTGATGACCGGCTTCGGGTACGACCCGCACCACTCGATCGTGCGGGCCAGCCAGGAGGGGTTGTCGGCGGTGCTGTTCAAGCCGTTCAAGGTCGAGCAGTTGCTCGAAGAGGTGCGCAAGGCGCTGGGGCTGGACGCGACGGCCGCTGAGCCCGCCGACGAGCCCGCGTCGACCTGATGGCCCGACCCGCACCGACGAGATCACGCAAGCCGGCGTCGACCCGCCCGGCCAACGCTCGCGACGCCGCGGCGATGGCGCTGGCGGAGGTGGCGCAGCGGCTGCCCGACGTCGGCCCGACCGAGCCCGCGACCGCCGAGCTCTCGCCGCGCGATGCCGCGCTGGCCGACGATCTGTACCGCCTGGGCGTCTCGCGGTGGCTGACGTGCGCCCACCTGATCGACCTGTACGCCAAGCCGGCGCTGCACCGGCTGGACGCGCCGATGCAGGGCGTGCTGATCGCGGCGACGGCGCAGCTGCTGTTCCGGCCGGACCTGCCGGCGTACGCGGTGATCTCCGAGGCGGTGGAGTCGGCGCGACGGGTGGTGCACCCGCGCGCGGCCGGGCTGGCGAACGCGGTGATGCGCAAGGTCGCCGCGCTGATCGACACGCACGACGCCCAGGCCGCTTGGCAGCCCAGCGCCGACGCGCTGCCGTGGTACGCCCCCGGCGTCGATCGGCCGGGGCGGGTGACGCTGCACGCGCCGGTCCTGCCCGACCCGGCGGACCACCCGGCGCACGCGTCGGTCGCGACGGGCATCCCGAACCGGCTGATGGCCGCGTGGACCGAGGCCTTCGGCAAGGAAACCGCCGTGCGACTGGCCGTCCACGCCGCGGGCCACCCGCCGGTGATCCTCCAGCCGGGCAACCTGCTGTGGGACCCGCGTGAGCGGGAGGCGACGCTGCCCGAGCACCTGGCCGCCTACCCCGAGCAGCGCGTGCAGGACCCGACGGCGGCGATGCCGATCACCTGGGCGGCGGAGATGATCGAGGCTCCGCCGCGCGTGGCGTTTGATGCGTGCGCCGGGCGAGGCACGAAGGCGCGCCAGCTGCGCGAGGCGTTCCCCGAGGCCGAGGTCTGGGCCTACGACCCCGACGCCGGGCACCGACGCGACCTGGCCGCGATCCCGGGTGTCAAGGTCGGCTCGCCGCCGCCGGGGTCGGCCGACCTGGTGCTGTTCGACGTGCCCTGCTCCAACACCGGAGTGCTCGCTCGCCGGCCCGAGGCTCGGCATCGTTTCTCGTTCGCCCACGTCAACGAGCTCGTCGCGCTGCAGCGGCGGGTGGTCGCCGAGCACCTGCCCGCGGCCGGGCCGGGGGCGACGCTCGTGTACGCGACGTGCTCGATCCAGCCCGACGAGAACCGCCCGCAGGCCGACTGGCTGGCCGATGCGTCGGGTCGCCGCGTGCTGGAGGACCGCGACACGCTGCCCGGCGGGCACGGGGCCGGTTACCATGACGGCGGTTACGTCGCCCTGATCGTTCCGAACCGCTGACCGGGTCTGTCTCGTAAGCCTCCGGGTTCGACCGTCGCGACCGCTCCCGCCGGAGCCCACCGGATCGCCCCGGAGTCCCCCCGGAGACCGCCGTGCCGATACGCATGTCCCTGTCCCGCATCCTGATGTGCGACAGCTCGGATGCGCACATCGTCGAGCTGCGCGAGGAGGACGGCGAGCGGGTTTTCCCGATCACCATCGGCCGGACCGAGGTGCTCGCCATCGAGCGTCGTCTGATGGGCCACGAGCCGCCTCGCCCGCAGACGCACGAGCTGTTCGCCGCGACGCTCGACGCGCTGGGCTACGAGCTGGACAAGATCCTCATCAACGACCTGCGGGACCACACGTTCTTCGCCCGGCTGCACCTGCGGCCGCAGGGCGGGGGGGAGATCATCGATATCGACTCGCGCCCATCGGACGCGATTGCGCTGGGGGTGGCGACGGAAGCGCCGATCTATGTGAGCGAGGCGGTGCTCGACGAGGTGTGGAACGCGGAGTGACGGCGTCGGCCGGGCTCAGCTGTCGGTGACTTCGCCGGGGCGTGGGTCTCGCAGCAGGACGCGATCACCCTGGTTGAGGCCGTCGGCGATCTCGACGAAGGCCTCGCTGGAGGCCCCGAGCGTGACGGGCTGGCGACGCACGCCGCGGCCGGCGTCGACGTAGACGTAGTTGGTCTCGCCCTCGGCGTGGACGGCCTGGAGGGGGACAGCCAGGGACTCGTCGACGCGGCCGACGATGATCTCCGACGACGCCCGCATGCCCGGCTTGAGGCTGGCGGCCGCCTCCTGGGGCAGCGAGACCTGCACGACGTACTCGCGGAGGTTGGGGTTCAGCCAGCCGCCGTCCTCGGCCATCACCGCCACGCTGGCCACCTCGCCGGTCAGCGGCGGGCCCGAGGAGGCGTCGATCGTGACGGTCGCGGGCTGGCCCTCGGCGATATCCGACAGCAGCGCCTCGTGCACCCGCACGGCGGCGACCATCGATCGCGTGTCGGGCAGGTAGAGGATGGTCTCGTTCTGCCCGACCTTTCGGCCCTGGCGGATCGGGTCCTGCCGCTGCCAGCGGGGGCCGACGGAGGACTTGTAGATCACCAGGCCGGCCTCGGGCGCCATGATCGTGGTGGCCTCGAGCTGCTCCTTCAGCTCGGTGAGCCGTTCGTCGCGGATGCGGTACCGGCGCACCCGGCTGGTCAGCCGCGCCTGGTCGCCGGAGATCGATCGCTCGGCGTTGCGCTTGGTGTTCTCCAGCGCGTCCCGCGCCTGATCGACGCTGGTCTCTTTCTGCTTCTTGTCGCGCTGGAAGGCATACTTTTCGTACACGTCGATGTCGAGCTTGGCCGTCTCCAGCGCGGCGATGGCCTCGATCTCCTCGACGATGTCGCCGTCCAACTCCGAGAAGCTGATGAACTTCTCGTCGTAGAGCTGCTGGCTGTACGCGAGGTCTTCCTTCGCCCGCTCAAGGCGACGCTCGGCCTTTTCGAGCGCCAGTTGCAGCTCGCGCCGCTTCTGGACGACCTCGCCCTCTTCCCACTTGGCCAGGTCGAGCTCGGCCAGCTGCAGCTTGACCTCGGCGTCGCGGATCTCGCTGGCCGACTCGTTGCGCTCGATCTCCAGTTCCTGCTCGGCCGTGGTCATCTCGGTGCGGGCGGTCTCGACGTTGAGTTCTTCCTGCTCGACCTTCTCGGCGATGTTGCTGCTCTCGAGCCTCACCAGCACCTCGCCCTTCTCGACGAACGTCCCCTCGTCGACGATCTCGACGATGGCGACGCTGCCCTCGACCTCGCTCTTCACCTCGGTCTGCTCGGCGGCCTGCAGCTCGCCGGAGGCGACCACCGTCAGGTCGAACGATTGTGGCACGACGCGGTACCACTGCGCTCCCTCGATGGCGTTGGCGCCGGCGGTGTCGTTGTCCTCGCCGCCGCCGAACAGCGTCCAGCCGGCGACGCCCGCGAGCACGAGCACCACGCCCACCACCACCGCCGTCACCCCCGCCAGCCCCTTGCCTCGTCGTCGATCGCCGCTTGCCGCGCTCATGATGAACCGTCTCCGCCCGAAGGCTTGAATCGTGTGTCGCAAATCCGGACCCGCCACCCGGGGTCTATGTTACTCACCTTCGAGGCCTTGGATCGACCGATCTGGCCGATTGGCGACGAAAAAAACGACTGCGAGTTGGGATCGATTAGCCGGGTTGACGGCCCGCGTCGGGGGTCTCGACCGGCTCGATCCGGGCTTTCGCGGCCGCCGCGGGGGCCTCAGCGGGCTCCGGCGGCAGGGGCACCAGCATCGCCGGCGGCAGCCAGCGGCCGTCCGCGGCGACCCGCATCTGGCCGGTGTCCAGCAGGAAATTCAGCACGTTCAGCCGCAGGTCGCGGATCCGCGAATCTCGCTCGTTCTGGGCGTCCACCAGGTCTTCCTGGGCCTCGATCACGTCGCGCGGGCCCAGCGACCGCTCGCGCAGTCGCACCGAGATCAGGCGGCGCTCGTTGATCTCGACGTTGCGTTCCTGCAGCCGCAGGTTGATCTCGGCCTGCTCGATCTGGCGGATCGAGTCGCGGACCTGAAGGGCCACGCGGTCCTCGAGCACGGCGGTCGATCGGCGGGAGCGCTCAAGGTCGATCAGGGCCCGGCGATAGGCGGTCCACTCGATCTTGCGGTCCAGCGGGGCGTCGAACCGCAGGCCGGCGCGATAGTCGCCTTGGCCGGCGTCGAGCTCGACGCCCTCGTCGAAGATGTCGCCGGCGGCGGGGATCCGGACGTTGCCGAAGGCGTCGAGGTCGGGCAGCAGGCCGTTGTTGGCGATGCGCACGTCGCGGACGGCGTCGTCGATGCGGTCGCGCTGCGTCTGCAGGTCCAGCCGATACGCCAGCCCGGCGTCGATGGCGGTTCGCGATTCGAGCGCCGGCACGGGCACCTCGATCTCAACCGGCACGATCTCCAACGGCCGCTGCGTGTCCAGCCCAATCCGCAGCTTGAGCGAGTCGAGCTCGGCCTGGTAGCGGTCGAGATCGGAGTTCAGCTGAGACCGCGCCGACAGCACGTTCGACTCGGAGCGCTCGGCCTCGAAAAATGGTTCGCGGCCGGCATCGGCTAGCGCCTCAAAGCGGTCGCGCAGCCGCTCCAGGCTCTCGACCTGCTGCTCACGGTTCTCGATCTGCTGCTGGCGGAGGATCAGCTCGAAGTAGTCCGACGCCAGGCTGACGAAGAACTCGCGGCGGAACCGCTCGAAGCCGCGGACCTCGTAGATCAGGTTGCGTTCGGCCTGGATCAGCGACTCGCGGGCGACCATGCCGGCGCCGCGCAGCAGCGGGAGGTTGAACGAACCGGTGAACGACAGGGAGGCGAAGTCCTTCTCGTCGAGCGCCCCGCCGGTGCCGACCTCCTGCTGGAGCAGTCGGGTGTACTCCACGAGGGCGCCGACCGAGACGTCGCCGCCGTAGGGCAGGCGCTGGGTGGCGCGGAGGTCGCCGACGATGTCGGCCACCTGGTCGAAGTCGCCGGCCTCGGGCGTGCCGCTGACGCTGCCGGTGATGGTGCTGAAGAAGCGGGGGCCCCACAGGTGGCGCTCGACGATCAGGCTGAGCGTCGTGAGGAACAGCCGCTCCTTCTCGTTGCGGTACTCGGGGGCGTGCTCGATGGCGTAGGTGAGCAGCTGGGGAAGGTCGAAGACGACGGGCTCGCCGACGTCCTGGACGATCTCCTCGCCGGCGTCGGCCGCGGCGGCGATGGCGCCGGGGTCGCCCAGCCGGGCGGGCAGTTCATCGACCCCGGGGCTGACGGTGGCCGGGTCGGGCTGATAGACGCCCTCGGCGTTGTCGGCGAACTCGGCCGGCGAGCCGGCGTCCACCCCGACCTGCCCGGATTCGCTCAAAGCCATGGCCTGGCGGGCCTCGACGAGGCGGTCGACCTCGCGGTCCAACTCGGTCAGCGGGCTCGCGCAGCCGATCGCCGCAAGAACCGTCCCCCCCGCCGCGATGTGCACGAGCGCCCGCCGCATGTCGCACAGCATATCGGTCCGACGCCCCGCGACCCGGCAGAACCGCCCCCGATGCGCATAATGCGGCCCGCCGGCCCGCACAATCGCCCCCTTTTCGCGGCGCCGCCCCCCATCATGCCCAACATCACGCTCGATAAGCACTCGTTCCTCATCGACGGCCGGCGGCTCTGGCTGGTCTCCGGCGCCATCCACTACCCCCGCGTCCCCCGTGAGCTGTGGCGATCCCGGATCCGGGCGGCCAAGCAGGCCGGGCTGAACTGCATCGAGACCTACGTCTTCTGGAACGCCCACGAGCCGGCGCCGGGCAAGTTCGACTTCGAGGGTGACCTGGACCTGAGGCACTTCGTGGAACTGATCGGCCAGGAGGGGATGTGGTGCATCCTGCGGCCGGGGCCGTTTGTCTGCGCCGAGTGGGACCAGGGCGGGCTGCCGCCGTGGCTGCGGGCGGTGAACCACGAGCGCAAGGGCGACCCCGTCGAGGTGAAGCTGCGGCAGGGCGACCCGCGTTTCCTGGAGGCCTGCTCGCGGTACCTGGCGGCGGTGATGGCCCAGGTGGCCGACCTGCAGGCGACGCGGCCTGCGGCGGGGGACGGGCGGCCGGCGGTGCACCCCGCGCCGACGCCCGGCGACCCGGCGGGCGGCTTCGGCGGCGGGGCCGGCGGGCCGATCCTGCTCACCCAGGTCGAGAACGAGTGGTTCAGCCACCACCCCGCCCAGCACGACGCTTACCTCGTCGAGCTCCGCCGCTACCTCCGCGAGAACGGCTGCGACACCCCGCTGAACAACTGCAACAACCTCTGGCAGCGGATCGACGGCACGATCGACACCTGGAACGGCGCGGCCCACCTCGCCGCCGACACCCGCCAGCTCGCCGCCGTGCAGCCCGACGCGCCGCGCCTCGTGACCGAGTTCTGGCCCGGCTGGTTCGACGCCTGGGGCCAGCCGCACGACACGCGCGACACCCAGCTCACGCTCTACCGCCTCGCGTCCATCCTCGCGACCGGCGCGATGCCCAACCTCTACATGTTCTTCGGCGGGTCGAACTTCGGGTTCTTCGGCGGACGCACCGTCGGCAGCGACGCGACGTTCATGACCCAGTCCTACGACTACGACGCGCCGCTCAACGAGCACGGCGGGGCGACGCCCAAGCTGCGGGCGCTGCGGCCGTTGATGACCTTCGCCTCGCACTTCGGGTCGATCTTCGCCACGGCCGACCCGGCGTTTCAGCCGACGGCGGTGAGCCCCAACGAGGGTCGGCACCCGGTGTCGGTGACGGAGGTGCGGGGGTCGCAGGGGTCGGCGACGTTCCTGCTGCAGGACGAGCGGCCGCAGGCGGGGACGGTCGAGCTGCTGCTGCCCGACGGGCGGTCGCTGCCGGTGCCGCTGATGAAGCGGCGGGCGCAGTGGGTGGTGCGGGACGCGAACCTGGGCGGCGTAGCGACGCTGGATTACACGAACCTGAGCCCGATGGCGTTCGTGGGGCGCCGGCTGCTGGTGCTGTTCGGGCCGGCGGGGGCCGAAGGGCTGGTGTCGATCGACGGGACGCCCCTGGCGGTGACGGTGCCGACGGGCAAGAAGCCGGCGGTGGCGACGGTGGGCGAGGTCGTGGTGGTGGTGCTGAACGAGGCGCTGGCCGAGCACGCGCTGCCGGGCGGGCCGGGGCTGTACGTCGGGGTCGATCGGCTGGACGACTCGGGCAAGCCGGTCGCGGCGGCCGGGTACGCCCGGTGCGTGGCGGTCGACCTGGACGGCCGGATCACCGAGTCGCGTCAGGCCGCGCCCAAGCCCCCGGCCGCGCCGCGGCTCGACGCCTGGCAGCACGCCACGCTGCCCGGGCTGATCGACGGGACCGACGAGGCGTATCAGCCGATCGACGGCCCGCAGACGCTCGAGCGCCTCGGCACGCCGTTCGGCTACGGCTGGTACCGCGTCCCCCTGTCCGGCCACGACCCCGCGCTGCCGCTGCTCGCGCCCGACGCCGGCGATCGGCTGCACGTCTACTCCGACGGCAGGTTCGTCGCCACGCTGGGCAAGGGGCCCGGCGCCGACGACGAGCCCAAAGCCCTGAAGCTCGGCGACGACGCCGTCGTGCTCGCCGACAATCTCGGACGGTTCAACTACGGCCAGTACGTCGGCAAAGACACCAAGGGCCTCGCGTCGCACCTCTACCACGTCAGCCCGGTCAAGCTGCCGAAGCTCGAGGTCACGCCGGCCATCGCGCCCGACCCGTTCGAGCTCGACGGCTATGTCGCCCAACGCCGCTTCGGCGACCGCCCGCCGGCCGACCACGTGTCGTTCACGATCAAGGCCACCGGCCGCAAGCCGATGATCCTCGACGTCCGCGCGTTCCCGCAGGACGCGGTGCTGCTGATCAACGACCAGCCCGTCGCCCTCGTCGCCCACGCCGACGCCGGGCTCGCCTCGCTCCGCCTGCTGCTCACCCCGGGCAACGAGCCCTTCTCATCCGGCACCAACACGGTCACCCTCGCCCTCTACGACCACCTCGACCCCAAGGCCAAGCCCGCTAACCACATCCGCCTCTTCCGCTGCGAGACCAGCGTCACCAGCAAGGGCCAGTGGAAGTTCGCCAAGTGGACCGTCCCCGCTCACGACCAGTTTGCCCCGATGCCCAAGGCCACGCCCGCCCTGCCCGCCTGGTACCGCACCACCTTCGACCTCGCCACCGCCCCCACGATCGACACCCCGCTCTACGCCGACCTCCGCGGCCTCTCCAAGGGCCAGGCCTACCTCAACGGCCACAACCTCGGCCGCTACTTCGTCGCCACCGCCACCGGCAAGGCCGTCCCCCCTCAGTCGCTGATCTACCTCCCGGAGCCCTGGCTGCACACCGACCGCCCGAACACGCTGACCCTGTTCGACGAACACGGCAAGCTGCCGACGAAGGTGAAGCTCGCCTATCGCACGGCGGGGCCTTACGCCTGAGCTCCCCACGGAAGCTCGGCTCAACCCATCAAGTCGAGGACAGCAGCGCCGCCTCGGATATCCGTTACGGCAAACACCCAGCGACGCGGCTTCGCCGCGGTTACGCTCACCCAATGCCGGAACCGGGTAAGGCCAACCTGTTCAAATCATGGGTTCAATGGGTTGCCATCGTTTTACTGGTGGGAATGACGGTAATCCCGGCTGCGTGTTTCTTGGCTGCATTCTTGGTAGGTCGGGCGTATCCGATCGGAGCAAGCGGCCTGATCAAATCGATGGTTGACACGGGGATCTTAAGCATCGCCATCAGTTGTCTGCTGATCTTTGTCTGGTGCAGCTTCATCGCGCCGCCAGTCGTAGCTGGAAACCTCAAGCACATGCGATGGCGCGACAGCCCCGTCTCGGCCCGACGGTATCTTGGGCTCGCACCCTTCGCGCCTGCGATAACCCTTGCGTTGATAGGCTTCACCTGACCGGCCTTATCCGTCATCGGGCTGGTTGTATCGCCCGAGATTCCAAGAATAACCTGGATCTTCGTCGTGGGTTTCCTGGCGGTTGTAACGAGTGCCGTATTGGTGCTTTTGTTGATCGGCCAGCTTGTTCGGCGAGTCGCATTGCGTCGTTTCTGCTGCACACTAGCCGCAGCCCGTATCTGCTCACGATGCGGCTACAACCTGCGCGGCACGGCCGCCGACGCCTGCCCGGAATGCGGCGAGCCGATCCCCGACACCCCGGCCACTGCTTGATCATCCCCGCACCGCGTCGGCCAGCCAGCCGTCCGGCTCGCTCGTCGCGTCATTCTTCGCCGCCGCGTCCGACGCGCCGTCTTCCGCCGCCTCCCCCGCCTCGCGCATCCGCCTGGCCAGCTTGTCCAGCACGCCGTTGACGAACATCGGGCTCTGCTCGGCGCAGTACTGCTTGCTCAGCTCGACCGCCTCGTTGATCGCCACCTTGATCGGCACGCGACCGGTCGCCATCTCGTGGTGCGCCAAGCGCAGGATCGCCCGGTCCACCGGCGGCTGGCGGTGCGTCGGCCAGTCGGGCGCGAGCTCGGCGACGCGTTCGTCGGCCGTGCCGTGCGTCACCCACGCCGCCAGCGCCAGGTCCACCGCCTCGACGCGCACCGCTTCGTTGGCGTCGTGCTCGGCGTCGACGTTGTCGAGGATCGCCTGCCGGTCCAGCTCGCCGGTCACGTCGATCTGGTACAGCAACTGCATCGCCAGCCGGCGCACGTCGCGCCGCTTGCCGGTGCCGGCCGTGGGGGTGCTCGCGGCGGTCATCCGTTCTCCTCCCGCCCCGCGGCGGTCTCGATCTCGCGCATCAGGTTCGCCATCTCGACGGCCGTGAGCATCGCCGACCGACCGGCGTTGCCCATCTTCGCCCCCGCTCGGTGCACCGCCTGCTCCAGCGTGTCGCAGGTCAGCACCCCGAACACGCAAGGCACCCCCGTCTGCACCGACACGTCCTTCACCCCCGCCGCGCACTGCGCCACGACGTGGTCGTAATGATCCGTCTCCCCGCGGATCACGCACCCCAGGCAGACCACCGCGTGCCACCCCGAGTCCGCCAGCTTCTTGGCCGTCGCCGTCAGCTCCACCGACCCCGGCACCCACGCCACGGTCACGCGCTCGTCCACGCCCCCAACGCTCCGCCACGCGTCCATCGCCCCGGCCAGCAGGTGCCGCGTGACAAACTCGTTGAACCGCGCCACCACCACCGCCACCCGCGCCGTGTCCGCCACCTGGCTGCCACGCACCACCGTCGCGCCCCCCTCGGGCGTCTCGATCCACGACTCGTCGGCCCCGTTGCCTTCGTTCAACATCCGACCATGCTAACGCAACAGTCTCACGATCCATTCCGGCCATTCGCCGCCGCCCTGGGGCGGCGCGTTCCGCCTCGACCCCGGCCCACGCCGGTCAAGATCGGCGGCTAACACGCCCCCTTTATGATGCCCGCCCGACCTCACGCCCCCCACCCCCCACCCCCCGACCCGAGCCCCCCCATGACCCTCGCCCAAGTCTTCAAGGCCTACGACGTCCGACAGACCTACCCCCAGCCCCTCAACGAAGACCTCGGCTACAAGATCGGCCGCGCCACCGCCCAGTGGTTCAAGCAGCAAGGCGACACCGCCGGCAAGACCTTCCTCACCACCCACGACCATCGGCCCTCCGCCCCCTCGATGCAGAAAGCCTTCATCGACGGCGTCCTCGCCGAGGGGCTCGACGTCGTCAACTTCGGCCTCGCCGACACCTCCTTCCTCTACTTCGCCATCCCCCACACCCCCGGCGCCCTCGGCGGCGTCCAGTGCACCGCTTCCCACAACCCCATCGAGTACATCGGCTACAAGCTCTCCGGCGACGGCGCCAAGCCCATCGGCCGCGACACCGGCCTGGCCGATATCCAGAAGCTCGCCGAGGCCCTCGGCGACGACAAGCCCGAACCCACCGGCACGCTCACCACCGCCGACCTCTGGGACGAGTACATCCAGCACATCCGCGGGTTCATGTCCCCCCTGCCCCGCCCCTTGAAGGTCTACGTCGACGCCTCCAACGGCTGCGCCACCGCCATGGTCCCCAAGGTCTTCGACGGCATCCCCAACCTCACCATCATCAAAGAGAACTTCGAATTCACCGATCAGTGGGTCCACGAGCCCAACCCGCTGGTTGCCGAGAACATGCAGCCGACCATCGACGGCGTCAAGAAACACAACTGCGACCTCGGCGCCTGCTTCGACGGCGACGCCGACCGCTGCATGCTCGTCGACAACCAGGGCCACATCATCGGCTGCGACCACCTCACCGCCTGGCTCGCCGGCCACTTCGCCGAGGAAGACAAGATCGCCGGCAAGCCGCTGTCGATCGTGTACGACTTGCGCTCTTCCAAGGTCGTCGAGGAAACCGTTGTCGCCCTCGGCGGCAAGCCCGTCGTCTCCAAGGTCGGCCACGTCAACCTCAAGGCCAATCTCCGCGAGAACGACGCCGTTTTCGGCGGCGAGCTCTCCGGCCACTTCTACTTCCGCAACAACAGCTACGCCGACTCCGGCGCCATCACCCTGGCCGTCGCCCTCACCGTCCTCGCCCAGGGCAGCGCCGCCCTCTACGACCAGATCGCCCCCTTCCGCAAGTACCCCCAGTCTGGCGAAATCAACTTCGTCGCCGAGGATAAGGCCGGCATCATGCAAGGCCTCAAGGACGAATACGGCCCCGAAGCCGACAGCGTCCTCGAACTCGACGGCGTCACCCTCGACTGCTTCAAGAGCAAGGGCTGGTGGTTCAACGTCCGCGCGTCGAACACTGAGCCCCTGCTACGCCTGAACGCCGAGGCCAAAGACGACGCGACGCTGAAGGCGTTGCTGGGCGAGCTGACGCCGAAGTTGGGTGAGGTGGATCACGGGCACTAAACGCAACCTGTCGCGTCAGCACATATATTTTACTGCGACGGGATTTGTATTGGTTCAAGCAACCTGGAGCGAAAATCATCCGCTTTCGCCGGCCATTTCCTGCCAGGGCTGAGCTCAGCGATTAAGTTTTCGTATTGGCCTTGGCTGTGCTTTAGTCGAAGTGCTGGATGAATCGTCGACCCGTCTCCAATTGCATGAGGAATCTCATAGTCACCTAAATATGCAATGCGATTGCCATCAGCCCGATATACGGAAAATCCTGGTTCAGCACTGCCGTCAATCTGGACCGAAGTATCTCCTGACAAGTTACTTAGTTCAATGATGCTTCGTTGTGGGTTGCCCCCGGGACCGATTTCGATAGCGGGTGAACCCGAGCGATACGCTACTGAAATCCGACCGTCCCCGTCCTGACTGGTCAGCGAAACGGCTCTATTTCCCTGGGTTCCAAGAATTGTCAGGAAGCCGCCGGATTGTTCGTTGGCGCCAATCCAAACATAATCACCGATCTTTAGTTTCGGCAGACTGGCTTCACCCCTGAATAGTTTATCGATTTGGCTACTGACAACGCCGATCTTTTCGCCACTCGCTTCAGTCGCGAACTTCAAGTCCGCAATCGTCATTGAAGCCTTTGTTGTGTTGTCTTCAAGGGCTGCAATTTTCGAGTTCATTTCTAATGTGGTCTTCGCTACACTACGCGATACTTCATCTAGTACCACTGAGCGTATGTCTTGTTGCATACTACGAATTTGAGGTGTTTCAGCTACGATATCCGCAAAAGCATCGACGTCTACACCAAAAATCGCTTCGACCCCTGCTTCTGCTCGTTTTTTTAAGTTGTTGATATCTCCTTCAGTTACTTTGACTAGTTTGCCGATTTCTTCTAGTTCTTTCTTTGCCTTTTGAACTTCCAAATCTAATTCAATAGCGGTTGTCCGTGTTTCCAGAACAGTTTCGTTTGCTTTTTCTGTTGCAGCAAGGTAGGCGTCACTGTAAGCGTCATCATAAATGGCATGTTGAAAGTAGAATCCAATCGCAAAAGTTGCGACGCTCAATAGCAACGCGGGTGGAGTCAAAAGGCTAACTACAAATTTCGCAATATACCATTTCTCGTAGTTAGAAAGATCTTTCTTGCCTGTGTTGATTTGCTTTAGCTCGCTCGTGATTTCATCTCTGATAATTTGTTTTATCCGGGCCATTCGTTCATTTCTTAAACTGTATCGTTTGTAAGTCATTCTTGGTTCCATTATTGCATCATCTTCTAATCTGAAAATAGAGTGAAGATGCCTCATTAGTGATGTTATTCCCGTGCAAATTTATGGCATATTAGCCTCATACATGTTAGCTGATGCATCATTTTTTAGGTTTATTTTGCAATGTCGCACTCCCTCTTAATTAGATGTACGGTTTGCTTTAAGATATGTAATGTCGTGGTTGTATGTGGCGAGATGAGTGACAGCTATATGGCATCATGATCGATTGAGGTCGTTGCATCCGGTTCTGACGCTCGTCTACCTATTCACGATGCACACCTACGGGTCGTGGCTGCCCGATCGGGCGCGGGGGTACGTCAAGCGCGGGCGGGGCGTCCTCGCGGCCGACACGCAGATGGCGGGGTGGTACCGCGAGGCGATGACTGCGGATGTGGTGCGGTGGGACGCGGCGCAGCAGCGGGCGGTGATCGACGTGATTCGTTTGCACTGTGAGATTAAGGTGTGGGATCCATACGCCATTGCAACCGATCCGACGCATGTGCATGCCTTGGTTGGTTGGCGTGATCGAACCGAGTGGCCCGACGTGCGACGCGGGTTAAAGACATCGATCACGCGGGCATTGAACGAGCGGTTCGGGCGGAGGCGATGGCTCAGCGAGGGAGGCAGCCGCAAGCGGGTCAGCAAGCCCGAGCATTTCGACCATCTGTGGAAGGTCAACCTCCCGTCGCATCGCGGGGCGTGTTGGGACACGGATCGATCTTTTGGGTGACGATGTCAATTCAAGTAGCCGGGCTGCCACGCAGCCCGGGGTTGCGGGTGCGCACGTTCTTGCATTTCCGAGGTCAGTTCTGCGTTGAGGACGACCCACCCCGGGACGCGTGGCGTCCCGGCTACTTCCCCCGCGCGATGGGGACGCTCGGTGTGAGATCGTGCGCGCCACGGCCGCCACTCATCCTGGGGTAGGAACGCCCCGTGCGCCGGCTCGTCCCCCATCGGCAGGGCACGTACGAGCCCATGCAAGACCGGGGCCGACCGCCGGACGGGACGCCCCCGACGCACTGCGTCGGCCGGGCGGCCGACGAACGACGATCGCGACCCTGCCTTAGCGATCGACGGACGCGTGAGCTGCAGAGGCCGCGCCGCCCCTCCCCCCGGCGACTGGCGTGACAAGTGGCCCACGCTCTGGAACGTCGGCGAAGGAGCATCGGGCGTCACGCGAGGCTCGTTGACAACCCGATCGACGCGACCCGCCCGATCGGTCGAGGCGTCGCGAAACGCCGTGAGACGTGGTTTTCGGGGCGGACCGCCCCCCAATAACCCCCGTTTGCAGTTACACTTCCGCGTTCCGGTCGGCCCGCCGCCCCGACCGGACCCGCCCTCGCGGCCTCATTGCCATGCCCCTGCCCTCCCACCGACGCAAGCCCGCCGAGCGACTCCTGCTCAAGCTGACCGGCACGCCCACCGGCCCGGGGCTGGAGCACCGCGTCCTGGCCGTGGTCGACGCCTTCCTGGCCAAGCGGCCCTACCTGAGCTCGAAATCGGACCGCTTCGGCAACCGGCTGATCCGCTTCGCCGGCGACACCCGCGCCAAGCCGACGGTCTTCACGGCCCACCTGGACCACCCGGCGTTCGTGCTGCTCGACGCCTCGGCCCCGGACGACGCGGGTCGGCGGACGCTGACGGCCGAGTTCCGCGGCGGGGTGGCGGACCGGTTCTTCCCCGGCTCGCCCGTGCGTTTTGCCCTCACGCCTCGGATCGCGGTCCCCGCCGAGGTGATCGACATTCACCGGCCCGAGCAGCCCAAGAGCGACCCCGCCAACCCGGACGCGACGCGCGAGCCGGCCTTCCCGGTCGTCACCCTGACGACCGACGACGAGCGGGCGGCTCGCCTGCCGCCGGGGTGCCTGGGCAACTGGGCGCTGCCCGCGGCCGAGCTGCACGAGGGCCGGCTGATGGCCCCGGCGTGCGACGACCTGGCGGCGGTGGCGGCGGCGTTAACGGCCCTGGACGCCCTGCAGCCGACGGACGATCAGGCCGACCCCAAGCCGCCGAACGTGGCCGTCTTGCTGACCCGTGCCGAGGAGATCGGCTTCATCGGGGCGATCGCGGCCTGCCGGTCGCGGCTGATCCCCAAGGGCTCGCCGCTGGTCGCGTTGGAGAACAGCAAGGCGTCGACGGACGCGCCGCTGGGGGCCGGGCCGATCGTGCGGGTCGGCGACCGGACGTCGATCTTCCCGCCGACGCTGACCGAGGCGGCCGAGCGGGCGGCGAGCGAGCTGGCCCACGCCGACGAGCGGTTTGTTTACCAGCGCAAGCTGATGTCGGGCGGGACGTGCGAGGCGACGGCCTTCAACGCGCTGGGGTTCCCGGCGACGTGCCTGTGCCTGCCGCTGGCCAACTACCACAACATGGACGAGGCGGCCGGCCAGATCGGGCCCGAGTCGATCGCCATGGCCGACTACCACGGGTTCATCCGGCTGCTGATCGCGGTGGCCCACGCTCGGCTGAACGCCCAGGCCCCGCCGGACGGGTTCGTGAAGCTGCTGGACGAGCTGTACGAGTCGCGGCACCCGCTGCTGCTGGCGCCGGCCGAGGACGAGTGAGCCGCGCCGTGAATTGCGCGTGGAAGCGCAAGGCTCGCGCCGCGCAGCTCGTGCGCCGGGGTCGGCGAGTCTGGCCGTGCGTGCGGCGCGTTGATCGCTGATTCGACGGGGAAACAAGGCATTTCTGCGATCGACCGCCCCTTGCGCGTCCCCGAGACGGCGATGGCACCGGCGTTGCATCCGTGGGGCGATGCCCTCGGAGCGCCCCTCTCTCCTCGACCTGCACCACGCCGCCGGCGACGCCAGCCTCGGCCAGACGTTGCTCCGCCTGGCTCGGCTCGCCGCCGCCTCAGACGCCGCGACCCCCACGCCCCCCGCCTTCGTCCCACGGACGCACGGACGCGTCCGCGGCCAACGGTTCCTCGCCGCCCCCGGCGGATCGGTCCGAACGGAGTCGAACCGATGAACTACGGCCTCTACCTCTCCGCCGCCGGCGTCCTCACCAACCGCTACCGCCAGGACGTCTTCGCCAACAACCTCGCCAACGTCCACACCCACGCCTTCAAGCCCCTCAACCCCACCATCTCCAACCGACCGCCCGAGTCCGTCGAGAACCCCGACCGCTTCGGCACCGCCAACGAACTCCTCGATCGCCTCGGCGGCGGCGTGCTCGCCGGTCGCCAGTCCGTCGACTTCACCGTCGGCCCGCACGAGGTCACCAACGCCCCCCTCGACGCCGCCCTCAAAGAAGACAACACCTTCTTCGTCGTCCACGCCCGCCACGGCGACACCGGCCGCGTCGAGACTCATGTCACCCGCGACGGCCGATTCAACGTCCGCAGCGACGGCACGCTCACCACCGCCGCCGGACACGTCGTGCTCGACCCCGACAACCAGCCCATCGTCCTGCCGCCCGCCACGCCCGTCTGGGTCACCGAGAGCGGCCGGATCGTCGACGACCAGCAGCGCCCCCTGGCCACCCTCCAGGTCGCTCGAGTGCCCGACCCCGGCGACGCGCTCAAGCCCGCCTCCAAGGGCACCTTCGCCTTCGTCGGCCGCGACACCCGCGAGCCGGTGACCTACGTCGATCTGCACGTCGGCGCCGTCGAGGGCTCGGCCACCATGGCCGTCCCCACCCTCATGAAGCTCGTCGCCGCCTCCAAGTCAGCCATGGGCAACGCCAACATGATCCGCTACCACGACACACTCATGGACCGGGCGGTCAACACGCTCGGACGCGTCGCTTAATTCAAATTTGGCCCGTCGATCTTTATTCGTCAAAACCCCAGGTTCGTAATAACCCATGGCCATTACCGCACTCCACACCGCCGCCACCGGGCTCTCCGCGCTGGGAACCGAACTCGACGTCATCGCCAATAACCTCGCCAACATCAACACCGACGGCTTCAAGTCCTCACGCGTCAACTTCGAAGACCTGATCTACCAGACCAAGGCTCAGCCCGGCGTCGAGAACGCCATCGGCGACCAGCGCCCGATGGGCACGCAGGTCGGCCTGGGCGTCCGCGTCTCCAACACGCAGACCGACTTCTCCCAGGGCGAGCTCGTGCCGACCGAGCAGCCGCTCGACCTCGCGATCGAGGGGGCCGGCTTCTTCCGCGTGCAGATCCTGCCCGACCAGGCCGACGGCTTCGGCTATACCCGGGCCGGCAACTTCGCCCTGAACTCCGACGGCGACGTCGTGCTCGGAAATGCCGACGGTCCCAGACTCGATCCGCCCATCAACATCGATTCGACCGAGTACTCCAGCATCGAGATCAGCAACACCGGCGACGTCATCGGCTTCGGGCCGGGCGCGATCGAGGGCGACAACCTCGGGCAGATCGACCTGTTCACCTTCGTCAATCCCGAGGGCCTCGAGCACATCGGCGGCAACCTCTTTGTTGAGTCCGTGGCCTCCGGGCCCAGCATCGGCGGCCAGCCCGGCGAGGGCAAGCTCGGTCTCGTCCGGCAGGGATTCCTCGAGTCCTCCAACGTCGACCCGACCATCGAACTGGTCAACCTCATCAAGACCCAACGCGCGTTCGAGATGAACTCCAAGACCATCGAGGCCGCCGACCAGACGCTCCAGACCATCAGCAACCTCCGCCGGTTCTAAGCCGGTGACCGGATAAGGCACGCAAGAAACCATGCAAACCTGTTCGCGACAACCCGATCGACGCTGGCGTCCGCCGATCCTGCTGGCCGGCCTCCTGGTGGCCGGCGTGGCGTCGGCCGACACGGTGCGGTTGCACCCGGAGGTTGCCATGGGCGATCGAACGATCACGCTGGGGGAGGTTGCCGAGCTCGACGGCCCGAACGCCGAGGCGTTGGAGGGCGTGGTCGTGGCGGACTGGCCGCAGGTCGTTCAGCGGTCGCGTCTGTCGCTGGGCGAGGTGCGCCAGGCGCTCGACGCCGCAGGAGCCAACTGGGCCAGGCTCTCGCTCGAGGGCCCGCCGCACAGCCACGTCAGCATCGTCGAGCCCGAGGTGCCGGCTCTGCCCGATCCGACGGAAGAACTCAAGCCCGATCCGGCGGACGCGCAGGCCAATCAGCCTCTGGACGATGCCGGACTCACCCTGTCGTCGCTCAGTGATGAGCAGATCCCCACGCTGCGGCGAGAGATCGCCTCACGTTTGATCGCTTCGAGCGGTCTGCCGGCCGAGGACGTCCGGGTCGTTTTCTCGCGCGACGCCGACGTGCTCGATGCGCCGATCGCCGGGCCGACGCGTCTGCGTCCGGCCACGACCGCCAGGATCGGCGCCGTGCCCGTCGTCGTCGAGACGCTTGGGCCACAAGACCGGGTCGCCCAGCGACACGAAGTGCTCGCCCGCGTCGAGCGTCGCGTCGTCGGCCTGATCGCGACACGCTCCTTGCGGTCCGACCGCGCATTGGAGCGGGGCGATGTCGAGGTCGGCGAGCTCTGGCTCGATCATCCCACGGCTCAACCCCTCGCGAATCCCGATGCGGTGGTCGGCGTTCATCTCCGTTCGCCCGTGACCAAGGGCGTGGTGATCTACCCGGATCACCTCAAGGCAGAGGCCGTAATCCGCCGCGGTGAGCTGGTCAATGTCCGCGTGATCGCGGGCGGGCTGGTCGTGAGGTCGGTCGGCATCGCCGCTCACAACGCCGCGCTCGGCGAACCGGTGAAGCTGCGTCGCCAGCGATCGCGCGAGACGTTCGAGGCGATCGCCGTCGGCCCGCAGGAGGCCACCATCCGACTCGACGCCGCCGAGACGTCGAATCCTCAAACGACCACGCCCGAGGCACCACGACCGGACGCGCTGGCGACCACAGTCGATCGACTCCAACAGAGGTACCACGAACGATGACAAGTCTTCAGAATCGCTTATTGCCACTAATTGGCGTTCCGGCTTGTGCGTTGTTCGCTGGTTTTTGGGTCGCGCCGGTTTCGTCACAGAGCTCGTCGCTGTACCTGACCGAACGCCGGGCCGACCCGGCCGTGTACGCCTCGCCGTTCGCGCCTCAGGCCGTGCCGGGCCGACCGATGCTGGCCAACCCGAACCTCGAGGCCGTCAGCTTCATGTCGGTGCCGCTGCCCGAACCCCGAGCGTTTGCGATCAATGACCTGGTCACGATCATCATCCGCGAGTCGACCCAGAGCGACATGGTGGCCGGGCTGGAAACCGAGAAGTCGACCGAGTTCGACGTCGAACTGTCGGCGGTGCCGGACGTCAGCCTTCATCAGTTCCTAACTTCGGGCTTTACAAACGGCAACAGCCTGGAGCAGTCGTTGCCGTTCGGGCTGGAGTCCGACCAGTCGTTCGAGGGCGACGGGGCACTGGTTCGCGGCGAGTCGATCACCGGTCGGATCCAGGCGAAGGTGATTGACGTCAAGCCCAATGGCACGCTGGCCCTCGAGGCCCGCAAGTACAACCAGGTCGATCGCGAGACCGTCACGCTGACGTTGACCGGGGTCTGCCGGGCCGAGGATGTCACGCCGGACAACACGATCTTGTCCAGCCAGATCTACGACCTGTACCTGACCAAGGAGCACTCGGGCGAGCTGCGCAAGGCGACCCGCAAGGGTCTGATCACGCAGATCGTCGAGCTGTTGTTCAACTTCTGACCTGTATTTATTGAGTCAATCTGATGATGTTGCAATGGCGATTCCTGATTAAGTTGTCGGCTCTATTGCTGGCAATCGCGATGGTTCAAGCCGTTTCGGCCGTGCAGGTGCGCGACATCTGTCGGCTGAAGGGGTCGGAGACCAACAAGCTGATCGGCATGGGGCTGGTCGTCGGGCTCAACGGCACGGGCGACGGCGGCGACTTTCCTCCGTCGGCGCGGATGCTGGCGGCGGCGATCGCTCAGTTCCACGACCCGAACGTGGTGGCGGCGGAGCTGGAGGACTCCGACTCCGTAGCGCTGGTGTATCTCTCTGCAGAGCTGCCGGCCGAGGGCGTGAGCGAAGGCGATCGAGTTGACGTGACGGTCGCGACCGCGGGGCCGGCCGAGAGCCTCGCCGGCGGGACGCTGTTCATGGTGCCGATGACCGGCCCGTTGCCCGGGGCGCCGGTGATGGCGTATGCGGAGGGATTGCTCTCGATCCCCGACGAATCGGCGCCGACGGTGGGGGTGATCACGAACGGGGCGCAGATGATCGCCGACGTCTTGACGGTGTCGATGGACGAGTATTACCGGCTTCGGCTGATCGTGGACGACGCTCACGCGGGGTGGCCGACGTCCAACGCGTTGGCGGCGCAGATCAACGGGTCGATCGCTCCGGACGGCCCGCGGCTCGCCCAGGCGGTCGACGGCAAGAACGTGCTGGTGGCCGTGCCGATGGTGCAGCGTCAGGACCCGAGCCAGTTCATCTCGGACGTGTTGACGACGTTCATCGACATGTCGTTCGTGAAGGGCGGGGCGGTGGTGGTGGTGAACAAGCGGACGGGCGTGGTGGTGATCACCGGGGACGTGCGTCTGTCGCCGGCGGTGGTGACGCACGAGGCGTTGTCGATCGACGTGTACGACCCGCCACGGATCGGCACGCCGCAGGAGCCCAACATCAAGACCGAACGTTTCATCGAAGTGGATCCCGACGATCGTGGCGGCACGCGGCTTGCTGACCTATTGGCGGTTTTCAATCAGATGAACGTCTCGCCGAAAGACCTGATCGAGATTATCGAAGCCATGCAGGTCGCGAAGATGCTTCACGCCAAGGTGATCGTTAAGTGATGGAATGGGTGACGGCATGATTTCAGGCCTTTCAATAGCGACGGATTCGCTGGACACGGAGCTGCGGATGGCGCAGCCGGACGTGCTGAGCAAGTTTTCCTCGGTGCTGGACCGCCACGTCGGCGAGCCGCTGTTCGAGCCGATCGAGCTGGGCGAGAAGGCCCGTGCGGAGCGGGACGACGAGGTTTACGAGGCGGCCGAGCAGTTGGTGGCGTCGGCATTTATTGCGCCCCTGCTGGCGCAGCTGCGCGACTCGATGAAGCAGAACGACATGTTCTACGGTGGGTCGACGGAGGACTTGTTCGGCCATCAGCTCGACGAGAAGATTGCGGACGACGTCGTGAAGTCGTCTCGGTTCGGGCTGGTGGACGCGGTGTACCGGGAGATCAGCGGGCTGCCGCGGAGCGGTGGCGCGGGGGGGGTGAACGTCCGTGGATAAGCAGGTGGAGTCGGTGATCGGTTCGCTGGACGCGATCTGTCGTCGGCAGATCGTCCTTCACGACGAGCTGGCGGAGCTGCTCGATCGGAAGCGCGAGGCGTTGAAAGCGGCGGACACGGATCGGATGGCCGAGCTGTGCGGGCTGGAGAACGAGCGGGTGCAGAAGATTGCCGAGCTGGAGAAGCGTCGGCTGGAGGTCGTGGCTCGGCTGACGCAGCGGGTCCGGCCGGAGTCCCCGGAGCCGATGCGGATGGGGGAGCTGGCGATGTGTTTTGCCGGGCCGACGCGGGATCGGCTGATCGCGCTGCGCGAGGAGCTGGTGGGGCGTGTTCAGGCGGTGCAGGCGCGGGCGCAGCGGGCGCGGTTGGCGACGGAGTCGCTGCTGCGTCACGTGACCGGCGTGGTGCAGCAGGCGGGGGCGGTGGCGACCGGGGTGCAGACGTACGGGCGGACGGGGCATCGGCCGCGGGCGGCGATGTCGATCGGGACGTTCCAGATGACGGCTTGACGGAGCAGGCGGATGTCGTTGGGCGGTTCGCTACAGATCGGTCAGTCGGGGTTGCTGGCGTCGCAGGCGGCGTTGGAGGTGGTCGGCAACAACCTGGCGAACGTCGCGACGCCGGGCTATCACCGCCTGGACCCCAAGCTCGTGCCGTTGACGGGCCGCGAGGCCGAGCGAGGTGTGCAGTTCGGCGGGGGCGTTCAGCTGGACGCGATCACGCGGGTCGTGGACGACGCGTTGGAGGCTCGGCTGCGGGGGACGATCTCGGACGAGTCGGGCGCGTCGACCCTTGTGGACCTGCTGGCGCAGATCGAGGCGATCGAGAACGAGCTGAGCGACGTCGATCTGTCGACGCGGCTGACGGCGTTCTTCAACGCGTGGTCCGACCTGTCGAACAACCCGCAGGACCTGTCGCTGCGGACGCTGGTCGTGCAGGAGGGCGTGTCGCTGTCGGCGTTCATCAACGACATCGACACCGGGTTCAAGGACACGCTGCTGCAGACCGACCGCACGATCGAGCAGTCGGTCGGCCAGGCCAACGACATCCTCGACAAGATCGAGACGCTCAACCGGTCGATCGCGATCCAGGAGGGCGGGGCGGGTGAGGGGGCGCATGGCTTGCGCGACGAGCGCACGATCCTGCTCGAGGAGCTCAGCCAGCTCGTCGACATCTCGACCGTCGAGCAGCCGAGCGGGCAGGTGGACATTTTTGTTGGGTCGTTGCCGATCATGCTCAACGGCCATAGCCGTGGGCTGGAGGCGCGCCAGCAGACGGTGGACGGCGAGCTGGTGATCGACGTGGTGATCGCCGACGATCAGAGCCCGATCGACACCTCGTCGGGCAGCCTGGGTGCGTTGGTTGAGTTCCGCAAGGTGCATCTCGAAGACGCGATCGACGCCCTCGACGAGGTCGCCTCGCAGCTGATCTGGCAGGTCAACCGCATCCACTCACAGAGCCAGGGCCTGCAGGGCTTCACCAGCGTCACCGCGAGCAACGACGTCGACGACAGCACCGCGGCGCTCAACGACCTGGACGCCACGGGCCTGGCGTTCGCCGCCGAGCACGGCTCGTTCCAGGTTCACCTCACCCAGCAGAGCACCGGCACCCGCACCACATCGACGATCGCCGTCGACCTCGACGGCATCGACCCCACCAACGACACCACGCTCGCCAGTCTCGCGGCCGACCTCGACGCCCTCGACGGCATCGCCGCGTCCATCGGCACCGACGGCAGGCTCACGATCTCGGCCGAGGACAGCGGCTTCGAGGTCAGCTTCAGCGACGACTCCTCCGGCGTGCTCGCCGCGCTGGGGATCAACACCTACTTCACCGGCAGCGACGCGTTCGACATCGCGGTCAACGACACGATCACGTCCGACCCGTTGCACATCGCCGCCGCGAACGACCACCTCCTCGGCGACAACTCCGCCGCCATCGCGATCGCCCAGCTCCGCGACACCGGTGTCGACGAGCTCAACGGCCTGAGCCTGACGCAGGCCTGGAGCAAGCACGTCGAGGACTTCGCCGGCCGCGCCGGCCAGGCCAGCCAGCGGCTCGAGTCCGCGTCGGTCGTCAAGGCCAACCTGGCCGCCACCCAGCAATCGATCTCCGGCGTCAACGCCGACGAGGAAACCATCGAGCTCATCCGCTACCAGCGGGCTTACCAGGCCAGCGCCCGATTCATCACCACCGTCGATGAATTGATGCAGACGCTGCTGAGCATCATCTAACCGCAGACCCGCTATGGCCGTCGGACCCATCACCCCTCGCACCACACTGCTGCTCACCGGCAACACGCTGACAAGCAACCTGCTGCGCACGCAGAACGAGCTGTTCCAGGCCGAGCAGCAGATCCAGACCGGCAAGCAGATCAACAAGCCCAGCGACGCGCCCGGGCAGATCTCCACGCTCAACGCGCTCAATCAGCAGATCGAGGCCCGCGAGCAGCACACGCAGAACCTCACCTTCGCTCAGGGCCTGCTCACCTTCGCCGACCAGTCGCTCGCCGACGCCACCGACATCCTCATCGAGGCGCAGTCCACCGCGTCCAGCCAGGTCGGCGTCGGCTCGGACGCCGACACGCGCGAGGCGATGGCCTTCGTCGTCGACGAGCAGCTCGCCGGGCTCATCGAGGCCGCCAACCGACAGTTCAACGGCATCTCGCTCTTCGGCGGCGACAACGGTGCCGCCGCCAGCGGCGACGTGTTCGTCGAGTTCCTCGGCGGCGTCCGCTACCTTGGCGGTGACGAGAGCCTCAACGTCGATATCGGCTCGTCCTACGACCAAGCCCTCAACGCCAACGGCATCGATGCCTTCGGGGCCCTGTCCTCCCGCGTCGAGGGCACCGTCGACCTCGATCCCCAGGCCACCGACGGCGTCCGCCTGGCCGACATCGAGGGCGCCGACGGCCGGGGCTTCCGCGCCGGCACCATCGAGGTGACCGTCAACGGCACCGCCGCCACGGTCGATCTCACCACCGCGGACACCCTCGGCGACGTCGTCACCCGCATCAACGACGCCATCGACGGCATCGACCCCGCCGCCGGCTCGATCGCCGTCGCCGGCACCGGCTTCACCCTCACCGCCGCCGCCGGCAGCACCATCGCCATCGCCGACGTTCAGTCCGGCAACGCCGCGCTCGACCTGGGCATCGATGGCACGACCGCCACCGGCGCGGCCGTCGCTGGCAGCGACTTGCGCGTCAAGCTCACCGAGCTGACGAATCTTGCCGACCTGGGCGCAACAATCGACTTCGCCTCCGGCCTGACCATCACCCAGGGCCTGACCACCAAGACCGCCGACTTCTCCGCCGCCACCACCATCCAGGACCTGCAGAACGTCATCGACGAGCTGGACCTCGGCCTGCGCCTCGAGATCAACGACGACGGCGACGGGCTCAACCTTTTCAGCGAAGTCTCCGGCATCGAGCTCTCCGTCGGCGAGAACGGCGGGACGACGGCCAACGACCTGGGCATCGCCACCTTCGGCAACGACACACAGCTGGCCGACTTCCGCGACGGGCTGGGTATCGAGACCGTCGATGGCGACGACCTGAGCTTCACGCTCCACGATGGAACGGCGTTTTCCGTTGATATTTCAGGTGTTTTGACGGTGTCCGAGCTTGTCACCGCGATCCAGACCGCCGCCGACGCCGCCACCGCCGCGCCCGGCGACCTCACGGTGGCGCTCGCCACGACCGGCACGGGGCTCGTCTTCACCGACAGCACCGCCGGCGCCAACGACTTCGTCATCGAGAACGCCGGGCTGTCCGACGCCGCGGCGCAGCTGGGCATCACCGGCAACGCGGGGACCGGCGCGACGATCACGAGCACGGACGAGGCGACGGTGAAGGTCGACTCGGCGTTTACTGCGCTGATCGATCTTTCCACTGCGCTCCGGGCCGACGACGCGCTTGGCATCACGCTTGCTGGAGGGAAAGTGGAAGACCGGCTGGACGGCGTCGTGAACGCCCGAGCGCTGGTCGGCGTGGAGTCACGCCGCGTGCAAGACCTGCTGGACCGATCCGCCGACATGGACATCGCCGACAAACAACTGCGAAGCCTGATCGAGGACGCGGACCTCACGGAGGTCATCAGCCGCTACACCCAGCTGGAGACGCAGCTGCAGGCCTCGCTTCAGGTCGGCGCGATCAGCAACCAGCTCAGCCTGTTGGACTTCCTCGGCTAGGCCGGGGCGCCCGAATACAGGGGAAGGCGTTCGGGCCGGACGCCACACCCCCCCAGACGGCAGGACGCCGTCGGCCTCGAAGGACGAGGCTCACCCCTTTGGAAACCGGCCCCGTAAGGCGAACGTGCCATGTGGATCAAGACGACACGTTTCGGAGAGATCGAGGTGGACGACCAACGCGTCATCCGCTTCCCCAAGGGCTTGCTCGGGTTTCCGACCTACAAGCACTACGTGCTGCTGGAGGCGGGTGAGGACGCCTACTTCTGGTGGCTCCAATCGGTCGATCAGGCGGACCTCGCGTTCGTGGTGACCGACCCCTCGCTGTTCGTCCCGACGTACCGGGTGCCGATCCGCGAGGAGCAGATGAACGAGCTGGGCATCGACCGTCCGGAGGACTGTCAGGTGTTCTGCATCGTCAACAAGCGCGACCACGTGCTCACCGGCAACCTGCAGGGCCCGCTGGTGATCCACGTCGAGCGACGCACCGGCGAGCAACTGGTGCTCAGCGACCGGCGGTACACCACCAAGGTGCCGTTGATCGAGCTGAGCCAGCCCGCCGAGATGACGCTCGCGCAGTCGGCGTAAACGAAGACCAACCCCGGCCGCGCGGAGCGCGACCGGCAGCGTGACGGGACGGCGGCCAAGGAACGGCCGCCCTCGACGAGCAACCCTTGGAAGGAGCCATTGCCACATGCTCGTGCTCTCCCGACAACGCGACGAAACGATCATGATCGGCGACGACGTGGAGATCACCGTCGTCGACATCCGCGGAGACAAGGTGCGGATCGGCATCAACGCCCCTCGCAGCGTCCGCGTCCACCGCAAAGAGGTGTACGAAGCCATCCAGCGTGAGAACGCCGAGGCCAGCCAGGCCGCCGTGGCCCCCGATGATCTGAACGTCGCCGAGCACAACCTGCGCCGCAAGAACGGACCCAACCGTCTCCGCGCAGCCAGTTAGATAGATCGCCGTAACCAGGAGCTAAACCACCTTCGCCTGAAGAGACAGGCGACGCGCTCGGCAAGGAACGCCGAACGGGCCACCCCGCCCAACGCGACAATCACGGAGGATTGTCTATGACCCGCATTAACACCAACGTTCCCTCGCTCATCGCTCAACGCAACCTCGCCGGCTCTAACGGAGCCCTCGAGACCAGCCTCGAGCGGCTCTCCACCGGCCTCAAGATCAACCGAGGGGCCGACGACCCCGCCGGCCTGATCGTCAGCGAACGGCTCCGTGCCGACATCGCCGGCGTTGGCCAGGCCGTCGACAACATCGAGCGAGCGTCCAACGTCATCGCCACCTCAGAGGCCGCCCTCCAGGAGATCAACACCCTCCTGATCGAGATGCAGTCCCTCGTGGTCGAGGCCGCCAACACCGGCGCTTTCTCCAAAGAAGAGATCGAGGCCAATCAGCTCCAGATCGACTCGGCCATCGACTCGATCACCCGCATCGCCAACACCACCAGCTTCGGCGGGCTCAAGCTGCTCAACGGCTCGCTCGACTACATCACCAACGGCGTCACGACCTCACAGATCGACGACGTCCAACTCTACGGCGTCAACTTCGGCACCGCCTCCACCAAGGCCGTCGACGTCGAGGTCCTCAACTCCGCCGAACGCGCCTCGATCACCATCTCCGCCACCGACGCCACCGGCTCGGGCCTGCTCTCCTCCGTGACCTTCGAGGTTCAGGGGCCGACCGGCGTCGAGTCCTTCCAGTTCGTCTCCGGCACCGGCACCGACTCGATCCGCGACGCCATCAACGCCGTCAAGGACGCCACCGGCGTGTCCGCTTCACTCAACAACACGTCGGCCATCACCCTGACCTCTACCGAGTTCGGCTCCGAGGCCTTCGTCTCCGTCCGACAGCTCGGCGGTGACTCCGAGTCGTTCCGCACGGTCGACGCGCCCGACGGCACCGAGATCAACCGCGACACCGGCGAGGACGTCCTCGCCCTGGTCAATGGCGCCCTCGCCCTCGGCGACGGCCTGGACGTCTCGGTCCGCACCACCGTCCTCAACCTCGAGCTCGCCCTGACCTCCGGCGCCGCTCAGTCCCTCGACACCTATTCCTTCAACATCACCGGCGGCGGCGCCAACTTCCAGGTCGGGCCCGACGTCAACACCCAGCAACAGGTCGGTTTCGGCATCCAGTCCGTCGCCGCCTCCAACCTGGGCAACTCGATCGTCGGCTTCCTCTCCGACGTCCGCTCCGGCGGCGACGCCTCCCTGCTCGAGGGCAACGACCCGGCCGGCCAGGCCCGCGACGCCGCCCTTATCCTTGACGCCGCCGTCGACGAGATCACCACCCTCCGCGGCCGGCTCGGGGCCTTCGAACGCAACACCCTGCAGACGACCCTGCGATCGTCGCAGATCGCGCTCGAGAACCTCACCGCCTCGGAGAGCCAGATCCGCGACACCGACTTCGCCGAGGAAACGGCCGCCCTGACAAGAGCTCAGATCCTCCAGCAGGCCGGCACGCAGACCCTGGCCATCGCCAACTCCAACGCCCAGTCGGTCCTGTCGTTGCTCGGCTGAACCGCCGCGGCAACCCCCAACCGATCCACGCAAAAGGCCCGCGGTGATGAGCCGCGGGCCTTTGTGATTTCATCGATGCGGCGTGCCGCTTAGTAGCGGTAGTGCTCGGGCTTGTACGGCCCGTCGACCTCGACGCCGATGTACTCGGCCTGCTCGGGGCTCAGCTCGGTGAGCTTCACGCCCAGCTGGTCGAGGTGCAGGCGGGCGACCTTCTCGTCGAGTTTCTTGCTGAGCAGCGTGACCTTGTTCTCGCCGTAGGTCATGCCCGAGAGGGTCTCCTTGCCGGCGTTGAACAGGGCCAGGTCGATCTGAGCGATCGTCTGGTTGGTGAACGACGCGGACATCACGAACGACGGGTGGCCGGTCGCGCAGCCGAGGTTCAGCAGCCGGCCCTCGGCGAGGATCAGCACGCTGTGACCGTCGGCGAACGTCCACATGTCGTACTGCTCCTTGATGTTGGTCTTGCTGGCGATCTTGCCGAGCTCGGCCATCTCGATCTCGTTATCGAAGTGCCCGATGTTGCCGACGATCGCCTTGTCCTTCATGCGGGACATGTGGTCGGCGGTGATGATCTTGTAGTTGCCGGTGGTCGTGACAAACACGTCGGCGGTCTCGACCACGTCGTCGAGGGTCTTGACCTCGTAGCCCTCCATCGCGGCCTGCAGGGCGCAGATCGGGTCGATCTCGGTGACGATCACGCGGGCGCCCTGGCCCCGCAGCGACTGGCAGCAGCCCTTGCCGACGTCGCCGTAGCCGCAGACCACCGCGACCTTGCCCGACATCATCACGTCCGTCGCGCGGAACAGGCCGTCGACCAGCGAGTGCCGGCAGCCGTAGAGGTTGTCGAACTTGCTCTTGGTGCAGGAGTCGTTGACGTTGATGGCGGGGAAGAGCAGGGTGCCGTTCTTCTGGTACTTGACGAGGTTCTTGACGCCGGTGGTGGTCTCTTCGGTGACACCCTTGCAGGTCTCGGCGGCCTTGGTCCAGCGCGTCGGGTTCTCGGCGATGGTGATGGCGAGGCGCTTGAGGACTTCCTTGTACTCGGCGTTCTCGGTGGTCTCGGGGCCGGGCACGGCGCCGGCGGCCTCGAACTTGACGCCGTCGTGGATCAGCAGGGTGGCGTCCCCGCCGTCGTCGACGATCTGGTCGGGGCCCTGGCCGTCGCCGAAGTCGAGCATCCGCTCGGTGCACCACCAGTACTCCTCGAGCGTCTCACCCTTCCAGGCAAAGCAGGGGATGCCTTGCGGCTTGTCGGGCGTGCCGTTGGGGCCGACGACGACCGCGGCGGCGGCGTGATCCTGGGTCGAGAAGATGTTGCACGAGGCCCAGCGGACGTTCGCACCGAGCTCGACGAGCGTCTCGATGAGCACGGCGGTCTGGACGGTCATGTGCAGCGAGCCGCCGATATTCAGGCCGGCCAGCGGCTTGGACGCCCCGAACTCGGCGCGGCAGGCCATCAGGCCGGGCATCTCTTGCTCGGCAAGCATGAGCTCCTTGCGGCCCCACTCGGCGAGGGAGAGGTCGTGGACCTTGAATTCGAGGCCGTTGGCGGTGTCGGACACGAGGCTGGGGGTGGCGGTAGCAGGGCTCATGGGGGTTCCTGAGGGGGTAGGAGGCGTAATTCATCCGTTTAGCCGGATCAATGGATGATAGGTCATCGGCCACGCGACCGCCAGTGCATGAGCCGAAATCGGCCGTCCGCATCACTTCGCCGCGGCGGTCGCCAGCAGCAGGGCGGGACCCTTCGTGTCCGGATCGGGGGGCAGAGGGGTGACGGTCGGGTCGGCGAAGCCGGCGTTGGCGAGCCCGGCGGCGAGGCGGTCGGGGGCGAACCCCAGCGAACGCTGGCCCATCTGGCGGCGGAAGTCGTCGCGGTCGTGGTGCATCAGGTCGACGATCACGCCCCGGCCGCCGGGCCGCAGCACGCGGGCCATTTCGGCAAGCGCGGGGGCGGGGTCGTCTATATAAGTCAGCGCCAGGATCAGCAGCGCGGCGTCGCAGGCGTCGTCGTCGATCGGCAAATCGGCCAGGTCGCCCTGGCGGACGTCGACGTTGCCCAACGGGGCCGTGCGCCGCCTAGCGGCGTCGAGCATCTCCGGCGAATTGTCTACCGCGATGACGTTGGCCACGTGACGGCCGAGCAGTTCGGCGTTCACGCCCGTCCCGCAGCCCAGGTCGGCCACCGTCCAGCGTTCCGGCAGCAGGGCGAGCACGGCGTGCGTTGTGAACGACCCGCCGTACATCTCGGTCCGCAACACGTCCCACGCCGGTGCCGCCCCCGCGAAGAACGATCGGCTGTCCGTCGCTCGGGCCGCCAGGCGGTGCGCCAGCCGAACGGCGTCCTGCTCGAACGCCGACCACCCCGCCAGCCGATCCCGCGTCGCCGACCACAGCGACCTCGCCGCCTCGTCCAGTTCCTCGACGTGCACCCGATACAGGTTCGTCGTGCCCGCCCGCCGCGCGACGGCCCAGCCGTCGTCGGTCAGCACGCGCAAGTGCCGGCTGACCGTCGATTGCGGCATCTGCACCACCTCGCACAGTTCGGCCACCCCCAATTCCTCCTGCTCGAGCAGCCGCAGCAGCCGCAGCCGGGCCGGGTCGGCCAGCGTGTTGAGCCGGCGGACGACGCGGTCGGCGTCGGTCGTCGCGGCGTCGCGTTGGGCGGGCGGGCGGGCCATTCAAGGCAGCCTAACGGCAACACGCGCAGCGTCGTACCCGATCAGCGCTCTACGACGTCGGTGATGGCCAGGAAACCAGCCACGCTCTTGATCGCTCTCGCCCTTGTGCCGCGGCTTCGCATGTACGCTGGCGATCGCTGCGGCTACGCCCGCAAACCGCCACGACCCGGCAACTTGAGCCCGTCGCCACCGGCGTCGCGACGCTCGTTGATTCGGCGCTCGTCTCCCCCCACGTCTCTCGGATCAAGCGACGGCCAAGGCTGACTGCTCTTCGCGGAGTTGTCGCGCCCGCTTCGTCTTAAGCCCGAAGAGACAGGGCGATAAGTCAATCAGTCGTGTTATACTTTGCCCTGCTCACCAATGACATCCACTCAGTCAATCGATCGACCAGACGCGTTGATCCGACTGATTGACTGACGCATCCCGAGATGGATTTGGCTGGTCGATTACGAGTCTCGCGTAACGGTCGTTTCCTCTGTGAGTCAGACGGGAAGCCGTACTTCTGGCTCGCCGATACGGCGTGGGAGTTGATCCACAGACTCTCCGAAGAAGAAGCGCGGCATTACTTCTCGTTGCGTGCCAGACAGGGTTTCAACCTTGTACAAACCGTTATTCTGGCCGAGCTGGACGGCTTGCACACGCCGGATGCCGGCGGGAGGCTGCCGCTGGCTGGTGACGATCCGAGGCGTCCCAATGATCACTATTTCTTATGGGTCGATCGGGTGGTGGATATGGCGGCCGAGGCGGGGCTTCGGCTAGCGATGTTGCCAACGTGGGGGGACAAAGTGCATCGCGGGCTCTGGGGCGTTGGCCCGATTGTTTTTGACACAGATTCTGCTTTTGCGTTCGGGCACTACCTCGGGGTGCGGTACCGGGATGCGTCTCACGTGCTCTGGGTCTTGGGCGGCGACCGCCCGGCCGCCGCCGACGCCCCCGTATGGGATGCGATGGCCGCGGGTCTCGACAAGGGCGCGGGCGCGTCGGGTTTCGTGACCTTCCACCCCAAAGCGGCAGAGAGCTCGGGCGAGGCGCTGCACGAGCGAGAATGGCTGTCGCTCAACATGATTCAGTCGGGGCACAGCATGCGAGATGCACCTGGCTGGCGACTGATCAACCGCGACCTGGAGAGGCGCCCGCTCAAGCCGGTCCTAGACGCTGAGCCGTGTTACGAGCACCATCCAATCGATCCATTCAGCCGAGATTGGCGCCCCGAGTTTGGGCGATTCGTGGATTACGACGTCCGCAAGGCGGCGTATCGAGCGGTGTTTGCGGGTGCTTGTGGGCACACCTACGGCAGCCACAGCGTCTGGCAGTTCTCGACGCCCGACCGCGCGCCCGTGAATCATCCGTCGCCGGACTGGCGAGAGGCGATACACGCCCCCGGAGCGGAGCAGATGATTTGGCTGAAGCGCCTGATGCTCTCACGCCCCTACTTCGATCGCGTTCCGGCGCCCGAGCTCTTGCCAGACGTGCCGCTCGATCGCGAAACGGCTTGGCCCGTTATTGGAGCTGCCGTGAATGACGACGCGGCGCGGGCGTTGCGGCCGATGGCGACACGGGATACACACGGGCGATACGCGATGGTCTATTTTCCCTGCGCGGCCCAGCGCCTTCGGGTCAGGGTGGATACCCATAGCGGCGTGGGGCACGCCTGGTGGTTTGACCCCCGTGGCGGTCAAAGCCACGACGCCGGCACGCTCAGCGCGGGTGTCCATGACATTTGCTCGCCGCTGGGCGGGCCCGACTGGGTTCTGGTGATCGACGATGCTTCGGCTGACTTCGGCAAGCCCGCCGGTCGGTCAATCGCGTGAGCGCGGCGTCGGGGCCGTGCGATCCGATGGGGCAACCCGCCTAGTCGAGCGTGATCCAGAAGACGCCGTTGCCCGCCGTGCCGACCATCAGGCGCTCTTTGTCGAACGCAAGGGCGTTGATGTGACGATTGGGCAGCCGATCGCTCAACGCGGTCCACGTTACTCCCCCGTCCCGACTGACAACGACGCCCCGATCGCGCTCCAGCGCCACCGCCACCAGGCCCGGTCGCTCGACATGGAACGACACGATTCGTGCGGGTCGATCGAACACGCGCTGCCAAGCGGACCCGCCGTTGTCACTCGACCAGACACCCGCTTCGGTGTCGGCGATGAAGAATCTCCCGGGCTCATGCGGGTCGGCCTTGACGTCGTAGGGCTGGCCAACGAGATCGATGTCGACTTCGATCCACGCAGACTCCGAGTCAGGCCGCTGGAAGACGCGTTTCGGCTCTTGAGCAAGCAAGACCTGCTCGCCGCCGCCGCCGATCGCGAGCATCCGCCCGCTCTCCCAGATCTGCTCTTTGAACAGGCCTTCACCGGTGGGGAGTCCATCGCCCGAGTAAGCGAAGGTCTCGCCGCCGTCGTCGCTGCGATAGACGCCGCCGTCGTTGGGGTTGGTCGGCCCGCTGACGGTGACGTAAAGACGGCTCGGATCGCGGGGGTCCACCGCGACGGTGTTCATGTTCCGCTCGCCCATCGCGGGAAGCCCGGACGCAGGGGCGACGCGCCATGACTTGCCTCCGTCGTCGCTGGCCAGCAATTCGTGGGCTCGCCAATGACCCGTCGTGGTGCCGGTGGCGTAGACACGATCCGGCTGAACCGGCGAGACGTCGATCGATTTAACGTTGTTCGTGCGATCACTGGTCTCGACGAACTGTTCGCCCCCGTCAGTCGTGCGGAAATAGCCGTTGTCGCCCATGCCGAGGTGCACGAGCGGGCGACCGTCGGGGTCCTGACGGAGGGTGTGGATGACGGTCAGCTCGATGCCGTCGACCCGCAGCGTCCACGAGCGCCCGGCGTCGCGTGTCTCGTACACGGCGTACCAGTCGCCGAAGAACCAGCGGTCCGGGTCGTCGGGATCGATCACGATCGACGACGCGGCCCGGCCGAAACGGCTCCAGTCACCGATCGGATCGCGCCCGTACCAGTCGCCGCCGTTCACCGTCGGGGTGGCGAGCTGTCGCCACGTCGGATCACTCAGCCCACGACGGTAGAACGTGCCGTCGCCGGCCGCGGTCACGAAGAAGTCCGGCCCGGCCGCGAGGGCCAGGAACGTGTGCCCGGAGGACTCGCCGTATTGCTTCGCCGCTGCCGCGTCTTGCAGAAGGCCTTCCCCGAATGGGCGCCAGGTCGCGCCCGCGTCGTCACTGATCATGACGAGGCTCTGGTCGAAGATGCCCACGAGGGTTTCGGGCTGTGTCGGGTGCTGGACGATCTCGTCGGGTGCGTGGTCGGCGAGCTTCGTCCATGTCGTCCCGCCGTCCTCCGATCGGTAGAAAGCCTCGGCGATCTCGGCGTTGTAGAGCGCGGGCGGCTCTGCATCGACCGAGCTCAGCCAGACGCGGTCCGGGCGGCGGGCGTCGATCACCAGATCGCTGACGAAGAGCCCGTTAAGGCCGAGGTGTTCCCAGGTCTCGCCGTTGTCCTGGCTGCGGAACAGGCCATCGACGGAGCTCGCCGCGAGGACGGTGTCGGGCCGGTCTGGGTGTCGCGCGAGCGTGACGCCATGGTGCCGATTGCCCTCGTTGCCGTAGAACTGCGCGGGTTGGACGAGCCGCCAGGTCTCGCCGGCGTCGTTGGAGAGCATGATGCCTTCGCGCTCACCCCACTGCCAACCGGTTGCCGCGATCAGGTGATCGGGGTCGCGCGGGTCCACGAGCAGAGAGCGGACGTTCGCGAACGCCGGAGCGTCGGACGTGCCGTTGATCTGCCGCCACGACCGGCCGGCGGTGTCCGAGCGGTAGACGCCGCCGACGTCGCTGTACCAGTACATGACGTCGGGGTCGGTGGTGAAAAGCCCGTTGACCAGGTAGCCGCCGCCGCCGATCCGCGATGACCGCCAGGGGCCGTAGGCCGGCTCGGCCGCGCGGTCGAGCACGAAAGGCGTTTCGTCCCCTTGTGCGTGGACGCCGCCGACGTGAGAACAAACGATGGTCGAGGCACACGCCAGCGCGATAGCAAGGTGGGACGGTTTCATCGGGAGGTGTCTCCGCAAATGCCACGAGCGGCCGCTTGACCGCTCGGGCGCAGGCGTTCAGAGGAGGTGATGACGTGTGGGCTTTACCACCAGCGCCAGGGCGAGCCGTTGCCGTCGTAGCCGTCGCCGTTGTTGTCGACGAGCTGTTCGGGCTCGAACGAGTCGACGTGGCCGTCCATCAAGACCTGGTTGGACGTCCGACCGGCGAGGGTTCGAAGCGGGTCGGCCGCCGATGGCACCGCTCCTTCGTAGTCACCGCCGTGGCGGAAGCCAGGGATGGAGTACCAGCTTCCGACAATCGAAGTCGCGAATCCGCCGCCGGCCCAACCGATCGTTCCGTCGACGCTGGTCAGGTTGTTGGAGACGGCGCCGCCTTGGTCGCCGTCTGTCTCGCCGCACATAATGATCTCAGAGGGGTTCGGCACCACATAGGTCTCGTACCCGTCCCACGGGTCTGCGCCGTTCTGATCGCCTTGCATGAGACTGTTGGGGGCGCTTGTGAAGCGATCCGTTGTCGCGCCGAAGTCGGACTCGGGGCAGTTGAGCATGTTGTCGGGGTTGGAACGCCAACGCTCGCGGGTCGTGGCGGTGGCGTCGTCTTCGAGAACGGTGATGTATTCGGCGAGGTTCTCCTGCCAGAAGGTCGATGTTCCTGCGAACCCGTGCTCCCACGTCGCGGCCATGCGGTCGCCGTGCTCGACGGAATAGGCGAGGTTGGCGATGCCGAGCTGGCGGAAGTTGGACTTGCACTGGAGATCGCGAGCCGATGCGCGGGCGGCGCCGAGCGCGGGCAGCAAGATGCTGATCAGCAGGGCGATAATGGAAATCACGACCAGCAGTTCGATCAGGGTGAAGCCTTGACGTTTCATGAGAGAGAGTCCTGCTAAAGGGTAGGCGAAACAGAACGGAAAGCCCCGCGACGCTTGCGGGCGACGCCGGGGCAGAGGTCAGTCGGCCGCCCGACGGCGACGGAGCCCGGCCAGCGCGACGCCAGCGCCGACGAGCGCGAGCGACGCGGGCTCGGGGATCACGCCGGAGGTCAGGCGGATCTCCTCGATGCGCGACGACCACGGGTCGTTGGCGCCCGAGCCGGCCGCTTCGACGCGCGACAGGATGCTGATCCGGACGTAATCGGCGAAGAAGCCGTCCGCCGAACCGGTCGACAGGACAAAGCCGGGGTTCGACGAAACGACGGGCGTGGTGAAGCCGAGCACGATGGGAGCGCCAAACGTCACGCCGTCATCCGAGAGCTGAACCATGTAGATGTCGCTCTCGGATTGGCCGTCGAAGTTGGATCGGCCGTCCCACGTCGCGGTGTCGATCTCAACGCCCGTGAAGGTCTCTCCAGCGGGCAGGCCAAGGTCGATGTTGGCGACGTGATAGTCGATCGTCCCGAGGGCCTTGTCGTCCTCGAGGGTGCCGCCGTCGCCGTCGTAGGTCGTGAAGCTGACCTCGAACGAGCCGTCGATCAGGTAGTCCTGACCCGTGTTGAAGATCGCCATCTGGTTGGCGGTGCCGAAGAAATCGCCCGAATTGCCGGCGTCTGTGAAGACGGCGGCCGACGCGGTTGGGCTTGCCGTTGCGATCGCGAGGGTCGTCACGGTTACGAATCCGCCGGTCAGCACATTGAACATCTGAGTTGGCATCCAAGAACCTCCTTGAAGGGTCCACACGGACAGAGACGGAGCGATCAACGACAACGGGCCGTCGACTCGCGGAGAATCAGAGACTCGGAGAACAGCATCTGCTTGGGTGTCCCGCCCTCGATCATGTCGAGGATCATGCGGGCGGTCTCGCGGCCCATCGCTTCGCCGGGCAGCGACATCGCGGTGAGCGACGGGTGCATCTCGGCGGTGGGAAACGCGTCGTTGAAGCAGAGCACGCTGACGTCGTCCGGCACGCGTCGTCCGGCCCGCTGGATCGCGGCGACGTGTTGGACGGCCATGACGTGGTGATAAGAGAGGATCGCCGTGGCCTTGTCGCGAACGACGATCTGCTCGATCGCTTGCTCGGCGGTCCAGTCGGTGCGGTCGTAGCCGGCGACGGGCTCGAGACCGGCTTCTTGCATCGCGGCGACGTATGCGTCGCGGCGGTCGATCTCGCTGGCGTGCGCCACGCGGTCGGCCGCGGGCGGCGTCGCGTCGAACGCCGAGTAGAGATAGGCGATACGGGTATGGCCGAGCTCAATCAGCTTGCGCACGGCCGACTCGGCGCCGTGCGCGTCGTCGACGATCACCGATCCGCCCGCCGGGCCGGCCGGGCCGTTGACGGTGACGTAGGGGATGCCGGACTGATCGAGCTCGCTGACCTGCTCGGCCGAGGAGTTGCCGACGACCACCGCGGCATCGACACGCCACCGCGGCGGCTGAAAGTCGGGGTTGCCGGGCTTGATAAAGGTCGTGCAGACCTCGTAGTCGGCGTCGGCCAAGGCGTCGATCATCGCGTTGATGGCGTGCTCGTCGGCCCCCCGGCTGGACCAGCCGAAGTCGCGCAAACCCAGCATGGCGACCATCTTGGTCCGCTTGGCTTTGAGCCCACGGACGAAGGGGTTGGGCTTGAAGCTGAGTTCTTTGGCCGCCCGCAGGACACGCTCGCGGACCTCGGGGCGGACGGAGAAACCCTTGGGGTAGCTGTCGTTGAGGATCCGGCTGACCGTCGATTTGTTGACGCCGGCGTGCTCGGCGACGGCGAGCATGGTCGGGCTGCCTTTGGCGGTGCGGGGCATGGGAACCTCTGAGTCAGACACACGTTTAAGCAACTGGTTTCTAGATTACAGAGCCGCGCATCTCGAGTCAAGCAACTAGTTGCTTAAAATCGTCACTTGGACTGAACGGCGCCCGGCTACGCCGGCGATCGGCCGGCTCGACAGGCCACGGCAGCCCGGGAACCCGCCGTCTTCGACCCCTTTACTGTCTGGTTGACCGGGGCGGGGGTCAGTTGGCCTGGCGATAGACCCAGACGCCGTAGCAGCCGGTGGTGGCCCAGAGGTCGCCGGTGTGCGGGTCGACCCGGATGCACTGGGGCTCGCGGCCCCCATCGACGATCTCGCCCGGTCCAAGCGGGGCGCTCGCGTTGAGGTTGTGCCACGTCGCTCCGCCGTCGTCAGAACGCATCACGCCGACGTCGGCCGCGTGCAGGTCGATTCGTTGGCCGGCGAACACCGTGGACGGATGGCGAGGGTCGACCGCGACCGAGTCGATCCGATGGCGGCCGGTCGACGTCGGCGGGGTGTCGATCAGCACCAGCGGGTTGCCCAAGACGCGTTCGCGATCGCCGTCGACGCGGTAGCGCCACAGGCGAGACTGGCTCGCGAGGTAGACGGTCGATCCGTCCGGCGTGACCGAGACGTCGTCGATCGAGCCGTCGATTTGGATCAGCTCCTTCCAGGTCTGGCCGTGGTCGTCACTGACGACCAGTCGGGAGCGAGCCGCGTCGGCTTCGACGCCGAAGAGTCGGCTGGACGACCGGCTTGCCGCGTACACGCCGTCCACGCCGTCCATTCGTGACCACGTCGCGCCACCGTCGGTGGTGCGGAAGCCGGCGATGAACGCGCGGTCGGGGTCGATCGGATCTACCAAGCCGACGTCCACGCCGTACGTCGGGTCGCCGCGATCGCTCGTCCAGCTCACGTCGGGCGACTCGGACCACGACGCGCCGCCGTCACGGCTGATCGACAGCACCCGCTCGGCGCCCCATCCGCCTCGGGCATGGCCGCCAACCAGCACGGTCGGCGAGATCGCCAATCCGCCGTACACGAAGCCGCCCCACCCCTCGCCGGAGACGGGGGTGTATCGCCACGTCTCGCCCCCGTCGTGGGTGACGCCCCCGTTGTAGTCCTGGCTGGAGAGGAACAGCAGGCCGGGATGATGCGGGTTGAAGTTGAAGTGGCCGGCGACGAAGACGGCGTTTTGCCCATTGCCCGCCCACTCGAAGGTTTGACCGCCGTCGTCGCTCCGAGTCGGCCAGTCGCCCCCGAAGGACCACACGACGTCGGGATCGGTCGGGTGCCAGTCGAACATGAGTTGCCTGGCGTTCAGCGGGAAGAACGCGAGCGATGAGTCGACCTCGCCGAGGCGCCAGGTCCGCCCGCCGTCGTGGGAGACGTGACGCAGCCAGCGCCAGTCGTCGGCGAGAGAGCGCATGACCATCCGGTCGGCGTCGGCGGGGCTGACACGCAAGGCGCCGAACACGACGTTGCGGCGGGGCGTCGGCGCCGCGTCGCGGCCGGTCTCGCCGGCGATGGGCTCTTCGAGCCCGGTCGTCTCGATGGCGGACCACGACTCGCCGGCGTCGCTCGAGCTTGAGAGGCCGTCGGGGTGCGTCACCCACACCGCGTTCGGCCGATCTGGACTCACCCCGATGCTTGTCGCGGGTGTGTCGAGCACTCGGTGGAACGTCGAGCCGCGGTCGTCACTGACGTAGACCCCGCGTTCGCTTGCGGCGTACAGCCGACCCGTCGTCGGGTGCACCGCGAGCGCCGCGTGGCCGGCTGCGTCGGCGGCGCCGTCGAGGCGTGTCCAGTGTCGGCCCCCGTCGTCGCTGCGGTACAGGCCGGGGTCGATCTCCAGTTCACCCCAGATGTCCGGTTGCACCTCGCGGCCGCGCGACCAATAGGCCACGCGCGTCAGGCCCGCGTCGTCGTCGCCCGTCGTCGGGTCGAACGCGACTTGGCGGCGCCGGTCTTCTCGGCCTGACATGGGCACCTTCATCACCGCTCGCCAGGACGCTGCGCGATCTTCGCTGAGGTACAGGCCGTTCTCGGCCGACCCCATCGAGTTGCTGCCGACGCTGATCACGCGCTCAGGAAAGTTCGGGTCGATGGCGATGCCGCACCCGCCACGCGGCGTGTAGCCGACGTTGGCCGGTTCCCAGGTGGCCCCGCCGTCGATGCTGCGCCAGAGCCCGCCGACGTCGGTCGAGAAGACGAGGAATTCGCCGGTGACCGGATCGATGTCGATCGACTGCGGCCACTGGGCGCCCTCGCCGCCGACGGTCACACCGGCGGCGCGGGCCTCGGCGGTGACCATGGCACGCGGCTGCCAGGTGCCGTGTTTGTGCTCGTGCGCCGCTTCCGAGAGCGCGACATCGGCGCTCGCCGATACGAATATCAGTGACATCCCGATCGCTCCAAGATGGCCTCGGCATCGAGAACGACGTGCGAGATGAAACAGGGTTGGTAATTGCATGCGATCGGCTTTCGATCCTTGCGTCGTTCTCGTGGCTGAGCATTAGGGTTCGATCAGACGTGTGGCCCTGGCCGTCATCTCGCCGAAGCGATGTGTCTGAACGTGTCCGTCCACGTGTACCGCGTTGGCGGTCGAGTTGCCGCCGTGGCGGAAGCGAGGCTGCTGGGTATTTCCGACCGAGTCGGTGTTATCGCCGGTATCGATCGTGACGTCGAGATCGGTTCCTGGCGCCTCGACCAGGCCTTGGTAGAAGATTCGGAATCCGTCGATGTTTCGCGCGATCGGCTCGGCGCTGTCGTTCTGGCTGGGGTTCAGGGCTCCGTCGATGACAAGAAACTTGTCGCTGGCGTCGAGGACCTGGTCGGATCGATAAGCCTGCAGCAGCGCGCCGCCGCCGGCGTGGAAGTCTTGATCGAGGACGTTGGGCATCAGCCGTGGGTGCGACGAGTAGTGGTTGGCATCGCTGCCCGGTGTTTCGACGGCTTGCTCGGCGCTCGGGCATTGCAGGACACGCTCGCGTTGCTGGCCGATCGCGGGGCCGTCGCCGCCGCCGCCCATGTAATCGTCGGCGAGGCTGAAGGTCCAATCGAAATAGACCGGGCTGAAGCTGTGAATGCCGATGGGCATCACGCCGTAATCCACTTCGTACGCGGCGACGGCGATGCCGATCTGCCGGAGGGTCGCGCCGCACTTTGTCGCACGGGCGGTCTCTCGAGCCGCCTGAAGAGCGGGCAGCAGGACGGCGATCAGTAGCGCGATGATCGAGATGACCACGAGCAGCTCGATCAGCGTGAAGGCGTGGCGTCGATGCGGTTGGGGCGATGCAGAGGCGAGCATAAAAGGTCTCCCAGTCGGGGAAAAGAGAGTCATGGGGAGGGCGTGTTGGAAACGCCGTAGATCGTGAAGTTGTCGAACGCCTCGAACCCGGTGGGCTGAATCAGCAGGCCCACGGCGGTGAGCGGGCCGTCGGGCAGGGTGATCGGCGTGGTGTCGAGGTCGAGGCTCATGGTCGTGCCCGGCACGAACGCCAGGGGCAGCCACTCGGCGACGTGGAAATCGAGCCGGCACTCGGCGTGATCGGCGGCGAATCGGTCGTACACGGCGTATCCCGCCAGCGGAGTGGGCTCGAAAGCCTCAGCCGACGCCAACCATCGATCGCCGACGCGAACGACGAAGCGTGCGGCGTCGGGTTGGCTCACAGCCAGATCGACGCTCATGGCGGTGAGCGCGTGCGTCGATTGATCGATCGCGACCTCTTCGGTGACGTACAGGCTGAGGCGATTCCACCAGGGATCGTCATCGAGTCCGTCCGGCCCGAGGGCGTTGACCACGTAGCCATTGGGCGAGGTCGCGTCGTCTCCCGAAGCGACGGGCGCGGCGTCGGGCTGCGAGCCACGGCTCTCGTTGACCAGCGACTGGGTCGCGTCGTTGCGGGTCTCGTCCCAGCCCGCCGGGCCGAGGTGATACGTCCACGCGTATTCAACGAGCGATTGGGCTTGGCCTGTTGGATTGGGGAACGTCTCGCGGTACACGACCTCCTCGGCTTGCGAGAAGGGCGTCGCGGCAACGCCGAGCGTGAAAACGACACCTAGCCAGCACTTGCCCGGAACTAAATTACATGCGGGTGAATCCGTCATGGCTTGACCTCCGCGGTCGGGCCGAGCGTCGCGCCGTCGGTCCAGGTCATCGGCAGCCGGGTCAGCGACGGCGGCGTCTGGCCGCGACACCAGTCGACGGCCTGGCGGGCGAGGGTCCGGCCGATCTCCTGCAGGGGTAACGACGCCATCGCCGGCCTGACGCCGAGCATCTTCGTGGCGTCCGCGTGCTGGTCGATGACCGCCACGGACAGATCGGCGGGGGTCGTGAGCCGGCGTTGCCGGATGAGCTGGCCGAGGTGCAGCGTCGGGCCGTAGTGACCGCAGATCACGGCGGTGGGCTTGGCGCGATCGAACCACGCCTCGACGGCGTCGTGAGCGGAGCGAGCGACGTAAGCCTCATCGCGATTCGGTAGCCAGTGCATGAGGCCTTCGTCGTGGTCGAAGCCCAGGTCGCGCAGCGTGTCGTGCCATTGCTCGTGACGTTTGAGCAGCCAGGCGCCCGGCCAGCGACGCATCATCAGCCCGATGCGGCGATGCCCTTGTTCGGCGACCTTGCGGACGACCATGTCCATGCCGCCTCGGTTGTCCTCGCAGACGCGGGGGACGTCCAGCTCGGGGAACGCGGTGCCGGCGATCAGGCAACGCAGCCCGCGCTGCGACGCGTGACGGAGCAGCAGTTCGTCGCTGGGGTTGACCGAGAGGCAGATCAGGGCGTCCGGCGCTAGGCGGTCCAATTGAGCCAGAGCGTCGTCGATCGCGTGGCCCAGCCCGCCGATCAGCTCGACCCGCGCGTGCGTCTCGGCGGCGACGGGTTGGATGCCGCGCATCACGCTCGGTGTGAACCAGTCGAACTCGGGCGAGCTCACCGAGTAGGCCAGCACGCCGATCCGAAGCGATGTGGAAGCCGGCGAACGGCCTTCGTCGGAGCTGGGCGTCGGCCCTTCGCGACGTCCCACGAACGTGCCGCGGCCGGCCGTGCTGTGCAGCCAGCCCTGCGCCCGGAGCACGGCGATCGCCCGCCGCACGGTCGACCGGCTCAGGCCCGTGGTCTCGGCCAGCTCGTCGTCCGTGAGGAAGCGTTCGCCGACCTCGAAACCGCCCGCCGTCAGCACGTTGGCGACGCGTTCGCAGAGAACATCGGCGGCGCCCCGGCTGGGATAGGCGCCGCGGAGCGGAGCGAGGGGGTCGTGATGGCGATTGGAAGTGGCGGTGTTCATGACATCGATTGTCGTCGAGATCGCGGCAGAAAGGCGTGCGGCCGGCGTCAACCGACCCACGCGGCAAGTCACAGCTTCACCAGCGTCGACGAGCGACCACGCAGGCCAGGGCGGCGCCGACGAGCGCGAGCGAGGCCGGCTCGGGGATCACGGCGACGCTGAGGTTGTCCACGCCGACCTCGAAGTTGTTGAAGCCGATCGAAGCGCGGACCCCCGCATTGGCGCCGCCCGGGATGTCGACGCCGACCACGGTTTGCACGAGTGGGGCCACGATGTTTTCGCCGCCCGCGTCGGTGAACGTGGCCGTGAGCTCGAGGTCGGTGCTGGGCAAGAAGACACCATCGAGCTGGATGCTGAAGTCGGGGGTGCCGTCGGTCAGGTCGAAGACCGGGCTGGTGGCCAGGATGGTGTCGTCGTTGGCGAGGCGGAAGACGTACTCGTCTCCGCTGACGTTGATGTTCTCGACGTAGGCAAACAGGCCGGAGAAGGTCTGGTTGAAATTGTTCGGGTCGATGCCGTTGGCGAGGACGCCGATGCGGCTGTTCGTGAAGTCGAAGTTATCGCCCGATGTCGCGGCGACCGAGAAATCGGCCGAGACCGTGAACGGCGTGGCGGCGGGGAAGCTCGGCTGGACGAGCGCGGTCGCGACGTCGCCGAAGTCGGTGTTGTCGAAGATGACGAGCTGGCCGTTCGCGATGTTGACGCCGGGGTTGGTGCCGTTGGCCCCCACATCGGCGGGGTTCACGGCCCCGCCGAAGTCGTTGAAGCCGAGCGTCACGGGGGTGACCGCGTCATCGAACGTCTCGACGAACGGCGTGGTGATGGGCCCGGCCGAAGCCGTGGAGCCGAGAAGCAAGAGCGTGGCCGAACCAATCGTCATTTGAGTATTCATTTTGAGACCTCCTGAGGAACGTGAATCGGAGCCTTCGAAAAGGGTGAGCCGACGACTGCCGACCCGCAATGAACCTATTATGAATTAAACTCATAATAGTGTCAATACAGGTTCACATAACTCGGCAAGCTATTGGTTCGAGGCGGGCTTCACCGTGCACATCCGAGAATCGACTGACGCCGTGATCTCTCGCGGGCTTTGGCGAAAGAATCATAAAAACATGAAAAATAATAATTTAGATCGATTTGATCGATTGTTGCTAGTGAAGGCTGGCGAGCGAGGGATGCATTGATCGCGGCAGGGCGTTGGCGACGCCCCAAGCGAACTCATTGAGCTGATCGAGCCGGATCCGCGGCGTCGACCCGAGGTCGTGACGCAAATCGGACCGACACGTCTGGCACGCATGACGTCACCGAGCCGTACATGCTCATCAACGACCTGACGATTCGCCGCGTCGACAGGGTGCGGTACATCTGGGGCGTCGAGCAGGTCGCCTGTGTTGCGAGTCAATAGCTGGGGGGCTTGGCGAGCGGACACCGATCTGTGCGGCGGTCGTGACGACCCGCAATCACTTCATCGCGGCGTCGGCGCGACGCTTGGCAGCGACCACGTCAAGCGCGTCGGCGCGGGTCGGCTCGCTGGCTGCCCCAGTCTCAGCCATTATCGATCGATGGGCCGACCGAGGAACGCCTCGTAGAACTTCTGCTCCTGGTCGTTCAGGTTGCCGCTTGGCAACCCCGCGGGCTCGAGTTGCCCGGCCCAGGATTCGAGCGACCGGTACAGGCGGTCGACGCGATCGGGGTGCTCCGACGCCAAGTTGTGTTGCTCGCTTGGATCGTCGGCGAGATTGAACAGGTAACGCTCGCCCGTGGCGAGCACCAGCAGCTTCCAGTCCCCCCGACGCACCGCCGACTGCCCCCAGAACCGCCAGAACAGGTCGCGCTCGACTATGGGCTCGCCATCGACCAGGCTCGGCAGCAGGTCGACCCCATCCATGGTCTCGGCCGGCTCCAGCCCGGCCATCGCCATGCTCGTCGCGGCCAGGTCGAGACTGCTGATGGGCTCGTCGACCACCTGCCCGCCCGGGATCTGCCCCGGCCACGCCATGACGAACGGCACGCGGATGCCGCCCTCCAGGATCGTCCCCTTCTCGCCATTGAGCGGGTCGTTGATCGAGCCATCCCAAGCCCCGCCTTTCCACTCGAGCGTGCGGTCTTCCTTCGTGATCTTGATCGGAGCGCCGTTGTCCGAGAGGAACACGATCATGGTGTTGTCCGCCAGGCCCAGCGTCTCGAGGCGTTTGACGATCGCGCCGACACCGTCGTCCATCGCGGCGTTCATCGCCAGCGCGTGCCGGCGGCGTTCGGCCATCGGCCCGGGGAAACGCATCAACAGCTCGGGCGTCGCTTCCAGCGGGACGTGCGGCGCGAAATAGGCCAGGTACAGGAAGAATGGCTGATCGCGATGCCGCGTGATGAACGCCAACGCCGCTTGCGTCTGCGTGGTCAAGCGGTAGCCGGGGTGCTGCACCGTCTGGATCGGGCCGGCGCCCTCGGGCAAGTCCTGCCCGTTGAGCCGGTACGTCCGGCGGTACTGCTGGATCTCCCCTTTGTACACGTCCGTGAAACCGCGTTGCTCGGGGAAGTAACGGAGGAACTCCTCCGGCGGCGGAACCCGCTTGGGGTCTCCGGTGCGTTCCCGGTTGAAGTCGGGGGTCGCCGCGTTGGGTTCGAGGTGCCACTTGCCGATCATGCCGGTGGCGTACCCCGCGTCGGCCAGGCGCTCGGCGATGGTGATCTCGGACAAGGGCAACGGGCCAAGCCCGATGTGGCCGAAGCCGAAACGCTGCTGGTAACGCCCGGTCAACAGGCCCGCGCGGCTGGGCGAGCACTGGGGCGCGGTGATGGTGCCGCTGGTGAACCGCACGCCCCGCTCGGCCAGGTCGTCGAGGTTCGGCGTCTTGGCGTCGTCCACCGAGCCGTTCGCGCCCAGGTCCGCCCACCCCATGTCGTCGCAGAACACCCAGATGATGTTGGGGCGGTCGTCAATGCGCTCCGCCACGACCGAAGTGGTCCGCCCGGTGAGCAGCGACAGGAAAACGATGACAAACGCAGACCATCTCGAGACGCTGGCATTCACGATTGGCTTCCTAAGGGTGGAAGTGCTTGACTCTTCGCGTCCGATCGGTCGCTGCTGCATGGCGGGCGGGCCCTCCGCACCAAGCATTGACCCCAACATGCCGGCCGCGTTCGCCTCAAGCAGTGACCGAGCGAACGCTCGGCGACAAAAAAAAGGTGCCCCGCTCTGGGGGCACCCTTTGGATTTCAACAAAAATCAACTTGGCTCACTTGCGACGGCGCGAAGCCATCACCAGGCAGCCCAGGCCAACGAGGGCCAACGAAGCGGGCTCGGGGATGGGGTTGTCGTCGGTAAGCGTGATCGAGTCGACGAAGAACGAGTTGCCGGTCGTGTCCGGCCCGCCCACGGGGTCGATCCGGATGCGACCCGTGGTCGCGGTCGAGAGTGCGCTGATGTCCCACGTCAGGGTCACGAACCCGTTGCTGTCGACGGCAGAGGCCGTCGGGGTGCCTAGGTTTTCAGTGAGGACCCCACCCTGAAGGTTGAAGATCGCCACAACTCCGGTCGTATCCGTATCGGTGATCAGGCTGCCGGCATCGCCGGGGTTGTTGCTAAACGCGTCGTACTCGCTCACCACAACGATCAACTCGTCCCAGGCGGTCGAAGCGGCGGTACGGGTGAGTTCAAGACTCTCGTCGAGGATCATCTGCGGGTCGTTGGTACTGGCGTTGCCACGCAGGAACCCATTCCCGTTGACCGAGCGTAATGCGTTGTTCAGGGTCCAGCCTTCGGGCTGACCGGCGTTGTCAAACTCGAAGCTGGCGACGATCGCCGCCGACGACGAGTGCGCGACCAGCAGCGACAGGCCCGCACCGAGCAGCATTCCGTACTTGCTATTCATCAAAACCTCCTAGTTAGAGAGTCATCGTTAATTGACTAGACCATCAAAGGTCTGAGACTGTATTTAGAGAAACGCTACATGACACCGCGAAAATCGATCTATCGAAAATATACGGGAAAAATGGCCGATGTCAATGATCTTTGGCTTGAATACCGAAAGAGATCGACAAGATCGAAGCCTTATGGACTAGACTATACCGCTCTACGGGTTTAGGTGGTCCGGGGCATCTCACGACTCGTCAAGACGTGTCCTGGAGATGCGCGCCAAGCCGGCTGAAACTAGATGATTTTCATTAATAATGATGAGTAATAGAGTTAGAGATGTCGGCCGGTACGCTATGCGGTCCGACGGGGCCCGTCCGCTCGATGATGGCTCCGCAACTTTCCCGGAAGCGAAGCTTGAAGCGGAGGTTGCGAGGTTTGGGCCGACTCGGGCATCTTGTTCTTTCGGCCAATCGCCCCGTTCTTGGGCCGTGGAAGGCACGCGGCGTGGGCGTCTGGAGGCCGTGCAGCGTCTTCGCGGATCACCGCGAGTCCACCGCCCGACAACTGGAACCAGCGCTCCGCGAGGTGGCCATCGTTCGTGCTTGCTCCTCGGTCGCGTCCCGGCGGCCTCGCGAGGAGAACGGCAACAGGCGGATGAACTTGGGTTGCGTCAACGGTTCGCCATCGGGCCGACCTGTTTCATCAACTCATCGCACCGTGCCCGCAGCGACCGGATCAGTTCTGGATCGGCCGAGTCGATCAGGTTGTTCAGCTGGTTCGGGTCCTCTTGGAGATCAAACACCTGTTCGTAGACCGGTGTCTGGTCGGTGTAGCGGATGTAGCTGTACCGAGGGGTGCGGACACCGACGGTGGTGGGGATCGCTCCGCCGTGGCCGTAGGGGTGGTCGTAGAACACGTCTTGCCGCCAGCCCGCGGCGTTGGGGTCTTCGGCCAAACGGGTCAGGTCCAAGCCGGTCATCGAGTCGGGGATGTCGAGCCCGGCCAGCGACAGCATGGTCACCGAAAAGTCGGTGGTGATCACCGGGCGGGTGCTGACCGTGCCGCCGGTCTCGGCCTCGGCCCGCGGGTCGTAGATGAACCCGGGAACCCGCAGCGAGGGCTCGTACATCAGCCACTTGCCCGCCAGCCCGTGCTCTCCCTTGAAGTGGCCGTTGTCTGAGGTGAAGAGGACCACGGTGTTCTCGGCCAGCCCGCGGGCCTCGAGCGCCTCCATCACCCGGCCGACGCCGAGGTCCAGGCTCGAGATCAGGCGGTAGTAGTCGCGGAGGTGTTGATCCAGCGCGGACGGGTGGTTGAGGTACCGCATCCCGCTGGGGGCGCCGAGCGACTTGCGGATAAAGTTCGGCTCGCGCTGCGCAAGCGGGACCGTCGCGCTCGACGGGACGGGCATGTTCAGGTTGTCGGTCACGTGTTCGACCGCCGGGTCCCAGTCCCCAAACGGCGAGTGCGGCCCCTTGAAGAAGAGCATCATGCAGAACGGTTTGTCCGGGTCTCGCCCATCGAGGAACTGCTCGACCTTCATCGGGACGACGGTCGAGTCGGCTTGGATCGGGTCCTTCAGGTTCGCCTTGCCGATCCGGTTGCGGAAACCCACCCGCCCCTTGCTGTCGGCGGGGCAGTCGCACAGGTCGTCCAGCGGGCGGGCGAAGCCATCGAAGTTCACAAACCGGCAGTCTGGCTCGTAGAAGAAGTTGGTTTGCATCGGTTGGCCGGCCCAATAGTCGAACACCGCTGCGCCTTGGTGCGTCGCGTCGGGCCGATCGCCGATGCCCCATTTGCCGAAGAACGCGGTCTGGTACCCGGCTCGCTGCAATCGCCCGGGCACCGTGTCACGCAACTGCCGAGCGCTGAAGGTCTTGAAAAAGTCATCGATCCCGTGCCGGCCGGGGTACTGCCCGGCAAGGAGATTCGCCCGGCTGACCGCGCAGATCGACGTGTTCACGAAGCAGTTGTTGAACACGACCCCGCGCTTGGCCAAGCGGTCGAGGTGAGGCGTCGATACCGCCTGATTGCCCGTGTACCCAACGGCGTCGGCCCGCTGGTCGTCGGTGAAGATCATCACGATGTTGGGGCGGTCCGCGGCCTGTGCGGCCGATACCGTCAGGGAGAGAAGCAGCCACGTGAGTACATAGCGTGGGAGTGTTCGCATTGATTTCGTGTCCTGAGGTAGAGCGACTGTTTTAATCCGAGACGCAGATCAACCGCGACCTGCCTGCGCGTATGCCTGATGTGGCGTGACGATCGTGAACGGCTAGGGAAGAGCTACCGTCGACGCGCCATTCGCGATTTGCTTGGCGTTGGCGTGGTTGACCGAGTTCTGCTCGCCGGGCGTGTTGTCGGCAAAGAGGTTGTCTGGCAAATCGTTGCGGATGTCGCCGTAGCCCGTACCCTCAACTTCCGAGGTGTCGCTGAACTCGGTGTGGTTGTCGTTGTATGCGATCGAGCCGACCCACTTGCCCGGGTCGTCCTGCCAGATGCTGGCGTGCGTCGAAACGACTGAATTGACCCCGGACAGCATTCGGTCAGAGACCGCGACCGAACTGGAATTGGCGGTGTCCGACCATTCACCGAGTCGGCCAGGCGCCGGGGAGTTATCAGCGAGATTGAGTTGGGACAGGGCGAAAGAAGACATGTAATTATCGATCGTGTACACCGTCGCGGCTTGGCGGTCGAAGGTCGTCAATTTCTCGGTTTCGGTTTCACCCGGGCTGATGGCGTAATCCGGAGCGAAGTAGTCACCCTCCATGAGCATGATCCACCTGGCGTTGGCGTGTGAGCCGGCTAACACGCCGCCGGAGGAGTACCGCGCAATGTCGGCCGCGTCGGTAAAAGCCTCGCTGCCCGTGTCGGAGATCGTATCGACCCCTGGATAAAGCCCCTTCGCAGACTGCGCATAGATGAAGAGCCCTTGATGGATGCCGCGAACCTGTGTTGAGCTCTGGATCTGCCTTGCGACTCGCCGAGCCGCACCCAAGGAGGGCAACAGGATGGCGATCAATAGCGCGATGATGGAGATCACGACCAACAGTTCGATCAGCGTGAAACCTTGCTGGACTCGGGATTGCATGGCACGACCTTTCAGAAATGAGGAAGACACCGTGAGGCGATTGAGCGACACTATGCCAAGAAAGAAATCGTTCATCGGCAACGCCGATCGACGATGCACAGCCCGCCAACAGCGAGCAGCGCCAGAGAGGCGGGTTCGGGAACACCGATGACGCGGAAGTAGTCGACTTCGATAAACGCGCCGACGAGTTGGTCGGTAGGATCGAATCGCAGGGAGTCGAGATCGTCCGGGTCCGACAGCGAAGAAACATCGTAAGTCAGGATGTAGTAGCCACCCCCATCCGCGACCGACGATTCTAGAGTGAGCAGGTTTGCCCCCGCTCCGGGCACGTTGGTCGCCCCCGGGGACCCATAGGGCACGAGTCCCCATCGCAGCTGCGCTCCAACGTTCCCAGCGGTTGCGGGGTCGGTGAAGACGCCGTTGTTCGTCTCACTCACGCGCATGCGGATGGTGATCGTCTCCAGGTCCTCCAACGTCAGGTTGAGCGGGCTGGCGACTTCGCCGACCCGCAACTGCGGGTCCCCGACGTTCGTGACGCCGGTCAACGTCCCGCCGCCATCCACTGTGTCTCCGGTCAGGCGGTTGCCAAAATCGACGAATCCCGCGTAATCGCCGGGGTCATTGAAGTCCGCGCTGTAGAGCGTGGCGCCCATTGCGCCGCTCCCCACCGCTGTTGCGAGCGAGAGGACGGAGAGGGTGAGCACGTTCTGAGCCATCTTGAAACCTCCTGAGAAGCAGAAAACGACGGGCACGCCGCCCATGAAATAGAGATTCAGCGTTCCGAACCGACGAAAACACGCAACTGATCCATGGCGGTGCCGACGTTGATCCACAGACGCAGCGTGCGCCGGTCGTGGGTGATCTCGAGTACGTCGCCGAACTCGAGGTGTCGGTCGAGGTTGTTGGGGGTGTAGACGGTCTGCTGGTTGCCGAACGCGGCATCCGTGCCATCCAGGTGCGGCACGGTCGCCGCGACGCCGAGGATCGGGCGGTCGAAAGAGATTGAGACCGCAAAGTTGCGCATCGGGTCTTCCGGGCTCACGCTGGCATGGATCAGGTAGCTGTCCATGGGGACCTGGGCTTCCAGCCAACCGCTCGAGCCCTCAATATCGGTTAGTCGGCCTGTGGCGGTCGTGGTGACTTCAAGCGGATCGTTGAGCAACACTCCTTGGCGCTCGGCGATCAGCAGGACCCGTTCGCGATCGGCGACGGTGTGGTTGGGGGCCCGGTCGGGTGGATCGGTGAGATGCAGCTTCTCGCTGGCTTGCCTGATCCCGACCCGCCGTAGCTCGAGCCGATCCTGTGGGCTGCGTTGGTTCAGGTTCGACCGGCTCAGGTCCTGCAATGCGACCAAACGGGTGTTCGCGTCGATCGCAGCGGATTGGCCAGAGGTCAGCGTCAGTGGGGTTGAACCGCCGTTGCCCACCGCGACCGAGCCTAAGTTGACCAACGTCTCGGTTCGACCGGCCTCATCGACATTGACGACAAACTCCGTGCCCAGGTCCACGATCCGTCCGGTCGGGGTCTGAACCACGAAGCCCACTGCCTCGGGCGGGCAGTGGGCTGAGAGGGTCCCTCGTGGCAGGCTTACCCCGTTGTCGCCGGTCAGGACGACTTCGCACGGCCCTTCAATCACGACCACCGCACCTCGCCGGGTCGTGAGTTCGACCAGGCCTGAGGTCAGGGCTAGCACATCCTGTTCGCGGACTTCGTCGCCGAGGGCTGGTCGGGCAAAGGCTTTGCCTTGAGCCTCGGCCCAGGCCGGCTCATACAGCTCGGTGACCGTCGCGACAACCGGGATCAGCGGGGGGTGCGGTTGGTCTTCGGTAAATGGTGACTCGGGCTTTGGCGAAACGGCCTCGGCGTGCGTGTTCGGCAAGTGTGTCTGGCCAGGGCCTGGCAACGCGAACCACGCCAAAGCAAAGACCAGCGCCGCCGCTGCGGCGAAACCGGCGTAAACGAGCGCCCAAGGGATCACGATGACGCGGCGGCCCTCACCCCGGGAAGCGTCTTCCACGGGCGTCAGTCGCAATGCCTCCGCCGACTGCTCGGCATCCAGACGCGCGGTCAGATCAACGGGTTTCGCCTCACTCTTCAGTTCCAACGCGAGCAGGTCGCGCATGGCTTGCCGGGGCCACCAGTCCTCGGCCAGCCCCTCCTGCAACACCCCGGCCAGCCGGGCTGCCAGCAGCCGCGCCTGCAGGCAGATCATCACGTAACGGTCCTGGCGGTCCGGCCGATCTCGGAGCAGCGCAACGAGCTCGCGCTGCTGTGCGTCGCCTGCCTCGCCTCCCAGGTGCATGACCGCCAGTTCCTGCCAACGCGCCTCTTCCTGGATGTCGCTGGGGTGCTCAGGCATTGGCCAGCCCTGTTCGTCGGCGGACACATTCGGCCAAGGCTCGGTGGGCCCGGGTGAGGGCCTGATAGACCGTCGCGACTTTACGTTCAAGCAACTCGGCGATCTCGCCGGACTTCATCGCGTCGACGTAGCGCAGCTTGACGATCTTGCGGGCCTTGGGTGACAGCTCGTTCACGCAGGCTTGTAAAGCGTCGACGAGATCGCTGGTCTTCTGGCCGTCCAACCGTTGCCAGGCCCGCCCGATCTGGTCCAGCACCGCCGCGTCCATCGCGGCTGGTTGACGGCGGGACGCTCGGATCGCTTCCATCGACTTGAGCCTGGCCACCGTCCGCAACCAGGCCCGCACGGCGGACTCGTTCTCGATCTCGTTGCACTTCTCGATCGCCACGATGGTGACTTCCTGTAGCACGTCTTCAGCCTGATGAACGTTCCCCAAGATCGACCAGATGTAGGCGAACAGGCGGTCTCGATCGTTGAGGATGGCTCGGATGACCGCGAACTGTTCCAAAGAAACCTCTGCTTGCCTGAATCCGATGTGACCAATCTGAAATATGAAGCCAATACACAGACCCAGCTAGGCTGCTCCACTGAATAAGTGAATCGGCGTCAAGGAATCTCGACATCGACTACACAGAATTTTTTAGATTTGTTTATCGCGCGGCCCGTTGCGAGGGGAACGGCCCCGTTGATGGCATCGCCTGCTCCCAGCTGTCGATCCCGATGATCGGCAGCGCGAATCGGAAGACTTCCTCCTGGCGGTCGGTGTCCGCGGCGGCGAAGACATCGAACATCAGCCGCTTGTGAGTCGGCCGGCCTTGCGGGTCGCAGGCGCGAACGCCCAGCAGCAGCCCGCCCTCGTCGGGGTGGTCGGTGTGCCGGTGGAGGACGTGGGCTCGGACGCCGGGGAGGTTGGACAGCTTGTAGTGAGCCAGCGCGTACGCCGCGGCCTGGACGCGCTCGCTCTCCTCGGTTTTCCCGGCGTGGAATCCCTGCTCGGACAGGATCAGTGTCCGCTGCTCGCCTTCATAGAGCAGTTGCGGTCGCTGCATGTAACCGACCAGCACCTCGACGTTGTTGTAGGTGATCCGTGGGCTGTCGTAAGACGACCAGGCGGTCTCGTCATCCCAGAAGGCGGGGTCGAACAGGTTCTCGGGGTAGGGGTGTTGGGCGACGTGCCAGGGCAGATCGCCGGTCGCGGCCATCTCAGCAGCGAAACGATCCAGGAACTCCCGGCCGGGCATGTAGCGTTTGCGGCTGGCCCCGTGTTTGTGAGTCCAGTAGTGGTCCATGGAGATGAAGACCTGCGGGTCGGGATCGTGCTGGCGGATGGCGTAGTACGAGAGCCGTAGCTGCTCGGCGTACTGGCGGATCACGGCCAACGGTTCGACCTCGCCCATGTGGTGCCAGACCCAGTGGGAGTTGACCTCGTTGCTGATGATGTGCCCGCCCAGCCGCCCGTAGCGGTTGTCCGGGCGTGAATAGCGCTGGGCGAGGAAGCCCATGACCGCTCGGTACTGACGCTGGCCTTCTTCGGTGGACAGGTTCACCGCGGTCAGGTTCTGAACCATTTCGTCCGGCCGGGCCCCGGGATGGGCGAGCTCGAGCTCGACCGGCTTGCCGTCCTCGCGGTAGAGCGGGCTATTCGGGTTCCGAGTTTCGGAGATGTAGCAGAGGATGATGCTCAGCACGTTGATGCCGTGGTCGTGCATGAACTTGTAGAGCTTGTCTTTCTGCCGAACCTGGTCGGGGCGGAAGGCATAGGCCACGCCGTCAACGGTGTAGGTGAACTCAGGGTCGTGGTCGGGCCCAGCCACGCCGTTGATCAGCGTGGCGATCGAGATGTTGTCGGTGATGTGCGAGACGCCCAGTTCGATCATGTCCTGATTGATCAGCGGGGCTTGAATCCCTTTAATCCCTTCGGGCCAGGGCTCGCTGGAGCCGTCTGCGGTCAGCGCATCCAGATCATCGACGAATCGCCCCCGACCGATCGCTCGACCGGTCTGCTTATCACGCAACATAAAGCGATGGAACACGCGGTCACGCTTTGCCGGGTCGAACCGTTGCAGCTCCACCCGCTGCCCGTTGGGCCGACCGCCCCACAGCGCCGGTGCCGGGGTAGACAGTGGCTGATGCACGCCGATCGCAAACAGCTCCACTTCTCGATCGGACTGGCCGAGTTTTACGGTGACTGACTGGTCTGATGCGGCGATTGATGCGATCGGCGTGGCGGACCGAGCTGACTGGGCCGACGCGGCCGCGCCGGCTAAAAGGCACACGGCGAGCAGCAGGCGTTGCAGAGTGGTTATGGATGAGGGCAATGGAATCTCCAACCGAAGCGGCGAGCAGAAAACGCCGCGGTGCCGTTAGTCAAAACGCCATGCTTTCTGCGTTCTTCCGTCGGAGTCGAAAAGCTCGATCGAGTCGATCTCGATCCGTCCGGTTGAGCGTGACGGGTCGATCCGGAGATGTTTGAGAGGGCTGTTGGCTTGGAAACTCACTTCGTAAGTCTGGGGCTGACCATTGTGGATGGCGATGAACTCGGCCGAGCGATTCTTCGCGAAGCCCGGCTGCGCCGTCGTGCTCCAGAACACTTGCCCATTACCATCGCCCTCCGATCGCATCCGGATCCGCATCGTGAGCGGGCCCCGGACCGCGGGCACGGGGTCGCAGACGATGAACGGGTCGCTGCCGGTGGAGACACCGACGATGGCGCCGGGATGATGGGTGAGTTCGATGTCATTGACGCCGGCCCACCCCTCGATCTTCTGTCTGTAGGCCGGATTGGCCTTGGGCACCAACGCGTCGGTCCTTTCGAGATGCACGTCGATCATGGCGTTGAGCTTCTCGACAATGTCCGGGTATTGATCGGCGAGGTTGTGGGTCTCGCCGATGTCCCGCGACAGGTCGTACAGCTCGAAGCGGTCCGTCTGATCCGGGCCGTCGGCGTAGAAACGGATCAGCTTCCAGTCGCCGACGCGGACGCTCGTGCACGGCCGGGCGAGATTCATCGGCGGTTTGCGGCCGCCGCCCATGTACTGGGGGTAGTGGCAGAACACCACCTCGCGAGCGGTCTCGACTTCGCCGGCCAGCACCGGAGCGAAGCTGATGCCGTCGATAACCGCGTCTTCGGGCGTCGCCAGGCCGAGCAGGTCGAGGATCGTCGGGAAGTGGTCGATGGTCGAAGTCATCGCGCCGCTGATGCTCGCCGGTCGAGTCGTGCCGGGCGCCACCACGATCAACGGCACGCGGACCCCGCCCTCGTAGATCATTGCCTTGCCCCCACGCAGCGGCGTGTTGCTGGTTGGCCGCACGCCATCGACCCAGTTGTACATGTTCCCGCCGTTGTCGGATGTAAAGACGATCAGCGTGTTGTCGGCGATGCCCATCTCGTCGATCGCGTCGAGGAGCCTGCCGATGTTGGTGTCCATCGTCTGCAGCATCGCCCCCATCGTTGCGCAGCGTTGCGGGTCGTTCGGATCGATCCGTCTCTCGTACTCGGCGATGAGCGGCTGCTTGCCTTGGAAGGGGGCGTGGACGTCGTACAGCCAATAGTTGAGGAAGAACGGCCCGTCCTGCTGCTTCATCCAGTCGATGGCTTCGGTGGTCAGGCGGTCGCAGATGTGCTCGCCCTCGGGACCATCGGGGAGGTTGTGGATGCGGTAGGGCGAGAAGAAACTGGGCGGGCCGGGGTATCGACCGCCGGCGATGTTGACGTCGAAGCCCTGGTTCTCCGGGACGTACGGGGCCGAACCCAGGTGCCACTTGCCGACGAACGCGGTCGCGTAGCCGGCCTGCTTAAGCACCTCGGCGATCGTTAACCGCTCGTTCTCGAGCCGGGTCTTGTTCGGCGCGGAGGTCGCGGGCTGGCTCGGATCGCCGGCCGCGGGCATCTCGACATCGATAACGACCGGGCCCAGGTGGCCGGCGGGGGTCGTCATCCGTATCCGCGCGGGGTATTGGCCGGTGAGGATGCTCGCGCGAGTCGGGGAGCAGAGCGGGTTGGCGGCGTAGGCGTCGGTGAACAGCATGCCACGCTCGGCCAGCCGGTCGAGGTTCGGCGTTCGGTAAAACCGACTGCCGTAGGTCGAGCTGTCCATCCAGCCCATGTCGTCCGCCAAGATGAAGACGACGTTCATCGGCTCGGCCCGATCCGGTTGAGCCCTGGCGGGCGCAGACCATGCTGCGATCGCGACAAGCATCACGAAGAAGCAGCGAGTTAGAAAATGCATCTGTGGGGCTCTCTTCTGTTGGCGTGGCGCCCGAAGCGGTCAGGTCGTGCGTCCGTGGATCAGATCGATGGGCAACGACCACGCTCGCGGGTCGTCGCCCTGCGGGGGGTACTGCCACTGCCGAATGGGGCGGATCTGGAGCAGTTCATCGAACGTGATGAACGGGTCGTCGAACCGTTCCATGTGCCGGCGCGTCATCCGCTCGAGGTGGGCTCGGAGTGGGCGGACGCTGTCGTCGTGGAAGCGGTTGTCGAGTTGATCGGGGTCGGCGCGGCGGTCGTAGAGCATGTTCGACAGCTGGTGCTCGGGCCGATCTCGCTGGGTGCAGAACGTGTAGTCGCGGGTGATGACGCCTCGATAATCCAGCGGCCTCATGGTCATCCACATCGGGATCGACTCGATCGCGTCGTCGTCGTGGGACGCGATCGCATCGGCCAGGTCTCGGCCGTGCATGCCCGCCGGCGAAGGCAGGCCCATCATGCTCAGCAGCGTGGGCATCAGGTCGATGCCGCTGATCAGCAGGTCGCTGACCCGCCCCGCGTCCACGCCGCCGGGTTGGCGGATCAGAAGCGGAACGCGGGACGACACATCGTGGATGATCTGTTTGGGGATGGTCCAGTCATACGCGCCGAGAATGTCGCCGTGATCCGCGGTGAACACCACGATGGTGTTGTCGGCCACGCCCTTTTCTTCGAGCGCCGCCATGAGCCGGCCGAATGCCACGTCGACCCCGCTGCACATCGCCATGTGGTCGCGCAGCTGCTGCTTGCGTCGTTCGCTCTGGTCCGGGACGTTGGCGCGGATCTTGAGGTCGACCCCGTCGTAGAGCTCCTCGAGTTCGGGCTGCCGGCCGTAGAGGTCGTACAGGTAGTACCCGTCCCGCTTGCCGTTGTCGTGCGGCGGGTGCCACGAGAGAAACAGGGCGAACGGGTTGTCGGCGTCCTGCTGCTCGATAAAGTCAAGGGCCTGCCGTGTCTGGCCGTAGGGCTGCCATTCGCCGTACTTCTCTTTTTGATCATGCTCGTTCCAGAAGAACGTGTGATCGGGGTGGTACTGGGTCGTGCAGTTGTCGGTGTAGAACGTCGGTGAATCGAAGCCGTAACGCATCGGCCCGCGGGGGATCGGTCGGTCCCGTTTGCCGCCGAGCAGGTGCCACTTGCCGACGTAAGCCGTGTCGTAGCCCGCATCGCGGAGGATCTCGCCGAAGAACGGCCCAGCCTGGGGAAGCAGCGGCACGTCGTTGGAGAAGCAGCCGTTGTGCAACGCGTGCTTGCCGGTCATCAGCATGCCGCGGTAGGGCGTGCAGACCGGTTGATTCGCAAAGCAGTGGGTGAACCGGGTACCTTGCCCGGCGAATCGGTCGAGATTCGGCGTCACGATCTGCGAGTTGCCATAGCAGCCGAGCATGTCCCACGACTGCTGATCGGAGAAGACAAACACGAGATTCGGCTGGGCTCCGTCCTGGCCGGCGGGGCCTAGGCCCTGCCCCAGCGCCTCTCCGACGCTCGCCAAGCCCGAAGCGGCCAAGCCGCCTGCGGCAGTTCCCTTCAACAGGTCGCGCCGGGTGATCCCCCGTGCGGGGAGTCGCGACGCCGGGTTCTCGGTCGATGACACCATGAGATTTGCTCCAGAAGGGACCGAAGGACGGCGTGATCGGATTGCCAGCCGATCACTGCCCGAGAATTTGAACCATCACTTGCCAAAGACGCTGCGGTGCGTGATTACGCGTGGACACCGTCACACGTTCTGGCGTCTGTCGTTTCACGCGTAGCCCCCGCCGGCGACGGCGTTGGCGTCGCGGCGTTCCTTGCCGAGGCGTTGGATGACGCCGCTGGAGCGCAGCTCGGCGAGGGGGTCGTCGGCCAGGCCACGGGCCTTGCGCCACTTGGTCAGCACCGGCGTGACGTCGGCGTCGAAGGCGGCCTTGAGCAGCGATTCGGCGCCGACGATGTCGCCCTTGGCCTGCGCCTTGGCGAGCTTGTCGCGATCGACGAGGTGGGCCTTGGCGAACAGCTTCTGCGCCTCGCACACCGTCTGCACCATCGCCTCGAGCTTGGGCTTGAGGTTGTGCGACTGGTCGACCATGTAGTCGATCTTCGCGGCGCCCGGCTTGAGCCCGCGGTCGAACTCGTGCTGCGCGATCTCGTTGAAGATGCGGAACACGGCGTAGGGATCGATCGAGCCGAGCGTCAGGTCGTCGTCGGCGTACTTGCGGTCGTTGAAGTGGAACCCGCCGAGCCGATCCTCGTTGAGCAGCAGCGCGACGATCTGCTCGATGTTGCAGCCGGGCAGGTGATGGCCGGTGTCGACCAGCACCTTGGCGTTGGGCCCGGCGTGCTGGCAGAGCAGCAGGGCCGCGCCCCAGTCGGGGATGTCGGTGTGATAGAACGCCGGCTCGAACGGCTTGTACTCGACCAGCAGCGTCGAGCCCTTCCAGCCGGTGCGCATCTTCGCGGCGAGCTTCTTGTACGCGTCCTTGAGGTGGTTGAAGCGCTGCGCGATGTTGTCCTGCCCGGGGTAGTTCGTGCCGTCGGCCAGCCACATCGCCAGCGACTTGCTGCCGACCGCCTTGCCCAGCGCGACGGACTCGAGCGTGTGGGTCATCGCGGCGTCGCGCGCCGCCGGGTCGGGCGAGCAGAACGAGCCGTGGCGGTAGTGCTGGTCCTGGAAGAGGTTGGGGTTGATCGAGCCGATCTTGACGCCGTGCCGGCGGGCCAACGCGCGGGTGCGCTTGGCCGAGGCCGGGTCGGTCGGGTCGTCGAAGTCCCAGAGCACGTGCACCGCGACGGTCGGGCAGGCGCCGGTGAGCCGGTGCACGACCCCGGCGTCGTGGAGCTTGTGGTCGAGGTCCGCCGCGGCGGCGTGCTGATGGAACTTGCCGAACCGCGTGCCGGTGTTGGCAAACCCCCAGGAGGGGAGCTCGATCGTGAACCGATCGAGCGCTTCGAGCGCGCGGCGACGGGCGGCGGGTCGCGGGTGGCTGGGCATGGTGGTGG
>JBCBUE010000001.1:0-23379 GCA_039818285.1 Planctomycetota bacterium | reverse complement strand
AGCTCGATCGTGAACCGATCGAGCGCTTCGAGCGCGCGGCGACGGGCGGCGGGTCGCGGGTGGCTGGGCATGGTGGTGAATGTGCGAGGCTCCGGGACGGTTCCGGGAGCCTCGCAGTGGATTATTACTCGGCGGTCAGTGTTGCGCTTGCGTTCTGGAGTGAGAGGCGAGCGTTGGACAACCAGATGCCGTCGGCCATGGTGCCCCCGTTGTCCTCCTCGAAGAACAGATGGTCGTTCTCGACCGTCTGCCCATCCGCGTACCGCGTTCTAAAGTCATCGGCCGTGTTGCCGAAAGAGGTGGAGCCATCGTTGCTCACGGTGCTGCCCGCCCAGTTCCCGCTGCCCTGACGGGTCCAGATGCTGTGAAAATCGTCGTTCGGGAGGGCGGTGACATTACCCGCGACACCGGCATCATTGATCGCTCGGTCGCCCAGGACGATCGCCGACGAATTCGCGGTGGCGTTCCATTCGAGGCTTCGGTTGGGAGCGCGGTAGTCGCCAGACGACCAAACGGCCTGGCCGTTTCCAGCGGGATTTAGGTGGAGCTGGATGACCGACAGGGCGTAAGAGGTGCTGTCGACATTCACGTTCGAGCCGGGGGCCGCGGCGTTGATATCAGGGACGGTTTTATTGGCGGTCTCGCCCGGGCTGATGGCGTACTCCGGCGTGAAGTAATTGCCTTCGAGCAAGATGGCGATGCGACGCCAGGGGAAGGTACCGTTGCCGGCCGCTCGATAGGTCGCGTTGGGGTTGTTCTCGTGAGCGACCCCGTTCTGGCCGCCGGCGGCGTAGTTCGTGATGGGATCGCCATCGGATGAGAGCCCGGGGTACCAGCCCTTGTTCTCCTGCGCGAAGGCGAACATGCCCTGATGGATGCCGCGGAGCTGCGTGCTGTTCTGGAGCTGGCGGGCGGTGGTGCGGGCGGCGCCGAGGGCCGGGAGCAGGATGGCGATCAGCAGGGCGATGATGCTGATGACAACCAGCAGCTCGATCAGGGTGAAGCCGGAAGCGGGATTACGAGTCTTGGTGGCGGGGAACAGCATGATGTTTCCTTATGAGAAGAGGCCAGCTTGAGAGGGCAAGGTGCGGGGGATCAGATGTCTTCGTCCGAGCCGGGCGCGGGAAGCAGGTCGGCAATGCGCGACGCGACGAGGCGGATGCCGGCCAGCGATTCGATCGGGGCGAAGGCGGCGGGAGGCGTCGGATAGGTCATGCGAGACCCCTGGACGGTTCCGTGGTCGAGTGAACGCGAGACGAGAGAAGAAAAGACCAGAGCATTACTTCGATAGATAACCGTGTTTGATCTGCTTAGCCTAGTCCAAGGCTCGAAATAATCAAGTGAATTTGAGAGGGTTAGCTTCTTTTTTGGTGGTTTCAGGGCTAAAGTATCGCCTCTGTGTCTAGACCATGATGGATTTAAGCCGATTTTGGCGTCCCCCGTCTCGCCTCTCGATCCCAAGGAGTGCCCGTGCAACGGTCAACCGTCTTTACCCGTCGTTACTGGACCCGGCTCGCCGCCGTTTTGCTCATCGTTGTGACCGCCCCGGCGGCGGCTTCCACCGATCGGGCCGATTCTGAGGGTCGGCTGAATCTCTTGGTCGTCCTCACCGAGGACCAGGGGCCCTATCTGAGCTTCCTCGACACCCCGGGCTTGTCGACGCCGAACATGGACCGGCTGGTCGCCGAAGGCGTCTACTTCCATCGGGCCTACGTCGCCTACCCGGTCTGTTCGCCGTCGAAAGCCGCGATGTACACGGGCATGTACAGCCACGCGAATGGCCTGATCGAGAACACGAACAACATCTTCAAGCCGGCCAGCGAGATGACCCCGGCCGAGCGAAACCTGCCGATCTACTCGCGTGTTCAGATCCGGCGGCCGCTGGTCACGCTCGTCCAGGCCCTCGATCGAGCGGGGTACTACATGGGGGTCTCCGGGAAGCTGCATGTGGCGCCCAACGAGAAGTTCCCGTATGACGAGTGGTTCAAGCCGAACAACTACGAGCGCACCAAGCAGTTCATCGAGGCGGCCGAGCGGGCCGATCGCCCCTGGTTCTTCTTCTGCAACATCCAGGCGCCGCACCGGCCGTTCCGCGATGGCGACAAGGTGGAACTCACCGTGGATGCCGACGCCGTCGAGGTCCCGCCATTCCTACCGGACACGCCCGTCGTGCGGCAGGACTGGGCCGAGTACATGGACTACATCGAGGTAGCGGATCGCCAGCTCGGCGACGTCATGCGGGCCGTCGAAGAGTCGGGCGAAGCCGACCGCACGGTGATCCTGTTCATGAGCGATCACGGCCCGCCGTACCACCGGGGGAAGATGTCGCTGCATCAGTTCGGCCTGCACGTTCCGTTTGCGCTGGCGGGCCCCGGTGTTGCCCGGGGCGTGGAGACGCAAGCGATGGTGTCGGGCGTCGATGTGTTGCCGACGGTCCTGGACTTGCTCGGGCTGCCGATTCCTTCGCAGGTTCAGGGAGAGTCCGTCGCCGACGTGGCTCGCGACGGGGCGGTCGCGGCCGACGCCGGTCGAGGCGTCGTGTTCGCGAACGTCCATCACATGGGCCAGCGGCGCGACGACGGGATGCAAGAACGCAGCGCGTTTGATGGCCGCTGGAAGCTGATTTTCCGCGACAAGCCTAACGAGGCCCGTGTCGTGAACTCGGACCTCGAGCACTTCGAACTGCGTCTGGCTGACGGCCGTGTGCTGCCTTGGCGGAACCGCGTGTATCGCGACATTGTCGAGCGGCGCAACGAGTTTCCCGATGCTTACCGTTGGTTGGCCCGCATCGATCACAAGAAGTTTGGCGTTCGGCTGCCGCGTTTTGAGCTGTACGACCTGCAGGACGACCCTTGGGAGTTCAACAATCTCGCAAGCGATCCGCGTTATGCGTCGCAGCTATCCCGTCTCAAACGCGTGCTCCGTGATCACCTTCGGGCAACCGGCGATCGATACGTCGATCTGTCTTTGTTTAATTGAGCGAGACATTCGCGGCGATCGATTGCGTAGCAGCGGCTCACTATTGCCTTTTGCCGCCAAACAACCACTGCTTGATCTGCTTGCCGTCGGCTTGCTTCAGCTGGATCGAGTCGATCTCGATCCGGCCTTCGCCGCGGCTGGGGTCGAACCGCACCGCGGTGATGGGTCGATCGGCCTTGAACTTGATTACGCTGTTAGACCACTCGTTGTCGTGAGTCGCTTTGATCTCGACGGAGCGTTGAGCCGCGAAACGGACCGGGTTGTCGTAGCTCCAGAAGACCTGTGCGCTGCCGCCGCTGTCCGAGCGCCACGTGACGTGCAGCTCGAGTTCGCCGCGGACGGCGGGCACGTTCTCGGCAACGATGAAGGGGTCGCCGCCTCGACTGGTGATGATCGCGATGCCGTCGCCCCGGGCGAGACTGGCCGTGCCACGGGCCTCCCAGCCGTCGACCCGCGCGGACGGAGCGCGTGGCGGCGCGGGTGGGGCGGGCTTGCCGAACTGCGGGTTGGCGATGGGCTCGACCGCGCCGGTGTCGGCGACGTAGTAATCAAGGGCTTGAGCCAGTTGGGCCACCAGGTCGGGTCGGGCGTCGGCCAGATTGGTGGTCTCGCCGATGTCGTCGGCCAGGTTGTAGAGCTCGTAGCGATGCTCCGACTGGTCGGGCATGTCGTAGAAGTAGCGGATCAGCTTCCAGTCGCCATCACGGATGGCGACGCACGCGAGCTGATGGGTCGCGGGGACGTTGTGTGGGAAGTCCATGACGATCGGGCCGCGATCGAAGTTGTCGGTCTCGCCTCGGATCACGGGCAGGATCGAGACGCCATCGAGGGCCTGGCTCTTGCCGATGATCGTTGGCTCGATCCCCGCGGCTTCGAGCAGTGTCGGGACCCAGTCGGGGCTGACGGTCACGGCGTCGGTCGTCTGCCCGGTCGGCGCGACGCCCGGCCAGCGCACGATGGTCGGCACGCGGACCCCTCCTTCGTAGATATTGCCCTTGCCTGCGCGGAGCGGGGCGTTGTTGGTCGGGGGCAAGTCATTCGGGCGGTCGTACATGTTGCCGCCGTTGTCAGACGTGAACACCACGATGGTGTTGTCCGCGATGCCGAGCTTGTCGAGGTGATCGAGCAGCTTGCCCATGTTCTGATCGAGGATCTCGATCATCGCGCCCATGATGGGGTTGCGTTGCGGGTTGTTTGGGTCGGCCTTGCGGCGGTACTTCTCTTGGAGGTCTTCCTTGCCTTGATACGGAGCATGGACGTCGTAGGTCCAGTAGGCGAGGAAGAACGGCTCGTCGTTCTCGGCGTAGCCGGTGATAAGGTCCATGACCTCCGAGGTGAGCCGATCGCAGATGTGTTCGCCGACGGGGCCGTCGGGGAGGTTGTGGATGCGGTAGGGCGAGAAGAAGGAGGGCGGTCCGGGGTAGGGGCCGCCGGCAATGTTGACTTCGAATCCTTGATTTTCCGGGACGTACTCGTCGGAGCCGAGGTGCCACTTGCCCACGAACGCGGTGCGGTAGCCGGCGTCCTGGAACTCCTCGGCGACGGTGCGGTAGTCGTTGGACAGGCGTGTGGCGGACGCGACGGCGGTGGCGCGGTACTGCGGTGCGGCGTTGGGGCTGGGCGCGGCTTTGAGGCGGACGTGGCCGAGGTGTCCTGCCGCTGCGGTGAGCCCGATGCGGCCGGGGTACTGACCGGTCATCAGCGCCGCGCGCGTCGGCGAGCAGAGCGGGCTGGCCGAGTAGGCGTCGGTGAAACGCAGGCCCTGCGCGGCCAGGCGGTCGAGGTTCGGTGTGTCGTAGTAGCTGCTGCCCTGGACGGCCAGGTCCATCCAGCCGAGGTCGTCGGCAACGATGAAGAGCACGTTCGGCTGGCTCGCGTCGTCGGCGTGAGTTGGGCTTGCGCTCAGGCCGACGACAAGCGCAAGCATCAGCGATGGGATCAGGGCGATGCGACAGGCAGGCGACAGTGGCGTGAGAGTGCGGACGAGCAGTGGCATGCGAGGTCTCCGATGCGAGCCAATCTATGGGCTATACCAAGACTTGGAGTAAGAGAGTCATTGTCGATACACGAGCCTGGGAGTATAGCCCGAAAGCCTGAAAAACAAACGAAAATTAGTCGACTTCGGGTTGGCCTCTGCTGATGCGCGGAGCCATTGGACTATTCTTTAGGCTTCGATCTCGGTTAAGAGTCGTTTGTCGAATGCTATGAAGTTGACCGCCCGGGAGTTCAGGCGCCTGGCTTCGTCGGCTCAATCTTTGGCGGTTCGGAATCGCCACCAATAGGCACCGTTGTTCAGCGGGCCCAGCGGCTTGCCGCCAACTTTCGCCCAACCCGGGTCCCAGACGACGTGGTAACCCGTGTCGGGCCGGAGGGTGGGCAGGTCGAGCAGGACCAGCTCGGTCTGGCCCTGAGCGGGGTGGTTGGGCGTAACGTCGATTTCGTAGATCGGTGTGCCTTCGTTCCTGTCGGCGTAGACCCTGAGCGTGCGCCCCTTCGAGCCGGTGAAGTCGAGCGGAGCCGTGAAGCGAAGCGTCAGGGGCGTGGCGATGGGCGCGCTGGTGGAGCCGTTCGCCGGCCAGAGCGATCGAAGCTGGCCCTGGGTGATGCGGGCGACGCGGTGCCAGCCCCAGCCGTGCTGGACGTCTTGGGCGGGGGGGTGGCTGTAGACCGTTCCCGGGTCGGCTTGGGCGTGCCACTTGGCGACGGCGTCATCGAGCCGATCCGGATAGTCGGCGGCAAGGTCGCGCGTCTCGCCGCGGTCCTCGCGCAGGTTGAAGAGCTGCCAGGGGCCTCCGTAGAGCTGAACCGCCTTCCACTCGTCTTCGATCCAGGCGCGGGACTCGCGGTACCACGAAAAGGCCGGCTTGTTCTCGCGCTCGTCCGCCGAGTCACGCAGCAGTGGCATGAGCGAGGCTCCCGAGAGGGGCAGCAGCTGTTTCCCGCCGTGCTGCCGCGGCCGTTGAGCGCCCGCGACCTCCAATAGCGTCGGGTAGAAGTCGGTGATGTGGGTGGGCTCGTCGATGAGACCGTCGCGGACGGCGGGATGATGCGCGAGCGCCTCGGGCCAGTGGATGATCAGCGGCGACGCGAGCGCGCCCTCATACGAACTGTGCTTGAACGACCGGAACGGCGTGTTCTTGACCCACGCCCAGCCGTTGCTCGACGAGGGGTTGCCGCCCGCCTGCCAGGGGATCTGCCGTGCGTCGGTCCGCGGATTGCCGTTGGAGTAGTCGCCGCCGTTGTCGGAGATAAACAAGAGGATGGTGTTGTCGAGCCGCCCGGAATCCCGGAGGTAGTCGAGCAGGCGGCCGATGTTTTGATCGACCTCGTCCACCATTGCGGCGTAGGCGGCCATGCGGTCGGCCTCGATTTTTTTGCGTTCGGTGGGCAACTCACTCCAGCGTCGGACCTCGGCGTGGTGATCCGCCGGGACGAACGAGTCGTCGATGAGGCCGAGCTCACGCTGGCGGTCCAGGCGGGCTTCGCGGATCGCGTCGTAGCCCGCGCGGTAGCGATTGACGTACTTCGAGACGGTCCGCTGAGGGGCCTGGCAGGGATGATGCGGCGCGTTGTAAGAGAGGAAGAGCAGGTCGGGTCGGCCGTCGTCTTCGTGCTCGCGCAGAAACTCGATGGCGTAGTCGGTGAAGGCGTTGGTGGCGTAGAAGTCTCCGCCAAAGTCGGTGAACGGCTTGTCGTTGAGGTACCAGTCGGGGCCGCCTGAGTAGCAATCGGACATGCCGCCCAAGAAGCCGAAGAAGCGGTCGAAGAGCTCGGGCGACCGCGGGTCGGGCTGGCCGGCGTGCCACTTGCCGGTCATGAGCGTGTTGTAGCCGGCCTCTTTGAGGACGGAGAACAGGGGGACGGTCCGGGAGTACCTGGCGTCGCCGCCGCCTTGCATCGGCAGCCCGGCGACCATCGCCACGCGGGAGACGACGCACATCGGCGCCACGCGGAACCGCGTGAACATCGCGCCGTCTTCGGCGAGTTGGTCGAGGTGGGGCGTGTCGATCTCGCCGCCATAGGCGCCAAGGTCTGAGTAGCCGAGATCGTCGGTCATGATGATGACGATGTCGGGCCGGTCGTCCGCGCATGCCGGCGAGACGCTCGCGACCGCGAGCAGCGTGGCGAGGCAGGCGGTGGCGATACGAGCGACGGCGGCAATCGATGCGGGGTACTGAAACATCCTTGAGGTTCCGCTGAGTCGAGGTGGAGGGGCAGGGGGAGGTCGGCGTGCTCAGGCCATCGCGGGGGCCAGGGTGGTCGTGTCCGCGGGCACCGGGCAGGTGAATTCGTACTCGCCGGGCATCAGTTCGAATCGGGCATGGCCGCCGTCGGGATCGATGGGCTCGACGCCCGGCTGCGTCTTGCCTTCGATCGCGTCGGTCTGCGCGGGCAGCGTGAGCGTCGCGACGCTGTTGGGCGGCAGAGTGACGCGGTAACGCATCGCTTCGCCTTGGGTGGACCACCGCGAGGCGAGCGTGCCGTGTGGCGTGTCATACTCGACTTGCGCCATGGACGCGTCGGCGACCGGCCGAGGCCGAAGGTAGACGCGACGGAACCCCGGCGCCTGGCGGTCCGGCCGAACGCCCGCAAAGTCTTCGTACAGCCACTGGGCCATCGCCCCGAAGCAGAAGTGGTTGCGCGAGTTCATATCCGGGCCCATCTTGTCGGAGTTCCACCGTTCCCAGACTGTCGTTGCGCCGTGATCGATCATGTAGCCCAGCGAGGGGTACTCGGTGGTGTGCAACGCGCTATAGGCGGCCTCGTGGTGTCCGTATCGCGAGAGCGTCGGCAGCAGATAGGCGGTCCCGACGAAGCCGGTTGTGAGTCGCCCGTCGGCGTCGGCCAGCCGCTTGGCGAGCCGGTCCGCGACCCTCTGCCGGTTGGGCGGCGGCGTGATCTCCAGCCCGAGGGGCAGGGCGTGCGCGGTCTGCGTGTCGGGGCGGTAGCCGCCGATGGCCTCGTCGAAGTAGTGGGCGTGGAACGCCTCGGCGGCTTGGCGTGCCTCGGCGCGGAACTCGGACGACTCGTCGGGCTTGCCGAGCGTGTCGGCGACGTCCGCGGTGACGCGAGCGGCGAAGGCGTAGAAGGCGGCGCCGCAGAAGTCCGGCGGGGTTTCTTCAACAGGTACCCAGTCGCCGAAGCCGTCGACCTTCGCCAGCCCGGCGGCGTCTGCCTGATCGCGGTACCAGCCGACCCAGCGTTTCATCGGCTCGTAAAGCCGTTCGAGCAACGCGGGGTCGTCGTAGAACCGGTGCATAACGTCGGCCAGGCCGATGATGACGTCGCCCCAGACGGGGGCGGCTGGGCCGAAGTGGGGGACGAAATCGCCCTCGACGACGCACGACGGCGCGACGTGGGTGACGCCGCCGTCTTCGAGTTGCGCATCGGTCAGGTCGTCGAGCCACTTGGTGTAGAAGCCGTGCAGATCGCGGAGCCAGCAGGACGTGGCGGCGAACATGTTGACGTCGCCGGTCCAGCCGAGGCGTTCGTCGCGTTGCGGGCAGTCGGTCGGCACGGCGTGCAGGTTGGACCTGAGCCCCCAGCGGACGATGCGGTCGATCCGATCGAACAGCGGTTGACTGCTGGTGAAGCGCGTCGCGTCCTCGGTGTGGTTATGCAGCACTTCGGAGACGAGCGTGTCGGGGTCGGGCGCGAAGCCGTTGGGCATCGCGGTGCCCAGCCACTCGAGCTGGGCGAAACGGTATCCCCGGTATGTGAACACGGGCGACCAATCCACGGGGTCTTCGCCGACGGTGAGGACGTCGGTGGCCGCGGCGGTGCGGTAGTTCTCGCGATAGAGGGTGCCGTCTTCGTTCAGTTCCTCGGCGAACGTGATCTTCAGCCGGGTTCCGGCGGGGAACGTGCCGCGCAGGCGCGGGCGACCGGCGTGATTCTGCCCGAAGTCGAATCGCCAGGCGTTCGGCGTGTGGGGCGTCGGGTCGACCTCGGCGGCGACGAGCGTCTCGATCACGCGGATGGGTCCGGCGGGCGCGGCGTGCAGGCGGCAGCCGGCCGGGTGGTCGAGCAGAGCAACCCGGCGCCACGGGCCGATGTCCTCAAGGGTGAGGTCCTCGTGCTGGCCGTGGTAAATCGTGTCGCGGGTGATCCGCGACGGCCGCCACGCCCAATCGTCGTCCGACGCGATCAATGGCGTGGCCTGATCGGTGTCGTCGATGGCGTCGAGCTTGAACAGCAGCCGCAGCGGTTCGTCGGGATCGGCGAAGCGTGCTCGGCTTTCCCAGCCCATGCCGCTGGTCCACCAGCCGTTGCCCAGCGTCGCGGTGACGGTGTTGGTGCCGGGCCTCAGCAGGTCGGTGACGTCGTAGGTGTGGAAGTGCAGTCTCTGGCGGAAGTCGGTCCAGCCCGGCGTGAGCACGTCGCGCCCGACATCTTTTCCGTTGATCTGGAGGTGCATCGCACCCAGCCCGGTGGCGTGGAGTCGGGCCGTGGAGGGCACCGCGTCGAGGGTGAAGGTGCGGGTGAGTTCGACGGCGCGTCGTGGCGCGTCGTCGACGATCTCCGGGAGTTGGGTCGGGCTGAAGACCTCGGCGGGGTATCGGGCTGTGCCCTCCGCCGCTTCGGAAGACGCGGCTTCGGCGGACCACTGGGCGTCGGTCGTCCAGGTGTGCCAGCCGGAGTCCGCCTCGTGCACTCGGGCGACCAGGGCCACGCCGCGATTGAGCCGGCTCGCGTCTGCGACCAGGCGGATCTCGTTGTCGCCGGTACGGAGTGCGTCCCAATGCAGTTTCGCGTGCGGGGCTTCGTCGGGGCTCGCACCGGTCTCGATCGGGCAGTCGCGGCCGTTGAGCTGCAGCTCGATGCCATCCGATGCGTCGAGCCAGGCCGTCCCGAAGCACCGGGGGTAGCCTTGTGGCAGATGAAACGTACCGATCATCGCGAGCCGACCGCCGCGTCGCGCAAGCTCAAGGCCGGGGCGGATCGCGTTGCCGAATCTAGGCGGTTCATCGACGAACTGATTGATGTCAGGGCCGATCCAAGACGCTTGCCAAGCGTCGAAGTCCGCGAGAGCGGGCACGAAAGAGGACGGCGGGGACCACGACGATGGTCGGTCATCGGCGTCCCAAACGCGCACTCGCCACCACGCCTTGGGGCACTCGCTGAGGTTGGATCCAGCGTACGCAACGTTTCGGGCTTGACCGGTTTCCACGCGACCCGAGTCCCAGAGCAACACGCCCGATGGCTTGGCCGAGTTTTCGAAGTCGCGTTGCGTCGCCACGACCTGAACGCGGTACGCCCGTTGGCGGCAGCGGGCGTCGATCTGGCCGGTCGCTCGGAGGGACCAGGAAAAGGCAACCCGTTCGGGGTCGATCGCCAGAGCACTGGCGGCCTCGAGGCCGTTGACCAACAGCCGCTCGAGCGTAAGCGAACATTCAGCGGGCATAAGAATTTCCGATCCAGGGGCGATATGCCCGATGCGTAGGGAACGAGTCATGCTGCCGGGCCTGAGTCGCTCAAGAGATCAGTGTCCCTTTCAGTGTGATGGACTGTACCAATTAAATTCGCATTTTGTCGAAAAATACGACAAAAAATCGAATATCATTGACAAGTCTCCCGGGTCTATTATGCTTCTTGGAATAGTCCAAGATTTCTCAGCCGCTGATCGGCGGATCTATTCGAATCTTTCCCCGGAGCGTCGCACACAATGGCCCAAACCGCCGCTAAGCCCGTCAAGCACAAGCGGATCAGCGCCGAACTGATGGACGCGATCCGTGAGGGGGCGTATCGCCCCGGCGACCGCCTGCCGACCGAGCGCGAGCTATCCGAACAGTATGGCGTGCACCGCATGACGGTTCGCCAGGCGACCGCGACGCTGGTCCGCGCCGGCTTGGTGGAGCGGCGGCGGCCTCTGGGCATTTTCGTCCGGGAGAGCCTCAGCGCCGAGGGCGGGGTGCGTCATCTCAACCTCATCTGTATCGGCCATGCGTCGGCCCACGCGGACGCGTTCATCGAGCAGGGCGTGAGCGTCTGCGCGGAGGCCGGTTACCAGCCGCGCGTCGTGCGCGTCTTTCCGGGCGGAGAGCACGCCGCGGTCGAGGCGGTGCGGGGGCCGGATGCCTCGATCGTCATCGGTGCGAGCGTGTCCGGCCGTGACGAGCTGGGCCAAGCGATGCGAGCGGCGTCCGAGCGGGTCGTGCTGCTCGGCTGTCGCCTCGATCACATGGGCGTGACCTCGATCGTCGGGGACGACGAACTGGGCCTTCGCGCCGCGTGCGACTACCTGCACGAGAAGGGGCATCCGCAGATCGGGCTGATCACGTCGCTCCACGAGGACGACAACGTTCAGCTGGAGCTGCAGATCAGTCTCTGGCGTCGGGCGATGGCGGCAGACAGTCGCGGTCGAGAGTCGATCGACGCGCACGTCATTCGCCTCGGCGAGATCGGCGTGGGCGGCCCGGCGATGGCGGCCTGCCACGCGGTGCAGGCGTACTGCAAACGCCAACGCCGCAGAGCGACGGCCTTTATCGCGCTCTCGGAAGAGGCCGCCACCGGAGCGATCGCGGGCTTCCATCGCGCCGGTCTTTCGGTGCCGCGTGACGTCTCGCTCATGGCCTACGCGACCACGGTTCGCGGCACACTGACCGTGCCCGCCCTCACGGGCATCGACGTCGGGCTCGAGCGGCACCTGCGTCAAGCCATCGACTTTCTTGAGGCGGGCACCGATTCGCCGTTGGCCTCCGAAGCGGCCGACGCCGAGAAGATGCTCATGATCCGGCCCGAGCTGGTGGAGCGAGAGAGCGTTGCATCGCGTGACTGACTCGGATCGCCCACACCGGGGGCTCTTCACCATGGCCTTCGGTTTCTAGACACGCACCGATCGGAGTTTTCCTTGACCCAACTTCTGTTCCGCGGCGTATCGGCACCGTTGCTCGTGTGGTGCCTGTTCATGTCGTCTGTGCCGGCCTACGCCGCGGGCGGTGATCCGCTCGGCGTGGCGGCGACCCCCGAGCACGTGGTCATCACGCTGCCCGGCGCCGAGCCATCGGGCAAGCTCGAGGCGCAGCGGGTCGATCAGCGTGCGGCCGACGAGTGGGCCCTCCTCCACGACGGAGCGGTTGGCGGCGATCGGATCCAGATCGAGCGCGCCGGCCAGGAAAGCGACCCGCTGTATCACCGCTACCGATGGACGGCCGCAGAAGGCGTCAGCACGGGATTCGTGACCGATGTGTCCGAGCTGCCGAGTTTCGGCCACGCGATGGATTGGCCTATTGAAGTCAAGGGCGTGTCCTGCCCGGTGAATCTGTCCGATCTCGCCGAGCTCGGAGCGGCCCACACGCACATCAACATCATCCAGCGATTAATGCTGCTCGGGCCCGAAGCGGCGGACCCCCCGGCCGAGTTCATCCGGGAGGTCGATGGCGTTCGGCTGCGGTTCAACCCACGTGCCATCCGCGACCTGGATCGAAAGGTCAGTGAGCTGACACGCTTCGGTGTGAACGTGGTGGCGGTGTTCTTGAATCGAGTGCCCGACGAAGCCGGGCTCGACGACCCGATGCGCCATCCAGCCAGCGACGTCGAAGGGGCGCCATTCAATCTGTGCGCGTTCAATACCACCACGCCCGAGGGCATCGCCCACTTCCGCGGCGTCTTGGGATTCCTCGCCGAGCGCTACAGCCAGCCCGCCGCCGAGCACGGAACCATCGGTGGCTGGATCATCGGCAACGAGGTTGACTCGCACTGGACGTGGCACAACCTCGGGGCCGCGCCGATGGAGACGATCGCGACGCAGTACATCGATGAGATGCGCCTGGCTTGGCTTGCCGTCCGCGAGGTCCACCCCGAGCTTCCCGTGTTCATCTCGCTGACGCACAGCTGGACCCGGCCGAACTCGCTGGACAGCCGCCGCAACGTCGCGGGGAAAGCCTTCCTCGAGCGACTCGTCGAGCTGGCCAATCAGGACGGCAACTTCGATTTCAATGTCGCTCACCACCCGTACCCCGAGAACCTGCGAGACCCCCGGTTCTGGGAAGACCGCACCGCGTGGTTCGCCTACGACACGCCGCGGATCACCTACAAGAACTTCGAGGTCCTTTCATCGTTCCTCCACAAGCCGCACATGCTGGTTGAAGGCCAGCCGAGACGGCTCATCTTCTCCGAGCAGGGGCTCGACACGCCCGAAGGCTCCGACGGCGAGGCGATCCAGGCGGCGGCTTACGCGTTGTCTTACGAGCGGATCGCTCAGGTCCCGCACGTCGAGGCTTACATCCTGCACCGCCACGTCGACACCCGCCACGAGTTCGGGCTTCGGCTCGGCCTATGGAGCGAGAAGCCCGAGCCCGCACCCGCCGAGACGCCGGATCGCCGCAAGCAATCGTGGTACGTCTTCCAGGCCGCGGGCACCGACGGATGGAGCGACGCGACCCGGTTCGCCTTCCCGATCCTCGGGATCGAGAGTTGGAGCGACGCGAAGGTCAAAACCGGTCCGTTCCCCGAAGTCTCCGACACCGCCCCGACGGCCGCGGGCAACTCGGAGGTCTTGTTCAATCTGATCAACCTGGCGCTCGAGGCCGAGCACGAAAACGTGATGAAGATCAGCGACCGCATCATCCCGCTGGCCAACGGCGGGATCGCCCGCGGGTTGTTTGTGCATCCGCCGCAGCCGGATGAGGGCGTGGCTTCGGTGACCTACACCCTGGATCTGCCGCGTCGGCAGGGCCTGGCCCTGGTCTTTCAGACGCACGTCCATGACAAAACCAGAGACGGCGTGATCTTCAGCGTTGAGGTCAATGGCAGGACCCGCGTTCGTCGCGAAGCGATGAACAGCCGACTGCAGGATCACCGAGTGAGTCTGTCGCAGTACGCCGGGCGGACCGTGCAGATTACGCTCAAGGTGGACCCCAAGAAGAACAACAATCACGACTGGGCGACGTTCGTCTCGCCCCTGATCGTCGCGAACCCGCAGCGAGGCGCTGCCGACAGCAAACCCGTCGACGTGCAGCAGGTCTCGCGTTGACTACCGCGGCAGGATCGAGCACGGACCGTGCAGTTTCGTCGCCGGCCGCAAGGCTGCCGCTGTACACGCGCGTTGGCTGGGGGTTTGGCGGGATCGCAGACAACTTCATGGCCAACACGCTGTTCGTGTTGGGCATGATTATCTACGTCACCGCGTTCAACATGCCCGCCGGGCTTGCCGGGCTTGCGCTGTCCATCCCGCGGTTTGTGGACGCGATCACCGACCCGCTGATCGGCAATGTGTCCGACAACCTGAGGACACGTTTCGGCCGGCGCCGACCGATGATGTTGATCGGCGCGGTGGGCTCGGCGGTGCTGTTGCCGCTGATGTGGTACCCGCCGATGCTCGAGACGATCGACAACCCGTGGTACAGCAACGTGCCGTTCTGGTTCCTCGCGGCGGTCGGGTCGGTGTACTTCGTCTTTTACACGCTGTTTACGGTGCCCTTCACGGCGTTGGGCTTCGAGCTGACCGACAACTACGACGAACGCACCCGCGTGCTGGCGTGGCGGATGTATCTCGGCCTGCTGGCCAGCATGACCGTCCCGGCGCTTTACTGGCTCTGTCGGCGGGAGGTGTTCGGCGAAGGCATCGAGGGGGAGATCAACGGCACGCGCCTCGTTTCGGTGGGCCTGGGGCTGGTGATCCTCGTCACGGGGCTCATCCCGGTGCTTTCAACCCGCGAGCGACCCGAAGCCGCGATCCAGCCGACGACTCCGATCCTGCCGGCGGTGAAGTACACGCTGAGCAATCGACCGTTCCTGATCCTGTTCATCGCTTATATCGCCGTCATCATGGGGATCTTCACGGCGGGCACGGTCGGCACGTTCGCGTTGATCTACTTCGTGTTTGCTCAGGTTGGTTCCGTGGACATCGCCAAGGACCACGCGTCGCTGCTCGGGCTGATCGCCGGCGTCCTGGCGGCGACCGTCTCGTACGGATCGATGTTCCTCATCGCGAAGGTCTCCCGCGTCACGGGCAAACGGGCAGCGATGCTGCTCGGTCTGGCGCTCATGCTGGCGGGGACGCTGTCTATCTGGGTCCTGTACGAACCGACGGCCGCGGTGAACTCGCCCGAGCTGCCGCCCGTGCTCTGGCTCGCCTCGGTGGTCGACATGATCGGTGGGCTGTTCGTGCAGGGCTTTGCCATCGATCCCGAAACGATCAAGCTCGGGGTGTTGATCGCGACCTTTATCACCGCGCTCGGCGGCCAGGGATGCTGGCTCATGATCGACTCCATGACCGCTGACATCTGCGACGAGGACGAACTGAAGACCGGCCGCCGTCGCGAGGGCATGTTCGGGGCGGCGCAGGGATTCGGGCGCAAGATCGCCTTTGCTTTCACGGTCCTCATCGGCGGCTACCTGCTCGAGTGGATCGGCTTCGATCCCGCGGCCGCCGAGGCGGCGGGTGGCGTGACCGACGCGGTGGGCAAGCGGATGCTCCTGACCCTCATCATCTGTCAGGGATCCGGGCTGATACTGGCGATCGCGGTCTTCTGCCTGTACCCGATCAGCCGCGCCCGGGCCGAGGCGACGCGCCGAGCCCTCGAGGCCCGGCGGGGCGAGGCCGGCGTGCTGGCGACCTGACGCCGCGGGCTGATGCCCGGATCGTCTTCGTGAGGTGTTGTTTGTGAGTGAACCTCTTCCGAAATAGTGCTTTCCAACCGGCGACCAAGCGATGGAGAACGACATGGCAACGCGACACCCTGGCCGCTCGTGTACTCAACAGACCATTTCCGCATCCAGCCGCGGTGCAACGGCCTGGCTCGGGCGGTGTCTCGTCGGCGTCGTGGGCGTCTTGCTCATCGCCGCGATGGCTCGTGCGCAGCCCACAGGCTCGGAAACCGCGCCCGTGTCGCTTCAGCCGACGCACGGGGCCGACTCCGTGGAGCTGGAATCGCGCAACCGCCGCAGCAGGACCTGGAGGACGTACCAGGCCACGACCTACGACTGGGCACTCGATGCGCTTGGCGCCGCGGCGACGGCGCCGACGGCGTTGTCGAAATACGGCGGACGGCTGGACCGGCAACACGAGGCGACGGGCTTTTTCCGTGTCGAGAAGATCGGTGACCGATGGTGGATCATCGATCCACTGGGGCACCCGCAGATCCGCAAGGCCGTCAATTCGACGTACCGCAACGGGTTCGAGGCGTTGTCCGCGGAGCGGCAGGCCGAGCTCGGGTACGACGATGTTGCCGTCTGGGCCGCCGATTCCACGGCCATCGCGCGGGACTACGGCTTCAATGCGTGGGGCCGGTGGTCGACCAATGATCCGCTCCGGGCGACAGCCGAGCCTTTGCCTTACGTCAACTCGCTCAACATGATGACTCGCTTCGGCCGCATACTCGAGATTACAAGCCCGAACCCCGGCAACATGGCCTTCGAGCACAGCCTCATCCCTTCCTTTCACCCCGACTTCCCGGCTCACGCCCGTGAGTACGCGCGGCTGCACGTCGCCGACACCAAATACGACCCCTGGCTGGTCGGGCACTTCATCGACAATGAGCTGCCCGTGAATCGCAGGGCGCTTGAGCGTGCATTGAGACTAGACCCCGACGACCCGGTCCAGCGGCACACGCGCGCGGCGGCCTGGGACTGGCTGCGCAACAAATACGGCCCCGACGCCTCCGCCGATATGGTGACGGCCGCGGACAACAGAGCGTTCATGGGCGCCGTCTTCGACCGCTACTACGCCGTGGCCGCGGAGGCCATCCGCGAGGTGGACCCCAATCACATGATCCTCGGCTCACGCCTCCATGGGTCGGGGCACAAGATGCAAGAGATCATCGAAGCGGCCGGCAGGCACTGCGACATCGTCTCGATCAATCTGTACGGGACCTGGGAGCCCAGCGCGACGCAGATGGCGATGTGGGAGCGGGTCGGAGAGTCCCCCTTCATCATCAGTGAGTTCTACGTTCGCGGCGAAGACTCAAACCTCGCCAACGACAGAGGCGCCGGCTGGATCGTGCCCACCCAGCGCGAACGCGCTATCTGGTACGAGAACTTCACCCTGCGTCTCCTGGAATCCGGGAAGTGCGTGGGCTGGGACTACTTCAAGTTCCGCGACGGCATCGACACGAACACCGGCCTGCTGCGTCAAGACTGGCGGCCTTACGACGCCTTCGTCTCCCCGCTCCGGGACGCTCACGCCAAGGTTTACACGCTGGTCGACGCGATCGATTCTCTGAAGGTGTCATCGACGGGCTCACCGAACTCCGTGGTCACCTTGAACGACGACTAGAGTTGAGCAGGCCGGTCACTTCAAGTCGACTCGAATGAAAGCCGGCCTGGGTCGTGACTGAATTCATGCGATCTCGACCGTCTCAACGCCATGCATCGCGCCAAACGTCCGGAAGTGCTCGGCGGTGAGAGCCCGTGAGTACGCGGTGTGGTGCGCCCCCCCGGCGAGAATCCAGCGCTCGGCGGCCTCTTCCAGGCTGGGCTCGGGCTCCCAGAACACCCTTGCGACCGGCAGGCTCGGCATTGCCTCGGGAATCGCCTTGGCGTTGACCGAGTTGATGAGAAGTCGAAACCGATCCCCGAGGTCGACAATCGACGCGTTCACCGCCTGCCCCGGCTCGCCGTCGAACACGAGCCGCACCGGATCGGCCTTGCCCCCGATCCCCAGCGGGTGAACTTCGCAGCGCTCGCGCTCGGCTGCGATCGACGGGCAGACCTCGAGCATGTGCGCCCCCAGGCAGCCCGGGGAGGCGGGGTCGAAGTGATACACATAGTCCTCCATGAACGACGTCCCGCCGGGCAGCCCCTCGGCCATCACCTTGGCCGAGCGCACCAGGGCAGCCGTCTTCCAATCGCCCTCGGCGCCGAATCCATAGCCGTCTTGCATGAGCCGTTGAACGGCCAGGCCGGGAAGCTGTTCGAGGCCGTGGAGGTTCTCGAACGTGTCCGTAAACGCCGTGAAGCCGCCGTCGTCGAGGAAGCTCCTGAGGGCGAGTTCGATCCGAGCGGCCTTGCGTAGCGAGTCACGTCGATTGCCGTCGGCATGGAGCTCGGCCGCGAGGTGGTACGCCTGCTCGTACTCCTCACAGAGTCGTTCGACTTCCACGTCGGCGACGTCCGCCATATGCGCCCCTAGTTCGCCGAGGCCGTAGCCGTTCACCTGGTAACCGAAGACGCGTTGGGCCTCGACCTTGTCGCCCTCGGTGACGGCGACGTGGCGCATGTTGTCACCGAGCCGGGCGACCTTCATCCGCTGACTGTCGTGCCGGGCGCGTGCTGCCCGCAGCCAGACGTCTAACCGATGCTGGACGCGCTGAGCCTCCCAATGGCCCGCAATCACGACGCGTCTGACGCCGGCCCGGGCGCACGCGTGGCCGAACTCCCGACCGCCATGAGCGGACTGATGCAGGTTCATGAAGTCCATGTCGATCGTCGCCCACGGGATATCCCGCTCAAGTTGCGTGTGCAGATGACAGAGCGGCGCGTCGAGGCGGTCCAGCGCGTTGATCCACATCTTTGCCGGGCTAAACGTGTGCATCCAAGCCACAACGCCGACGCACGCATCATCTGCATCGGCGGCCGCAAGACGCGCGGCGACCTCGTCGGATGTGGTGGCGGTCGGCTGCCACACGAGCGGCACGCTTAAGGTGCCCGCGCGGTTGAGTCCATCAACCACACGCCTCGCGTCTTCGGCAACTCGGGCCAGTGCCTCGGGGCCATAGAGATGCTGGCTGCCCGTCACGAAGTGCGCGTGGACCGGTGGAAGCTTCATGATGGGTCCTCGGAGACGGGCTGGCCGTAGTAGGCGCCGGGGCCGTGTTTCCGGGCGTGGTGCTTGGCACGGACGTGCTCTTCGAGCTCGGGCGTGTCGTTCCGAATGAAGACGGTGGCGAGCGCCATGCCGGCAACGGCCTCGAGCGCGATGGCGTTGGCCACCGACTCGGTTGCGGTCGCTCCCCACGTGAACGGGGCGTGCCCCGCGACCAGCACGGCCGGCATGGCGACGGGGTCGACGTCGCCGAATCGATCCACGATGCTTGCGCCGGTCGCCAACTCGTAACCGGCATCTACTTCGCGTGGGCCGAGGCACCGCGTGACGGGTACCGGGCCGGCAAAGTGGTCCGCGTGCGTGGTCCCGAGGCAAGGAATCGGGCGACGAGCCTGGGCGAAGGCCGTGGCGTTGGGGCTGTGGCTATGGGTGACGCCGCCAATCGACGGGAAGTGTCGATAGAGCAGCGTGTGCGTCGGTGTGTCGGATGACGGGCGTGCGGCGCCCTCGATGACCTTGCCGTCGAGGTCGACCAGCACGATAGACGCGGGGCTTAACTCGCGGTACGACACGCCGCTGGGCTTGATCGCGACGACGCCGGCTGCCCGATCGATCCCCGAGACGTTGCCCCATGTCAGCGTTACCAGGCCTTCGTCGACGAGTCGAAGGTTGGCGTCGCAGACCTGTTCGCGCAGGGTTTCATGCCGCATGGGTCGCTCCGCGGAGGGCTTGGGCTTGCAGGTCCATGAGCTTGGGCATGACTTGGGCTAACGCCGTGGCGTCAGCGTCGACGCCGCCAAAGGCGTCGTGCAGCGTCGAGTAAAGCCGGTACAGCTCGCGGTACACGGCAACCGCGTCCGGGTCTGGTCGATAGATGACGTCCTTCACGCCGGTCATCGCAGCCTGGGCCGTCGCGGCATCGGGGTGTGCTCCGCCGACGATCGCTCCGAACATCGCCGCGCCGAGCGCGCACGTCTGCGATGAGCGGCTGACGAACATGGGGCGGTTCAGCACATCCGCGTAGGTTTGCATGACGAACGAGCTCTTCTCTGCGATCCCGCCGCAGTTGACGACGCGATCGATCGTGACCCCATGCGCCTCGAAGCGTTCCACAATCGTGAGGGCGCCGAAGGCGGTCGCCTCCACCGCTGCGCGATAGACCTCGGCGGCGGAAGTGTGCAGCGTCTGCCCGACGAGCAGCCCGCTGAGTCGTGGGTTGACGAGCACGGTGCGGTTGCCGTTGTTCCAATCGAGCGCGAGCAAGCCGGAGGCGCCGGGTCGCAACCGCTCGGCCTCTGCGGTGAGCGCGGCGTGCGAGTCGTCGCCTTGCGTGTACTCGGCCGGTGCCTGGCGTTTGGCGACCCAGTTGAACAGGTCGCCGACGGCCGACTGGCCGGCTTCCAGCCCGAAGTGCTCGTCGATGACCGAGCCACGCACGACGCCGCACAGGCCCGGGATATCACCAAGCGGTTGATCGGCGTCGTCCGGCCACACCGTGATGTCGCACGTGCTCGTGCCCATGATCTTCACGAGCGTGCCCGGTGCGACACCGGCGCCGACCGCGCCGTGGTGCGCGTCGAAGGCGCCAGCAGCAATCGGGGTCCCCGCACGCAACCCACATCGGGCAGCGACGGCGGGCGTCAGATGGCCCGCGGGTTCGCTCGAAGGAACCGCGTTCTCGAAGAGTCGGCTGCGTAGCAATCCGAGTTCGGGGTCTAATTCGTTTAGGAACGACTCCGATGGCAGGCCCCCCCACGCGGGGTTGAACATCGCTTTGTGACCCGCCGCACAGATGCCTCTCACGATCGAGCCCGGTTTGGTCGTCCCGCTCGCATAGGCCGGCACGAAGTCCGCCAACTCGACCCAGGAAGCCGCCGCGTCGAAGACCTCGGGGGCAACACGGCAGCAACGAAGAATCTTCGCCCAGAACCACTCGGAAGAGTACACACCACCGCACTTGGCCAGGTAAGGCTCGCCGCGTCGATGCGCGAGATCGGTGATCTCGGCGGCCTCCGCGTGGGCCGTGTGGTCCTTCCAAAGCCACGCCTGCGCCGCGAGATGCTCGCGAAGCGCGTCGGTCATGCCCAGTGGCGTGCCGTCGGCCGCGATTGGCAGCGGTGTTGAACCGGTCGTATCGACGCCGATACCGATTACTTGGTCAGGCGCGAACTCGTGGTCCGTCTCGCTCGCCTCGTACACCGCGCCGCGCACACTCTGCTCGAAGCCGACGATGTAATCGCCAGGATGCTGTCGCGCCAGATGTGGCTCATTGGGGTCGAGCAGGATGCCCGCCTCGCCCGAAGGGTAGTGGGTGACATGGCTTGAGACTTCGCGTCCGTTGCTGCAATCGACCACGAGCGCGCGTGCGGAGTTTGTGCCGAAGTCGACGCCAATCGCGTATTGGGGTTCGGCTAGTCGGCTCATGGTCACTTGTGATCCTGTCGAGCGCGGGCGAGTTCAGAGCGGTGACTTGATCCGTGCGTTCAAGCCGACCGTTGCTTGACGTTTGCCCCGCGGTCGGTGCCCTTGTCGGCAGACAGCGCGTCTCCCTTGCCGGCCCTGCGGAGCTCAGCGACGGTTTTGACTTTCTTACGCGCCGCACCGGGCCACGGCTTCGTCTTCACGGCCGGGTGGGCCATACGCCGCGATGCCGCATCGATGTCGGCTTTGCTGTAGTTCGGCAGCCAGTCGCGGAGCGCGACGAGCATCTCGTCGGCCATCTGCCAGACCTCTTCGGGATTACAGACGGCACCAACGAGCGGATCGTGCAGCATCGCCTGCTTGAGCAGCGCGACATCGCCAGTCAAGGCTGCTTCTTTGCTCATGCGCTGCACGTCGATCGAAGCTCGGCAGGTCGCGGCGCAGGGTTGCGAGAGCTCGATACCCGACATCATCTGAATACCGGTGCGGTCGACGTAGCCCGGTGCCTCAACAACGCAGTCCGGAGGCAGGTTGTCGATCACCCCGCGATTGCGGACGTTGAAGTGCCCTCGATACGGACGATCGGTCTCGAGTGCCTCGATAATCCACGAGCCATGCTCGGTTGAACGCGTCCACGTCGACATGGGTTGGCCGGCTTCGCCCAGCCATTTGGGGAAGTCGGTTTCGAACCAGTTCCTGCCTTCCGTGCAGACGCGAAGGTAGCCACCTGTCTCGCCGTTGATCCAGCTGTTGGTGTTGATCCACCGCTTAATCTCGCGGGGTCGCTTGCGATACCACGCTAGGTATTCAGAGAGATGTCCGTTGGACTCGGTCGAGAAGAAGCCGAACCGTTTGAGCACGTCGATCCGTACCTTCTCGGTCTCTGCCGCCTCGGGATGCGACTCGAAGGCCTCGACTAGCTCAGCGGAATCAATCTTACGGCCGTCATAGATCACCTTCGTGTACCAGGTTTGGTGATTGATCCCCGCGCAGACCACCTGAGTGCGTGCACGCCGATCTTCAACTTGCTTCCAGCCGAAGTCTTCGTCGCCGTGCAGACGGGCGAGGCACCGATCGATCCAGAACCAACCGCCTTCAACGCCGTGGCACAGGCCGACGGTATCGACGCCTTCGCCGTTGTCGTAGAGGTCCAACGCCGCCCACGTGTTCATCGCCATGGGGTTGGCGTAGTTCAGCAGGAGGCAACCGGAATTTGCGACTTGTTTCGTGTCGCGGGAGAAGGCCGTGATCTGCGGGATATTTCGCTGGCCGTACATGATCCCGCCGGCGCACAGCGTGTCTCCGACGCACTGATCGACTCCGTACTTCAGGGGGATGTCGATATCCTGCTGGAATGCTTCCAGCCCGCCGATCCGGGTGCAGTTGATGACGTAGTCGGCGCCCTCGAGCGCCTTGCGACGGTTCAGCGAGGTGGTGACGCGGGCGGGCAGCTTATTGGCCTTGATGTCCTTCTTGAGCAGCTGCGCGACCATCGCGAGGTTGTCGCGGTTAATGTCGTGCAGCGCAAACACGGTGTCGCTCAACTCGGGAACCAGCAGCAGGTCATGAGCAAGCTGGCGGGTGAAGCCGACGGAGCCGGCGCCGATGAAGGTGACTTGGACAGGCATTAGCGGTGACCCGTTGTGTAGTTATGAGAGAGATTAAGGATGAAAATGTCTTGAAAATAAGCATCGATTTGCTATTACATGTACTTTTATGCGGTCTGTCTTCGAACCCACGGATGTTTGCTCGCTCTCGATCGTGCCGTTCGGTCGCGACGTGCCGCTGCGCGCCATGCTCTCGGCTGCGGGGCATGAAGACCGCCAACCGCCCGAGCGGTACGACTGGCACGGCCTCGAACGCGGCGACGCCGAGTTTGGGCTGATTCAAATCACGCTCGAGGGTGAAGGTCGTCTGCGCTACGGCACCGCCGAGCGAAGGCTGACGCCGGGCGACGCGATGGCGCTGACGTTTCCGCACGATCATCGCTACTGGCGGCCCCGGCAGCGCCATTGGCGGTTCATCTACGCCTGCCTTCACGGCCGCGAAGCGATGCGCCTGTGGCGAGAGGCGATTCGAATGGCAGGCCCCGTCTGGGTGGTGAGGCCTGAATCCTCACTGACTCAGGTCGTAGCGCAGATTGTTCGACGAGCGGCTCACGGCGCGATGCGTGATCCGTGGGAGGCGTCGCGGTGGTGACCTTCCCCCACGGTTGTGTCCACAGTCTACGGTAGACCGGAGGCAATGTGCTGAGGCGGGCGGAGCGTAGCGGA